>JBAVGB010000103.1:0-11630 GCA_049684555.1 Gallionella sp. | reverse complement strand
GGGTACTCGGCTAGAAGTTCCTGAAGGAGATTTTATGCCGGATATGATAATGCCCTCCAGTTCACACTGAAGGGCATTATAAGCTTCTCAACTACAATTTATACACACCTTTCGCCAACGGCTAGACACTAGGCCGGCTTTTTCATGTAAAGCGAGGTTCAAAATTAGTTCAAACTTAGGACGTAGTTGATCATTATTTTTATCTTGTCCTGCTTAGTGCCGGTTGGATCCTCGGCGGGCATGGGCATATCCCCCCAGTTATTACCGCTACCAACCCTGGAGCCGTTGGAGATTTTCTTCACCAAGCCTTCCACCAAGGGGTATTTCTTGCCGTTGTATTCAAAATACTGAGCGCCCTTGTATTTCTTGCCCACATCGCGCCATGGCGGGCCTATACGTTTATGGTCAACGGCGTGGCAAGATAAGCACATAAGCTGCTTCACTTCCGGCGGCATAGGCATATCTGCGGCCAGCGCGCTGCCAATAACCGTCAGGCCTAACGCTGTGGCCACTCTTACGATAATAGATTTCATGTGTTTTCCGTAGTTGTAGAACATAGACACGCTGCCATAAGGGTTATTTCGTTGATCGGGATTCTAGCTAACTATCCCCAGCATGCAAACTGAAATCATTACGGCATAGGCAGTATTGCATATGGGCACGTTATGTGATTTGAGGTCGATTTTTTGTACCGCTTGGAAGTGAGAGGATTTATCCTTAATCAACCGCTTGGCTTCTCAGTGCCATTGTGTCTGGATTGCTTGTAATGAGAATCCATTGTCGCTGTCTCAGTTGAAGTAAGCCGTTGATTTATAGAAGTATGGAGTGCAGGTATTGGCACGCGGCCACCCTTTGATTATTCTAGTAACTTTCTCAGAAACAGTCAGTGAAGCTTCTCTTTCGACCGCACCTGCGCCCGGAGCAGCGTAACCCTGCCCAGCGCGACCAAAATCAGCCTTGATACGCCTATCACCGAACGTTGGGTTCCTCTATAAACGGCATGCGCATGGCTAGCAACAGTTTGAAAACAGGACCAGCCAGCCGAACTGCAATCCCGGGGTGATCGTCAAACCATCCAAATTAAAAAAGGTATATGCTGAACGCCTAGGTAAGAATGTGGAGGTGTTCGATGTCCAACGCTCGCATGGTGACCGTCGACGGCAACGAGGCCGCCGCCTATATCGCCCACCTGACCAATGAAGTGATCGCGATCTATCCGATCACACCCTCTTCGCCGATGGGCGAATATGCCGATGCCTGGTCGTCACAGGGCATCAAGAATCTGTGGGGTACCATTCCCGAAGTCGTCGAGATGCAGAGCGAAGGCGGCGCAGCCGGCGCGATACACGGCGCGTTGCAGACCGGCTCGCTGGCAACCACCTTTACCGCATCGCAAGGCCTGCTGCTGATGATCCCCAATATGTACAAGATCGCCGGCGAACTCACTTCCTTCGTTATGCACGTCGCCTCGCGTTCGCTTGCAGCACAGGGATTGTCGATCTTCGGCGACCACGGCGACGTGATGGCGGCCCGTCCGACCGGCTTTGCATTTCTTGCGTCAAATTCGGTGCAGGAGGCAATGGACATGGCGCTGATCGCCCAAGCGGCGACGCTGGAAGCGCGCGTGCCGGTCGTGCATTTCTTTGACGGTTTCCGTACTTCGCATGAAGTGGCCAAGATCGAACAGGTTCCAGTCGAAGTGGTGCGCACATTGATAGACGACAAGCTGGTGTTCGCGCATCGCGCCCGCGCGCTGACACCGGATCATCCGTTCATACGTGGCACTTCGCAAAATCCCGACGTGTATTTTCAGGCACGCGAGTCGGTCAATCCGTTTTACGAGCGCATGCCCGCGATCGTGCAGCGTACCATGGACAAGTTTGCCGGACTGACCGGACGACAGTACCGCATTTATGAATACGACGGCGCGCCGGATGCCGATCGCGTGATCGTTTTGATGGGTTCCGGCGCGGAAGCGGTGGATGAAGTGGTCGACCACCTCAATCATCATGGCGAAAGAGTGGGCGTGGTGAAGGTCCGGTTGTTCCGTCCGTTCGCTGCAGACGAGTTGCTCAAGGTCATTCCCCCCACCGCTAAATACATCGCGGTGCTGGACAGAAGCAAGGAACCTGGCGCGGACGGCGAGCCGCTCTACAAGGATGTGGTGACGGCACTTAGCGAAGCTTATAGCGGCGGCACGGGGAAGCTTTCCAAGCTTCCACGCGTGGTGGGCGGGCGCTACGGCCTCTCCTCCAAGGAGTTCACACCGGGCATGGTCAAGGGCGTTTTCGACGAACTAAAAAATGACCAGCCGAAAAGCCATTTCACGATCGGCATCTTCGACGATCTCAGCCAGACCAGCTTGGAGTGGAACGAAGATTTTCGCACCGGCGCCGGTAACGGTGTGATGCGCTGCATCTTCTACGGCCTTGGCTCGGACGGCACGGTCGGTGCGAACAAGAACACCATCAAGATCATGGGCGAGGAGACCGAACTGTATGGCCAAGGCTACTTCGTATACGACTCGAAGAAGGCGGGCACCGCAACCATCTCGCACCTGCGCTTCTCACCCAGACCGATACATTCCCCTTATTTGATCGCCGACAACGAGGCAAATTTCATCGGCTGCCATCAGCCAATATTTCTTGAGCGCTACGAGATGCTGGACCATGCGGCCGATGGCGCGGTGTTCCTGGTCAATACGCCGACACCACCTGAAAAGGCTTGGCAAACGTTGACGGGCAGGATGCAGCAGCAGATTATCGCCAAGAAGATCGCATTCTACGTAATCGATGCCTACGCGATCGCTAGGCAGACCGGCATGGGCAACCGCATCAACACCATCATGCAGACCTGCTTCTTTGCGATATCCGGGGTGCTGCCGCGCGAGGTGGCGGTTGAGAAGATCAAGCACGCAGCCGAGAAATCCTATGCCAAGAAAGGGCGCGAGGTGGTTGAGGCGAACTGGAAGGCGATCGATGAGACCATCGCTAACTTGCACAAAGTTGTTGTTCCGGACACGGTCAGCAGCACCCATGAGATGCCGAAGGCTGTGCCCGCATATGCGCCGGAATTCGTGCGCAAGATCACCGCCGAGATCATGTCCGGCCGCGGCGACCACCTTCCAGTGAGTGCGCTGCCGAACGACGGCACATGGCCCTCCGGTACCGCGATGTGGGACAAGCGCAACCTGGCCCAGGAGATCCCGGTATGGGATGAAGAATTATGCATACATTGCGGCAAGTGCCCGTTCGTCTGCCCGCATTCGGCCATTCGCAGCAAGCTGTTTCCGGCAGAAATGGCGAAGGACGCGCCGCCGACGTTCAAGCACGTGCAGGTAAAGGGCAAGGACTTCGAGCAAGGCATGCACATCAGCTACCAGGTCGCCCCCGAGGACTGTACCGGCTGCACCCTGTGCGTGGACATCTGCCCGGCTGTCTCCAAGGCGGACGGCCACAAGGCACTGGAGATGCGGCCGATGACGCCATTGCGCGATCAGGAACGCGAGAACTTCGATTTCTTCCTCAAGCTGCCGGAGTTCGACCGCAGCCTGATAAAAGCCGGCACCATCAAGGGCGCGATGCTGATGCAGCCGCTGTTCGAGTTTCCGTCTGCTTGCGTGGGATGCGGTGAAACGTCCTATATCCGTCTGGCCAGCCAGCTGTTCGGCGACCGCATGGTGGTGGCCAACGCGACTGGCTGCTCGTCGATCTACGGCGGCAACCTCCCCACCACACCCTATTGCAAGAATGGCGATGGACGCGGCCCGGCTTGGAGCAACTCGCTGTTCGAGGACAATGCCGAGTTCGGTCTGGGATTCCGCGTCAGCATCGACAAGCATGCCGAACAGGCAGGTGAATTGCTGGAAAAAATGAAGGACAGCATCGGCAGCGAGTTTACAGAGACGATACTCAACGCAGATCAGTCCACCGAGGCGGGGATCTTTCAGCAACGCGAACGGGTTGAGGAATTGCGCCGCAAGCTGGCCGGCATGGATACTGCCGTAGCGCGCCAACTGGAAAGCCTGGTCGAATATCTTGTGAAGAAGAGCGTGTGGATCATCGGCGGTGACGGCTGGGCCTACGACATCGGCTTCGGCGGCCTGGATCATGTCATTGCCTCGGGACGCAACGTAAACATCCTAGTGCTCGACACCGAAGTTTATTCCAATACCGGCGGGCAGATGTCCAAGGCGACCCCGCGTGGCGCGATCGCGAAATTCGCGGCGGGCGGCAAGCACACCGGCAAGAAGGATCTTGCCCAGATCGCGATGAGTTACGGGAATGTCTATGTAGCGCATGTGGCATACGGTGCGAAGGATACCCACACACTGAGGGTATTCCTCGAGGCGGAATCTTACGAAGGGCCGTCGGTGATCATCGCTTACAGCCCCTGCGGGGAGCATGGCTACGACTTGGGTAATCAGCACCGGCAGCAGGAGTTGGCAGTCAAGACCGGTCACTGGCCGCTATTCCGCTACGATCCGAGGCGCGAACAGGAAGGACAAAATCCATTGTTCCTGGATTCGCAGAGGCCATCCGTCCCCTATCGCGAGTTCATCAAGGGCGAGCCGCGCTTCCGTGGACTGTTGCGCGAGATGGATGAGGATGGAGGGGAAGTGCAGGCATATTACGAGAACGAAGTGCAGAAGCGCTTCGAGGTATACGAGCATATGGCAGAAGGTTCCGGCGATTTGGTCAAAGCAGACGCAAAGAAGCCAACCGACGCATAAAACTTCCATTGTTAGGTTTCTTCAATTTGACTGAGAGGTAGTAGAAGGTGAAATGGCGGTAATTGGAAGAAGGTAATACTTATTCCCTGCAGTCTGGTAGTAAATTCCCTGTTCCCTGATAAAAGATTCCCTGTTAATTTTTTCGTCGATTTGATGCGGAAGGTCTGGAAGTCGCTTGTTTACTTGATTCGCACGACACGATCTAATAAAACACACCGGGAAATCGTTAAAATTCCCTGTTAACGGGAATTTACTGAGACTGGTTAGCTGGAGACTAGGCCCACCGCCAGGTAGTCTGAGCCCTTCCTTGAGAAGGGCTTTTTCTTTGGCGTTACTTATGCGCCACATTGGGCGCCAGCCAGGATGCACAGGGTTCGGGTCTACATGTCAGGTGTCGTGGCTGCACATCACGAGCTTGCGCTCTTGATGTTTAAGTCAACTTGCTCCGCAAGTTCGTGCAGCGCACGCGATATTTCAACCCGGTAAACATAGGGTTCTTGCAGTTGGCACAGCGACTCGGGCAGTTGCGCCAGATTGGTCGCCGCATGGCTGCGAATGTCTGCGAGCGGCGCAGCGGCGGCCAGGCGCCTTCCTCCGCGCATCACAGGCAACAGCAGCGGTTCGCCCTGCTGCACATCCCTTTCAATGGTCACGACATCGAACGCGATTCGGCCATCGGCATCGTAGCTGCGGTACACCTGCTTTCGCCCGGGCCAGGTCTGCTTGCCTTCGGAGTGCTTGCGGCGAGGCTTGCCGGCATATTCCTGAAGCTTGTAAACGCAATCCAAATAGGGCATATCGCTCGACGTGTCCATGTGTGTGCCGATGCCGAAACCGTCCACCGGTGTGCCTGATGCCAGCATGTCGCGCATCGCGTACTCGTCCAGATCGCCGCTGGCGAAGATCGTGGCGTGCTGTAGTCCGCCCGCATCCAGGATCTGCCGTACCTTGCGAGCGTGATCGGCGAGGTTGCCCGAATCGATGCGAACGCCATTGATACGGATGCCGCTGCGTTCCAGTTTGGGCGCGAGCGCCACCACTTTTTGCGCCGCGGCTTCGGTGTCGTAGGTATCGATCAACAGCACGACGTTGTCAGGCTGCGCATGGGCGAAATGCTTGAAGGCCAGCATCTCGTCATCATGGGCCTGCACGAAGGAATGTGCCATGGTACCGAACAGCGGGATACCAAACTGCATGCCGGCCTGTACCGTCGCCGTGCCGGTGAAACCGGCGATGTAACTGGCGCGTGCTGCCAGCAGCCCCGCTTCTGCACCGTGTGCGCGGCGCAGCCCGAAATCTACCAGCAGCTTGTCCGGTGCCACCAGTTTCATGCGCACCGCCTTGGAGGCGATAAGCGTCTGGAAGTGCAGCAAATTGATGATTCGCGTTTCAACCAGTTGTGCCTGTGCGATCGGCGCGGTCACGCGCAGGATCGGCTCATTCGGGAAGAATATCGTGCCTTCCGGCATCGCGTGCACATCTCCGGTGAAGCGCAGCGTTTCGAGGCTGGCAAGAAAATCCTTGCTGAAACGCCCGGTGGAGTCCAGCCATTTCATTTCTTCCGGTGAGAAGTGCAAGCCCTCCAGAAATTCCAACGACTGTTCGAGACCGGCTGCCACCAGGAAACCGCGACCTGGGCGCAGCTTGCGCACGAAGAACTCGAACACCGCAACATCTTCCATGCCGCAGTCGTGATAGCCCTGCAGCATCGTGAGCTGGTAGAGATCGGTGAGCAGCGCGCTGTCTGTGAGATGCATCGGCGGATTCATCCAGTCACTTCTTCAATGGTAATGAGTTGCGCGCCGAGCTTGATCATTTCCGCCTCGGCGCGCGCGCCGTCGCCGGGTTGCACATCTACCGCACGGATCGCGTCGCCTAACAAAAAAACCTGGTAGCCAAGTTTCAACGCATCGCGCACGGTATTCAGCACGCAGTAATCGGTGGCGAGCCCGCCGATGAACAAGCGGCGGATATTGGCAGCGTGCAGTTTCTGGTTCAGATTTGTGCCCTGAAAACCGGAATAGGCATCCTGCTCCGGCCTGGTCGCCTTGGATATGATCACTGCGGGTGGCGGCAATTGCAGCGCAGCAGCGAATGCTGCGCCGCTTGTTTTTGCAATGCAGTGCGGCGGCCACGGCCCACCCTGCGCACGGAATGAGCAATGTTGAGCCGGATGCCAGTCGCGCGTCGCATATACCGGCAGCTTTTGCATTTCGAAGATGTTCAGGTAGCGGTTGAGCACCGGCACCACTACATCGCCATGCGCCACTGCCAGACTGCCGCCGGGCAGGAAATCGTTCTGCACATCGACGATCAGCAGTGCATCACCCTGTTGAGGGTGCAGGTCATGTTGATTCGCTGTATTCATCGTGCGCACCTTACCCTTTAATGCAGATGATAGGTACTACACGCGCCACCTTGCGCGCCAGACCGGCATGATCAGCCGCATCCACCACCGCACTGACATCCTTGTATGCGCCCGGCGCCTCCTCGGCAACACCGCGCATCGACGGGCTGCGTATCAGAATTCCGCGTCCTTCCAGATCGTCGACCACATGCCGGCCATTCCAGTTGCGCAGCGCCTGATGGCGGCTCATCGCGCGTCCCGCGCCGTGGCAAGCCGAGCCGTATGCGAGCTGCATGCCCTGCGTGGTCCCGGCCAGAATATAGGAAGCGGTGCCCATGCTGCCGCCAATCAATACCGGCTGTCCGGCATCGCGCAATGCAACGGGAAGATCGGGATGCCCCGGGCCGAACGCGCGGGTCGCGCCCTTGCGATGCACGTAGAGTTTTTTGGTTCGTCCCCCGACCTGGTGTTCCTCGACCTTGCAGGTATTGTGTGAGACGTCATACAGCAGCGGCAGCCGCGCCTGCGGCAGTACCTGCGAAAAAATATGACGCGTCAGGTGGGTAAGTATCTGGCGGTTGGCCAGGGCGCAATTGATCGCCGCGCGCATCGCGCCGAGGTAATCTTTTCCGAGCGGCGAAGCGATCGGCGCACAGGCCAGTTCGCGGTCCGGAAGTTCAATGCCATAGCCCGGTGCGGCAATCACCATGCGCTTCAAGAATTCGGTGCCGATCTGGTGTCCGAGTCCGCGCGAACCGCAATGTATGCTGACCACGATATCGCCTGCTGTCAGGCCGAATGCAGTGGCAATCTCCGGCGCATAGACGTCGGTCACCTGCTGGATCTCAAGATAATGGTTGCCGGAACCGAGCGTGCCCATCTCGTCGCGCTGGCGTTTCTTGGCCTGTTCGGAAACCTGCGCCGGATCGGCGCCGCTCATGCAGCCGCTCTCTTCGATGCGTTCCAGGTCGGAAGCGGTGCCGAAGCCGCGCTCCACCGCCCAGCGCGCGCCGCCGTGCAGCATCGCATCCATTTCTGCGGCATCCAGCCGGATCGTGCCGGTGCTGCCCATGCCGGCGGGTATCGTGTGATACAGCGCATCGGCGAGCCGCGCTTTCACCGATTCGATGTCCGCGATACGCAGGCCGGTATGCAAGGTGCGCACCCCGCAGGAGATATCGAAACCAACCCCGCCCGCCGACACGACGCCGCCCGCGTCTGCATCGAACGCCGCCACACCACCGATCGGAAAGCCGTAGCCCCAGTGTGCATCCGGCATCGCCCAGGATGCCTCGACGATGCCCGGCAGCATCGCGACATTGGTGACCTGCTCATAGACCTTGGCGTCCATCTCGCGCAGCAAAGTTTCACTGGCGAAAATCACGCCCGGCACATGCATTTTGCCGAAGGGCCTGATGTGCCATTCGTATTCCGATTTGCGTTCGAATAGTGCGATATCCATCGCGAATCCCCTGCTGAAGGTTGCTACACGTCCACCACGCACTGTGCGAGCCAGCTGCCGTCGGCTTGTTGTGCAACCCTGAGTTCGGTATAGGTCGCGCCTTTTATTTCTACCGCAGGATGATGGCGCGCCACCTCCAGGGCTTCCCCCCATGCCTGGGCGGTCAGACTGTTTTCTTCCAGATGCACCTCAAAGCGGCTGAACAACATGTTGCGCGTTACCATCTCGTAAATCAGGCTGTTGAGCCAATCAGCCAACAGCAACTCGGCATTGGGGGCGTTGCAGGAAAACCGCACCATTTCGCTTGGCGCCACATCCGCCACATCGGTGATCACCGCGGTTAGCGCCAACGCGGCCTGCTCGAAAGCCTGTTCCAGCGTTGCCCCCAGTCCGCGCACGCCGACATCGGCTTGATGGGGGAAGTGTTCCCAATGTGCGGTGACAGTCATGCGTTAACGTCCCTTTCTGTGTGAAAGCCTATTCAATTGTGCGCCCATTCTTCCTGACCGGCAAACGGCGGCCAGCCGTACTGCATTGTTTTGGATGAGCCGCTTCAAGACAAAGAAAATGGTAAAAGCAGATTCTTAATCCCTGTTGCAGTTTGCAAGGATGGGGTGGATGGTATCCATGTTAAACATGGCGAATGTTTCATCCAGGGCCAGTTCACCGTATATTGCCCGGTCGCGAGCAATATTTGGCACCACCAACCGGGTGCATCCAGCCAAGTCTTTCTTGCTGAATATTTTGATGAGTTGTCGGCGCGTTTGTTGTATTGTTCAAATGTTGTCAGGTCACCATGGGAATTTGCTTCGGATGAAAAGCTGCTTTAACCGAATCCTGCTTGTTGCAGCACTGTCTTTAGCTGCTGTAACGCTCGGTGGCTGTTGCTACCTGACAGGGCATGACATGATGAAATGTTCGATTAAAACTTCCTGAAAGAGAAACTTCACTGACTGGCTCCAAAATGGCCGTTACAACTCCATCACTGCCTCTTGGTTCAGTGCCGGACCGGTGCAGTTGGTGGTGCACCCGGTGAAGTGCCCGGTGGAGACAGCGGGACGGCCTGCCAGTCTCCTCCCAGTGCCACAAAAAGAGCGGTTGTATCCTGGAGGCGCTGGGCGCGTGCCTGCAGATATGCGATCTTCGCCTGACGGTACTGGATGTCGGCCGCGAGGACCTGCAGATAATTGATCAATCCGGCCTGGTAGTTCACCCGGGTCAGATGCAGTGACTGTTCCGAAGCAGACACGGATTGCGATTCTGCCTGCATGGTTTCGGCATCATGTTCCAGCGCCCTCACGGTATCTGCCACCTGGGCAAAGGCGTCGAGCACCGTCTGCCGATAGAGTGCCTGGCTTTGCTGATATGCATCGATCGCAGCCTGTTTCTTTTCGGACAGGGTGCCGCCGTTAAACAAGGGTAGCGCTATATTCGGTCCCACACTCCAGAAATTGGCATTCTTGCCGAATAGTCCGCTCAGCGAAGAATTGTTCTGCCCATAGGTTCCGTTCAGGGTAAAGCTAGGGAATTGTGCCGCTGTTGCAACACCTATATTGGCGCTTGCGCCATGCATTTGCGCCTCGGCGGCCAGAATGTCCGGACGCTGCCGAACCAGTTCCGAAGGCAGCGATAGCGGCAGTTTGTCCGGCAGGGAAAGTTCATCCATGGCAATTGGCGCAGGCGCCCATTCCGATGGCGCATGACCGGCAAGTGTGGCTAGCAGGTTTTCCGACTGGCTGAGTTTTTGCCGCAATGGGGGCAGGGTGGATTCAAGGGCAGCCAACTGGCTGCGCAGACTGAGCACGGACTCGTAGGGAACGGTGCCTGCCTGGGCCTGCTTCGCCGTGATGTCGACCTGCTCCTGCTGCAATGCGATCAACTGTTCGGTATACTTTATCTGTTCTCGGTAGGCAGCCGCTGCAATGGCGGTATTGACGATATTTCCAGACAAGGCAAGGTAGGCGGCCAGAACGGTGGAACGTTGCAAATCCACCTCGGACTGCAGGCTCTCGATGGCACGATGCTCTCCGCCAAATATATCAAGCGTATAACTGACAGACGCGGAAAGCGTTACCAGATTGAAGATGCTGGCGGGAGCCGCGCTGCCGATGCGTGCCGGCGAATATTTTTGTCTTTCAGCACCGAGGCCGGCATCGATCTGCGGATAGAAAATCCCGTAACCCGCATGGAGATTGTCTTGGCTTTGGCGCAAGCTGGCCTGAGCCGCCTCAAGACTTGCATTGTTGGCGAGCCCCACTGCAACGGCGGCGTCGAGCTGCTTTGAGTCGAAGAGTTTCCACCAATTGGCAACCGGCCCGACTCCCTTTTCGAAAATCTGCGGCTGTCCCTCCGCTGCGACGGTTTCAGAAGGGTCGCTCCCCTGGTTGTAATGTTCGACGGAGGGCGCTTCGGGGCGGACGAAATCCGGACCTACGGTGCAACCAGAAAGCGCCAGCACGAAAATCGCGCAAAGCATCCGCGTAGCTGTCCTGTTGCAGCTCCCTTGGCGCAGGCGATAGGTCATGATGTTCTCTTTCAGAGACATCTATTCATCCCCGATGTAGACATCCACCAGCTGGCCCGGGTAAAGCGTAATATCCTTTTGCTTTTCAAACCTGAAAATGATCGGCAAGACCCTGACATCCACCCTCTCGGTTCTTTGATTGGACAATTCGATTTTGGGCGTGACGTAGGGCTGTTCCCTGACATATTCCAGCGGGATGCTGATATCGGTACCCCTGACAAACATGCGCGCATGCATCTGCGTCGTCTTGGGCAGCCTGTTGATCAATATCTCGTCTATATAGCACCTGACCTCGATATAGTTTTGCAATTTTCCCATCACGATAGGCGGGTCCGCGCCACCCGTATAACTATTATAGGAACCCTGTGAAGAGATATAGCTGCCGGCAGCTGTATTGACAGAAAGAACAGAGCCATCGGATGGTGCATTGATGACATATTTGGAAAGCAGCACGTTTGCAGTCTGATAAGCCTTGAGAGCTGCTTCGTACTGTTTTTCTGAGACCGCCAGATTCGCCTTGCCAACTTCGACCGCGTTTTGTGCGGTATCCAATACATCTTTGCTC
>JBAVGB010000102.1:0-4124 GCA_049684555.1 Gallionella sp. | reverse complement strand
GCAAGGTGCGCATCAGCGTCGCCGATACCGGTCTGGGCATCCCGGCCGACAAGCAGTCGCGGATATTCAATTCCTTCGACCGGCTGGGCAGGGAGACCGGCGCGGTGGAAGGCACCGGCATCGGCCTGGTGATCACCAAGCGCATCGTGGAAGCGATGGGCGGCAGCATCGGGTTTGACAGCACCGCGGGGCTGGGCAGCACGTTCTGGGTGGAGCTGCGCAGCAGTGATTGATCGCCTTCCTGCTATATCGTGTTTTTATACGCACGCTGAAGGTTTGGTCATGTTCACTGACTGACCGTATTGCCTTTGTCTGGTTTGTGTCGCCAGCTGCCCGTATCCATCATCTGCTTTACGGCAATTAATTTGTATTATTTTCAGTGGAAGGCTTGGGTCGACAATATGAATCCACTCGTCACAACAAACCAGCTGCAAGCACTTTTGGATAGCAGTGCAAATGTATGGATTTGCGATTGCCGCTTTGATTTGGCCCGGGTATCGGCCGGACGTGAAGCTTATGCAAAGGGCCGCATTCCAGGCGCAATTTATGTCGATCTGGATACCGATCTATCAGGCAGCAAAACCGGGACCAATGGACGCCACCCGCTTCCGAATCCTGATGATTGGGCAACGACAAGGCAGCGCCTGGGCATAGCCCCCGATTCTCACGTGATTGCGTATGACCGCCAGGGATCGGCCTTTGCCAGCCGCTTGTGGTGGATGTTGCGGGCGATAGATCACGACAAGGTGCAAGTGCTGGATGGGGGATTGGAATCCTGGAAAGGGCAGATCAGCAATGCGATACCCTTCCCTGCTCCACTTGAAGTAAAACCAAAGTCCGTGGCGTACCGGGGGTTGGTAACGGTCGATCAGGTTCTGGATAATCTTGCATCGCAGCGCAAAGCCGTAATCGACGCACGCTCGCCTGACCGCTTTCATGGACAAAACGAAACGCTGGATCCGGTGGCAGGACATATACCCGGCTCGTTGAATCGCTTTTTCAAGAACAATCTGGAAGGAAGTAAATTCAAGTCCCCGGAAATTCTTGGCAGGGAATTTTCCGAATTGCTGGGCAACACCTGTGCATCCGACGTTATTCATTCATGCGGCTCCGGCGTAACGGCATGCGTGAACCTGTTAGCCATGGAACAGGCCGGGCTCGGCGGATCTCTTTTATATGCGGGCAGTTGGAGCGAATGGTGCGCAAATCCAGAGCGCCCGGTTGAGCACTAGGCATCTTCTGTGTTGAAAGCTCTATCTGTCCCTCTCGGACAGAATCCTGGGATTAAAGGGGCCAGGCTGACTCCTTTGATGACTTATGACATACTGAAAAAATGCATTGCATTCATAACTTGGCAGTTGCCCAGCCTGTGTCTGCCGTTGCGTAACGGCGATTGGGAACTGCAGCGACGTACGGGTCAAATCCGGCCAACAATTGACTATCAAAACTGTCCGGCAATAATAATCCATACGATTGCACAAGATAGTCCAACCATATCCAATTTTCACAATGGCTGAAAAAACAAAATCGCACTCGTCCTTGGTCAAAAATGTATACCTGATCATTGGCCTGTTCATTACGCTGATTTTTGTGCTGATATTGATCATTCAAGTTCAAATGAATATCTTGATCCCGATTCGCGCCTATATTGGAGCCGAAGGATTGTGGGCCAAGGCCCAGAAGGACGCGATCCGCAGCCTTGAACACTATGCGATAACCAGCAAGGAAGAAGACTACCAATCCTTTCAGCATTTTATCCAGGTACCTGTGGGGGATATGAAGGCACGCACCGAGTTGCAGAAGCCAAATCCAGATCTGGATTTGGCCCGTGAAGGTTTTCTGGAGGGAGGGAACAATCCGGAGGATATCGAATACATGATCAACCTCTTCCTGCGATTCCAACGCCTCTCGTTCATGGGCAAGGCCATCGCGTACTGGACAGCAGGCGATCAGATTATCGCCGAATTGAATAATGAAGCCGACAAGCTGCATCAAGCAATTATCTCCGGCGCATACAAGCCCCAAACCACCTCCAGCCTTCTTGCCAGATTCGATGTCATTAACCAGCATTTAACCGAACAGGAAAACCGGTTTTCCCAGACGCTGGCAAACACCGCACGTTCGGCGAACAGGATTTCCCGGTATATCACCTTCATTTTTGCGTTTTTATTTGCCCTGCTCGGCATCATCATCTAGTGGCCGATCATCATTAGAATACGTAATTTCGAAAAATCGATGATTGGAAACGAGCAGCGCCTGATCGACATCCTGAACATCAGTCCCATCGCTGTCCGCATCGCGAGCAGGCATGGGAGCGAGGTCGTCTTCCACAACCAGGGCTACGCGGACATGATCAAGAACGTCCATGCGATGGGTGATGATCCCAAGAAGTATTACGTCAGGCTGGCAGACTACGAAGAAGTACTGGCCGAACTGGCACAGGGGAAATCGGTGATCAATCGCCAGATCGAATTGCAGTTTCCCGACCATTCGACAGTGTGGACGCTGGCCTCGTATATGCCTATGCAATATAAAGGCGAGGATGCGGTGCTGGGCTGGTTCTATGACATCACCAACCTCAAGCTGGCAGAAGAAAAGATCCGACTTCTGGCATTCCATGACCCGCTCACCGGCCTGCCCAATCGCCAGCTGCTGCTTGACCGGCTGCACCAGGCATTGGCATCCAGCACGCGCAGCGACCGCAATGGCGCCTTGCTGTTCATCGACCTGGACAATTTCAAGTCGCTCAACGACACCCTGGGCCATGCAATGGGCGACGTACTGTTGCAACAGGTGGCGCAACGATTGACTGCAAGTGTGCGCCAAGTCGACACGGTGGCCCGTCTGGGGGGCGATGAATTCGTGGTAATGCTGGAGGACCTGAGCGAGCAGACCCTCAAGGCGGCGGAGCAGGCCGAACTGGTTGGCGAGAAGATCCTTGCCACCCTAGGCAGGCTGTATCAACTGGATGGACATGAGTTCCGCAGCTCCGCCAGCATCGGCACGACCATATTCAGCGGCGACGAGCAGAATTCCGAGGAACTGCTGAAACAGGCGGACATCGCCATGTACCAGGCGAAGAGGGCTGGGCGCAACACCCTGCGCTTCTTCGATCCGCAGATGCAGGAAACCATCAACGTGAGGGTGGCGCTCGAAGGCGAATTGCACAAAGCGCTTGCACAGCAGGAATTCCAGCTGCATTACCAGATCCAGGTGAATAGCGCGGGCAACCCGATCGGATCTGAGGCATTGATCCGCTGGATCCACCCTGAACGAGGTCTGGTATCGCCCCTTCAATTCATTCCGATAGCCGAAGAAACCGGGCTGATCCTGTCTATCGGCGATTGGGTGCTCGAGACGGCCTGTGCCCAGCTCAAGGTATGGGAACAGGATGCTCTCACCCAAAATCTTGTCCTGGCCGTGAACGTGAGTGCCAGGCAATTCCATCAGGCTAATTTTGTGGCCCAGGTGCAGGCTGCGATAAATCGCCATGCCATCAACCCGGCACGCCTCAAGCTGGAGCTGACCGAAAGCATGCTGGTGAAGGACTTCGAATCCATCATTGTCGCCATGCACACCTTGAAGCAAGCCGGTATCCAGTTCTCGATGGATGACTTCGGCACCGGTTACTCGTCATTGCAATACCTCAAGCGCCTGCCGCTGGATCAGCTCAAGATCGACATGTCGTTCGTGAGGGATATGGGCATTGTCGAGGGCGCGAACTCGATTGTGCAAACCATCATTGCCATGGCGCATAGCCTGAAGCTTGACGTCATTGCCGAAGGGGTGGAGACCGCAGAGCAGCGGGAAATCCTGTCCTTTTATGGCTGCCAACACTTCCAGGGCTATCTGTTCAGCAAACCGGTGCCGATCGAACAGTTCGAGGCATTGCTCAAGCAAGGCTGAACACTGTGGACGATGCGGCCTGAATGGCTGAAATTGAATAAGAAGCGGACTGCTATTTTAGACTATCCATCACTAGTGTCCGGTTAAAAATGGTCCCATGCCTCTGAAACCGTTATTTGATGCCGCATTCGGAGACTTCCATGGTGTCTCCGACTTGAACGGCGAACAAGCTTTCGTGCAGTCTGGCAGCTTTCCTGCTGCTGGAGATTGCAATGTAC
>JBAVGB010000101.1:0-2655 GCA_049684555.1 Gallionella sp. | reverse complement strand
GTTTGGCTCCGTGCCAATTCCCGCCATTCAACTACTAGTCCTGATTGCCCAATGGTTGAATCACAAAATTCCATTTGAACCATAGTTACGCTGCTGTAACCTGATTATGCGCTATAACTAAAGTCAGCATACGTGAGCCAACCAACTTCCGATCGAGATGATCTGCACGGCCTATCCCAAGCTGAAGCACAGCGACGGCTGGGGACTGATGGTACGAACGAACTACCCACAGCCGGTCAGCGCAACATTCTGGCAATCATGCTCGAAGTGCTTCGCGAGCCGATGCTGCTGCTGCTGGTCAGTGCGGGAGCGATCTATCTGCTGCTAGGAGATGTCAGCGATGCGCTGATGTTGCTCGGGTTTGTGTTCGTGGTGATCGGCATCACCGTCTACCAGGAATACAAGACCGAGCGGGTGCTCGAAGCATTGCGCGATCTCACCAGTCCGCGTGCACTGGTACTGCGCGACGGTGTTGAACGGCGCATCGCCGGGCGCGAGGTGGTGCGCGGCGACTTGCTGATCCTGGCCGAGGGTGACCGCGTCCCAGCGGATGCGGCGCTGGTTTCCTGCAACGATTTCGCGGCGGATGAATCGCTACTCACGGGCGAATCGGCGGCGGTGCGCAAGCTTGCCCGCGCGGATGCGGGAGCGTTGCAGCCGCCGGGTGGTGAAGACTTGCCGTTCGTGTATTCCGGCACGCTGGTGGTGGGCGGGCGCGGCACGGCGCGCGTGGTGGCGACAGGGGCGCATACACAGATTGGCAAGATCGGCAGCGCCCTGCAGGAACTGAAAATTGAAGCCACGCCCCTGCAACAGGAGATCGGCAAACTGGTGCGCAGGCTCGCTGTCATTGGTGTGCTGCTGAGCCTGTTATTGCTGGTGATTTACGGCATCACTCGCGGCGACTGGTTGCACGGACTGCTGTCCGGCATCACGCTGGCGATGACCATTCTCCCCGAGGAATATCCGGTGATTCTGGCTGTGTTCATGGCAATGGGGGCATGGCGAATATCCCGGCACCGTGTGCTGACCCGGCGCGTGCCTACGGTGGAGACGCTGGGCTCGGCCACGGTACTGTGCGTGGACAAAACCGGCACGCTGACGCAGAACCGCATGCGCGTGCAGCAGTTGGTCGCAGGGAAGGCGACATTTGCGGCGGATGCGGCGCACCCGGAATTGCCAGAGGCGTTCCACGAATTGGTCGAGTTCGGCATCCTGGCCAGCGAGACCGATCCGTTCGACCCGATGGAGAAATCCATCCATGCGCTCGGCGCTCACTATCTTGACGACACCGAACACCTGCACCACGACTGGATACTGGCCCACGAATATTCACTATCGCCGCAACTTCTCGCGCTTTCGCATGTATGGAAGGCACGCGACCGTGACGAATATGTGGTGGCCGCCAAGGGTTCGCCGGAAGCAGTTGCTGACCTGTGCCACTTGGACCGGAAGAAACTGGCAGCGGTGGCTCAGCAAGTCGACATACTCGCGGTGCAGGGCATGCGCGTGCTGGGTGTGGCCCGAGCCGCGTATAGCGGCAAGGAATGGCCGGACATCCAGCATGATTTCGATTTCGAGTTCCTCGGCCTGATTGGGCTGGCCGACCCGCTGCGCCCGACCGTCAAGCCGGCACTCAAGGAATGCGCGGCGGCGGGTATCCGCGTGGTAATGATCACCGGCGATTATCCGGCTACGGCGGCGGCGGTCGCGCAACAGATCGGCCTCGATGTCGGCAGCGGCGGCATCGTCAGCGGGGCGGAGTTCAGCCAGATGGACGACGCAATGCTGCGCGAGCACATCCGCCACAGCAATGTCTTTGCGCGCATGGTGCCGGAACAGAAACTGAAGCTGGTGAACGCACTCAAGGCTAACGGTGAAGTGGTGGCGATGACCGGGGACGGTGTGAACGACGCGCCCGCACTGAAAGCCGCGCACATTGGAATCGCCATGGGCGCTCACGGCACCGATGTGGCGCGCGAGGCCGCGGCGCTGGTGCTTTTGGACGACGATTTTGCTTCCATCGTGCGCGCCATGCGCATCGGTCGAGGCATCTTCGACAACCTGCGCAAGGCGATGGCCTACATCTTCGCAGTGCACATCCCGATCGCCGGGCTGTCGCTGATCCCGTTGTTGCTTGGCTGGCCGGCAATGTTCGCGCCGGTGCACATCGTGTTTCTGGAAATGATAATCAACCCCGCCTGTTCCATCGCCTTCGAGGCAGAGCCGGCGGAACGTGACATCATGCAGCGTCCGCCGCGCGACCCGCGGGAACCACTGTTCGGCAAACGCACCCTGCTGCTCAGCTTGTTGCAGGGCGTGTTCGTGCTGCTGGCGGCGCTTGCGGTGCTGGGCTACGCATTGCACCAGGGCGCAACCGAAGGAGAGGGGCGCGCGCTGATGTTTTCCACGCTGGTCACCGGCAACCTTGGCCTGATCCTGGTCAACCGCTCATGGCAACACACCACCCTGCACATGTTCAATAGCCGTAACCCCGCGCTGTGGTGGGTGACAGGTGCTGCATTCAGCTTCCTACTTCTGGCGCTAACTTTCCCATTTCTGCGCGAGGTGTTCCATTTCGCCCCGGTCACGTCTTACCAACTCTTGCTGAGTTTCTCTGCCGGGCTGGGTAGCGTACTGTGGTTCGAGTTATAC
>JBAVGB010000100.1:0-10275 GCA_049684555.1 Gallionella sp. | reverse complement strand
GAAAAAGCACTACACCTATAAGCATTCCTATTCCAAGCGCTTCGGCAGTCGAATTCATGATTCATCTCCGTAAAATTGCTTCAACATAATATACGCCTCATGCCGGTGAGTTGGCGGACATGCAGGTTACAGCGATGAAGGGTTTCAGATTGGCGCAAGACAGGAACACGCCGTAACTCGGAAAAATTGAAGAAATGTTCACCACACTGCATCCATCCCGATGACAAATCGATCCGCTCGCAATAATACAGACACGTAACATTTATTGCATTCATATTTGTATCAAATTATTTGCGGCCGATTTTAAGCCGTCATTTTTGCTATGCTGACAAGAATCGGAAGCGCGATACCCTGCCATTATGCTGATCCTGCGCCGGGTATCGATTAAAGTTGAACGCCCTTGACCACAAGGAGAATGCAAACATGGAATTTGCCGGATATTTGAAAGTCTTCATTCTGCTTTTCGCACTCGCCATACCCATATCAATCGTCTTTCTGGTCTACAGAACATTGTTTTCCGGATTGCGGTCGATTCCTTCGTCAAGAAATCCGGGCAACACATCTGCAGATACTGCAGAAGCCGAACATGCGCATGACCAAAAAAGGGAATCGCCAGGAAAAGAAGCTGGATAGACGAAACAGATTAGAATCGGTTTGGAATGAAGCATACGACTTGATTTCGCCAAATGTAATCGCCATTTCACCGAATGAGTCCGCTCCGGCATGTCACGGTTTCCGGTGAGCCAGTGACTATCGGCACGCTGCATCGATCAACTGGCGGGCTATGCTCACCGGTTCGGGCAATGCAGGCAAAGCGCTGCGAGAAAACCATCTTGCATCCTCAATTTCATCGAGGTCAGGCTTGATGATACCGCCCGCATAGTCGGCAAAAAATGCAACCATCAAAGAGTCCGGAAACGGCCAGGACTGGCTCCTGAAATACCTGAGATTGGAGATTTGAATCCCGACTTCTTCGAGAACTTCACGGGCAGCGCATTGCTCCAGATTTTCGCCGGCCTCGACAAAACCGGCCAGCGCGCTGAATACCCCGGGCTTGAATCGCGGGCTGCGTGCCAGCAACAATTCATCACCACGACTGATCAGCACCATCACGGCGGGGGAAATTCTCGGATATGCAACGAGGCCGCATGCGGGACAGATCATCGCAAACTGCCCCGTCTTGATGATTGTTGTTGCACCGCACCTGCCGCAATAGCGGTTGTTCTTCTGCCAGTCCAGAAGCTGGATGGCGCGCCCGGCCAGATAGATCGCTTCCTTGCCGGCCAAGCTGAACAGGCTGCGAACCGGCATCAGCTCTCCCCGGGCGTTCTCGGGAAGCCTGTCGAGTTCTGCGGCATAGCAACGCATCCCTTGCCATTCCCCGACCAGCAGCACGTCTCTGGGTTCGCCAAAATCCGACGCCAGTCCGGATGGAAATATATTTCTGCCGGCTTCGCCGCTTGCTGTCAGCAATTTATTTTCGCAACGCAGCAACCAGCAGCTCGAATCGTTCGTCATGATTTTCAAATATCGAAATGGAGATGCGGCTGTTAAAATAAGACAACCCGGCCATACGCTATGACCGATCAGGTGCCACAGCATACCGCTTTCGTCACGCGATAATCAGGTCTCCTCGACAGGAAATGCAATAGTCGCAACGATAGCCTGATTTCCCTGCTCAGTTCAATTAGCTCAATACAATTATCGATCAAATGGTTAAATGTTGACAGTGGATGTTTTGCTAGGTACTTTAACGTCCAGATCAAAAAATAATCGAATGCGAAATTCGATTGATCGTTATTCAGAATCAGTACTGCCGTCTTCCAGCAACACAACAACCAGAGGAGAAACATTAATGAATGCACGGAGCTTTGTATTGTCTGCTGTTGCCGCAATTTTGGCCCTGGGATTGTCCGCAACCGGCCACGCCCAGGATGTCAAGATCCTGAAACTTTCACATCAGTTTCCCGCATCCAATGGCACGGATGGCGATTTCCGCGATCAGCTGGCGCGCAAGTTTGCCAAGGAGGTCGAAGAAAAGACCGGCGGGTCGCTGAAGATCGAGATCTATCCAGCCAGTTCATTGGTAAAAACCATGAGCCAGTTCGGCGCGCTGCGCAAAGGCACTGTGGACATGTCCGTGTTGCCGCTGGCTTATGGCAGTGGCGAAGTGCCCGAAGTGGGCATTACCCTGATGCCGGCGCTGGTCCAGAGCTATGACCAGGGACTGCGCTGGAAAACCGCACCGATCGGCGCTGCGCTGGACAAGATCCTAGAAGACAAGGGCATCAAGATCGTGACCTGGGTTTGGCAGGCCGGCGGCATCGCCAGCCGCGGCAATCCGATCATTGCACCGGATGATGCGAAAGGCCTGAAGATCCGCGGTGGTGACAAGACCATCGACCTGATGCTCCAGGGCGCGGGCGGATCCGCTCCCAACATTCCTTCCAGTGACATCTATAACGCGATGTCCTCGGGTGTGCTGGATGCGGCGATCACCTCCAGCACCTCTTTGATCAGCTTCCGGCTCTATGAGGTTTCCAAAGCAGTAACCACGGCTAACGACAAGTCCTTCTGGTTCATGTTCGAGCCACTGCTGATCTCCAAAGCTACCTGGGATACGCTCACGCCCAGCCAGCAGGAGGTCGTGATGGAAGTTGGCGCATCGCTCGAACCCTTCGCAGTGGCCGGTGCAAAGAAGGATGACAAGCGGCTCGGTGAAGTTTATGCAAAGGCAGGTGCCAAGGTGGTTGATATGCATCAGGCCGCTTTCGACAAGTGGCTGGCGATTGCCAAGCAAACCTCTTACAAAAACTTCGCAGATAATGTGCCCAACGGCAAACAACTGCTGGACATGGCCCTTTCAGTAAAATAATCATGAGTACGGATTCCCGCCAAAGCCCCGGCTCCCTGCCGGGAGCGGTGGGTAGCCGCTCCATCTGGCGGCGATTTTCGCAGACTGTGAAGGGCTTCAATGTCCTGACCGGCTATCTTTCCGGCATCACGATCGTCGTCACCAGCGTCATCGTCTGTTATGGCGTCGTGATGCGCTATTTCTTATCATCCCCGATAGACTGGGGGCTGGAGCTGTCCATCTTCCTGCTCATCATCGCCACCTTCATGAGCGCCGGCTATACCCAGTTGCAGCGCGCACATGTGGCCATCGAGGTGCTGGATCATATCCTTACTCCGCAAGCCAATCGGTGGCGCTACCTTGTCGGCGATATGCTGTCGCTGGTATTTTGTGCGGTACTGACCTGGAATTCCTGGGAGTTCTTTCACGAGGCTTTCCAGGACGGCCGGGTATCCAGCAGCACCTGGGGTCCCAGGCTTTGGATACCCTACATCTTCATGGCGATCGGCATGACATCGCTTTCCCTGCAACTTCTGGTTCAGATCGTGGACGCCCTGGTCGGCTGGAAGGGGCATCCGCACGTAACCGGACCGGAGTGGAAAGAATAATGGATACCGGCACAATCGGTCTTCTCTACGGCGGCATCACGCTGCTGCTGCTTTTTTCGGGCATGCCGATCGCCTTTGCGCTGGGACTCTCCGCGCTGGGATTCATCGTGGTATTCATGCCGGCACCGATGATCCATTCCGTGGCTGAAACCATATTCTCCGAGCTGAACAACTTCACCCTGCTGACCATACCGCTGTTCGTGCTGATGGGTGCGGCGATCGGCAAGACCCGCGCGGGGTCGGATGTATACAACTCCCTCAATGCATGGATGCACAGGATCCCCGGCGGCCTCGGGCTGGCCAATGTGTTTGCCTGCGCGGTATTTGCCGCGATGTGCGGTTCGAGCCCGGCCACCTGTTCCGCGATCGGTTCATCCGGTATACCGCAACTGGTCAAGCGCGGCTATTCGGAGGGCCTGGCCACGGGCATCATCGCCGCCGGCGGTACCCTGGGCATCCTGATCCCGCCTTCCATCACGCTGATTCTGTACGGTCTCGCATCCGAACAGTCCATCGGCCGGCTGTTCATGGCCGGCATCGGTCCGGGCATACTCCTGGTGGTGTTGTTCGCCTTCTGGGTGATGTTCAAGTACAGCATGGAACGCAAATCCGCCTTTGCTGCGGCCGGCTCTGCCAGGACTGCAATCATGGAAGAAGACCATTTCACCTGGCGCGAACGCATGGCGTCCTTGCCGCGTCTGTTGCCCTTCCTGATCCTGATCGCCGTCATCATGATCGCATTGTACGGCGGCATGGCTACGCCCTCGGAAGTCGCCGGCATCGGTGCTGCCGGGGCTCTGATCATGGTGGTGACCCTCTACCATTGCTGGAAAAAAGAGGATATCAAAGCCATTCTTTCCGGTACGGTCCGGGAAAGCACCATGATCATGATGATCATCGCCACTTCCGCGCTGTTCACCTTCGTGATGAGCTACCTGGGCGTGACCCAGCAGGCCGCAACGTGGCTGGTCGGACTGGGTCTTTCCAAATGGGCCTTTTTCTTCGGCGTGAACATCTTCATCCTCGTTTTGGGATTCTTCCTGCCGCCGGTGGCGATCATCCTGATGGTGACGCCCATCATCCTGCCTTCACTCAACGCGATGGGGATCGACCTGATCTGGTTCGGCATGATCATGACCATACTCATGGAAATGGGACTCATCCATCCGCCGGTCGGACTCAACCTGTTTGTGATCAATGGCATCGCACCGGACATCAGGCTGAAAACCATCATCTGGGGCACCCTGCCCTTTATCGGCCTGATGATCCTGGGTATCTTCATCCTGTGCCTGGTTCCGGACATCGCCGTGTGGCTGCCCAACCATTTCTACAAGGGCAGTTGATTTCAGCATAGCGGCGGTTACTCGCTGTAACAGGTTTCGCTGCCATCGCCCCGCCGCTTTGTGGCAAACTAGCGCCCTGCACAAAATCCGGCCGACTCTAGAAACGTCGCGAGCAAGCCGGAGTGCAAGGAGCCGCGGATAACCAGCGACTTGCCCGCTTGCGGGCTTAGTCGAATGGCTAGGAGTTTTACCAGTGAATGACGAGACATATCGAATGGATAGGCACACCCGCAAGGAGCAGGCCGTGCGGTTCCCGTCGCTAAAGCGACGACCGCTACGCACAGGATTGAACGAGCACGTGACACAGCGTGCGGAAGGGTGGCTGCCAAGCAGCCGGGCACACACCGCCCTACTCCTCGCGGGTAAATCTGGCTGCGCAGCAGATTTATAGAGGCGCCCTTGCAACCTTACGAATTATTCATTGGCCTGCGCTATACCCGAGCCAAACGGCGCAACCACTTCATCTCCTTCATCTCGCTGATCTCCATGCTGGGCATGGCGCTGGGCGTGATGGCATTGATCGTCGTGCTGTCGGTGATGAACGGTTTCCAGAAAGAGATACGCGAGCGGATGCTGGGCGCCACACCGCATCTGGAAGTCGTTGCGGATGGCGGTCGGATAAATGGCTGGCAGGCCGTATTCGACAAGGTTAAGCAGAATCCGCAGATTGCCGCGGCTGCCCCGTATGTGGGCGGGCAAGGCATGTTGTCATTCGGGCAAAACGTGCAGGGCGTGATGGTGCGCGGTATCGACCCGGCAGAGGAAACCGCTGTCACCGAACTGTCGAACAAGATCAAGTCCGGCTCATTGGCCGATTTGCGCAGCGGCGAATTCGGCATCGTGCTCGGCGTTGACTTGGCGCGCGCGCTCGGCGTGCAACTAGGCCAAAAGATCATGCTGATCGCCCCGCAAGGTCAGATCACCCCGGCTGGGATGATGCCCAGGCTCAAGCAATTTCGCGTGGTGGGCATCTTCGAGATCGGCATGGCTCCATATGACGACAACCTGGCGCTGATCAACATCAACGACGCGCAGAAACTGTTCCAGATGGGCGATGCGGTGACCGGCATCAGCGCCAAGTTGCGCGATGTCGATGTCGCGCCGCAGGTCGCAAACGAGATACAGCGCGAATTGCCCGACAATCTTTACGCCAACGATTGGACGCACCAGAACAGCAACTACTTTAGGGCAGTGGCCATGGAAAAGCGGATGATGTTCATCATCCTGTCGCTGATTGTCGCGGTCGCCGCGTTCAACATCGTTTCCACGCTGGTGATGGCTGTCACCGACAAGCAGGCCGATATCGCGATCCTGCGCACACTGGGCGCATCTCCGCGCAGCATTATGAAAATCTTCATCGTGCAGGGCGTGGTGATCGGCGTGATCGGCACCGTGCTCGGCGCCGTGAGCGGCGTCGTTATTGCGCTGAACCTGGATGTGATCATGCCGTTCATCGAGCACCTGTTCGGCGTGCACTTCCTTGCCAAGGATGTGTATTACATCAACGAATTGCCCTCCGATCTGCGCTACCACGAAGTGATCGTGGTCACCAGCGTTTCCTTCCTGATTAGCCTGCTGGCCACGCTCTATCCCAGCTATCGGGCGTCTCAAACGCAACCGGCGGAGGCGCTGCGCTATGAATAAATCTACTGCGCGATTCGATAGCTGTGTTGCACGGTACTCACTTCTCGCCTACCCATATGGTATGTCTCCTGCGCTGCGTGCCGTGCGCCTTGCTCTCGAAGCGGCGGCTGCGACACGTTACTGGCGAAGCCAGCCGATTGCGGGAACAGCCGCCAGTTGCCCCTCCCGCACCGGATGCTTCGCAACACCGCGTCAAGGCAACCCCGCTACGATTTATAAGGATATTTTATGTCCGTGATTTCCTGCCGCGGTCTGTGCAAGACTTTCACAATCGGCACGATCGATGTGCCGGTGCTCAAGGGCGTCAACCTCGATGTGCAGCGCGGTGAGCGTATCGCCATCGTCGGCGCTTCGGGCTCCGGCAAGAGCACCTTGCTGCATCTGCTCGGCGGCCTGGACCGTGCCAGCGGCGGCAGTGTACAGATACTCGGACAGGATGTGCAGGGTATGAATGAAACTCAGCGCGGCGAATTGCGCAACCGGTCGCTGGGTTTCGTCTACCAATTTCATCATCTGTTGCCGGAATTCACCGCACTGGAAAACGTCGCAATGCCGTTGCTGATACGCGGCATGAAACGCACGGAGGCCGCGCCGCGCGCCGCCGAGATGCTGAAGCAGGTGGGGCTGGCACAGCGCCTCGAACATCACCCTTCGGAACTATCCGGCGGGGAGCGCCAGCGCACCGCGGTGGCGCGCGCACTGGTCACCGAACCCGCCTGCGTGCTGGCCGACGAGCCAACCGGCAATCTCGATCGCGGCAGCGCGCAGGCACTATTCGACCTGATGCAACAGCTCAATGAAAAGCTTAACACCAGTTTCATCGTTGTCACCCACGATTTCGAATTGGCAAAGCGAATGCAGCGTATGCTGCGTCTGGAGGATGGTCTGTTGCAACCCGGGTAAGCATGCCGGAAAATTGTACCGCGCTAACGATGAATGAAATATTTACTTGATCAACGAGGAGGAATATAAATGCGATTTACAAAAATGATGTTGGTTCTTACGGTGGTATCGCCGCTGATTGTTGGTTTGGGCGGCTGCACCAGCATGATGATCGGTGTACGCGAAGGCTCGGACCGGGTATCGCTGGCCGATGCAAACCAGGTCAACGGCTGCCAGTCCAAGGGGCAAACCATTGTCAGCGTGGTCGCCAATGTCGGATTTATCAAGCGACTCCCGGAAGCCGTGGAAGCCGATCTGTACCAGTTGGCACGTAACAATGCCGTCGATGCCGGTGCGGATACCCTGGTAAAGGGCGAATCGAAAGAGTACGGCAAGCGCACGTTTGACATGTACAAATGCCGGCCGTGATCTGAACATCGGCATGGCCGCTGAGTTTCTGCAATTGGAACAGCATCACGCTCATGCAGATAACCTGACTACAAGCGGTCAATCAAGTTTTTGGCGCGAAAGACTCAGACAGGAGTCCGAACAAGGCCGTCCAGTGACGCTCGGCGGCGGCTTGGTCGTAGACAGGGTGGTCCGGAACCGCGAAACCATGCAGGGCACCAGGATATGTCTCGATCAAATGCGCCACTCCGGCATCGGTCAACGCCTGCTCCAGACGGTTTTTCTGTTCTTCTGAAAATGACCTGTCCTCGACAGCGCCGGCGACATATACGCGGCCGGTGATGTTTTTCACAAAGAGATGGGGACTGTCCGCCTGGTCGGTCGCCAAATTCCCGCCATGAAAGGACGCGACTGCCGCAAATCGACCCGGAAACGCACCGGCAACGGTCAATGAAAGATTTCCGCCCATGCAATAGCCGGTTGAGCCAAACCGGTCACCTTTGACCTCGGGCCGGGACAGAAGAAATTCGATGAAAGCCCCCCCGTCTGAAACCTTTTGGTCACGGTTGAGGCTGGTCACGAGCTTCATGAATTCTTCCCGCAATTTCGGATCGGCCACGATCCGGGATGGGACCATGGGCGCATACGCCCCGGTGCGGTAATAGAGGTCTGGCAGCAATACCAGATATCCGCCATCCGCCAAGCGCCGGGCCATTTCCCGCATCACGGGACGGATGCCAAAACCATCCATGAAGAAAATCACGGCGGGCCAGGGCCCCGCTGATTCGCCTGGCGTAAAGACCGTAGCAGGACAGACGCCATCGCGAGTTTTGATTTTAACTTCAAGTTGCGTCATGGGCAGACTCCTTAAAAATAAAATGCATTCGTTAGCAAATCGGGCGGGTGTGCAGTCATCGCGGATTCCAGCCCCGGCAGCAAAGGTGAAACCATATTATCATGCCGCCCTGCGTCGTTTTCTGGCCCGCCATCTGAGCACGACCACCACACGCCATACCACACGTACTGCAACGTACCCGGTAATCGCAAGGATAAGCGCGAGCAGGGGCAAACCGATCATCAGCGGCTTGCCGAGCGTCAGCATCCATGTCCACAATTCTGACGGCCAACTCTGCCAATGCATTGCTGGAAATGCAAGGCGGTTTACCGGTTTGCCACTGCGCGCTCCGCTGATCCATGCACCTAGTTCATAAGCGGCCAGATACAGCGGCAGGATGGTGAACGGATTGGTGTAGAGCGTGGTGAAAGCCGCGACCGGCAAATTAACGCGCAACAGCACCGACAGAAGTGCGGCAGAAATCATCTGCAACGGTCCGGGAACCAGGCCGCAGAACAAACCGACCGCCACACCGCCCGCCACCGAACGGCGATGCAGATGCCACAGATTGGGATGATGCAACCAGTTGCCGAACGGTTTCAGCCAGCGCTGCCTTCGCACCGCATCGCGGGATGGCAGAAATTTTCGGAATAAATTGCGCATGTCCAATTCTATCCTCATGCGCTAATCTACGCGCATGCTACTCTTCACCGCCTGTTTTGCACTCGGCGTGTGGCTGCTGCAACAGCAGGCCGTACTGCCCGCATTTGGCTGGGCGTGGCTGCTGCTCTGTTTTCCGCTCGTGCTGCTGATCCCTGCCAGCCCCAATGCGTTGCGGGCGATACGAACTCTGCTGCTCGCGCTTTTGGCCTTGGGCCTCGGGTTCTATCAAGCCGCTTGGCTAGCCGAACAGCGTCTTGCGGTAACGTTGCCTGCTCAATGGCAGGGCCGCGATATCGAAGTGATCGGCGCGGTTGCCGAAGCGGACTCTGACGGTTCTGCAAAATAATTGGTGGTTAAGTATGTTTGAGTGTTCGGTTTATAACTTTTTGACTTCACACTTCTAACCGAATTGGCGACACCCAGCCTTGCTAATTCATCGCCGCAAAGCGGAGGTACATCCAACCTGAACCATTCAGTCGAGTTAGCCCAAGAATGCTTCCCGATCCCAGATCGAGGTCGATTTCATGAAACACATTGGCTGCCGCGTAGCTCTTGCCAACTTTAGAAAGCTTTATAGCTGGATGGCTCACAGTAAAAACTTCCGCGCACGCAGTCTGTCACGTTGGAGACTGTAGGATTTATCAATAAACATGTCGCAGTAGGCAATTAGCTACACCACAATATTGAAATACCGCATCTCAGGCTGTAACGATAATCGTGATTCGTCTAGTTATCGAAGCAATTCAGCTTTGAAAATTATCTGCTTCAAAGGAAATCCGTACGAGCAAACCTTGGCCTTTGTTTGGAGTTGCTAAGTTAACCCGCGCACTATGAATGCGTGCGATGTCATTTACAATTGCTAGGCCAAGCCCACTCCCATTTCCCTTGGCATTTCTGCCACGAAAAAATCGTTGAAGAGCGCTTTTCTTATCTTCATCTGAAATTCCTGGCCCATCATCTTCAACCTCAAGAATTGACGCTTGCCCCGAAGTATAAGTCCGTACAGTCACTTTTGAGCCATTTCCAGCGTGCTGTATG
>JBAVGB010000099.1:0-30273 GCA_049684555.1 Gallionella sp. | reverse complement strand
CATCACGAATTTGTCTACCGCTGCTTCATCGAATCCCTGCATGTCCACCTTGAGTGAGGCGATATTCTCCGCTGCCACCACCATCGCTTCGCGTACGCCCTGCAGCCCCGCAAGCTGTTTCTGCAATTCTACCGCAGCCGCCTCATCCATCTCGGGCAAATGATACAGCTTGGTGCGCACCAGCGCAGGCGGTCTCATTGTGGAGGCGACGATCAGCCAAACCAGCAGCAGGACGATCGCGAAGACAAACACCGAATCACCGCCGATGAATTGCAGCAGCGCACCGCCGATAGCCGCCCCCGAAAATGCGCCGAGGAACTGTACGCTGCTATAAACACCCATTGCGGTGCCCTTGGCAGCCAACGGAGCGATCTTGCTGATCATCGACGGCAGCGTCGCTTCCAGCACGTTGAACGAGGTAAAGAATACCAGCAGCGCGGCGGCCACACCCCACAGGCTGTTTTGTGCAAACATCAGCACTGCCTGTGCGCACATCGCCAGAAATATCGACAGCATAAATATCTGTTTCATCTTGGCTTTCTTTTCCGCAATGACGATGGGCGGCACCATCAGCACAAATGCCACCAGCATTACCGGCAGATAGACATACCAGTGGTGGGCCAGGGGGAGCCCGTCTTTCTCCATCACGAACGGGACCTGCATGAAGACCGACATCAGGATCGCGTGCAGCGAGAAGATCCCGAAATCGAGGCGCAACAGATCCTTGTTGCGCAGCACTTCGGCGAAATGTTTTTTGCTCGCCTCGGTATCGCTGTGGAAGTGCGTGATCGCCGGATCAGGTATCAGGAATTTCACCACGGCTATCCCCAGTAACGCCAGCACGCCGGTGAGCGCAAAAATGCCAGGTACGCCCAATAAATGATCGAGCACGGGCGAAAGCACCAT
Organism: Gallionella sp.; assembly: GCA_049684555.1. Lineage (GTDB taxonomy): Bacteria > Pseudomonadota > Gammaproteobacteria > Burkholderiales > Gallionellaceae > Gallionella. The sequence continues at coordinate 29,367 of JBAVGB010000099.1, read as the reverse complement.
AGAGACCGAAAAGGTGATGCCGATGGTGATGCCGATCATCGCCATCGCCTTGGTGCGGACCTCTTCGCGGGTCAGATCGGCGGTAAGCGCCATGACCGCGGCGTTGAGTGCACCCGCGCCCTGTACCACGCGCCCTACTATGATCCAGTAGATGTTGTGCGCGTCGGCGGCGATGAAGCTGCCTATCGCAAACAGGATCAACGCGATGTAGATCACCGGTTTGCGCCCGTAACGGTCGGACAGCCAGCCGGAAGGAATCTGCAGCATCGCCTGGGTCAATCCATAGGCGCCGAGCGCGATACCGATCAGCAGATGGCTTTCGCCGCCGGGCAAGTGTTGCGCATAGATCGCGAAGATCGGCAGGATGATGAACAATCCCAGCATGCGCAAGCCATAGATGCTTGTCAGGCCATAGCTGGCACGACGCTCGGTCGCGGTCATTTTGCTGTCGTGTTCTTGTTGCATGGATTTCCTTGCAGAATGTGAACGGTTTGTTATTTTAACAGCTCATCCTTGCTCGGACACGATGCACATTGTAAGGGGATATACAACCGCCGAACAGCGGCCCGTTGCAAGCAAGCACACACGCGTGGAGCTTTTCATCGTGACAGAGTACGATATCAATCGCGGCCAGATTCCCTTTTGTTCAGCTGTCGGTCTCGCGAGGATTCACGGCGCGCAGATCTGAACCACGCTTCGTATTATGCGCGCTCCTCTGCCAGATCGACGGGTTTTACATGATCGCTCGCGAGCAGCATATACACCGCCGGCACCACCAGCAGCGTGAACAGGGTGCCGATGGCAAGGCCGCTGGCGATCACCAGACCCATGTTGAAGCGCGATGCCGCGCCTGCACCGCTGGCGGTGATCAACGGGATGACCCCCAGCACCATGGCCGCGGTGGTCATCAGGATAGGCCGCAAGCGGATGCCAGCAGCATCCTCGATCGCCTCGCGCTTGCTCTTGCCTTCCTGGCGCAGGTTGTTGGCAAACTGCACGATCAGGATGCCGTGCTTGCTGATCAGGCCCATCAAGGTGACCAGACCGACCTGGGTATAAATATTCAGGCTGGCACCGCCCACGCCGAGGCTGATGAACACCAGCGCCCCGGCAATCGACATCGGCACCGACACCAGAATGATGAAGGGATCGCGGAAACTTTCAAATTGCGCCGCCAGGGCCAGAAAGATGATGACGAGCGCGAAGGCGAACATCGCAACGAAGCCGCTGGATTCCTGCATGAACTGGCGGGACTGTCCGCCGTAGTCTACCGAATAACCTTGCGGCAAGGTCTTGTCGGCGAGATCCTTGAGATAGCCCAGCGCCTCGCCAGTGGTCACACCCGGCAATGCCACACCTTGTATGGTCGCCGCGTTGAGTTGCTGGAAATGATTTAGCGATTCGGGGGTGGTTTTGGACGTGATGCTAACAACACTGGACAACGGCACTGATGTACCGCTGGCAGTGCGCACATAATAATTGAGCAACTGTGATGTGTTCAGGCGATAGCGCTGCTGCACCTGAGGTATCACCTTGTACGAGCGTCCCGCCAGGCTGAAGTAATTGACATAGCCGCCACCCAGCATGGAGGCGAGCGAATTGCCGATATCCTGCATGGACAGGCCAAGCAGGGCAGCCTTGTTGCGGTCGATGACCACGGTGGACTGCGGCAGGTCGATGCGCAGGTCGGAATTGATGAACATGAACATGCCGCTCTTCTGCGCCTGCTGCAAAAAATTCTGCGTCACGTCATTCAGCCGCTCGAAAGGCTCGGTGGTGCCGATCACGAATTGTATCGGCAGCCCCCGGCTGCCCGGCAGCGAAGGCGGCTGGAACGATACGGCCTGCGCGCCGGCAATACTGTTCAATTCCTGCTGTACCACAGGCTGCAAGTCATTCGACGTCTTGCTGCGTTCGTCCCAGGGTTTGAGCACCATGCCGGCGACCATCCGGCCGGGCATGTCTATCTGGAAAACGTGGGCAGTCTCGGGATGTCCGGCAAAGATCCGGTAGTTTTGCTGCGCATACGGGTCGCGCTGCTGCAGGGTCGAATCGGGCGCCGCGGTAAGCGAGGAAATGATGACGCCCTGGTCTTCCTGCGGTGCCAGTTCATGCTTGGCTGCGGCATACAGGAAATAGATGCTGCCCAGCACGATCAGCGCGAACACCGCTGTCACCGGCAGGTAGTCGAGCGAGCCGTGCAGGGTGCGCGAATAGAGCTTGCGCACCCTGTCAAAGCTCGCGTCGATGAAATGCACGACGCGGGATTCCAGGCCGGTATCGCTTGCAAGATGCGGCCTGAGCAGGCGCGAGCACATCATCGGCGACAATGTCAGCGCGATGATGGCGGACACGGTCACGGTGCCGACCAGGGTAAACGCGAATTCGGTGAACAGCGCGCCGGTCAGCCCGCCCTGGAATCCGATCGGCACATACACCGAAATGAGCACGATGGTCATCGCGATGATCGGGCCGGCCAGTTCGCGCGCCCCCTGGATCGCGGCCTGCATCGGCGCGACGCCTTCCTCGATATGGCGGTTGACGTTCTCGACCACGATGATGCTATCGTCGACGACCAGCCCGATGGCCAGCACAAAGGCGAGCAGGGTCAGCAGATTGATCGAGAAACCCAGGGCCAGCATGATGGTAAAGGTCCCGATCAGCGACAGCGGGATGGCGATCACCGGGATCAGCACCGAACGCGGCGATCCGAGAAAGGCAAACACAACGAGAATGATCACCAGCAGGGCTTCAGAAAGTGTCTTGATAACCTCGTGGATCGAGCTGTTTACAAACTTGGTGGAGTCGTAGATAACCTTGCCTTCCAGGCCCTGCGGCAACTGCGCCTGAAGCTCTGGCATCAGTTCGTTGACCCGTTTGACCACATCGAGCAGGTTGGCGGCGGGCGCCACCTGGATGCCGATATACACCGCGCTGTTGCCGTCGAACGCCACCTCGGTGTCGTAGTTTTCCGCCCCGAGCGTAATATTGGACACGTCCTGCAAGCGCACCATCGCATTGTCCGATTGCTTGATCACCAGGTTGCGGAATTCCTCCACCGAGTGCAGATTGGTGGACGCATCGAGGTTGACCTGCACCATCAGTCCCTTGGTGTTGCCCACGCCGGACAGAAAATCGTTTTGCGCCAGCGCGTTGCTGACATCGGATGCGGTCAGGCCATACGCGGCCAATTTCTTCGGGTCCAGCCAGGCACGCAGCGCAAAGTTCTTGGCGCCGATCAGTTCCGCTGTCTGCACCCCATCCACCGCCTGCAGCTTGGGCTGAACCACGCGCAAAAGGTAATCCGTGATGTAGTTGGACGGCAGCACCTTGCTGGAGAAACCGATATACATTGCGTCCAGGGTCTGGCCGATGCTGATGGTCATCACCGGCTTTTGCGTCTGTGGTGGCAACTGGTTGAGCACCGAACTGATCTGCGCGTTCATCTCGGTGAGCGCCTTGTCCGAATCGTAATTCAGCTTCAGGGTCACGGTGATCACGCTGCTGCTGTTGGTGCTGGTCGAGGACATATAATCGATGCCGTTGACCTGGGCGATCGCATTCTCCAGCGGGGTGGTGATGAAGCCGGCGACCAGGTCCGGATCGGCGCCGAAATAGGTCGTGCTGACGGTGATGATCGCATTTTGCGTGCGCGGAAACTGCAGCACCGGCAGTATGCCGAACGAGCGCAACCCCAGCACCAGCATGACCAGGCTGACAACGATGGCCAATACCGGCCGCCGGATGAATAGATCGGTAAATTTCATTGCGGCTGTTCCGTGTAATTCATCCTTGGTTATTCATCCTTGGGCTCGGGATGAGGCTCGTTGCTCGGCTGGATTTCGTTGTTGATGATGACCGGCGACCCGTTGTGCAGTTTTACCTGCCCTGCGGTAACCACGGTATCGCCTTCCTTGACCCCCTTCAGCACGGCCACCTGATCGCCGCGCGTATCGCCGGTGCTGACGAATACCTGTTTGACGACGAGTTTGGGTTTGCCCTTGTCGTCCGTACCCTGCTGCTCGGTCAGGAACACGATATTCCCGTACGGGTTATAGGTAACAGCGGTTTGCGGCAGGGTAATATAGCGTTGCGGTGTTCCGGCAGAAATATTTACGGTTGCATACATGCCGGGCAGCAGCCGGTGTCCTGGATTCTTAAGCTCCGCCCTAACCTTGACATTCAGTGTGGTCGTGTCAACCTCCGGGTTGATCACAATGATTCTGCCGCTAAATTGTTCACCCGGATACGCATCGGAAGTGGCAGTCACCTTCTGTCCATGGCGGATCATGCTGATGTTTTGCTGCGGCACCGAAAAATCCAGAAAGATCGGATCCAGCGATTGCAGCGAAACCACCGGCGTACCGGCATTCAGATATTGCCCCACACTAACCTGGCGGATACCGACACGGCCCGAAAACAGCGCGTGGATGAATTTCTTGTTCACCAGCGCCTGCTGTTCCGCCACGGCGGCATCAGCCTGCATCAGATTGGCCTTGTCTATGTCCAGCACCTGCTGGCTGATCGCCTTGAATTCAAACTGCTGCTTGTCACGCGCATAAGTGGTTCTGGCCAGTGCAGAAGCTGCCTGTAGCGAGTGCAGCCGCGCGGCATCATTGTCGTGTACCAGTTCAAACAGCACCATTCCCTTTTTGACATCTTCGCCCTGCTTGAAGTTGATCGCGGATACGATGCCGGCCACCTCGGGGCTGACCTCCACGCCATTGATCGCACGCAAGCTGCCTACCGCTTCAAGTTGCGGCAGCCACTCCTGATAGCCGGCGGTCATTGTTGAGACGGTTTGCGGGGCGTTTCCCATGGAGGACATGAATTTCTTCATCATCATCCCCTTGAACGCCTGAAAGCCGAATATGCCGCCAAATACCAAACCGGCCAAAACGAGCATGATCACCATTCGTTTTGTCATTGTCGCTCTCTCCGTTTTAACTGCTGCATGTTGGTTACATATTTCATTGTTTGTCTTTCCCTGATATTTGCTGTCCGGTCTGCCCGGTCACATCGTCACGGTTCCACCACCCCCCACCCAGAGACTGGAACAGGGCGGCAGTATCGGCATACCGGCTTGCCCGCGCCTGCGCCAGTGCGATCCGGGTCTGCTGGTACGCCTGCTGCGCATTGAGCAGCGCCAGATAGCTCGCCGCCCCGATCTGGTATTGTTTGCGCGTGATATCAAGGCTGTCGGCTGCCGATTGCGCGGCTGCTGTCTGTGCTTCAAAGATGCGGTTGTCGGACTGCAATGCGTCCAATACATTGGCCACGTCCTGGAAAGCCGACAACACGACGCTGCGGTATTGCGCAGCTGCCGCGTCGTAGGCGGCGACCGCCGCGCGTTTCTGGTGCAGCAGCGTGCCGCCATGGAAAATCGGCTGCACCAGTCCGGCGCCGACGCTCCATATCCCGCTTCCCGTTTTAAACAGGCTGCCGGCGCTGTTGGCAACCGAACCGGCGTTTGCACTGAGGGTGAGTTGCGGGAACATGTCGGCGGTCGCCACGCCGACCTGGGCACTGGCAACATGCAACTGGGACTCCGCGGCGCGGATGTCGGGGCGCTGCTCAACCAGCCTGGAGGGCAGACTTACCGGCAATTGCTGCGGAAGCTGCAGCATGTCGAGTTCGAACGGCGCAGCGCCGTTTTCGCTCGGGAAATCACCTGCCAGGGCAGCCAGCTGATTGCGGATCTGGGTTAGCTGCTTTTCCAGTTGCGGCAGGCCGGCGCGGGTTTGCGCCAGCGCGGTTTGCTGCGCCAGCACGCTGGACTGGGAAACTCCGCCCACACTGAATTGCTTCTGCAACAGATCGAGCTGCTGGGCTTCGGCGTCGATGATCTCCCGGGTTGTGGCAATCTGCGCGCGCAGCGAAGCTTCCTGCACGGCCGTGGTGACCACATTCGAGGTCAGCGTCAGATAAGCACCTTCAAGCTGGAAGCGCTGAAAATCCTGTTGCGCCTCGACCGATTCCAGGCCCCTGCGGGCAATGCCGAACAGGTCTATGCCGTAGGAGACACTGACCGAGGCGTTATAGAGGGTAAACACCGAACCGGGGATGCTCTGGCCGTTCTGCGCACCGTTGGTCTTTTCCCGGGCGACCGAACCGTTGGCATTCACGGAGGGGTACAGCGTGCCTTCCGCCGCATAGACATTTTCCTGGGCCTGGCGCAAGGTTGCCTGTGCCGCTTGCAGATTAGGATTGGCCTTGAGCGCACGCTCGACCAGCTGGTTTAGGGCCGGCGAATGGAACAGTTCCCACCACTGGGCGGGTATATCCCCTCCTTCCACAAACTTTTGTCCCTGGGCTGCGGTATCCGCGGAAGCAGGGCGGGGCTCGCTGGTATATCCTTTCACGGAAGGGGGTGCCGGCTTCTGGAAATCGGGCCCGACTGCACAACCGGCCAACAGCACGGCAATGGAACAAACAACAGCAAATTTTTTGATCGGCTTATTCACAGTGAGTGGTCAAATCATACAAAATGCAACGATTTCAAAGCTTCAATGCGGGAGCAACCGCTATTTGTCTTGATGCAACGGCAACGCAGGATTCTATAGCAGCTTTTCTCGAATCAACAAGGACATTATTAACCTATTTTGATTGTGGAAAAGGCGCTTTTCCGGTAACTGCGCTATGCAATCCGCGGTAGAACGCCGGCAGAATAGGGTTCTATTTTGCCGGCCGCGCCAGGCTCCTTATGAATACAGCAAAGCGGTTGCGCGGAAATCATATCCTGTCACCCCCTCGCCGCATCGGCCGTGTCCTGCTTGCCTTTGCCGCAGCAGCCGCTCATGCCCGCATGGAATTTCTCGCGTTCTTCCGGCGTCATCTTTTCCCAGCGCTGGCGATGCCAGCGTCCGTGGCAACCGCGCCCGCGGAAGCCGCCGAACAATATCTTGCTCAACACCAGCAAACCCACAGCTTGCAGATAGTCGATCCCACGAACGCCGGCGAACAATGCCGGCATCAGCCAGTTCCACAGCGCCATCACCATCCAGCCCAAAGCAGCCAGGCCAACCACCACCAGTAGTCCGATCTTCCAGCATTTCGTTCTACAACAGTTCATGCCCATCCCATTTCTCCTTTACAGATTGAATTCGTCATGAATAACGCGTCTCGCAAGCAACATGTTCGTTGAAAATTCCTGATCAGCCGGCAACACGTGGCAAGTCTGCACCCTATCCATACACGTGTAGACGGTGCACGGCCCGGAATATTGTATGGACAGGCGAGGGAAAAATCCGTGTACTCATGAAAGACCAGACCCGGCGGGTTATCCCAGCGGTGAGGAGCTGATTTTTCACACGCGGACGTTGCAGTCCCGTCAGCTGCGCGCAAGCTGGCCGGCCAGAAACAGGCTGAGCAGTCCGCCTATCGTGGCCAGGACCGAAAGAAACCTCGGGTGCGCATGGTGCGTTTCGGGCAGCATGTCGCTTGCGCCGATATAGAGGAAGAAACCGCAAAATGTCGCCAGTGCCGGCGCAAGAAAATCCGGCGACATGACGAACATGCTTGTGGAAACAACACCCGCAACAGGAGCAATCGCATCAACGCTTAACCATCGCCAGGCCAGCCTGCGCGGGCCGTTGTTCTTCAGTATCATGCCGACCGTATTGATGCCGTCGGAAAAATCGTGGATCAATACGGCGAACGCAATGGCAATGCCGAGTCCTGTTGATGATTGGAATCCGATCCCGATAGCCGCGCCGTCCATGAAGCTGTGGATCGAAAGCGTGCCGGCGCCGAAATGCCCGCGGTGCCAGGGATTTTGACATCCCTCGTCATGGGCGGGGCTGAGAAGCAACCACCTGTTGAGCACCATGTAGCAGGTAAATCCCAGCGCGATAAACGCGGCAATCTCCGGAATCCCGTGGCTTGTGCCCGCCTGCTCGAACGCCTCGGGCATCAGATCGAAAAACGCAACGCCAATCACAGCGCCCGCGCTGAAACTCAGTATCAGGTGCAGGCGGTCAGTATGCTTCAGCGCAAACACCCCGCCCATCGCCGTGAACAGCGCGGCGCCAAAGCCGAACATCAAGGCTGTCATTTATATACTCCCGAAATTTACCGGGCGAATTATACGTGACATTGACGAGTGGCCGATGCGTGCCGGTTTAATACGCCAATTCCACCTCGTTATATAGCGCTTGCAGCCGCGCGCGCAGGTGCAACACCGCATAACGCTTGCGCGCCAGCAGGGTATTCACGGCAACACCGGCTTCCGCTGCCAGTTCCTTGAAGCTGCGCCCGTCCAGTTCGTGGGCGATGAATACCGCACGTTGCTCTCCGGGCAATTCCTCCAGCGCGGCAGCCAGTTCTGCCAGCAACACGCTCCGTGCATAAAGCGCTTCCGGCCCCGCATCAGCGGAAGGCAGGACTTCATCCAGCCAGTTCCCCTGATCGTCTTCGCCGGATAATTCGGGAAGCTGTTCCTCCCGCTTCTTGCGAAAGCGGTCGATGATGCGATTGCGCGCCACACGGAACAGCCATGCGCCAACCTGCTCGATGGGTTCCGGCAGGCGGTATGCCGCGACAAACTCGTAGAACACATCCTGCAGGATGTCCTCCGCCTCGCTAGCGTCAGGAACGCGTCTGCGAATGAAATTCTTCAGCCGCCCGCGCTCGCGCGACACGGTTTCCGCGATGCGCGTGCCCTGTTCGGCCGTCATTGCCTCATAGCTTAGCGGGGTATCCATTCGGGTGTAGACGGATCACATATGAAAATATTGCAAGGCGACTCAAATAACGAGCAGGCATAGCGCCAATACGTTCAAGCCAGCCAGATCAGCTCACTTTTTGCGTGCTCCTGATGACTCTATTATTACAACCACTGGCCAGCAAAAAAAAGCGAACAATGCCATCAGCATCAAATTTCGCACGGCCAGCACTACCAGCGAAAAACCAGACTTGTCGCCCGGCTTTTTAATGAGCCGGTCTGCCGTGTTTGGCAGATAATTGTAGTCCCAAAGGACAACCAGGAACATCGCCAGACCGAGGATGAAATATATTTTTACCAGGAACATGATGACACCTTAATAGCCGGCGTACGATGGTTGATCAGGAGCGCTTGCCTGACAGTTCGAGTGCGGCATTCAGTCGCTGCAGGGAAGCCGCATTCAACTCTCTCGCTTGGGGGCTCCAGCGCTTGGTAATGTGGTCGATGTCGGCTTGCAGCCTTGCAGCTGTGGCAGTATCTCCGATACTGAGTGCCCAGATGGCATATTCGGCGCGCGCCTCAAATGTTCCATAACGGGCCAGTACCCACTCGAATTTTGCACGGGCTTCGTCGTTTCTGCCCACCCCGGCATACGAGCGGGCGAGCAAAAGTGAAACCGCTTCCCGCCGGAATGCCTGGTCGATATTCTGGATTGCCTCAAGGTGTTCGATCGCTTCCCGGTAGCGCTTGCACTCCACGAAAGCACGGGCCGCACCGAACCTGATCTCCAGCGATCCCAGGAACGGACCTTTGAGGCAGGTTTCGTAGTTGTCAGCCGCCGCCTCGGACAAGCCGAGTTCAAGCTGTGCTTCGGCCAAACGTATCTGGTTCTGTGCTGTCGGCAACTCGTCAAAGGCGGCCTGTGCTTCGCGGAGTTCGCGTTTAGGATCTAGTGCTTTGGCTGCAGCGGCCACTACCCTTCTGGTGCGGTGACTGAGGCGAAAGCCCGGCAAATAGATGGCGAAGAAGTAGACGATGCTTCCCAGCAGGGGGAAGATGAATAAGATGATCAGCCAATACATCGGTTGCCCGGTGCGAACGACGTGTATGGCGAAGAACACCGCTATAAAGACGTGCAGCCCGATACCTGCAAATGTCATATCCACATCAGCTCCCGCACCGCATTTTGTTCCAAACCGAATTTGTCGCACCAAGCACCAATTTTATACCTGAATTGCTGTTGTCCGCCGCGGTTGCGAATGCGCCGGCTTCTGATAGCCGTGACAATCGCCCCCAGTGTCTCAATCCATCGTACTCCATGCGATACATACATGATCCACATTCAGCGAGCGTTACGAATCATCCATTTCATGTTCAGCGATATGTCTGCTGCAGTGCCTCGACAAATACCGCGATCGGTTGTGCACCGGACATGCCGGATTCGCCATCGAACACAAAGAACGGCACGCCGGTAACACCGAACCCGGCTGCGCGCAATTCATCGGCACGTACCGCATCAGAATAATCATCACTTTCCAAGATCTTCTTTGCTTCCGCTTCAGTCATGCCGAATTTCGGGGCGAGCCCGGCCAGCGCAGCACGGTCGGCCACCGGTAACGACTCCGAAAAGTAAGCCTGCATGATGCACTCGGTGCCCCGGTCGCCCAGACCTTTCGACTTTGCAAAATGAAGAAGCCGGTGTGCATCGAACGTGTTGCCCGGGCGTGCATGGTCCAAACGATATTCCAGCCCGGCCTCCCTCGCGGCGGCCGTCACCCGAGCATTCATCGCCGCCGCCTCTTGCAGGCTGACGCCATACTTGCTCGCAAGCCTTTCTTCCAAGGTGCCGGGATAATGCTTCGGGGCGTCTCGGTCGAGCTCGAAGCTGCGCCAGATCACACTTATATCTTCGTGATGTCCGAACTGCTCAAGCGCCTTTTCGAAATGCCGTTTGCCGATAAAGCACCACGGGCAGATCACGTCCGACCAGATTTCAATTTGCATTGCTCACCCCCGTTTTGTTATTTAACCTTGCACATATTTTCTGCTCGCACTTGTGACCGCTACCGAACCGGATCGCGAATTGTCGCGACCGGCACAAGCAGCTCAGTGCCTGCATTTGCGGTGCTGCATAGCGCGTTCCTGCCGCCATAGAACTCCCATGCATCCCGGATTGCTCACGGGTAATCTTGTCGCGTGGGCCTGACCATGATGTCGCTGATATGGACATGCGGCGGTTGAGTCACGATATAATGGATCGCATTCGCCACATCTTCACCGTGCAGTAATGGACCATATCTTTCGTCAAAGTTCCGCACCAGATCGTCGCCGTATCCCGCAGCATCCTGAAACCCGCTGACCACGATGCCCGGTTCAACCAGCGACACGCGTATTCCCTTGGGTCCCAGTTCGCGACGCAACCCCTCGGCCAATGCATGGACGGCAAACTTGGTGGCCCCGTAAACCGCGCTGAATGGCGATATGTGCCTGCCCACAACCGACCCGATGATCACGATATCCGCAGCCTGTTCGGGATAGGTCGATGGTTGGCCATCAGTCATGTTTCTGGCCGCCTTTTGCAGCAGGGCCAGGGCTCCCGTTACATTAAGCTTGAGCATGTCTTCAAACCGTGACAAATCGGCATCCTTGACCGATCCGCCCAAGCCACATCCCGCATTGGCGACCACGATGTCGGCGGTTTTCCCAAAGTGTTCCGTTGCAGCAGCAAACAACCGGTCCAGCAATGCGCCATCGGCGGCGTCGCCTGCCAAACCGACAAAGGCGTTTCCCATCTCAAGTTCCAGCGCGCGAAGTTTTTCCGCGTTCCGGCCGTTGCCCACAACGCCGTAACCACCGGCAACGAATTTTCTCGCTGTTGCTTCCCCGATGCCGGAGGTCGCGCCGGTGATGATCGCGATACGCGCGTAGTGCTTTGGCTGGTTTGTTTTTGCATTGGTCATGTCATTTCTCCTTTATCACTTTTGGCGTACATCTTGCCAATCAATTCATCGTCTGACAGCGCTCCAGTCTGCGTTGCCGCCCAATCGGCTAAGTCCGCCAGATTGTGGTGGCCGGAGTCCTGTTGCCGAAATTTTAAGTATGTCCCAAATCACGGCTGTCGTTTTGGATGACGCCGTGCCAATTGAAGTTCACGGCAGGCAAACATAGGGGTGCTTATCGCCGTCGAGTTTTTCTGTGGGTTGGGAAAGCATGCAAAATCGCGTAAACTGTCAGGTCGTTTCAATCAAGATGGATGACATGGAACAGATACGCATACGCGGCGCTCGTACCCACAATTTAAAGAATATCAGCCTTGATCTGCCCCGCCACAAACTGGTCGTGATCACTGGCCTGTCGGGTTCGGGCAAGTCTTCACTCGCCTTTGACACACTTTATGCCGAGGGGCAGCGGCGCTATGTGGAATCCTTGTCCGCTTACGCGCGGCAGTTCTTGCAGCTGATGGAAAAGCCGGATGTGGACCTGATCGAGGGTTTGTCGCCTGCCATCGCTATCGAACAGAAGGCCACCTCGCACAACCCGCGTTCCACGGTCGGTACTGTCACCGAGATACACGACTACCTGCGCCTGCTGTTCGCCCGGGCCGGCGACCCCTATTGCCCCGAGCACGATCTGGTATTGCAGGCACAGAGCGTGGGCCAGATGGTGGACCATGTGTTGCAACTGCCTGAAGGCACGCGCATCATGATTCTTTCTCCATTAGTCGTGGAACGCAAGGGGGAGCAGCTTGATCTGTTTGACGAGCTGCGCGCACAGGGATTCACCAGACTTCGTATCAACGGCAAGGTCTACGAGATCGATGCACTGCCTGCTCTGCAGAAAAACAAGAAGCACACTGTCGAGATCGTGGTCGATCGCCTGAAAGTCAGCACGGAAGCAAAGCAGCGACTGGCGGAATCTTTCGAGACGGCGCTGCGTCATGCAGACGGACGCGCAGTTGCGGTCGAGATGGATACCAACAAGGAACACTTGTTCTCCGCGAAATTCGCCTGCCCGATTTGCGACTACTCGCTGCCGGAACTGGAACCCCGGCTGTTCTCGTTCAATAACCCGATGGGGGCATGTCCCAAGTGCGACGGCCTCGGCAGCATCAGCTACTTCGACCCCAAGCGCATCGTCGCATTCCCGACGCTCTCATTGAGTTCCGGCGCAATCAAGGGTTGGGACAGACGCAACCAGTTCTATCACCAGTTGCTTGCCGGACTCGCCAGGCACTATAACTTCGATATCGAACAGTCCTACGAAACCCTGCCGGAAAAGGTCCAGCAGGTGATCCTGTATGGCAGCGGCAAGACTGCAATACAGTTTCAATACCTGAACGAGCGCGGCAAGCCGACGCTGCGCGAACATGCTTTCGAGGGTGTCGTGAACAATCTGGAACGGCGCTATAACGAAACCGATTCGCCCACCATCCGCGAGGAATTGTCGAAATATCTGAACAGCTGCGTCTGCCCGGAATGCAAAGGCACGCGATTGCGTCTGGAGGCTCGCCATGTACGCGTGGCAGACATGAACCTGTACGAGATCAGTGCATTGCCTTTGAAGCAGGCACTGACTTTCTTTCAGGGTTTGAAACTCCAGGGACACAAGCAGGCCATCGCTGAAAAGATCGTGCTGGAGATTGCCAGCCGGCTGACCTTTCTGAACAACGTAGGGCTTGAATATCTTTCGCTGGAGCGCTCCGCCGAAACCCTGTCCGGCGGGGAAGCTCAGCGTATCCGTTTGGCTTCGCAGATTGGTTCAGGCCTTACCGGAGTGATGTATGTTCTCGACGAGCCTTCCATCGGTTTGCACCAGCGCGACAACGACCGATTATTGTCCACACTAAAAAGATTGCGCGACATGGGCAACAGCGTGATTGTGGTGGAACACGACGAAGAGGCGATTCTTGCCGCCGATCACGTGGTGGATATGGGGCCCGGCGCAGGCGAGCATGGCGGGCTGATCGTCGCACAGGGTACGCCTGGGGAAATTTGCGAAAGCAAGGATTCGCTCACGGGAGACTACCTGACGGGGCGCCGCAGCATCCCTATGCCGAGCAGCATCCTGAAACCCGACCCGGAACGCATGATTCGGATCGTGAGGGCTTCCGGAAACAACTTGAAAGAGGTAACGCTGAACCTGCCGGTCGGTCTGATGGTGTGCGTAACCGGTGTATCCGGCTCGGGCAAATCCACGCTGATCAACGACACGCTTTATCCCGCTGTGGCCCAGCATCTATACGGCAGCAACACCGAACCGGCACCCTATGCAGAGATCAGCGGACTGGAATTTTTCGACAAGGTCATCAATGTCGATCAGAGCCCGATCGGACGGACCCCTCGTTCCAATCCCGCCACCTATACCGGTTTGTTCACGCCGATCCGCGAACTGCTTGCCGGCGTTCCGGTGGCGCGGGAACGCGGCTATGGACCTGGGCGATTCTCGTTCAACGTCAAGGGAGGACGCTGCGAATCCTGCCAGGGCGACGGCATGATCAAGGTGGAGATGCACTTTTTGCCCGATGTGTACGTGCCATGCGACGTTTGTCACAGCCAACGCTACAACAGGGAAACACTGGAGATTCAATACAAGGGCAAGAACGTGCACCAGATCCTGCAGATGACCGTGGAACAGGCACATGATTTTTTCAAACCGGTGCCCATCATCGCCCGCAAATTGCAAACCCTGCTCGATGTCGGCCTGGGTTACATCACGCTGGGGCAATCCGCCACCACGTTGTCCGGCGGCGAGGCGCAACGCGTCAAGCTTTCACTGGAACTGTCAAAACGCGATACCGGGCGCACCCTGTACATCCTTGACGAACCCACCACCGGATTGCATTTTCACGACATCGCCCTGCTGCTCAAGGTGATCCACAAATTGCGCGACCAGGGCAACACGGTGGTAGTGATCGAACACAACCTGGATGTGATCAAGACTGCCGACTGGTTGATAGACCTGGGGCCGGAAGGCGGAGACGGCGGCGGTCGCATCATCGCAGAAGGTTCTCCGAAGCAACTTGCGCAGAACAAAAACAGCGTGACTGGAACGTATTTGAAACGGGTGCTTGACCGGTAGATCATCCGGGCATTTTGATGCTGAAATTATCGGAACACATCAGCCTTCCGGATGAAGAAATCGAATTGAATGCAATTCGCGCGCAGGGTGCAGGCGGGCAGAATGTCAACAAAGTCTCCTCTGCCATTCATCTGCGCTTTGATATCAATGCATCTTCATTGCCGGAGACTTATAAGCAGAGACTGCTCCAACTCGCGGACAGGCGCATTTCCTCGGACGGTGTGGTCATCATCAAGGCACAGCGCTACCGCAACCGGGACAAGAATCGTGAAGATGCGCTTGCGCGCCTGCAGGCGCTGATCGAATCCGTGGCGTTAGAACCGACAACCCGTATCGCAACGAGGCCAACTCGGGCTTCGAAAAGGAAGCGTCTCGAATTCAAATCAAAACGTGGGCATCTGAAATATTTGCGCAGCAAAGTTGATGAATAATCCGCCTGCAGAATGCGAAAAGCCGGATAATTCCGGCTTTTCTGCTTGTTATTGCTGTGTGTCAACCTTTATTCTACATCTACCGCTGTAGCGTCTGCAGGACGGTCCATCAGCTCGATCAAAGCCATGGGCGCGTTGTCGCCCTTGCGGAAACCAAACTTGAGGATGCGCAGGTAGCCGCCATTGCGTGCAGCATAGCGCGGGCCCAGTTCGTCGAACAGCTTGCTGACCATTTCGCGGTCGCGCAGGCGGGAGAACGCCAGACGACGGTTCGCCAGACTCGGTGTCTTTCCCAGCGTCAGGATCGGTTCTGCGACACGGCGCAGTTCCTTGGCCTTGGGCAATGTGGTCTTGATGAGTTCATGACGCAACAGCGACACGGTCATGTTGCGGAACATCGCCAGACGGTGACTGCTGGTGCGGTTGAGTTTTCTTAAACCTAAACGGTGACGCATGATTAGCCTTTCTTGCTTCTATATTGTTGTGCTGCCCTAAACCGCAGCAACAGGCCAGTTTTCCAGCTTCATACCCAGTGACAAATTGTGCTCGGCGAGAACCTGCTTGATTTCATTCAGCGATTTGCGGCCCAGATTCGGGGTACGCAACAGATCATTTTCAGTGTACTGGATCAGATCGCCGATGTAATGGATGCTCTGTGCCTTGAGGCAGTTGGAAGAGCGCGGGGTCAGTTCCAGATCGTCCACCGGGCGCAACAGGATAGGATCCACCTTGGGGGTCTGGACTTTCTCGACCACCGGTTCGGTACCTTCCAGCGCGGCAAACACCGAGAACTGATCCACCAGGATGCGTGCGGCATTGCGGATCGCCTCTTCGGGATCGATCGCACCATTGGTCTCGATATGCATCACCAGCTTGTCCAGATCGGTACGTTGTTCAACACGCGCACTTTCAACGGCATAGCTCACGCGGTTGACCGGGCTGAACGAGGCATCCAGCGCAATGTGGCCGACTGCGCGAGTTTCGTTCGGTGCCAGCCTGGATATCGCCGACACATAACCGCGTCCTTGCTCCACCTTGATCTGCATATCCAGCTTACCGCCGGCGGTAAGGTGTGCGATCACGTGGTCGGGATTGATCACTTCCACATCTGCATTGCCGGCTATGTCGGCAGCCGTGACCACGCCCTTGCCTTCCTTCTTCAGAGTCAGCACGACTTCAGGGATATTATGCAAACGCATGACCACGCCCTTCAGGTTAAGCAGGATATCCACGACATCTTCCTGCACACCGTCTATCGTGGCATATTCATGCAGCACGCCGGCCATTTTGACTTCGGTAGGGGCAGCCCCCTGCATGGAAGACAGCAGGATACGACGCAACGCATTGCCCAAAGTGTGACCATAACCCCGTTCAAAGGGCTCCATCACCACTTTTGCCTGGGTGTCGGAAATCCTTTGCACATCAATGATGCGCGGTTTCAAAAATTCATTGTTAGACATACGCTACTCCCGAGGATTACTTGGAATACAACTCAACCACGAGATGCTCGTTGATGGTTGCTGGCAGTTCGGCACGTTGCGGCTTGGCTTTATATGTTCCCTTGAACGCCTTGGTGTCCATTTCGATCCATTCGGGGAAACCGCGCTGTTCGGCGGCGGCGAGCGCTGCCTTGATGCGCAACTGAGCCTTGGATTTTTCGACCACTTCAACCACGTCACCAGGACGCACTTGATAGGAAGGAATATTCACGCGCTTTCCGTTCACCAGCACGCCATTGTGGCGCACGACTTGCCGGGCTTCGGCTCGCGAAGCGCCAAAACCCATGCGATAGGAGACATTGTCCAGTCGCGACTCCAGAATCTGCAGCAAAGTCTCGCCGGTAATGCCGCGCTGAACTGCCGCTTGCTTGTAGGTGAGGCGGAATTGCCGTTCCAACATACCGTAGATACGGCGCACCTTCTGCTTTTCACGCAACTGGCCGCCGTATTCGGAAAGCC
Source organism: Gallionella sp. (assembly GCA_049684555.1). Classification (GTDB taxonomy): domain Bacteria; phylum Pseudomonadota; class Gammaproteobacteria; order Burkholderiales; family Gallionellaceae; genus Gallionella. The sequence continues at coordinate 12,238 of JBAVGB010000099.1, read as the reverse complement.
GTGTGTTCTTCTTTTGGCCGTGCTGGCCGGGCGGGTAAGCTCTGCGCTCCACCCCGCATTTGTCGGTAAAACACTTCTCGCCTTTCAGGAACAGTTTTTCTCCCTCACGGCGGCACTGACGGCACTTTGCATCAAGATTTCTAGCCAAGATCGACTCCCAATTATTAGATACGACGCTTTTTAGGCGGGCGGCAGCCGTTGTGCGGCACCGGGGTGATATCGGAAATGCTGGTGATCTTAAAACCAGCCGCGTTCAATGCGCGAACTGCGGACTCACGGCCGGGACCGGGCCCCTTGATGCGCACTTCAATATTTTTTACACCGCATTCAGCAGCGGACTTGCCGACGGTTTCAGCCGCAACTTGCGCAGCAAACGGCGTGCTCTTGCGCGAGCCTTTAAAACCATTCGCACCGCTGGTCGACCATGCCAAAGTGTTTCCCTGACGGTCGGTGATGGTGACAATCGTGTTGTTGAATGAAGCATGAACGTGCGCGATTCCCTCCGCAACATTCTTTTTGACTTTTTTGCGCACTTTCGTGCTTGGCTTGGCCATACTCTAATCCTCTAAAATGCTCTAAGGCGTTACTGGGGCGTTATAGCAAACTTACTTCTTGGCACCGGCAATCGCCTTGCGCGGACCCTTGCGGGTGCGTGCATTGGTGCGAGTGCGCTGGCCGCGACATGGCAAACCGCGGCGATGACGAACACCGCGGTAGCAACCCAGATCCATCAGACGCTTGATGTTCATGGTTGTTTCACGGCGCAGATCGCCCTCCACCGTAACCTTGGCGACTTGCTCGCGCAACTTTTCCACTTCGGCGTCAGTCAGGTCTTTCATTTTGGTGGCGCCATTTACACCAGCTGCAGCGCAAATAACATGCGCGCGAGTCCGTCCGATGCCGTAGATTGCCCTCAAGGCAATCACAGCGTGTTGGTGGTTGGGGATATTGACCCCTGCAATACGTGCCATGCAGCTACCCTATCTTTTTTAAAAGTCGAAAATTATAACACCCCAGGCTGGTATTCTCAATCAGCCTTGGCGTTGCTTATGGCGCGGCTCGGTGCAAATCACCCGCACCACGCGTTTACGAATCACGATCTTGCAGTGACGGCATATCTTCTTCACAGATGCTTGAACTCTCATTATCTTCTCCTTACCTGCTTTGCTATTTTGCGCGGAACACGATGCGCGCCTTGCTCAAATCATATGGTGTCAATTCCACCGTCACCTTGTCGCCGGGCAGTATGCGAATGTAGTGCATGCGCATCTTGCCCGATATATGACCCAGCACCACATGGCCATTTTCCAGCTTGATCCGAAATGTTGCGTTGGGAAGCGACTCTTCAACTTCGCCCGCCATCTGAATCACGTCTTCTTTGGACATTAGCGTGTCAACCCGCCTTTGAAGTTTGCCTTCTTCAGCAAACCTTCATACTGGTGTGTCATAAGATACGACTGCACCTGCGTCATGAAGTCCATCGTGACGACTACCATGATCAACAGCGATGTGCCGCCAAAATAAAATGGCACATTCCATTTGACCACCAGAAATTCCGGCAACAGGCATACCAACGATATGTAGACCGCACCAACCATGGTCAGGCGCATCATGATCTTTTCTACATAATTAGCCGTCTGCTCGCCCGGGCGAATCCCGGGCAGGAAAGCCCCGCTCTTTTTCAGGTTTTCTGCTGTTTCCTTGGGGCTGAACACCAGCGCCGTATAGAAAAAGCAGAAAAACACGATTGCTCCTGCATAAAACATCACATATATAGGCTGTCCGGGTGACAACTTGTCGCTGATATCCTTGAGCCAGCTCATGCCCGAACCGCTGCCGAACCATCCGGCTATCGTCGCCGGGAACAGGATGATGCTCGACGCGAAAATTGGCGGTATCACGCCGGCCATATTCAGCTTCAACGGCAAATGCGAACTTTGACCGCCATAAACCTTGTTGCCGACCTGGCGCTTGGCATAGTTCACCAGTATCTTGCGCTGGCCACGTTCCACGAACACCACCAATGCGGTCACGGCGATCGCGCCGAAAAACAACGCCAATACCAGCGGGATGGAAAACGCCCCGGTACGGGCCAATTCAAGGGTGCTGCCAATCGCTCGCGGCAAACCTGCCGCGATACCCGCAAAAATGATCAGCGAAATCCCGTTTCCCAGACCGCGCTCGGTGATCTGCTCGCCGAGCCACATCAGAAACATCGTCCCGGTAACCAAAGTCACCACCGTGGTCAATTGAAACATCGGGCCCGGATTCAGCACCAGCCCATGCTGGGTTTGCAATGCCACCGAGATGCCAAACGCCTGGAACATCGCCAGAAACAGGGTTCCATAGCGTGTATATTGCGTGATTTTGCGGCGCCCGGCCTCGCCTTCCTTCTTCAATTGTTCAAGGTGCGGAACGGCCATCGTGGCCAACTGCATGATGATCGATGCAGAAATATACGGCATGATCCCCAGGGCAAAAATGGTAAAGCGCGACAACGCGCCGCCCGAGAACATATTGAACATGCCCAGAATGCCGTTAGTTTGCGACTTGAACAAATCCGCCAACACGGTCGGGTCGATACCCGGCACAGGAATATGCGCGCCGATCCGGAATACCACCAACGCACCCAGCAAAAACCAGAGACGGCTGCTCAAATCGCCGTATTTGCCTTTGCTCGCACCCTTTGCAACCGTACTCACGTAGTTCCCTTATTCACCGATGCTACCGCCAGCAGCTTCAATCGCCGCGCGTGCACCTTTGCTTGCCTGCAAACCTTGTAGCTTCACTGCCCGGGAGATTTCGCCGCACAATATCACCTTGGCAGTCAGCGCATTTGCATGCACGACACCCGCCTGTTTCAGCGCCAGCAGATCGATCTCACCGACCGGCATCTTCTGCAGATCCGACAACCGAACCTCCGCCGTATCGTTGCGCGTCAACGAAATAAATCCGCGCTTGGGCAAACGGCGCTGCAACGGCATTTGTCCGCCTTCAAAGCCGACCTTGTGGAATCCGCCGGCGCGCGATTTCTGGCCCTTGTGGCCGCGACCTGCAGTCTTGCCCAAACCGGAACCGATACCGCGACCCACGCGGCGTTTCGCATGTTTGGCGCCTTGTGCAGGTTGAATTTTATTGAGTTGCATTTGTTATGCCTCGCACTTAACCATGTAATACACTTTGTTGATCATGCCGCGAACGCAGGGAGTGTCCTCGAGTTGCACGGTGTGATTGATACGGCGCAGACCCAATCCGCGAATGGTATCGCGATGCGATTGTTTGGTGCCGATCAGACTCTTGATCTGCGTCACTTTGATGGTCTTGGTATTTGCTTTGGCCTTGGTCATGATTTACCCCAAAATCTCTTCAACGTTTTTGCCCCGCTTGGCCGCAATCTCCGACGGCGAGTTCATTGCCGTCAGGCCTTTCAATGTGGCGCGCACCACGTTGTATGGATTGCTCGACCCGATGCACTTAGCCAATACGTCACGCACACCCACTGCCTCGAACACGGCGCGCATCGCGCCCCCTGCGATAATCCCCGTACCTTCGGACGCCGGTTGCATCAGAACCTTCGCCGCCCCGTGTTTGCCCATCACGGTATGGTGCAGCGTACCATTCTTCAGGCTCACCTTGGCCAGGTTCCTGCGCGCTTCATCCATGGCTTTTTGCACAGCGACCGGGACTTCCTTGGACTTTCCCTTGCCCATCGCCACACGTCCATCGCCATCACCGACCACCGCCAGAGCGGCGAATCCCATGATACGGCCACCCTTGACCACCTTGGTGACGCGGTTGACGGAGATCATCTTTTCGATCAGACCATCATCGCGCTTTTCCTGTTGCTGCATTTTTCCTTGCGGCTTAGCCATCACTCAACTCCAATTAGAACTGCAGGCCATGTTCGCGCGCCGCTTCTGCCAGCGCCTTGACACGACCATGATATCGATTGCCGGAACGATCAAATGCAACTTGGGTAATGCCGGCGCTTTTTGCCTTTTCTGCAATTCGCTTGCCAATCACCGCAGCAGCGGCCTTGTTGCCGCCATTCGCCAACTCTTTGCGCACTTCTGCTTCGGTGCTCGAAGCACTTGCCAGCACTTTGCTGCCGCAAGCCGAAATCACCTGCGCGTAAATGTGCAAATTTGTGCGATTGATTGCCAAACGAATCGATTTCTTCTCGGCAATGCGTGCTCGGGTTTTGCGTGCTCTGCGCTGACGCGCTTGTTTTTTGATCACCATATCCGCCTCAATTATTTCTTCTTGGTTTCTTTCAATATCACCACTTCATCGCTATAGCGCACACCCTTGCCCTTATAGGGTTCAGGTTCGCGGAAAGCGCGAATCTCAGCGGCAACTTGACCGACTTGCTGTCTGTTGGCGCCCTTCAAAACAACTTCAGTTTGTGTCGGCGTTTCAACTTTCACACCCGCAGGCATCTTGTAGGAAACCGGATGGGAATATCCCAATGTCAGGTTAAGGGTATCGCCGGCAGCCTGTGCTCTGTATCCCACGCCCACCAGCGTCAGCTTGCGCTCAAAGCCCTTGCTGACACCCAGAACCATGTTTGCAAGCAAGGCCCTGAGCGTGCCGGACATCGCATCGGCTTGCTTTGAGTCGTTTTGGGCCTTGAACAACAGCTTATCTCCCTCGCGCAACACGCTCACATCAGCCGTCAAAGCTTGCTTGAGGGTACCCAGGGCACCCTTTACCGATACTTCACCCGCAGCCAGTGTTACTTCGACGCCGCTAGGCACTACCACAGGATTCTTGGCTACTCTAGACATGTTTACCTCACTACGCGACAACGCACAGCACTTCACCGCCAATACCATTGGCGCGGGCCTTGCGGTCGGTCATCAAACCTTTGGAAGTCGAAACGATGGCAATACCCAAGCCGTTCATCACCTGGGGAATATCATCGGAACCCTTGTAAACACGCAGTCCTGGACGACTAATGCGCTGGATCTTCTCAATTACCGGACGGCCGCTGTAGTATTTCAGGCCGATTTCAAGCGTACTTTTACCGCCCTCTCCGGAAATCACGTTGAATCCATCCACATAACCTTCGCTTTTCAATACTTCCGCTATCGCCACCTTCAACTTGGACGCAGGCATCGCAACCGAGGTTTTTTCCGCCATCTGCGCATTGCGAATGCGAGTCAACATGTCGGAGATTGGATCACTCATACTCATATAATTTCTCCTACCAGCTGGCCTTAACGATACCGGGAATCTCACCGCGCATCGCGAATTCACGCACTTTGATACGCCCCAAACCAAACTTTCTGAAAGTACCGCGCGGACGGCCGGTCAATGCACAACGGTTACGCAGACGCACCGGGCTTGAATCACGCGGCAATGCCTGCAATTTGCGGCGCGCCTCCGCGCGCTCTTCTTCGCTCAGCTTTACATTCGAAATCGTCGCCAGCAACAACTCGCGCTTGGCTGCAAACTTCGCAACCAGTTCACGGCGCTTTTGTTCACGGTTAATAACTGCCATCTTAGCCATTAGTCTTCCCTCATTTCTTTAATGGGAGTTTGAATGCCAACAGGAGAGCCTTGGCTTCCTCATCGGTCTTCGCGGAGGTGGTGATGGTGATATTCATACCACGCAACGCATCGATTTTTTCGTACTCGATTTCCGGAAATATGATCTGTTCCTTGACGCCCATGTTGTAATTGCCGCGACCGTCAAAAGACTTGCCGGAAATGCCGCGGAAATCGCGAATACGCGGGATTGCCACAGAAATCAGCCTGTCAAGAAATTCGTACATGCGGGCCTTGCGCAACGTCACCTTGCAACCAACCGGATATCCCTCGCGGATCTTGAAGCCGGCAATGGATTTCTTGGACAAGGTAACAACCGGTTTCTGGCCGGCAATCTTTTGCATGTCACCGACCGCGAATTCCATCACTTTCTTGTCAGCCACCGCTTCACCGACACCCATATTCAGGGTGATTTTCTCGATCCGAGGCACTTCCATGATGGACTTGTAGCCAAACTGTTTCATCAGGTCCTTGGCGACCTTGTCTTTGTAAAAACTGTACAAACGAGCCATGCTCTATACCCCTTACGCGTCTATCACTTCGCCGCTGGACCTGAACACGCGAACCTTGCGCCCGTCCTCCAGCATTTTAATACCAACCCGATCACCTTTCTTTGCAGCGGAGTTGTATATCGCCACATTCGAAACATGAATGGGCAATTCCATTTCCACGATCCCGCCAGTCATACCTTTAACCGGATTGGGTTTCTGGTGCTTCTTGACTTTGTTGATCCCGCCAACCAGCAGGTATTCGCCCAGGACGCGCAACACACTACCGCGACTGCCCTTGTCTTTTCCCGCGATTACAATTACATCATCGTTTTTCTTGATCTTGCGCATGATTTTCCTCGACTCGTTTCGTCTCTGCGTGCTGGATTTCCGGACTTACAGCACTTCCGGCGCCAGCGAAACGATCTTCATGAACTTCTCGGTACGCAACTCGCGCGTCACCGGCCCGAAGATACGTGTACCGATAGGTTCCAGCTTTGCATTCAACAATACAGCAGCATTGCCATCGAACTTGACCAGCGATCCGTCATTCCGGCGCACACCCTTGGCAGTTCGAACCACCACGGCGTTGTAGACCTCGCCCTTTTTTACCCGGCCGCGCGGAGCCGCATCCCTGATGCTGACCTTGATCACATCACCAACGGAAGCATAACGGCGCTTGGAGCCGCCCAAAACCTTGATGCACATTACCGAGCGTGCACCCGTATTGTCAGCCACATCTAAAACAGACTGCATTTGTATCATTATTTAATCTCCAACTTGTTCCGCTCACAGCGGCCAGTTTTGGAACCCGTTCGGGTTAGGTCGCCGCAAGCGGCGATGAAACGAAGCCGCGCATTATATGCAAATTCAGGAAAGACGCAAGCAATAATTGCAATTAATTGTTCGCCGCCTTCTCCAGCAGCTTTGCGACTCGCCAACTCTTGGTCTTGGAAAGCGGGCGGCACTCTTCAATCATGACCACATCGCCGGCATGAAACTCGTTGGCCTCATCATGAGCATGATATTTCTTTGAGACCCGGATGATCTTGCCCAGCAGCGGGTGTTTTACTTTGCGCTCGACCAGGACCGTTACGGTCTTGTCCATCTTGTCGCTCGTGACCGTACCCGTCAGGGTACGTTTCATGCGGGATTCGATTGTTGCTTTAGCTTCGCTCATTTCTGGGCACCTTTTTGTGTCAAGACCGTCTTCACCTTGGCAATATCGCGGCGCACCTTGCGAAATTCGCTGGTGTTGGTCATTTGTTGTGTCGCAACCTGCATACGCAAACCAAACTGGGCCTTGGTCAAGGACAGCAGTTCGCTTTGCAGTTCCGCTGCCGACTTGGTTTTAAGTTCACTGGCTTTCATCTTATGTACCCACCTGTCTAACCACAAAAGTCGTTGCCAGAGGCAACTTTGCGGCAGCGAGAAGAAAGGCTTCACGAGCCAGTGTTTCGCTTACGCCGTCCATTTCATACAACATCTTGCCGGGTTGAATCTCGGCAACATAGTATTCCGGATTGCCCTTGCCGTTGCCCATGCGGACTTCAGCCGGCTTCTTGGAGATCGGCTTGTCCGGAAAAATGCGTATCCAGATACGCCCGCCGCGCTTGATGTGACGCGTCATCGCACGGCGCGCTGCTTCAATCTGGCGCGCCGTCAAACGTCCGCGCACGATGGCCTTCAGGCCGAACTCGCCAAAACTGACCTTGTTGCCGCGGGTGGCGATGCCGGTGTTCCGGCCCTTTTGTTCCTTGCGGAATTTTCTTCTAGCTGGCTGTAGCATGCTTTACTCCCGACTTTCTTGCTTTCTTTTCCGGTTCGGCGGCAACTGGCGCAACAACGGCGTCCTGGTTCGAAGTTTCACCCTTGAACACCCAGACCTTCACGCCAATGACGCCATAGGTGGTTTTAGCTTCGGACGTGCCATAGTCGATGTCGGCACGCAAGGTATGCAGAGGCACACGACCTTCGCGATACCACTCGGTGCGGGCAATCTCGATGCCGTTCAAGCGACCCGCGCTCATGATCTTGATGCCTTGCGCGCCGAGGCGCATCGCATTTTGCATTGCGCGCTTCATCGCGCGGCGGAACATGATGCGTTTTTCCAGCTGCGCGGTAATGCTTTCGGCGATCAGTTGCGCATCGATTTCCGGTTTGCGTACTTCCTCTATCGCAACGTCGACAGATTGCAGCCCCATGCGCTTGCGCAATTCTGCGCGCAATGATTCGATATCCTCGCCCTTTTTGCCGATGACCATACCCGGACGAGCCGTATAAATTGTTACCTTGGCATTCTTCGCCGGGCGCTCGATGACCACCTTCGAGACACCGGCGGCGACCAGCTTCTTTTTGAGGTAGGCGCGCACATCGATATCCTTTAGCAGCAAATCAGAGAAATTGCCGCTGTTGGCGTACCACTTGGAATCCCAGTTTTTACGAACGCACAACCGGAAACCGGTTGGATGAATTTTCTGTCCCATAATTTATCCTTAGCTCCCGACGCTGACCGTTATGTGGCAAGTTTGCTTTTCAAGACGATTGCCTTGCCCCTTGGCCTTGGCGATAAAACCTCTGCCGGACGCTGCCTTGTCTACGTAAATGACCTTGACTTTCAGTTCGTCGATGTCGGCTCCGTCGTTGTGCTCGGCGTTCGCTATCGCGGATTCGAGCGCTTTCTTGATGATGACTGCGGCCTTTTTCGGGCTGAATGTCAGAATGTTGAGCGCTTGCGCAACCGGCAAACCTCTGATCTGATCAGCCACCAAACGACCCTTTTGGGCTGACAGATGAATCTTTTTTGCTACTGCAGTTGTCGTTTTCATCATGCCCCCGCCTTTTTGACCATTGCTTTTTTATCGGCAGAATGGCCCTTGAAAGTTCGCGTCAGGGAAAACTCACCCAACTTGTGGCCCACCATGTTTTCAGAAACGTAGACCGGAATGTGCTGCTTGCCGTTATGCACCGCAATCGTCAGGCCGACGAACTCGGGCAACACCGTTGAACGGCGCGACCAGGTTTTCACCGGGCGCTTGTCATTGGTCGCGCGCACTGCCTCGATCTTCTTGAGCAGGTGCGCATCTACGAACGGACCTTTTTTAACTGAACGTGCCATATTTATCTACCCCTTAAACCTTAAAGCGACGGCGCACGATCATGCCGCTGGTGCGCTTGTTGCGACGTGTACGGAAACCCTTGGCAGGCACGCCCCACGGACTGACCGGATGACGGCCCGCTGCAGTCTTGCCTTCGCCACCGCCATGCGGGTGATCGATCGGATTCATGACCACACCTCGAACGGTGGGGCGGACGCCGCGCCAGCGCATTGCCCCTGCCTTGCCGATGGAGCGCAGGCTATGCTCGGAATTCCCGACTTCGCCCAATGTCGCTTTGCAATCGATATGCACCTTGCGAATCTCGCCGGAACGCAAACGCAATTGCGCATAACTTCCCTCGCGAGCGAGCAGCTGCACCGAAGTACCTGCGGAGCGCGCGAGCTGTGCTCCCTTTCCAGGCAACATTTCGATGCAATGTATGGTCGAGCCGACCGGTACGTTGCGCAATGGCAATGCATTACCCGGCTTGATCGGCGCTTCGGAACCACTCACCAAGGTTGAGCCGGCAGCAACACCCTTGGGCGCGATGATGTAACGGCGCTCGCCATCCGCATAGCATAGCAATGCCAAGCTGGCACTGCGGTTTGGATCATATTCAAGGCGCTCCACCGTCGCGGGAATACCATCCTTGTTGCGCTTGAAATCCACCAGGCGATAGTGCTGCTTGTGACCACCACCCTTATGACGTGTAGTGATATGACCGTTATTGTTACGGCCTGCGGTGCTGGATTGTTTCTCCAGCAGAGCCGCAACCGGCTTGCCCTTGTGCAGGTCCCGATTGACAACGCGCACGACGGCGCGCTGACCCGGGGTTGTTGGTTTCAGTTTAATCAGTGCCATGATGATTATCCTTGCTCGCTTGCAGCAAAATTGATTTCCTGGCCTGCGGCCAGACACACATAAGCCTTTTTCCAGTCGTTGCGGCGACCAATGACACGGCCGCTGCGTTTGACCTTGCCCTTGACGCATGCCACCTGCACACTGTCCACGCTCACCTTGAACATCATCTCAACGGCGGCTTTGATTTCAGGTTTGGTTGCATCAGTCGCAACACGGAAAATAACCTGCTCATTCTTTTCGGCAACATAGGTTGCCTTTTCCGAGATTTGCGGAGCAAGCAGCACATTCATCAGACGTTCCTGGCTGAATTTCTGGGAGTTTGATTTTGGGCTACTCATGCGAACATCTCCTCGATTTTAGCGACCGCATTGCGTGTCACCAAAACATTTGGGAAACGCACCAGGCTGACCGGGTCTGCCTGATTGGCTTCCAGCACCAGCACGTTGGGTAAATTGCGCGAAGACAGATACAGGTTCTCATCAATGTTGTCGGTGATGATCAACAGGCGATATTGCTTGGTATCCACCCCAAGGCCTTTGATCTTCTCGGCCAGCAATTTTGTCTTTGGCGAATCAACCGTCAGGCTATCCACGACGACCAGGCGGTTTTCGCTGACCAGCCTGGACAAGATCGACGCGTAACCGGCCCGATACATCTTGCGGTTGACTTTTTGCGTGTAGTTTTCTTCTGCGGTGTTCGGGAATATCTTGCCGCCCCCGCGCCACAGCGGACTCGAGGCCATACCGGCGCGCGCGCGACCCGTACCCTTTTGCTTGAACGGCTTGCGGGTACTTTTGGCGATTTCGCTGCGGCCTTTTTGCTTGCTGTTGCCGGCCCGGGCGTTGGCCTGGTAGGCTGTTATCAGCTGATGGACCAAATCCTCGTTGTATTCACGACCAAACAACTCGTCCGAAGCTTTCAGGTTCGCGCTTGACTGACCCTTGTCGTTAATGACCTTGAGTTCCATTACACACCTGCCTTTACTGCGGGACGCACGACAATGCTGCCGTTGATGCTGCCCGGCACAGCGCCCTTGACCAGCAACAATTGACGCGCAACATCGACCCGCACGACCTGCAGATTTTGCACGGTCCGTTGCACGTCACCCAAGTGACCGGTCATGCGTTTTCCGGGAAAAACGCGGCCCGGATCCTGCGCCATACCGATGGAACCGGGTACGTTATGCGATTTGGAGTTGCCGTGCGAGGCGCGACCCGATTTGAAATGGTGGCGCTTGATGGTACCGGCATAACCCTTGCCTTTGGATACGCCCGTTACATCCACGAGTTGACCCACCTGGAATATCTCGACACTGACCACGGAGCCTGCCTGCAGCCCATCCAGTTGTTCAGGAGATACAGTAAATTCTTTAAGTGCACTCCCAGCTTCCACACCCGCCTTCGCGTAGTGTCCGGCGGCAGCCTTGCTGACGCGACCGGGACGGCGTACCCCGTGTGCCAATTGCACAGCGGCATAGCCATCGGTGCCTGCGGATTTAACCTGAGTGACACGATTGTTGGACACTTCCAGCACAGTCACCGGCAACGAAGAACCGTCATCGGTAAATACGCGGGTCATGCCAATCTTGCGACCGACAAGTCCTAAGCTCATTTTTATTTCCTCTTGTTAAGGGGCTGACTACAATTGGTCAGCCGATTTATTTCTATGTAATGCTTGTTAACAACAAAAACCGGTCAAACAATTACTGCAACTTGATTTCCACATCCACGCCGGCCGGCAGGTCCAGCTTCATCAGCGCATCAACCGTCTTGTCAGTCGGATCAACGATGTCCATCAGACGCAGATGGGTACGGATCTCAAACTGATCGCGCGAAGTCTTGTTGACATGCGGGGAGCGCAGTACATCGAAACGCTCGATCTTGGTTGGCAACGGCACCGGGCCATTCACCACCGCGCCGGTACGCTTTGCCGTTTCAACGATACGCGCTGCCGACTGGTCGATCAAACGATAATCAAACGCCTTCAGGCGTATGCGGATTTTTTGACTTTGCATAATCTTCTCTTGCATATACGCGGCAATGCCGCTAATTAAAGAACGAAATCGCGTGGCCAGACCAGAGACCCGGACCACGCGAGGGCGCGCATTGTATCCCTACTCAATAATCTTTGCAACCACCCCGGCGCCGACGGTACGGCCGCCTTCGCGAATCGCGAAGCGCAAGCCCTCTTCCATCGCGATCGGGTTGATCAGGTTCACCGTGATGCTGACGTTGTCCCCGG
>JBAVGB010000098.1:0-13641 GCA_049684555.1 Gallionella sp. | reverse complement strand
GTTTGGGCTTAGTCAACTACGCTGCATTGCTGTTGCATTTGAGTTGACCTTGTAGAAATGGAGGAGTTATGCAGCTATTTGTGGCAAATGCAAAGGTCTGTTTGGCAGACGATCCGCTGCTCGCCCTGGTGGATTCGCTCCAGTGGGGAGAGATTGAAAAGCACATGCAGGAAGATTATTGGCACGCGATGTTCAGGAAGGGTGGACGCAAGCCTTTTGATCACAGATCGATGTTTCGCGCACTGCTCATTGCCCGCTGGTTTGGGCTGTCATATCCGAAGCTGGAGCGTGCATTGAAAGTGCGCGTGGACTTCATGCTGTTTTGCGGCTTTGTGATCGGCGACAAGATGCCGGATTCCTGCACGCTTAATCGGTTCAATGGCAGACTGATGCAGTGCGGTGCGCTGCCGGCCATGTTCAATGAGGTAGACCAGCAGCTGCTCACCATGGGTATACAGGTCAATACTGCTCGCGGGGCCCTGATGGAAGCTAAAATCTCGCGCGAATAGGCTTTCTGCCGCCACACACCCTCATCACCTTGGGATGTTCGGTGCCAGCGGACGCGATGCTGCACGCTGATTGAGGTTGACATAACAGTTGATGTGCAGCAAACAAGGAATGCAGTAACTTTCGCAGTAACGTTTTGCATGACCGCCCCGCAACCATTGTGAATGCGCGATTGTTGATTCCGGTTCCGGCACCATAAGTGAGGATTCATGACCATTCTGAATCCCGGTTCCCTGTCTGCGCAACCCACGGTCGATTAAGTAATGTAATTCGTACAACATTATCAAACGACCACGATGCGACTCTGCAACCAGTCCATACCGGCCGAATCGTTGAACCTGCTCCCCGGGTTGGAACTGCTTCTCGGAAAAAATGAGTTAGGCAATACTGGAACCGGGCAAGATGGGCGGATTCATCGCACATATCCGGTAAACAACAATAACCGCACCGGGCAACACAACTCATATTGTTCTCGATCACGATATGCACAGATGACCTTGCCATTGTTACCATCGGAAATACAAGTGCGGGTGCACTTAGCATGCATGTGCCTGCTGGTGATGGCCGGTGGATGGCTGGCGCCGGGACTTGCCTTGGCCAATGGCAACAATATTCCCGCAGTGAATTTGATCTCGCCTGATTCGGTACGCGACCTTCTTGCGAAGTATTTCATTCTTCCCGACAACTTGCTGGTGAATGAAAACGAGCGTGCCATCTTCATGCATCGCGCGCAGCGCGAAATTCCTGAATTGCTTTCAACCGAGGGCTATTTTTCCAGCAGTGTGACATTGCAGTCCGTCAGCCCGGCAGGGGTGCTGCAATTAAAGGTGGCAACCGGGCAACGAACACTCGTGACCGCAGTCAACATCGAATTTCGCGGTGATCTTGCGCTTGCGCAAAACGCCGAGCGTGTAGAGCAGTTGCAGTCTGGCTGGTCATTGCAGCCCGGAATGCCATTCCGGGCTGCTGCCTGGGATGAGGCGAAGGCCGATCTTCTGGCGCAGGTGGCGAGTCGTGATTATGCCGCCGCCCGCCTGTTCGAAAGTTCCGCTCAAGTGGATCCGGCCAATGCCAGTGCAATTTTGCATGTTGTGATCGATTCCGGACCGCGTTTCGTGTTCGGTGAAATTCAGACTAGCGGACTGGAGCGCTATGAAAAATCCCTGGTTAGCCGGCGCGCAGGTTTCCATCCCGGGCAGCCTTATGATCGCAAACTGTTGCTGGCGTTTCAGAACCAGCTGCAGAACATGCCGCAATTCAGTTCGGCACTCGTCAATTTTGACACCAATATGGGCGGAAACGATGCCGGACCGCTGACCGTCCCGGTCAAGGTGCATATCGTCGAAGCACAATCACGCAAGCTGTCGCTGGGTATCGGCTATAGCACCAACAGCGGTGTGCGCAACCAGGTCGGTTACCAGAGCTACAATTTTCTGAACCAGGCATGGACATTGAACGGTGCCTGGGTATTCGAACAGAACACCCAGACATTGTCCACCGTAGTGGACACCCAGCCCAATCCGCTGGGCTACCATTTGACCTGGAATGCCAGCGGTGAAAAAACCCAGATTCAGGGCCTGGATACGCGGACTTACAAATTTGGTGTAACGCGCAGCCGCACCCAGTTCGGCATCGATACCGGCATCGGCCTGAACTGGGAAAGGGAACAACAGATTCCGCTTGGTGCGATCAGCGTATCGGTTGAGGCACTGGTGCTCGACTGGCACTGGAACCGGCGCGCAGTCGATAACCCGCTGTTCCCGATGTCGGGCTCGATGACACAATTGCTTGTCGGTGGCGCGAGCAAGACGGCATTATCCGATCAGGACTTCGTGCGCAGCTATTTTCGCCAGCAGATTTGGCTTCCTCTTGGTCAAAGCGACGTGGCCACGCTGCGCATCGAGGGGGGGTATACCGCTGCCACATCCAGCCTGGGAATCCCGCAGGACTACCTGTTCCGCGTCGGCGGCACGCAGACCGTGCGCGGTTTTGCCTATCAGAGCCTGGGGATACCGGATGGCGACGCGATAGTAGGCGGACGGGTGATGGCCACGGGCAGCGCCGAATACACACATTGGTTTGGCAACTGGGGGGCCGCGTTGTTCAGCGATGTGGGCGGAGTGGCCAATGTGTTGCCTGAACTGCGCATGTCGCAAGGTTATGGAATCGGCGCACGCTGGCGCAGCCCGGTCGGCCCACTGGCGCTTGACTTTGCGCGCGGCAAGGGTCAGCCTGGCATACGCATGCATTTTTCCATCGCGGTCGCATTCTGATGGCGCGCATTCCTCAAATGATTTCACGCCGCAACAAATTGCTGATCATCGTACTGACGCCATGTCTGATTTTGGCAGGTGGTGGAGGCTGGCTGCTTGCTTCCAATTCCGGCCTGAAGTGGCTGGTCGGCGTAGCCGAGCATCAAAGCGGTGGCC
The DNA here is from genome assembly GCA_049684555.1 of Gallionella sp. Classification (GTDB taxonomy): domain Bacteria; phylum Pseudomonadota; class Gammaproteobacteria; order Burkholderiales; family Gallionellaceae; genus Gallionella. Next base: position 10,705 of record JBAVGB010000098.1, on the reverse strand, counting down.
GCCTGAGTGCGGATGGCGTCAATGGCTCGCTGTTTAATTCATTCGATATCCGGAAACTGGTGCTGCGCGGCGAGGGATGGCGCATCACCCTGCATGATGTCCAAATTCAGTGGCAGCCTGCCGCATTGTTGTATGGCGAACTAAAGCTGCTGAGTCTGAGCGCTGGGAAAGTAGAGGTGTTGTCCTTGCCATCGGACAAGCCGCCCGTTTTGCCCGACAGATTCGGTCTGCCTCTAACGCTGAGCATTTTGCAGATCAAAGTCGGCTCCCTGAATGTGATCAGCAAAGAAGGTGCGGCGCCCGATTTTGAGGCGAGCGATATCGAGGCACGCATACACAGCGATGTCAGGCACCTGCAGTTGCCGATGCTGCACGCACGCCTGCAATACGGTGAATTCGCGGGTTCCGGCGAAATTGCATCGGGCAAACCCCATGTGCTGAAAGCGCAGGCATCGCTTGATACCGCCATGCAAATTTCCGGACAGTCGCAGCACTTGCATTTCTCCACAGAAGCCGGCGGTGATCTGCAACACATTTCCGTCAAGCTCGACGGAAATGGAGCGGGGGTGAGTGTCAACGGCACAGCACAGCTCGCGCCTTTCACCGCGGTGCCGGTCAACCGCCTGCAAATATCCTTCAGCGGGATGGATGCGGCGCGACTGTTCGACGGCGCGCCGCCAGCGCTTGTTTCTGGCAACGCCGACTTGCACGGCACTGCGGGCGGAGAACTGGAAGGGTCGCTGCAATTGCACAACGCAGTTGCCGCAGCGCTGGACCGGAACGGTATCCCGGTGCATGGTGTGACGGCGCAGGTGCGATGGTCCCAGGCACTTTTGCAACTGCAGCAACTGGATGCACAACTGTCGAATGGCGGCCATATCAGCGGAACAGTGTCCTGGGGACAGCAGGACGGCAAGCTGGGTGCACAACTCAAAGTGCACAATGTTGACCCCGCGGCATTGGATACCCGCCTGCCAAGCGCACATTTGCAAGGTGATATAACTCTCGATGGAGTCGGCGGCCGACAGCATGCCATCGTGGCACTCAGCGACGGGGCGCTTGATTTGCATGGTGAACTTGATCGGCACGATGACAACGTGGATCTGACCCGCTTGCTCTTGACGCGCGGCGATACCGTGCTCACCGGGGAAGGACGATTGGTTCTGGACCGGCGCCGGACCTTTCGGCTTACCAGCAAGCTGCGCAAGTTGAATCTGTCCCAGTTTGCAGCCACCCTTGAGACCAATTTGAATGCGGAACTGGAAATCTCCGGTGCGCTCTTGCCTCAACTAGAAGGCACCCTGCATTTCGCTATGACGCACAGTCATTTCGCGCAATACGACATCGGCGGCAACGGTCATCTCGAATTCACCGGCACCGGCCATGCCACAGGGATGCTCGCTTTGCATATGGGCGACAATCATCTGCGTCTGGAAGGAACACGGGACCCTCATGCAATCCGAGCTCATCTGTCAGTGGATGCGCCCGACCTGGAACAATTCGGCCAGGAACTGGGCGGCCGGTTGGCCGGACACGCCGATCTGTCCGGCAGCCTCGCGGATCCAAGGCTGCAGTTCTCCGGGCAGGGAAGGAGCCTCAAACTGACCGGCGGACAGCGCATTGCAACACTTGATGCAAGCGGCGATCTGTCATCCGCCAAGTTGCAAATGCATCTGGGGGTGGCAGATTACCAAAGTAGTGGCGAGGTGAATTTCCCGGCAGCAAGCCTGGAATTGCAAGGGAACCGGGCGCATCACATTCTGAGCGCATCTGCCCGCATCTCCCAGGGCGAGAAAGCATTGGGAGAATTCACGATGAAGGCGAGCGGCGGCTTGAGTGATCCCGCTCAAGGCTGGAAAGCCATGCAATGGCGCGGCGAAATCAATGAACTGAGCGGGCAGGGTCCAGTGCCGTTCCACCTGTTGAAGACTGTACCGTTGACGCTGGCGAGAAATTCAATAGAGGTTGGCTCCGCGGCAGCGGCTGTCGCCGGCGGCCAAATCGAATTTTCCGGGACGCAATGGACACCGAAACGCTGGCACAGCGCCGGACACTTCAGCGGCCTCAACGTTCGCGCTGTGAATATGCAGGATGATCAACCCATACCTGATCAAGCCGGTTACATCCATGCCTTCGATAGCATACGGGTGGGCGGTGCATGGGACGCAACCGCCGATGAGCATCTTCATGGCCACTTCGAAATCCATCGCGAAAGCGGTGACTGGATGGTGGGCGATTCAGGTACAAGAATGGGATTGAGAGACATGCGATTGTCGGTGGATGCCGTGCAGGATAGCTTGCATGCGCAACTGGTTGCCAGTGGCGAGCATATCGGCGAGATCAAGGCGCAGGCCGGCATGCGACTGACACGCACCGAAACCGGCTGGACGATCCTGCCGGATGCACCGCTTGCCGGTCATCTGTATCTGAATTCTGACGATCTGTCCTGGCTGGGGCCGATGCTGAACAGCAACCTGCAAACAGGAGGGCGATTGAAGCTCGACGCCGTTCTGACCGGCACGCGGGGATACCCGCGCCTGCAAGGCGATGCCACGGGGGACGCGCTGAGTCTTGCCTTTTTGAACCAGGGAATCCGGCTTGAACAGGGCGAATTGAGAGCGCGCTTCGATTCCGATTCAGTGCATGTCGATGAGCTTGTATTCTCGGTACCCTACCTGCCTTCGCCACGCGACAAGTTGCTCGGGAATTATAGCCTTCCCGCCGGTGCCGGGCGCTTGAGCGCCAGCGGGCGTATCGATCTGGTCGATGACAAGAGTGATCTGCAGATCACCGCGGAACGTTTGCCATTGGCACAGCGCAGCGACCGCTGGATCATCGCGTCCGGCACGGGACATGCACGCTATGCCAATAAAATACTGTTGCTGGATGGCGACATACGGGCTGATGCAGGCCTGATCGATCAGCCGGTCAGCGATCGTCCCAGCCTTTCCGATGATGTGCAGATCGCCGGAGCTGAACCTGCCGGCCGGGCAGCGCTGCCAATCAGGGTGAATGCCACACTGGATTTGGGCGACCGCTTCTATATACGTGCATCAGGATTCGAGGGGCGACTTGCCGGACACCTGAATGTGCACGGCGAACCCGGAGAACTGATGCATGTGACCGGCAGTATCGCGGCGCAGGATGCAGTATTCAATGCTTACGGCCAAAGCCTGCAGGTGGATCGAGGCATAGTAAATTTCCAGGGGCCGCTGGATGATCCCGGATTGAACATCCTTGCTGTCCGCAAGGGTCTGGCCGTCGAAGCGGGCGTGGAAGTAACGGGAACCGTCCGCCACCCATTGGTGCGTCTGGTATCCACCCCCGACGTGCCGGATGCGGAAAAATTGTCCTGGATCGTGTTGGGGCGCGTGCCGGATACCAGCGGGGTGGATTCGGCTATGCTGGTTGCCGCCGCCGGCAGCATCCTGGGCGGACAGTCCAGCGGGCAACTGGGAAAATCGCTGGGCATCGACGAGATTTCCCTGGGCCAGCAAACCGGAACGAATTCCCAGCAGGTTCAGACCATGACGGTTGGCAAACAGTTGTCATCGCGGGCACGCATCAGCTACGAACAAAGCCTGAACGAACCGGGCAGCATTGTGGTATTTACCTACAAACTGACCCCGCGCATCTCTATCGTCACCCGCACCGGCACTGAAGATGCACTGGACGTACTCTATACCTTCCGTTTCTATTGATCAGATTTGGTGTCCTGGAACGATGAGTTGCCTAAATACAGGATGCGCTTGCGCTATAATCCGCGCTTTCCGGCAACATTGCCCGGTTATCGGCACGAGCACGTAGACCATTATTCAAACCATGGAAAGAAGCACTACCTATATTCTGCAGGTCAGGCCCAAAATTCCGGCGCGTTTGGCCCGTCTCGAGGAACTTGCGAACAATCTCTGGTACAGCTGGGATCGTCCCACCCGCGCACTGTTTGCGCGATTGCACCCGGGATTATGGAAGGCCACCGGACAAAGCCCGAAAGCTTTTCTGAAACGCGTTGACGAACAGCGCCTGATTGATGCCTCCGAAGACCAGACATTCATCGGCAATCTGAACCGTGTTTTGGCGGCCTACGACACTTACCATGGCCATCATCTGCCGGCCGGCGGCTCGGACTGGCTGCACAAGGATGACCTGGTCGCCTACTTCTGCGCCGAATTCGGTTTTCACGAAAGCTTTCCGATCTACTCGGGCGGCCTGGGCATACTCGCGGGAGACCACTGCAAGGCAGCGAGCGATTTGCGCCTGCCGTTCATCGGGGTCGGATTGTTGTATCGCCAGGGTTACTTCCACCAGTCCATAGACGGGGACGGCAACCAGATCGCAACCAACAACGATTCCTATTTTGAAGATCTGCCCATCGTCCCGTCAAAGCTTGTGGACGGTTCCGATGCCTGCACGTCTGTCGATTTGCCGGGCCGAAAACTCAATCTCAAGATTTGGGAAGCCAGGATCGGACATATCACCCTTTATTTGCTGGATACCGACCTGTCAAGCAATAGTCCGCATGACCGCGATATCACACACCGCCTGTATGGGGGCGACAAGGTGATGCGCATGGAACAGGAGATCGTGCTCGGTATCGGCGGGGTGCGGGCGCTGCAGGTGTTGGGCTTGAAACCGACCGTTTGGCATATCAATGAAGGCCACGCGGCGTTCCAGATCCTGGAAAGGATACGCCAGAAAATCCGGCATGACGGACTCGACTTCGCTGCCGCACTGGAATGTGTCGCGGTGAACACCATCTTTACCACGCATACCCCGGTGCCGGCAGGACATGATCATTTCAATGACAACATGGTGCAGGCTTATTTCGAACATTACTTTCCCGAGGTCAGGCTGACCCGGGATGAATTTCTGTCATTGGGCCGCACCAGCGAAAGTCCCGATTTCAACATGACCGCACTGGCCATCCGCGGATCCCGATTTGCAAACGGCGTATCGCGTATCCATGGCCAGGTCTCCTCGGTCATTTGCGGCGACATGTGGCCGGAAATCCAGCCCAATGAAAACCCGATGACCTATGTCACCAACGGGGTCCATGCGCCGACCTTTCTGGCCTCCGAATGGATCGAGGTCCTTGAACGCCATCTCGGACTGGAATGGAGCGCACGCATGAACGATGTGGAATTCTGGGAAGGCGTGCAGAATATTCCCGACCACCTGTTCTGGAGCGTGCGCCAGTCGCTGAAGGCAAAAATGCTGAATATGGTTCGCGAACGCATCAGCGCCCAGCATTTCCGCAATCACGGTTCCGAGGCGCATCTGGACCGCCTGCTCAAATACGTGAACCCGGAAAACCCGAACATCCTCACCATCGGCTTTGCGCGCAGATTTGCAACCTACAAGCGCGCAACAATGCTGTTCGGCGACCTGGACTGGTTGCGCGCAATACTGGATGGCTCGGACCGCCCGGTAGTCTTCATCTTTGCAGGCAAGGCGCATCCGGCCGACATTCCGGGCCAGGAACTGATACGGCACATCACAAATATCGCCAAGATGCCGGAATTCATCGGCAAGATACTGATGGTGGAGGGCTACGATCTTGCCCTGTCGCGCAAACTGGTTTCCGGCGTGGACGTCTGGCTGAACAACCCGTTATACCCGCTGGAAGCAAGCGGCACTTCCGGCATGAAGGCGGGCATGAACGGCACGATTAACCTGTCTGTACTGGACGGCTGGTGGGGGGAGAGTTACGACGGCCGGAACGGGTGGGCGATCAAACCGGTATCGGAAACGTTGGGCGAGGAGGTCCGCACGCGCGAGGAGACCCGCACGCTCTATGAACTGTTGCAGGATCAGGTCGTGCCCCTCTACTATGAGCACGGCAACATGGGCTTCTCGCCGGACTGGGTGAAGATGGCGAAACGCTCGATGGCGACCATCATGCCGCGCTTCAATTCCAAGCGCATGGTGGGCGAATATCTGGCCAAGTGCTACCTGCCGGCCAGCCAGCAGCATCGTCTTTATAAACAAAACCAGTTCGAGAATTCCCGTGTCGTCGCCGAATGGAAAGCACGCATACGTCATGCCTGGTCCGGCTTTTCGCTGCATCGCCTGGATGCCGAGCGCAAGGAAATCATATATGGTGAAAGTTTGCGATTTGAAGTAGGCATCAGATTGAATGGTCTCAAAACTGACGATGTCGTGGTTGAGCTGTTGATAGGTTTGTACACTAAACGCGAAAGATTGCAGAGTACCAGCCGTTACCGTTTCGAAGCGACAGGCACGATGACCGAGGCAGGGGAGAACATATTCGCGCTGGAAGTGGAGCCGGAGCAATGCGGCAAGCTGGAATACCGCATTCGCGCGTACCCGTACCATGAAATGCTGACTCACCCGTTCGAGATGGGCATGATGCGCTGGCTGTAACGCCACCTATCCATGCTTGTCCCCAAAATCAACGGCATAAAGACAGAGCGACCGCCTAAGGACGGCTGTCAGCATCATTGACCAAACCCCCGCTCACACCTTTTGTGAGCGACCCGACCCCCGAAAGAAAAACCAAGATGGCCGAATTGAACATCCTGTTTGCCACTTCTGAAATTGCTCCCTTGATCAAGACTGGAGGATTGGCCGATGTCAGCGGCGCCTTGCCGGCTGCCCTGCGCGCGATCGGATTGGATGTGCGCGTGCTGGTGCCGGGCTATAGCCAGGTCATCGAGCAACTCGAGCAGCAGCAAGTTGTCGCGGAGTTTGAAGATTTGCCGGGATTTCCGATCGCACGCCTGTTGTCCGTCACTATGGCCAATGGTGTTCCGCTGCTGGTGCTGGACTGTCCGGTTCTATACCGGCGCGAGGGCGGCCCCTATCAAACACCGCAGGGCGAGGATTGGGCTGACAACGCGATGCGTTTTGGTCTGCTCTCGAAAGTGGCTGCGGTACTGGGCAGCGATGCGACACCTCTGGCGTGGCACCCCGATCTGGTGCAATGCAACGATTGGCAAACCGGCCTGGCCCCCGCATATTTGCATTTCGCACCGGGCGGTGTTCCCAGCGTGATTGCGATCCATAACCTGGCTTTTCAGGGCAATTTCCCACCGGAGGCGGTGCAGCTGCTCCATTTGCCCTCTTCCTGTTATGGCATCGAGGGGGTGGAATTTTACGGAAAAATGTCGTTCCTCAAGGCGGGGCTGTTCTATGCCGATCACATCACCACGGTCAGCCCGAATTACGCTGCCGAGATCCAGCAGGAAGAGCTTGGATTCGGCATGCAGGGCTTGCTGGCCGCGCGCCAGGGCAGCCTCACCGGAATACTCAACGGCATCGACACGGATGAGTGGAACCCGGCAGCCGACCCTTATCTCACCAAGCCATACAGCAGCGCAAACCTCGCCGGCAAGCCCGCCAACAAGAAAGCTCTGCAAGGTAAAATGGCCCTGAATATCGAGCCGGACGTGCCCTTGCTCGGCGTGGTCAGCCGCTTTACCGAACAGAAGGGGCTGGATGTGCTGCTGGAAATTGCACCGTTGTTGTGCGAATTGCCCGTCCAGCTGGTCATGCTCGGCAGCGGTGATGCCCGGATGCAGAATACCGCGCGTGACCTGTCGCATCGATACTCCGGAAAGATCGGCGTGCATATCGGTTTCAGCGAGGAACTGTCGCACCAGATCGAAGCGGGAGCGGACATGTTCGTGATGCCATCACGCTTCGAACCCTGCGGACTAAACCAGTTTTACAGTCAACGATACGGCACGCCGCCCATCGTGCATGCGACCGGCGGCCTGGCAGATTCTGTGGTTGATTGCACGCCTGCAACGCTCATGGACGGCAGTGCCAGCGGCTTTGTGTTCAAGGGAATGACCGCGGTTAACCTGTATGCAACAATACTGCGTGCGGTCAACTTCTATCATGACCGGCTCAAGTGGAACATGCTTTGCGCCAACTGCATGGCCAAGGACTTCAGCTGGGAAACCAGTGCCAAAGCTTACCGGGCGGTGTATCTGAAGGTGTTGGGACGATAAGATACCCATGATTGCTGGCATTAATATTGCATGAATCCTAAGCAACAATAAAAATTCGACTCCATTATCTTCCGACAAATCACCAATATTTGAATCGAAACCTATGGCAAACAAACAGGCAATCAGAAGCACCCCGAAAGACACGATTACCGAACTTCCTCCGTTGGGCATGGATCGGGACAGCATCGCGCTGGATTTTCGGCGGTATTTCAGCCACACGCTCGGGCGCGACAAAAACTGCAAGTCCGTCCATTACCTCTATACCGCGCTGGCATATGCGCTACGCGACCGGTTGATGGAACGCTGGAAAAACACCCATTATGCCTGCGACGAAACTGACGGCAAGCGAGCCTACTACCTGTCGCTGGAATTCCTGATGGGCAGGGCGCTCGGCAATGCGATGCTCAATCTCGGTAACCAGGACGAAACCACTCGCGCCATGTTCGATCTCGGCATCGAAATCGAAGAAATCGCGGAACGCGAACATGATGCAGGGCTGGGCAATGGCGGCCTCGGCCGTCTGGCCGCCTGCTTCCTCGACAGCTGCGCCACGCTGCAATTGCCGGTGACGGGATACGGGATCCGATATGAATACGGGATGTTCCGCCAGCATATCGAAAACGGGAACCAGGTCGAGGAACCCGATCACTGGCTCAGGGACGGCAATCCATGGGAACTGGAGCGTCCCGAATTCACCCGGCGGGTACGCTTTGGCGGCTACACCGAACGCCACCACAACCATAGCGGGGAGCTGTGCGTACGCTGGGTGGGCACCCATAACGTGCTGGCCGTTCCCTATGATGTCCCCGTGCCGGGATACCGCAACGGCACGGTGAATACCTTGCGCTTGTGGCATGCTGCTGCTACCGATGAATTTGACCTCGGAGAATTCAATGCGGGCAGCTATACCGAATCCGTCGCCGCCAAGAACGATGCGGAGCACATCACAATGGTGCTCTATCCTAACGATGCCAGCGAGAACGGCAAGGAATTGCGCCTGCGCCAGCAGTATTTTCTGGCTTCGGCGAGTCTGCAGGATGTATTGCGGGACTGGATAGAGCGGCACGGCAAGGACTTCACCCATTTTGCGGCCAAGAACCACTTCCAGCTCAACGACACCCATCCCACCTGTGTCGTGCCTGAACTGATGCGGCTGCTGATCGACGAACATGGCCTGTCCTGGGACCAGGCCTGGGCGATCACCAGCAGCACGGTCGCCTATACCAATCACACCCTGTTGCCTGAAGCCCTGGAAAAGTGGCCGGTGCGGATATTCGGCAGCCTGTTGCCGCGCCCGCTCGAGATCATCATGGAGATCAATGCGCGGTTTCTGACCGAGGTATCACGGCTCTGGCCGGGTGACACGGATCGACTGAGGCGCATGTCCATCATCGAGGAAGGGCACGAGTCCCAGGTCCGCATGGCCTATCTGGCCATCGTCGCCAGTTTTTCGGTCAATGGTGTGGCTGCGCTGCATTCGCTGTTGCTGGAACAAACCCTGTTCCGGGATTTTTACGAGTTGTGGCCGAACAAGTTCAACAACAAGACCAATGGCGTTACCCAGCGCCGCTGGCTCGCATGGGCCAACCCGTCGCTTGGCAAACTGATCACCGCCATGATCGGAGACGGCTGGATCACCGATCTTTCCCAGCTGAAACGTCTTGCCCCTCATGCCGACAATCCGGCATTCAGGAAGCAATGGAATGAAGCGCATCAGACCAACAAGGTTCGCCTTGCTGCGCTTGTGCAACAGGATTGCGGCGTCACCTTCGATCCCAGTGCCTTGTTCGACGTTCAGGTCAAACGCATCCATGAATACAAGCGCCAGTTGTTGAATGTGCTGCATGTCATCCATCTGTATGACCGCATCAAACGCGGCGACACCGCCAACTGGACGCCACGCTGCGTGCTGATCGGCGGCAAGGCGGCTCCGGGCTACGCGATGGCAAAGAACATCATCAAGCTGGTGTGCAATGTCGCGAAGGTTGTCAACAGCGATCCTGCAGTCGGCGATCTGCTTAAGGTGGCGTTCATTCCTAACTATCGCGTGACCGCTATGGAGATCATCTGTCCGGGGACCGATCTCTCGGAGCAGATATCTACTGCCGGCAAGGAAGCTTCCGGCACCGGCAACATGAAGTTCATGATGAACGGATCTCTCACCATTGGCACCCTGGATGGAGCCAACATCGAGATGCGCGAGGAAGTCGGCGAGGATAATTTTTTTCTGTTCGGGTTGACGGCAGAGCAGGTGGAGGCAGGAAGGGCGCAACACGATCCGAATGCCGTGATCGAGGCCGACGAGGACTTGCGCCGCGTGATGCAACTGCTGGGCTCGGGTCATTTCAACCAGTTCGAGCCGTATATTTTCGACCCCATCATCCGCTCACTGACCTCGCACGGAGATTACTGGATGACGACAGCGGATTTCCGCAGCTATGTCGCCGCACAACAGCGTGCTGCGGATGCTTTCCGCAACCGGGAACAATGGACGCGCATGAGCATACTCAACACTGCCGCCAGCGGAAAGTTTTCCAGCGACCGCACCATCAGGGAGTACAACGAGGATATCTGGAAATTGAAGCCTGTGATGTTATGATTTTTGGTTCATCCGACTTTCCCATGGGTAACCTGAGCCGGATACAAGTCAAGCCCGCCACAGTGGAAATAGATGGCGATCTTGAAATGGTCACGGTTCCTGAAACCACAGGCACGTTTTTGTACGGTTG
>JBAVGB010000097.1:0-2549 GCA_049684555.1 Gallionella sp. | reverse complement strand
GAAGAAAGGCGAAAAATTGCAGGAGCGTGTGCACGAACAGTTGCAGAAAATCGGCAACAACCCCAAGCTGGTGCGTTCGTTTTTTAAGCATCCTTCTGTAGCCTATATTTCTGACTTATGAGTAAATAAGAATATTTCTTATTTAAATAAACCCTGCCCACCCGCCGCCGACCAGCGCCACGCCGGATGCGGTGTGATGCGGCGCGCGGTACGGGCGCGTCTTCCAACGCCCCACATCGAAATTGCCCTCCAGCGATTGCAGCGCCGAGCTCTGCAACGCCTCGGCCTCGGTCATCTGCGGCAGGATGCCGGGAAAGCGTGCCGCGAGCATGGATTTTCCGGTGCCCGGCGGCCCCATCATCAGCACGCTGTGGCCGCCCGCGGCCGCAATCTCCAGCGCGCGCTTGGCCTGTGCCTGCCCTTTCACTTCGCTCATGTCCGGATAGCGCGGTTGCACGGTTTGCGGCCGGCCGACATGCGGCGCGATCCGCTCCTGTCCGGTCAGATGCGCGGCAACCTGCAACAGCGATTGCGCGCCGTACACGGACGCATCTTCGACCAGCGCGGCTTCGGCGGCATTCGCCTGCGGCAGGATGAAGGCGCGCCCGCTGCTCACCGCGCGATAGGTCATCGCCAGTGCGCCGCGTATCGCACGCAGCTCGCCGGTCAGCGCGAGTTCGCCGGCATATTCGTATTCGCCAAGCTTGTCGGCAGGTATCTGTCCGGTGGCGGCGAGGATGCCGAGCGCGATCGGCAGATCGAAGCGCCCGCTTTCCTTGGGCAGGTCGGCGGGCGCCAGGTTGACGGTGATGCGGCGTGCGGGGAAATCGAAGCGGCAATTTTGCAGGGCGGCGCGCACGCGATCCTTGCTTTCCTTTACTTCGGTTTCCGGCAGCCCGACGATGGTGAAGTTGGGCAGGCCGTTGGCGATGTGCACCTCGACGGTGACCACAGTGCGGCCTCCATCCCGGATAGTGCGCGGCTGTAGAGAACAGCCAGACTCACAAATACTCCTCAAACTTCAAAGTTTCTTCGCCATACTGCGTTGCGCTCGAAAAATCGTGCTTACATATACTTTCATATGCGGCGCTACAATTTTTTTTGCGCGCCTTGTCTGGCTTATAACCAGCCACTTGGTTACCGTTATTTGGTGGCCTAGTGCAATGGCTAGTAGTTTCATCAGAAATTTGAATTTTTAGGAGCACTTGTTTATACGTTTAACCAACCAAATTACTTGACCTGTGCTTCCAGCTCCGCGACGCGCGCTTCCAATTCGGTCAGCTTCGCCCGGGTGCGCGCCAGCACCTGGGTCTGCACGTCGAATTCTTCCCGGGTCACCAGGTCGAGTTTCGCGAAGCCCTGCGTGAGCAGCGCGCGCATGTTCTTTTCGATGTCCTTTGCGGGGCTGCTTTTGGCGACCTCGCTGACCTTGGCTGAAATATCCTCAAAAATCTTCGCATTCATCATGGCTGTACTCCAAAAAATCGCTCATGCGGCAAGTGTAACAAAATTCTCCGGCCCGGAAGCTGCACCGCCAAAACCTCGCACCGCACCCACGCGGTGCGCCGTGCATCCGGGGCGCATGGAATTGGTGCGTGAATCTTTTGTGACGATTGCTTGGGCAATTCAAGATATTGTTAGATAAGGACAAAAAACTTTGGCACGCATTCTGCTTTTGATCCCATGCGGAAATATTCATCCCCGCTTGTTAACTTAACCAGAAAAGGAACGCATCATGATGAAAAGCAAATTATTGAACTCGTTGATCCTGGCTGCCCTGACCGTACCGGCAGTGGCAATGGCCGATACTGCACCTGCGTCGCCGTTCTCCGGCAATATCAGCCTGACCACCAATTATCTGTATCGCGGTATTTCCCAGACCGGCGGCAAGCCGGCCGTCCAGGGCGGTTTCGACTATGCGAATCCGAACGGCTTCTATGTTGGCACCTGGGGTTCCAATATCAGCTGGATCAGTGATGCTGCAACAACTGCTGGAGCTACCAATAGCACTACAGCCGTTGCTGGTGCCAGCGGCGCCAGCCTGGAACTGGATACCTATGGCGGATACCGGGGCAGCTTTGCGACCGACTACAGCTTCGACGTGGGTTTCCTGCGCTACAACTATCTTGGCTACTATTCTCCCGGTATGACCAAGGCGGATACCAACGAAATCTACGGCATGATCGGCTGGAAGTGGTTCACGCTGAAATACTCAAACAGCCTGGGCGATACCTTCGGTGTACCTAGCGCCAGCGGCACCAACTATATCGACCTGAGCGCGAGCTACACGCCGGACGGCACCGACATCACCCTCGGCGCGCACTATGGCAAGCAAAACTATAAAGGATCTGCAGCAGACTTAGATAAGTCGATCGGATTAGATCCATCCTACTCGGATTACAAGTTGAGCGTGTCCAAGCCCTGGGGTGCGTATGTGTGGGCCGCAGCGTATAGCTCGACCAACGCCACCAAGGGCGGCCTCTATTCGCTCACTCAGGCAGATGGAACAACCACCGATCTGGGCAAAGGTACTGTCGTGGTGTCAGTTT
>JBAVGB010000096.1:0-31009 GCA_049684555.1 Gallionella sp. | reverse complement strand
GAAGAAAGGCGAAAAATTGCAGGAGCGTGTGCACGAACAGTTGCAGAAAATCGGCAACAACCCCAAGCTGGTGCGTTCGTTTTTTAAGCATCCTTCTGTAGCCTATATTTCTGACTTATGAGTAAATGCGTCCGGTTCAGGGTAAATCGGGCCAGCTTCGCAACTGGTCAGGCAGTGATATCTTGTTGTGTTTTTTCTAGGTGTGGAAATGGCCCGACTTACCGACCCAGCCTTGCCACATCCACCGAAACCTTGAGCTCGTGCTCTTGCCCGCCGAAGACCACGCCCTTGAGCGGGGTGACATCGCCATAACCCCGGCCCCACGCGACGATGATGTGCTGATCGCCGGGTATCTGGTTGTTGGTCGGATCAAAGTCCATCCAGCCGACATCGGGCAAGTAGACTGAAATCCACGCGTGTGAAGCATCCGAGCCGACCAGTTTTTCCCGGCCCGGCGGAGGCAGCGTTTCGATATAGCCGCTGACATAGCGTGCAGCCAGACCAAAGGAGCGCAAGCAGCCAATGGCGAGATGGGCGAAATCCTGGCATACGCCGCGCCGATGCTCCAGCACGGTTTGCACCGGCGTGGACAGCGTGGTGAATTCAGGATCGAAAATGAAGTCCCGGTGTATGCGCTGCATGAGATCGTGCGCGGCTGCAAACAGCGGCCTGCCAGGCGTGAATGAAGGTTTCGCGTAAGCAGCAAGTTCGAGACTGGTTATGATGTAGGGGGAATCCAGCGTGAACTGGCGAGCATCCAGCACTTCGGCATGTGTGTCGTGTTGCAGGATGGCCTTGACCTCTTCCCAGGAGACACTCCTGGAAAGATCGAGTTGCGCGACAGTGCCAAACACATCCACCTCGCTGATGGCGGTGACGGTGAATGTGCTGTGCGGTTCCGTGATCGCGAAATAGGCGATCTTGTTGCCGAAAAAATCTTCCCGGACGCGAAAATCGGTTTCCTTGGGCGTGATTTCGAGATGCGCGGAAATCAGGTGCTGGTGTTGGCACTCGCGCGGCAACAGGCGGGCTTCGTTGTAGGAATGGCCGACCAGTCCGCTATATTCGTAAGTAGTGGTGTGGGTGATGCGGTAGCGCACGAGTCTGCCCTTAGGATCTGATTCCGGGAAGTGAGGATTGCCAGTGTTCCTGCAGAAACATTGTGCGTCGCCCGAACGTCATTTCAGAGCGGTTGCGGGCTGTTGTCGTGGCGGAAAAACTCTGCAGTTATCGTGTCCGACAAAGTGTTCAGCAGGTAATAGAGCCGGCTCAATTGCTGGTCCAGGTTCTCGCGGACACCATCCCCGGAGATCACCAGCAGATCGCTCAGGTTAGCCAGATCGAGCATGGAACTTGCCTCCAGCATCAGACGCTGTTCCGCGCTCAATCGCGGCCCCTTTCCGGCATTTGGCAATTTCGCGACATGTGCTTTCAGGCAGTCGATCTGGAAGGCAAGCGAGCGTGGATTGCTGTCGTCGAGCAGCAGCAACTCAAGAAAGGCAGACAGCTCGAAATAGCTGCGATATTGCTGGCGGTAACAGATCGTGTTGTCACTGGTGTCCAGCAGGGATTCGATGAGTTGTGCTTCAACACCGTCGCGATGATGCGTGGAAAGAACGTTGCGCAGCATCGAGATGATCAGCATGGCGCGTTCCAGGCGGCGACCGATGTCTAGGAACAGCCAGCCGTTTCCGCGTGTCATGTTTTCCATCGAAAGTCCGCTGAAAGCGCTCAATGTGGTGATTTGGCTATCCATGAGTTCCTGCAACTGCCACAGCGCGTTTGCACCCAGCTGCTGTGGCTGTGTCAGGTGATCATCCATATCGTCCAGCACGCGCCAGATATCAGTGGACCAGAGATCCCGCACCGAATAGCCGGTCCGCACCACGTTGCGCAGCAAACTGGCAATACTTCCGCTGCGTTGTTCGTCGAGCACGACGGAGATCAGTTCGGATTCCGGCGATTCCAGCAATGCCGCATGATCCTCGTCGAGAAAGCCGGGCCAGGTGCCGGTCAGGTTGGTCACACCGCGCAACATGCATTGCAGGCTCTCCTGATAATCGGGATCATCGTTTATGGGGTTGATGTACAGTTTTTTGACTGTTGCACGCAACAGACGAATGCTGCATTCCGCACGCTCGGCATAACGTCCGACCCAGTAGATGTTGTCTGCTGCCCTGCTGGGCAGCGCATGCTCGTTTGCGCTGTTTGCCGACGCGCCGATGTTCCTGGCGGTTTCATACTTGGTCTCCGGCCCGGTCGCGATCACCCAGGTATCCTTGCTGATGCTTCCCGCCCGTCCGGAAATCAGCATATTGCCTTTTTCCGGCGCACTGCTGCTCAGCCCTCCCGGCATGATCTGGTAGCCGTTCCGGTCAGCGGCTGCAAAACAGCGCAGCATCACCTTGCGCGGTTCGAAGCCCTGCGGGGTGACACAGGGTGCGGTGGAGAAACTGACATGTTCCTGCCCGACATAAAAGGCGGGGTTGGCGCGAATGCGGGCGCGCAATTCGTCAAGTTGTGCCTGGCTGAGCAGATGACCAAAAACAGGTGTGGTTCCGTGGGCGCGGTAAATCGGTTTGATCACGAGCTTGTCAAGGTTCGCCAGCACGTGATCCATTTCCAACGGCTGGCCGCACCACCAGGTTGCCGCAGACTGAAGTTTGAGCGTTTCACCCAGATAGTGCCGGGCAATACCGGGCAGGAAAGGCTGGATGCCGGGGTTTTCCAGGACACTGCTGCCCAGGGGATTGGCGATGGCGACATTGCCGCGACGGGCAACTTCGAGCAGGCCGGTCACCCCTAATCTGGAATCTGCACGCAACTCCAGCGGGTCACAGTAGGTGTCGTCCACCCGGCGAATGATCACGTCCACACGCTTCAACCCGGTCAGCGATTTTAACCAGACATAACCATCGCGTACCGTGAGGTCGTCGCCCTGTACCAGCGGATAGCCAAGAAAAGCAGCCAGATAGGCGTGCTCGAAGTAGGTCTCGTTATAGGGCCCAGGCGTGAGGAGCACGATGCGCGGGGACTCTGCATGGGGCGGCGCGATTGCTGTCAGTCCCGAATGCATGGACTTGAAAAAGTTTGCAAGACGTCGCGTCCGGGAATTGCGAAATATATTGGGCATCACGCGGGATACGGCCACGCGGTTCTCCAGCGCATAGCCGGCCCCGGAGGGTGCCTGGGTTCGGTCACTGATCACCCACATATTTTTGTCGGGACCACGCGCGAGATCTGTCCCATGCAGCACCAGTTGATGATGTCCATGCAGCTTGACTTGGTCGCAGGCGCGCAGAAAACCGCCGTGGTTATAGATCAGTTCATGCGGCAGCAGGTTCTTTTTGGTGAGTTCCCGCGGGCCGTAAAGATCGGCCAGAATCATGTTCATCAGTTCTGCGCGTTGCAGCAGGCCAGCCTCGATATCGCGCCATTCTTCGCCCGAGATCATCAGCGGCACCGGGTCAAGCTGCCACGGATGATTGGAGCTGCCAGAATCCCCGTAGACATTGTAAGTGACGCCATTTTCGTGCAGCAATTTAAGCGCTTCCTTGCGCCGCAGTTCCATCTCGGCGCTGCCCAGCTGTTGCATCTCCTGCATCAGGGCGGACCAATGGGGACGCACATGACCCTGACTATCCAGCATTTCGTCATAGTCTCCCTCACCCAGCAGATAGGAACCGGGCGATTGGGCCTGTGTCATTGGCGTGTTCATGGAGCGAAGTTTAACCTCAGTTTGGTCAAATTGCTCAAATTCCGAAGGAAAGGACGTGCGATGAATAATAGTTGAAATGCGGCAGCAAGGCAGTAATCAGATCTTCGCTTTCAGAAGTCTGTGATCAGGATGTCATCAACGGCTTCTCAAATATATTCGGCTGTATCGGATTTAAAATTTAATATTTTTTCCGGTCAATTCACGTGCCGATCAAAGAAGCGCAGGGCATTGCGGCCTGCATTTTTGGCCCGGTACATGGCATGGTCGGCTTGCATCAGGATAGCCTCCGGGGCCAGTTGATGGCCGCTGAACAAGGTTGCGCCGATGCTGGAAGTGCTGAGGTACTCGTGTTCGGCGAGCTGGAAGGGCCTGTTGAGCATAGCAAGAATTTTTTCGCCGACCGTGCTGGTTTGCATTACCGAATCACTTTCGCTGTCGCTCAGATTTTCCAGCAAAACCAAGAATTCATCGCCGCCAAAACGGGAAACGGTGTCGCCCTCGCGAACACAGTTCTCGAGCCGTTGTGCAACCTGTTGCAGCAGCAAATCCCCGATGCTGTGTCCAAGAGTGTCATTGAGAGATTTGAAATAATCCAGGTCAATGAACAGTAGTGCCCCGAATCTGCCGCTGCGCGCACTGGAAGACAACGCATGCTTGAGCCGGTCCATCAGCAGCTGGCGATTGGGCACCAGCGTCAGATGGTCGTAGAATGCCATTCTCTTGATTTTTTCTTCCGATGCCTTGTTCATGGTGAAGTCGACGATCGTGGCAACGTAATTGGTGACGACGCCGCGCGGGTCACGCACCTCCGTGATGGCAAGACGCTCAGGATAGACTTCGCCGTTTTTGCGCCGGTTCCAGATTTCGCCATCCCAGCTGCCGTTGGATCGGATATCACGCCACATTGCCGCAAAAAAGTCGGCATCATGGCGGCCGGAGCTGAGTATCTTCGGATCACGGCCGACCACTTCTTCAGCCGTGTAACCGGTGATATTGGTAAATGAACGGTTCACCCGAATAATCACGTTGTCGGCGTCTGTGATCATGATGCCTTCCTGGGCTTCAAAAGCGATGGCGGCGATCTGCAACTGCTGTTCTGCTTGCTTGCGTTCGCTGATATCCGAGTGCGTGCCGATTATCCGCAATGGATTTCCATTCTTATCACGACTGACCAGTTTTCCCCTGGACAGTATCCATTTCCAGGATCCGTCTTTGCAGCGTATGCGGAATTCGACAGAATAGAACGGTTGCTTGCCGTTAAAATAATCCCGAATTGCGGTTAACACGCGGTCCCTGTCATGGGGATGCAGATGTTCTATCCAGGCTTTCCAGCTATTCGGAAATTCCTGCTCGCCGTAGCCGATCATTTCCTTCCAGCTTCTGGAAAACATGACTTGGTCGGTCTGGGGATTCCAGTCCCAAACACCTTCCCGTGCTCCTTCCAAGGCGAACTGCCAGCGCTCTTCGCTCTCCCGCAATTGCCGAGTTGAAATAAAGACGCTCAATGTGTCCGAAATACGGTGTGCCAGCGACGTAAATAATTGGAGATCGTCGTCGTCATGGATCACCTCACTTTCGCAATGGTGCAGGCCGAATACCCAGGCATTGCCGACTTTCGGCCGCATCGCGATCATCAACTGCGACTTGACCGAGAATTGTTGTGCAACCTGCGACGGGACGGGATAGCCGGTGTGGGTGCCATACTGAATGGTGCCGTCGGCATTGAGCAATTCGCTGAAGATTCCGGATATATCGTCATCCATCGGCACGTCGACCCCCTGCGCGAACAGCCCGGGCCATTCCGGCCTCGCGCGTTCCAGGGGAACCATCCAGGAAGCGGCCTCCGGATCGCATGGAAACAGGAACCATGCCCGATCCGCCTTGAAAACCTCAAGCACCAGATCCAGCACGCCGCGCATCACCTCTTCCATGTTCTCGCTGACAAGACAGATACGCGTGACCCGATCCAGAACATCGAGGAGTCTAAGGCGATAGGCGAGACTGTGAGGAAGTTGTTGCTCTATTTTCATTATGGAAGAGATTGGTATGCCTGCGCGGGTACCTATACTTGTAAGTTCAGGATATGCGATATTTTACAAAACGTCCAATTGCATCCGATATCCAGCACAAGCAGGCGCTAAAGATGCCTGCAACGGACTGATTGAATATCCATTTCATTCAGACATCTAATCCGCCAGCACGCTCAGGAATTCCTCCCCGTAACGTGCCAATTTGGCCTGTCCGACCCCGCTGACCTGCGCCATTTCATCCAGCGTTGCGGGTCGGCGGTTCAGCATGTCGAGCAGGGTGCTGTCGTGGAAGATCACATAGGGTGGCACGCCCTGTTGGCGGGCGAGTTCAGTGCGTTTGGCCTTGAGTGCAATCCATAACGGATCGTCGTTCGCGCCGGCAAAGGGTTCTCGTGATTTTACGGTGCGCTCGCCGCGTTGCGCTTTGCGTTTGACAGGATCAGTATCGCGTCTCAGCCATACGGCTTGTTCGCCGCGCAGAATTGGGCGTGCGGCTTCACTTAGTTTCAATCCGCCGTAGGCTTCGATGTCGGCTTCCAAGATACCGCTCGCAACCAGTTGGCGGTATACGCTGCTCCATTGCGCGCTGTTGAGTTCCTTGCCGATACCGAAGGTGGAGAGCGTGTGGTGGTTGAATTTTTCGACACGCTCGGTGGTCTTGCCGATCAGTACATCACCCAGGTGTCCCGCGCCAAACCGCTGTCCGGTGCGGTAGACGCAAGATAGTGCCATTTGCGCTGCCTGGGTGGCGTCCCAGGTATCCACCGGTTCCAGACAGTTGTCGCACTCGCCGCAGTTGCCCGCATGCGCTTCACCGAAATAGCGCAGCACGGTCTGGTGGCGGCAACCTGTGGATTCGCAGTAGGCGAGCAATGCGTCAAGCTTTTTTCGTTCCACGCGCTTGCGTTCTTCGGGTGCCTCGCCACTGTCTATCATCTGGCGCATCGCAACCACGTCACCCAGACCATATGCCAGCCATGCGTTGGCGGGCAAGCCGTCGCGCCCGGCGCGCCCGGTTTCCTGATAATAGCCTTCCAAGCTTTTCGGCAGATCAAGATGCGCAACGAAGCGCACATTGGGTTTGTCGATGCCCATGCCGAATGCCACGGTCGCCACCATCACCACGCCTTCTTCGCGCAGGAAACGGCTCTGGTTCATGTTGCGCGTCTCGCTATCCAGTCCCGCATGGTATGGCAGCGCAGTCCAGCCGCGCTGACTCAGCCAGGCAGCGGTTTCCTCGACCTTTTTGCGCGACAGGCAATAGACGATGCCGGCATCAGCCTTATGTTCTTCCTCAATAAAGGCTTGCAACTGATTGCGCACATTATGTTTTTGCTTGACGATGTAACGGATATTGGGGCGGTCGAAGCTGGACACGAATTGATGCGCCTGCTCCAGTGCCAGTCGTTCGACCATCTCGGCACGTGTCGGCATATCAGCGGTTGCGGTCAGTGCGATCCTCGGCACAGCTGGAAAGCGCTCGTGCAACACCGTCAATGCATGGTACTCGGGACGAAAATCATGGCCCCACTGAGAGACGCAATGCGCCTCGTCGATCGCAAACAGCGCGATTCCATGTGTCTCCTGCACCTGATCCATTAGCGCAAGAAAACCCGGCATCAGCAGGCGTTCGGGAGCTACATAGAGCAAGTCGAGTTCGCCCTGCCGCAGGCGGCTTTGGACCTCGCGAGAGGCATCGGCGCTGATGCTGGAATTGAGAAATGCCGCTTTCACCCCGAGTTGGCGCAGCGCATCGACCTGATCCTGCATTAGCGCGATCAGCGGTGAGATCACGATGCCAACACCCGGACGCAGCAGCGCGGGAAGTTGGAAACACAGTGATTTTCCGGCACCGGTTGGCATCAATACCAGCGCATCACCGCCCGCCACAACATGTTCGACGATGTCCTGCTGATTGCCGCGAAAATCGGCATAGCCGAAAACATCATTTAGTATCTGGTGGGCTGAATGCGAAGTCATCGGAGATTTTGTTGGCCTGGTTGAGGGGAGGAGGATTACAATTAAAGAAGGCGGCTGGTCATATTCCGGTTCAGGCATTTTAGCCCAACAGACTGCGCAACAGGAGTAAAGGAAATTGAACCAAACTCAGGAAAATATCATCGAGGTCAACGATCTGCATTTCGCCTATGGAAAGCGGGAGGTGCTCAAGGGCATCAACCTTAACATCCCGCGCGGAAAGATCGTCGGTATCCTCGGCGTCAGCGGGTGCGGCAAGACCACCCTGTTGCGCCATTTCGGCGGCCAGTTGCGCCCGTCGAGCGGTTCCGTCAAGTTCAAGGGCAGGGTGGTCCACCAACTCAACAGCGACGAGCTATACAAGATACGGCTGGAAATGGGCATGATGTTCCAGGTAAGCGGCTTGTTCACCGACATGTCGGTATATGACAATCTGGCCTTCCCGATGCGCGAGAATACCGACCTGCCTGAAGAATTGATCCACGACCTGGTGTTGATGAAGCTGCACGCCGTTGGGTTGCGCAATGCCCGCAACCTGATGCCGGGCGAACTGTCGGGCGGCATGGAACGGCGCGTCGCGCTGGCGCGCGCCATTGCCACCGATCCGTCGCTGATCATCTACGACGAGCCTTTCGCCGGGCTCGACCCGATCTCACTCAACACCATCGCCAACCTGATCCGCAAGCTGAATGATGCGCTGGGTGTGACCTCGGTCGTCGTGACCTACGATCTGTCCGAGTCGCTGAAAATTGTCGATTACATGTATTTTATTCATGACGGCGTCGTGGTTGCAGAAGGCGATGTTGCGGAAATGACCGGCTCGAAAGACCCATTTGTCCGCCAATTCATCCATGCGGAGCCGGACGGGCCGATCGCCTTCCAGTATCCCAGCAAACCCTATGCTGAGGATCTGGAAATTGATCTAAAACCGGTTTGACAGCAGATTTTGATTGATTAGCGGTGGTCGCGGCAATCCCCGATCAACCCGCTGGTCGAGGCATCATGGCCGGTAACCAAAGCCGAACCGCGTATTTCCGGCAGTATCTTTCCCGCCAGTTGCTTGCCCAGTTCGACGCCCCATTGGTCGAAGGGGTTGATGTTCCACACCACGCTTTGCACGAATACCTTGTGTTCATAAATCGCGATCAGCATGCCCAGCGTATGCGGATCGAGTCTGTCGAACAGCAGGGTATTGGTCGGCTTGTTGCCGGGAAACACCTTGTGCGGCAACAGGGATTCCAGCGCCTCGCCTTGCAGTCCTTGCGCCTGAAGCTCGGCGCGCGCTTCTGCCGCGGTCTTGCCGACCATCAGCGCCTCGGTCTGGGCAAAACAGTTAGCGAGCAGGATGTTGTGATGTTCGCCGAGCGGATTCTGGCTGTGCAGCGGGGCGATGAAATCGGCCGGTATCATGCGCGTGCCCTGGTGGATGAGCTGGTAGAAGGCATGCTGCCCGTTGGTGCCGGGTTCGCCCCACATCACCATGCCGGTGTCGTAATCCACCGGGTTGCCGCCGCGATCCACGCGCTTGCCGTTGCTCTCCATCTCCAGTTGCTGCAGGTAGGCGGGGAAGCGGTGCAGGTATTGGTCGTAGGGAAACACCGCGTTGGAGCCTGTTCCGAAGAAATTGCCGTACCAGATGCCGAGCAACCCCATCAGCACCGGAATGTTCCTGTCGGGAGGGGCAGTTCGGAAATGTTCATCCATCGCATATGCGCCGTCCAGTAATTCCTCGAACCTGTCCATCCCGACAAACAGCGCGATCGGCAGGCCTATCGCCGACCATAAGGAGTAACGCCCGCCAACCCAGTCCCAGAATTCGAACACATTTTTCGGATCGATACCGAACTTGGCAGTTGCTTCGAGGTTGGTTGAGACGGCGACAAAATGTTCCTTCACAGCCCGCTCATCGCCCAGTTCCGAGACCAGCCATGACCTGGCGGAATGGGCGTTGGTCAGGGTTTCCTGGGTGGTAAAGGTCTTCGAACTGACGATGAACAGCGTGGTTTCCGCATCCAAGTATTTCAGTGTTTCGACCAATTGCGTGGCGTCCACATTGGATACGAAATGTGCGTGCAGATTTTGCCCGGCATAAGGCTTGAGCGCCTCGCATACCATCAGCGGGCCAAGATCGGAGCCGCCGATGCCGATATTCACGATGTCGCGGATCGCCTTCCCGGTATGGCCGGTATGTTTTCCGTTGCGCAATGCATCGGAGAAGGTGCGCATTTGTCCGAGCACCCGCCGGATATCCGGCATCACGTCCTTGCCGTCCACCCGCACCGGCCGTTCCGAACGGTTGCGCAATGCGGTATGCAGCGCGGCGCGGTGCTCGGTGGAATTGATCCTGTCGCCACGGAACATGCTTTCGACACGCGCCGGCAATCCGGATTGTTCGGCCAGCGCGACCAGCAATCTGATGGTTTCGCTAGTGATACGATTCTTGGAGTAATCGAACAGCAAATCACCGAGCCGCAGCGAAAACTTGTCGAAGCGCGCCGGATCGTCGATGAACATCTGGCGCATATGGAGCGGCTTGATTTCGGCATAATGCGCGCTTAGCGCTTGCCATGCGGCAGTTTGGGTAAGTTTTGACATTTAGATCAGTTCAGCTCGACAGCAAGAATCAGGTTTCAGGCACCAGAACAATCCCTGCCAGCGGTGGCAAGGCAATTTCCGCGGAGTAAGGCAGCCCCATCCACGGAATGGCTTCCGCAATGATCAAGCCGGCATTGCCGATATTGCTGCCTGCGTAGTACTGTGAATCGCTATTCAGCACTTCACGATACTCCGCCTTTATGGGTAGCCCGATCCGATAATGGTTGCGCGGCACGGGCGTCAGGTTCAGCGCGATGACAGCGCTGGAACCGTCGCGGGCGCGGCGCTGGTAAGACAGCACCGATTTCTCCGCATCATTGCAGTCTATCCAGGAGAAGCCCTCATGCTGAAAATCCAGGTCGTGCAGCGCGGGCAGCTTGCTATAAAGCCGGTTCAGGTCATGGGTCAGGTTTTGCACGCCGCGATGCCATTCTTCCCCCAACTGCCACCATTCCAACTCCCACCGTGATTGCCATTCGCGTCCCTGGGCGATTTCGTTGCCCATGAAATTGAGTTTTTTGCCCGGACTGGTCATCTGGTAAGTAAGCAGCAGGCGCAGGTTGGCGAATTTCTGCCAGGCGTCGCCGGGCATTTTCGACAACAGCGAACCTTTGCCATGCACGACTTCGTCATGGGAAAACGGCAGCACGAAGTTTTCGGTATAGGCATAAAGCTGGCCGAAGGTAAGCTGATTGTGGTGGTAACGGCGATGTACAGGATCATGGTGGAAATAGCCAAGTGTGTCGTTCATCCAGCCCATGTTCCATTTGATCGAGAATCCCAAGCCGCCCAGATAGACCGGGCGCGACACACCCGGCCAGGCGGTGGATTCTTCTGCCATGGTCAGCGCACCGGGAAACTCGTCATGCACCATGATGTTCATCTCGCGCAGAAACTCCACCGCATCGAGGTTCTCGCGGCCACCGTACTTGTTCGGTATCCATTCGCCCGCCTTGCGCGAATAATCAAGATACAGCATGGATGCGACCGCATCGACGCGCAATCCGTCGAAGTGGTATTCGGACAGCCAGAAATGCGCGCTAGACATCAGGAATGATTTAACTTCGTTGCGCCCGAAGTTGAATATATATGTACCCCAGTCCTCATGAAAACCAAGACGCGGGTCCTGGTGTTCATAAAGCGCCGTGCCGTCAAAGCGCGCCAGTGCCCATCTGTCTTGGGGAAAATGGGCCGGCACCCAATCGAGGATCACACCGATGCCCGCCTGATGACAGGTGTCGACGAAATTGCGCAATTCGTCCGGAGAACCGAAGCGGCTGGTCGCGGCAAAATAACCTGTGGCCTGATACCCCCAGGATTCATCCAGCGGGTGTTCGGAAAGGGGCATCAGCTCGATGTGCGTATAGCCCATGCCTTTTACGTAGGCAACCAGGTCGGTCGCCAACTCGTTGTAAGTATAAAATCGGCCATCCGGATGGCGCTTCCACGAGCCGGCATGGACCTCATAAATATTGATCGCACCGTGTAGCCAGTCCCATTCGCCGCGTTGCCGCAACCATTCCGCATCGTTCCATTGATGCCGGTTGGCCGCGGCGGCTAGGGCCGCCGTGCCGGGACGCAATTCATAACCCTGTGCATATGGATCGGTTTTGCTCAGCACCTGACCGGTTTCACGATTGCGTATCTCATACCGGTATAGCGCATCCTGATGAATTTCCGGGAGGAATAAATCCCAGACACCGCTGGCACCGAGCGACCGCATCGGATGCAATCGGCCATCCCACTGGTTGAATTCGCCGACCACGCTGACCCTTTCCGCGTTCGGCGCCCAAACGGCAAATCTGACACCTTTTACCCCATTGATTTCAATGGCATGCGAGCCGAGCATCCCATAACCCTGGCGCAAATTGCCCTCGCTGAACAAATACAAATCCTGCTGTG
The DNA here is from genome assembly GCA_049684555.1 of Gallionella sp. Classification (GTDB taxonomy): domain Bacteria; phylum Pseudomonadota; class Gammaproteobacteria; order Burkholderiales; family Gallionellaceae; genus Gallionella. The sequence goes on along the minus strand of JBAVGB010000096.1, from coordinate 18,787 downwards.
AAATAGTGGAGGGAAATTGGTATGGATCGAATATTTCATGGGCCACGTTGCCATAATTAATGCGCAAACGGTAGGGAAGGACTGGTTCTGTTCCGCCGCGCCATTCGAATATTCCTGAAGGATGTACCCGCTTGAGTGGCTCACTATCGCTCTTGCCGATCAATGTGACCTGGGTTGCATGAGGTTCGTAAAAGCGGATTACCCAGTCTGTCCCTTCGCGGTGCAGGCCGAGCAAACCAAAAGGGTCATAGAGACGGGTTTGCAACAACGATTCAATCAGCTTGTCCACTAAAATACCTCATGATGTATCTTGTCTAGTCAGCCAATTGTAAACGATAATGGCTATAGGCTTTATGGTTTATCGGGAGCAACGAAAATGAATGCCGAGTTGGGTTATCTGCAAAAAAAATATCACGTCGCTGTAGATAGTCCTGCACCGCGTTTTGTCAGCCGCATCACCAAAAACACCTACGCTATGGTATTGGCGGGAGGCCGCGGCAGCCGTCTTTACCAGCTTACCGATTGGCGCGCCAAACCTGCCGTGCCATTTGGCGGCAAGTTCCGGATCATTGATTTTGTGTTGTCAAATTGCGTGAACTCCGGGATCCGCCACATCGGCGTGGCAACGCAGTACAAATCACACAGCCTGATCCAGCACATTCAACGCGGCTGGTCTTTCCTGAACGGGCAATTCGGGGAATTTATCGACCTGTTGCCTGCACAGCAACGGGTCGATGAAAGCCACTGGTATCAGGGTACAGCGGATGCAGTGTTCCAGAATCTCGATATTTTGCGTTCATCCAACCCCGACTTCATATTGGTGTTGGGTGGGGATCATGTGTACAAGATGGATTACGGAAAGTTGCTCGCTTTCCATGTCGAGAGCAAAGCCGATATGACCGTAGCCTGCCTGGAAGTGCCTGTTGCCGAGGCGACCGCTTTTGGCGTGATGAGCGTCGATGAACATTCCCGCGTTGTTCAATTCACCGAGAAATCCCCAAACCCGGCAACCATTCCGGGCAAGCCCGGCATGTCGCTGGCCAGCATGGGCATCTATGTGTTCAATGCCAAGTTCCTTTACGAACAATTGATACGCGATGCCGATGACAAGCGATCCAGCCATGATTTTGGCAAGGATCTGATTCCGCACATGATCAACAAATATCATGTATTCGCACAAAGTTTTGAGCAAAGCTGCGTCGGGATGGGAGACGACAGTGTTCCTTACTGGCGCGATGTCGGAACCGTGGATTCCTATTGGGAAGCCAACATGGAATTGACCAAGGTTGTTCCGGACCTGAACATGTACGACCAGGACTGGCCGATCTGGACGCACCAGGAACAATTGCCGCCGGCGAAATTCGTCTTTGACGAAGAGGGACGTCGCGGCATGGCGATCGACTCGCTGGTTTCCGGCGGTTGCATCGTGAGCGGTTCGGTCGTGCGGCGCTCGCTGCTTTTTTCCGACGTGAGGGTGAACGGCTATTGCACCATCGAAGATTCGGTGTTGTTGCCCAATGTGGATGTATGCCGCGATGTAACGTTGAAACGCGTCATTGTGGACAAAAACTGCAAGATTCCGGACGGCTTGGTCGTTGGCGTCAATCCGGAAGAAGACCGCAAGCGCTTCCATGTCACCCCGAAGGGCGTGACACTGATCACGCCTGAAATGCTGGGGCAAAAGACACACCAATTCCGCTGATTTATATTACCCTCTGCCACGCGGCATGATTTCCAAATAATAGATGAATAAAACCGTTGATCTAGTTTTTCTCTGGCATATGCACCAGCCGGATTACCGCGATTATGCAAGCGGCGAATTCGTGTTACCGTGGACGTATTTGCATGCCATCAAGGATTACACCGATATGGCGTATCACTTCGAGCGGCATCCCAAAGTCCATGCCGTGGTGAATTTTGTACCCATTCTGCTCGACCAAATTGACGATTACGCCGATCAGTTTGCCACCGGACAGTTGCGCGATCCGCTGTTGCGCCTGTTGATACATGATCATTCCGCCCGCCTTTCCGAACTGGAGCGGCAATTGGCCTTCGATGCATGTTTCCGCAGCAATCACACCAAAATGATCGCCCCCTATCCGTCATACAAGCGCCTTTGGGAATTGTTCAATCTGTTGCAGGCCGAGAGCGAATCCGCGTTGTCTTATTTATCGGATCAGTATGTGGATGATTTGCTCACCTGGTATCACCTGGCTTGGTGCGGCGAAAGCGTGCGCCGTGAACATGCCTTGGTGGCACGCTTGATGAGCAAGGGCCAGGGCTTCAGTTTCGAAGACCGAAAACAACTGTTCGACCTTATCGGCGAATTGATTAGCGGCATCATTCCCCGCTATCGCAAGTTGGCCGAATCGGGCCAGATCGAGTTATCTGCGACGCCTCATTACCATCCGTTGGCTCCGCTACTGATCGATTTCCTCAGTTGCAAAGATGCAATGCCTGAGGCGCCTTTACCCACTTCGCCGCATTACCCAAAGGGCAAGCTGCGCGTAGCGGCGCACATTGAGTATGCGAAGAACAGCCATCGCATCCGCTTTGGCTCCGAACCACAGGGAATGTGGCCAGCGGAAGGGGCCATATCAACAGAAACACTTGAAGTGTTTGCCGCTGCAGGTTGCCGCTGGGTGGCCAGCGGGGAGGGTGTATTGGTCAACAGTTTGCACCAGATGGAACAATCTGTTCCGGATGCCTTGCATTACCTGTATCGCCCCTATCAATTGGAATCGGGTGCGGATGGCCTGAATTGTTTTTTTCGCGACGACCGATTGTCTGATTTGATCGGTTTCGAGTATTCGCGCTGGAGCGGTAATGATGCGGCAACTCATTTTGTGGCGCAGCTTGAATCGATCGCCCAGCATGCTTCGGCTGAAGAAACGCCGGTAGTCAGTGTCATACTGGATGGTGAAAATGCGTGGGAATATTATCCGTACAATGGCTATTACTTTCTCGATGATTTGTATGCAAAACTTGAAATCGCCCCCGATATCCGTACCAGCACATACAGCGGTTATCTGGAAGCCAGCAAGACAAATCCTGGTAGCGCGAAGTCACGCACCCTGTCCCGCATCGTTGCGGGCAGCTGGGTTTACGGCAATTTCGCAACATGGATAGGTTCCAAGGACAAGAATCATGCTTGGGATCTGCTTTGCATCGCCAAACAGAGTTTTGATCTGGTCACATCAAGCGGTCGACTCAGCCAAGAGGAGCAAGACGCAGCGGAGAAGCAGCTTTGTTCCTGCGAAAGTTCGGATTGGTTCTGGTGGTTCGGCGACTACAATCCCTCGAACTCGGTAGCCAGCTTCGACCACCTGTTTCGACACAATTTGACCGAGCTGTATCGATTGCTCAAATTGCCGGCGCCTTCAAACTTGTCAGAGCCGATCAGCTTGGGCACTGGAACTCCAGAAGCCGGCGGGGCAATGCGCCGTGCCTCTGAATAAATCTTGTTTCTGAATTATTTTTCGTTATGTTGACGGAACGCGCCAGCGGGATATTGTTGCACCCGACATCGTTGCCGGGCGCGTTCGGTGCGGGCGATTTCGGACCGGATGCATACCGGTTTATCGATTGGCTGGTCAGTGCCGGGCAAAGCTATTGGCAGGTTCTTCCATTGGGCGAAATCGGGCATGGCAACTCGCCATACATGAGCATGTCAGCTTTCGCAGGCAACATCCTGCTCATAGACTTGATTGATTTGTCAGCAAAGGGTTGGCTCGACGCCGGTGATCTGACGCCCCATCCAGATTTCCGAGCGGACAAGGTGGATTACCAACTCTTGTGGTCGTACCGAATCGAGAGACTGCGCCACGCTTCAAGGTGCTTCTTCGCAAGCGCCCATGATGACATGCACCGGTCATATACCGAGTTTTGCATTGCCGAAAGCGCTTGGCTCGAAGATTATTCGTTATTCATGACCATTGCCGAGCATGAAAGCTGGCGTGAATGGAACCTCTGGCCCGGCGAATTGGTGAAAAGGGAAGCACAGGCGCTTAGTCAATTTCAAACTGGAAATGCAGATCAAATCGGATTCTGGAAATTCTGCCAATGGTGTTTTTCCCGCCAATGGTCCGATCTTCGGCTTTATGCCAATGAGCACGGGGTTAAAATCATTGGCGACATTCCGATATTCGTATCCTATCAAAGTGCGGACGTTTGGTCGCATCAGGAACTGTTCGAGTTAGATGATAGTGGCCGTCCAATTTTTGTTGCAGGTGTGCCCCCAGACTACTTCAGCGAGACCGGGCAATTCTGGGGAAACCCCCAATACCGCTGGGATATCCATGAAAAGACCGGTTATGCCTGGTGGGTATCACGTCTCGGACATGCGTTGCAACAGGCTGACATGGTCCGTATCGATCATTTTCGCGGTTTTGCCGCATACTGGGAAATAGCTGCGGATGCACCCAACGCAATCAGCGGGAAGTGGGTAACTGGCCCCGGGGAAAAGTTGTTTGAAACCTTTGTAAAGGTTTTTCCACATCTGCCCATCATTGCCGAAGACCTGGGTTTGATCACGCCTGACGTGATCGAGCTGCGCGACAAATTCAATCTTCCGGGTATGCGTATTCTTCAATTCGCGTTCGGTGAAGGCGAGGGCAACCTTTTCCTTCCGCATCATTATGTTCCAAACACTGTCGCTTATACCGGAACACATGATAATGACACCATCATCGGCTGGTGGGGAACTGTATCCGCGCACGAAAGGAATTTTGCCCAACACTATTTGCATACTGAAGGACAGGACATCCAGTGGGTGATGATGCGGGCAATTTCGAACTCCCGAGCCAATCTGGTCATTTTCACAATGCAGGACGTTCTTGGGCTATCCGGCGAGCATCGCATGAACTTGCCAGGCCAATCATCCGGAAGTTGGGAGTGGCGCTTTTCTTGGGATCAGGTTCAGCCCATTCATTCTATAACATTGGCGAAGATGTCCCGAGAATATGGTCGAATTCCATTTCACCCAGAACAAGATGCCTAACCAGTTCCTTGCTTCACCAATTTGTATGCATATCAATATCAAATATCAACTGACGAGGGGTCAAGCCTATCGCTCATAAGCCCAAAAATGATTCTTAAAGTATTTGACATAATATACATTATGCGTATTACAGCGATGGCAAAGGTGGAACAAAAAGCGGTCCAGTTTCGCATGTGACAGAATCCGGATTAGGCGCCCGCTTCACCTGGCTGCGCTGCCGATCAGAAAAAGCAAGTCCGGGTGTTTCTGTAATACCCGGACAAACGCTCATGGGTGAGCGCGATTATGCTAATTGCCAAATCCACGCCAAGCCTTGTGGCTTGCTGCTTGCCGCGAGTTTTGCCGCGCAAAAACCCGTCTTAAAAACTGTTCCACCCTGTTCAATGGGTTTGCGGGCTGTTTTTGGCGCATTTCTGAAGGCGGCGGCGCACGGCGCAATTCGGCGTGCCGGATGCGCCGTGTGCCGGAGCCAGACCCACACGACACGCCCCGATCGAGGTTCTGGTTTTGCTGCCGTCGATCTGCCGCTGCATCACCGGATATCAGGCGAGGCCGACGCCGCGCAGCGGAATCAGTCGGGGCTTTCCTTGCCGGATTCCGGTCAGTGCGCGCAGGCTGTGGAAAGCGCAGCGACACCGCCCCCCTGCGAGGCGCTGTTGACGTTCAGCTTTACGGAGTCGCAGCGTGATCGGCTTGCCTTCGCCTGTCTGTGCGAAGCGGAGGACCTGGCGGACGGCCATGAAGCGGACGAGCCCGAGGTTCAGGAAGCGATCCGCGATCTGTGGGAAGCCCGCAGGATTTTGATCGGAGGTGCGCTATGAGCATCCTGCTGCCGCTCAAACACCAGCAGCAAGGCATGAGCCTGCACCGCTTTGCCGAGCTCACCGGCATTCCGGAAAACAAGCTCCAGCGCTACGCCAAGGCCGGACGCATTCTGGGCGCGCGCAAGCATCCGCTGACGCGCAAGTGGTGGATATACCCGCCCGCCAAGATCGTGCCAAAGAGCGATCTTGGAGGCCATCCATGAGCCGCTATGTTGATCCCGTGGATTTCCGCGACATGCGCCGCTTCTCCGATCTCACCCGCAAGCAGGCTGCCGATCTGCTCGACGTCACCGTGCGCACGATCCAGAACTGGGAAACCGGAGGCGCGCGCATTCCGTGGCTGGCTTACCGGATGTTGCGCATCCTGAAAGGCTCGGCGCTGCCCGGTAAGGCGTGGGAAGGCTGGCATGTGCACGGCGAACGGCTCTATGCGCCCAACGGTCGCTGGTTCGATGCGGCTCTGCTCGGACAGGTCGAGCGCGTCTATGCGATGGCGCGTCTTTGGCGTCAGGACTACGCCAAAAGATCGCGCCGCCCTGCTGCCGTGGTGTTGCCCTTCCCGTTCACGCCGGAGGCCTCAAAACCGCTTGAATCGCTCAAACAGAACGGTGGTGCACGATGAAACGCTTCGACCTGGCGCATTCAGTCCTTGACGAACAGAGCGCTGCGAAAACCGAGTTCCGCAAGCCGTCTGCGGTGGTCGATCCGTCCACCGGCTGCACGATCTCGCTCGGCAACTTCGTGCCGGTCGCGTTCGTGGCGCGCGACTGGAACGTGACGCCGCGGCGCATTCGTGTGCTGCTGGCTGCCGGTCGCCTGCTCGGTCGCTGCCAGCCCAACGGTTACTGGGAAGTACGCTTCCCGTATTCCTTCACCTTCGGCACTCGCGGGCCGAGTTTGAAGCGTCAGCAGAGGCCGCCCAAGCGTCCCAGATCATCCGCGCAACCCGGCAGCGATGCCGGAATCGTTACACAAACCACTTGACAGGAGTTCGGAAAATGATGAACGTGCAAAAACTCGGTACGGTTGGACAGTATAAAATGAGCCTCAACAGCTTCAACAATTACGCGCAAACCCTTGTAAATCAAGGTTTACGGGCTATACATTATGCGTATCTCAGATGTGCACAATGCGGTAGCGTTCACGGAACAGTTGCCGGATTGATCGGGCGCAAACCCGTTACCCCTGCCCACGTGCGCCGCTTGCGGCGCAGTGGTCGGGGGTTTGTCTTGCGCTGCCCACTTCGCCTCCTGTCTGGAGTAACACGTAGCCATTCATTCTCAATTTGAGAAAAACGACAGGAGAAACCATGCGAAACCCTACTGAAAAAGCTACCCCCAGAGTCAACCCCGAAACCCGCGCTGCGCGCGGCTTCCCGATTGAATCCGCCCCTGAAACCACGATTTTGACGTTCCCCCCGTTCCGGGCCTCGTGGGAAAACCCCCGGCTGGCGCTCTACGCCAAAGCCGGGGGAATTTTCCACAGGCAGCCCGCCATGACTGGAGGTTGCCATGTTTGACTTCACGATTACCGAAGATCAGCGGAGGCACCTGGCCTTCGCGGTGCTGGAGCAAATCGATTCGCTGTATGACAGCTACGAGTTCCACGAACCCGAGGTACAGAACGCCATCCGCCATTTGGAGGCCTTGCAACGCATCCTTAAGCCGATGGGCACAGGGAGGCCGCTATGAGCCGCTACGTTTATCCGCAGGACTTCCGCGACGTGCGCCGCTTTGCCGACCTGACCCGCAAACAGGCTGCCGACCTGCTCGATGTTACCCCTCGCACCGTCCAGAACTGGGAAACCGGAGGCGCGCGCATTCCGTGGATGGCCTACCGGCTGCTGCGCATCCTCAAGGGTTCCGATCTGCCGGGCAAGGCTTGGGAAGGCTGGCATCTGCATGGCGATCGCCTTTATGCCCCTAACGGTCGCTGGTTCGATGCCGCCCTGCTCGGACAGGTCGAACGGGTCTACGCGATGGCCCGCCTCTGGCGCGAGGAATACGCCAGAAGGCATTGCCGCCCTGCTGCCGTGGTCTTGCCCTTCCAGAAAGCAGCGGACGCGATAAAACCGCTTTTATCGCATCTGGCCGTAGGGGGTGACCGATGATCGTCACACAAAGCCGCTTCGTGCCGGTGTTGCTGGCGGCTTACGACTGGCAGGTATCGCCGCGCCGCATCCGCGCCCTGCTTGCTGCCGGACGCCTTGCAGGCATTCAGGAAGCTAACGGTTACTGGCAGGTGGCCTACCCCTACCGCTTCATCTTCGGGACGCGCGGCCCTGCCTTGAAACGCGCACAAAAGCCGGAAGCGAGGACGGCATGAAACCCTCGAACCGTTTGACAGGAGATCGGAAAATCATGAACATGGAAGTTATACAGTCCAAATTGCCCATGCTGCGGGGTGCTGAAATGCCAGAATACGTAATTGAATCAATAGGACACGCTATACATTATGCGTATTACAGCGATGGCAAAGGTGGAACAAAAAGCGGTCCAGTTTCGCATGTGACAGAATCCTGATTAGGCGCCCGCTTCACCTGGCTGCGCTGCCGATCAGAAAAAGCAAGTCCGGGTGTTTCTGAAATACCCGGACTTAGTCTCACGGACGGGACTCAAGAAACCACATCAAAAACGCCGCCAAGGCACGCGGCTTCTGGCTTCCCGCGCTTATTACCCCGGAAAATAACTATTCCGGCTTTTTGGCAAGGTGGAACAGTTATTCCGGGCTTGTGGGAAAACCCTCCCGGGGCGGGCGTCGTACGCCTGCGCCGGGAGGGAATTTTCCACATGCCGCGCGCCAAGCAGGGGGCTCCATGATTGACCTGACGATTACCGAAGATCAGCGCAGGCACTTGGCCTTCGCGGTGCTGGAGCAGATCGAATCCCTGCATGACAGCTACGAGTCCCACGATCCCGAAGTTCAGGACGCTATCCGGCATCTGGAGGCGGTGCAACGCACCCTCGACCGGCTCGGCAAAGGGAGGCCGCTATGAGCATCCTTCTGCCGGTCAAACATCAACAGGAAGGTATGAGCCTGCGCCGCTTTGCCGAGCTTGTCGGCGTATCTGAATACAAGCTCCAGCGCTACGCGAAAGCGGGCCGCATCCTGGGCGCGCGCAAGGATCCGTTGACGCGCAAGTGGTGGATATACCCGCCCGCGAAGATCGTGCCGAGGTGCGAGCTATGAGCCGCTACGTCGATCCGCAGGACTTCCGCGACGTGCGCCGCTTCTCCGACCTGACCCGCAAGCAGGCTGCCGATCTGCTCGATGTGACGGTGCGCACCGTCCAGAACTGGGAAACCGGCGGAGCCCGCATTCCTTGGATGGCTTACCGGATGCTGCGCATCCTCAAGGGTTCGGCACTTCCAGGCAAGGCGTGGGAAGGCTGGCATCTGAACGGCGACAAGCTGATCGCACCGAATGGGCGCTGGTTCGATGCCGATCTGCTCGGACAGGTCGAACGGGTTTATGCAATGGCCCGCCTCTGGCGCGAGGACTATGCCAAAAAATCGCGCCGCCCTGCTGCCGTGGTGTTGCCCTTCCAGAAAGCAGCGGACGCGATAAAACCGCTTGTTGCGCATCTGGCGGTCGGGGGTGATAGATGAGAGACGAATTTGGGTTTGAAGTTGAGCTGCCGCCTAATCACCAAATATCCGGCAAGGCCCGCGCCTCGCAGCGGAAACAGCGGGGGATTTCCTTGTCGGATTTTGGTCAGTACGCGCAGCCTGTCGAAAGCGCAGCGATACCACCCCTCTGCAAGTCGGTTTTGCAGGATGCGTCCGAAGATTGCCTAGGTGCGCGCTTCGTGCGCTACGTGCCGGTGGCCTTGGCTGCGCTTGACTGGAAAGTCAGCGCACGGCGCATCCGCGTGCTGCTTGCTGCGAAACGATTAGAGGGCCGCCAAGAGCCCAACGGCTATTGGGAGGTGGCCTACCCCTACCGCTCCACGTTCGGGAAGCGTGGGCCGGCCTTGAAGCGCTCGCAAAAGCCGGAAGCGATGACGGATCTGTTATGAAAATCACTTTACAGGAGATCGGAAAATCATGAACATGCAAAAACCCGGTATGGTTATACAGTCAAAAATCAGCTTGAAGAACGCCCCGCAACCCCTTGTAAATCAAGCTCTACGGGCTTTACGCGCTATACATTATCCGTATAACAAGATCCGTATAACAAGAAAAGGCAAAAAATCCTTAAACCAGATAAATTTGGGATTTCGCCTCAACTTTAGTTTAAGAAAATAATATCCAGTTTGTTAATGGCCTGTCGCCCTGATCAACCTTCAAGGCAATTGACTAATCAAAACCAAAATCTTCAGCCCGAGCCCCGATTTCGATTTGAATAAATCACCTATAGATAGACTTTGACAGACAACAATTCCTGTCGGGCTTGCCGTGCTACCTGGGAAAACTTTCTTCATCGGTCGTAAGCACCACAACCTGTCTATCAATTTTCAATTTTGAATCGTTAGTGACAATTCTAATGCTAATAAATTAATTATACAGTACAAATTAGACAGTACAATTACATATACTGTTTAATTAGACAATACAATATCCTTCGTTGAATTATATAATACTAATTATACTAATTAAATTAGATATAAACAGCAGGTTATAAAAATACATCAAGCTTTAGCCATACTGAAGGTTTCAAGCTGTATATACAATAATCTTTAATTATACTGTCTAGCTTAGTAATTATACTGTATAAGTACAACAAAAATAGACAGTACAATTGTAATGCATCTAGATCAGTTAAATGGCCAGCTTGATATTTTTGGCAGAAATTACAAACTAAAAAGTTGGAACATTGAACTTGGGAATCAAAAACCATTGATATTCTAGCCTTAGATATTCTAGCCTTATCTTGAGGTATATAGATGTGGAATTAATTTAAAACAAAAATCTATTGACATAGACTGTCTAACGGTTAACATATGTACAGTCCAATCAATAAGAGTCCATCCAAATCATGTTAACGAGCTTTGAAGTAATGCAAGCCGCGAGTATCTCCAGGGCTACTTTGAATAACTATATTTCGCTCGGACTGTTGCCTCGCCCACTGGTGAAAAATCCGGAGCCGGGCGCACAGACCAGCGCACGCCAGATCGGCTACTTCCCGCAGGAAGTATTGTCACGACTGGATCGCATCAATCAATTGAAGAAGGAAGGTTATGCCATGGCCAATATGGCCGTGCAGCTCCAGAAAGACGGGTTTCCGGCGCTCGAGAAAATCGCCGTGCAGCAAACCTCAACCGCCTCATCAACACCATATACAGCAGCATCTGAACCGTTTGGTTCAGCGGACATAAAAGTGCCACAGATCGTGAACGCCGCCAAATCGGATGCGCTACGACTTACCATAGACCATATCCCCTACCCTGCCTATATGGTCAACTACAAATTCGAGATCACCTGGTTGAACGAAGAGGCACGCACCGAATTGTTCGACAGTTTCGATCATCTACCTGCGGATATTAAGGACCGCAATGCGCTCTCTTATCTGATCAACGGCCGTTTGGGCCGTAACGGGGCCAATCGTGAAGAACTGCTTCAGTTTTACCTGTTGCTGGGCAAGGGCCGCTTCTCGCGCGACGACCTGATGAACATCTTGAGTGGCAAGGCAGGCATCCCAACCGGCAATGCCGAAGAAGCCTTGGCACAGGTCTATCCTAACGGCACTCTGATGCAACTGCCGCTCACGCTCTGCCTGGAAAACGGCGAGATCGTTCACTACAACGTCTATGCTTCCTATTACCGCGAAGGCATTCTGTTCATCCACCTCCCCGGCCACGCCGACAGCGAAAGCCTATTAGGAATTCTGGAACGCCGAGATGAAGTGATCCGCAGCCTGTTGAAAAAACACCTTCCAGTGCTGACCGATGTCGCTGTGCTCGTGGCAGACCTGCAAAGCTCGGTACGCATCTGCTCCGAATTGCCACCGGAGGAATATTTCGAGCTGATAAACCAGATATGGGCCACCATGGAGCCCATCTTCCGAAAATATTATGGGACGCACGGCAAGCATGTTGGCGACGGCATGGTCTACTATTTCTTCCCGCAACCTGACTGCAACTATATTTCCAATGCGCTGATGTGCGCGAAGGAAATGAAGGCCGCCATGCTCAACATCAGCAAGGAATGGCAAATGCGCAAGAACTGGATGAACGCGTTGTGCCTCAATATCGGCCTGAATGAAGGATATGATTGGCTCGGCATCTTCCAAAACGAAACCAAAGTCGAATTCACGGTATTGGGCGACACCATCAATCACGCTACGCGACTTTCGGAATTTGCGCGCGACGGTGCCATCTGGGCGACCAAGAACTTGCTGGGCAAGCTACCGGCAATAAAGCGGCAGCGAATCAAGTTCGGCATACGCCGACAGAATGCTGATGGGCATGAAATATTCATCAGCGAATTCTATTCCCGTGTTTCGGAATTGACCAACCTCAATGCAGCAGTAAACAACAAAATAATGCACGACATCGCAACACTTCCAGTAACCGAAATCATGGAAGTGGAGGTGTAACCATGCAATTCGTATCCAAAAACGCCGCTGAACTGAATGCCGAGCTCGAACAGGCTTTGCGCATTTCTTCAGTCGCTTTTGAAACCAGCGATGCGATCATGATCATCGATGCATGTGGCTATATCGTCCGTGTCAATCAGGCAGTGCTGAGTATCACAGGCTATAGTGCCAGTGAATTAATTGGCAAGAATGCGCGAATATTCAATGCTAGGAAGCATGACAAGATTTTTTTTGCCGAGATCGAGATGTGGCAACAATTGATCCATACCGGCTCATGGACGGGAGAAATATTCGACAGGCGCAAGAACGGCGAGATATATCCGAAGTGGATGAAAATCACGGCGGTAGAAAACCAGCAGCAAGACGTCACACATTATGTCGCCATCTTCAACGATCTCAGTGAACGAAAAAATAAGGAAGAAGAAATCCGTAACCTGGCGTCCTATGACAAACTCACCCGGCTGCCCAACCGACACTTGTTTCTCGAACGCTTTGGCGAAAAATTGGCCAATTCGACCCGCCCCGGCCACTTTGGCGCGATCTTGCTGATCGATCTGGACCGATTCAAGATACTCAACAATACGCAGGGTCATGATTGCGGAGACATGCTGCTCATCGAAGTAGCCGCCCGGCTCAAGGATAGCGTGCGCGAGATGGACACAGTGGCCAGACTGGGCGCGGACGAGTTCATCGTGATGATCGAGGATATTAGCGACAACGAAGATGAAACTTCCCGCAGGGTCGGGCTGGTCGCCGAGAAGATCCGCGAAAGCTTGGCACGCCCCTACTTCTGCGACGGGCATCCGATGCGTAGTTTATCCAGTATCGGTATCAGCCTTTATCGCGGCAACGAAATCCCGGCCGACGTGTTGATTCAGCATGCAGAAATGGCGATGTATCAAGCCAAAAGTGCGGGACGCAATTCGATCCGGTTTTTTGATCCGCTGTTGCAGGACAAAATTACCGCACACGCAAATCTGGACAACGATCTTCGCCATGCAATCGACCGCGGCCAATTTCATTTGGTTTATCAGATGCAGGTGGACAACAACCATCGCCCAGTCGGCGCAGAAGCCTTGTTGCGCTGGAATCATCCTGAACGGGGACTGGTTCTGCCCGGCGTGTTTATACCGATTGCTGAAGAAAGCTCGCTGATTCTCGAGATCGGTGACTGGGTGATGGATAAGGCCTGCAAACAGCTCGCCATATGGTCGGCAAGCGATGAAACCCGCAAGTTGACGCTGGCAGTCAATGTCAGTGCGAAGCAATTTGCAATTTCCGGCTTTGTGGACAGTGTGGAAAATGTGCTAAAAGCGCATCAAGTCGATCCGTCCCGCCTGAAATTGGAATTGACCGAGAGCGTGATGCTGGAGGATATGGACGGTACGGTTGAGAAAATGCACGCGCTCAAAGCATTGGGGGTGGGCTTGTCGATCGACGATTTCGGCATCGGCTATTCCTCGCTGTCCTATTTGAAACAGTTGCCGCTTGATCAACTCAAAATCGACCAGAGCTTTGTGCAGGGCATCAGCAACGATGGCAGCGATGCGATGCTGGTGCAGACCATCATTGATCTGGCGACCAATTTCCGGATGCATGTGATTGCCGAAGGCGTCGAAACGCAGGCGCAACTAGCTTTCCTGAAACATCATGAATGCATGGCATTCCAGGGATTCTTGTTTGGAATGGCATTGCCCGTGCAGGAATTCGAAAAGCTGCTGCACCGGATAGTGTCTGAATTAACCGGTGCATTTCGCGCCTTCAAGCCGGCATGTTGATATGGCAATCCTTGCATTCGGTGTCCCAATAATCTACCCAACGTCACGATATTATCAGCCGCAAGGGAATTCCTAAGAGCAACATAATTTATACCTATGGTGGCGGCACCGATCCGATAGCAGGCGTCCAATATCCATTTTGTAGGCAATTCACGTAACTGTAACATTACCGTCATAAGATCCACGCCATGGCCCGCTACAAAAACACGGAACGGTTGGTGATCTTTGACGCTGATGGAACCACAATTGATGCGTTCCATGCGATTCAGCTGACCTTTCTTCGGCACGGGATGGACATTGGCGATCTGGAAAGATTCCAGAAACGCCGCAAGCTGTTCAAGTATCTAGGCGGCCTACGGGAATTCCCGATGAATCTTCGCCGTCAGTTCGGCAAACAGAGCCGCAAGAAACTTTTGGAAACATTGACTGATGTCTACCGTACTGAGGCCCGTTTGTATCCGGGAGTCGGCTCTATGTTGCGTACGCTGCTCGCGGCTCCCGATATCCGAGTGGGTTTTGTTACCCGGAATGTCACAATAGAGCCCCGAGAAACACTGAAGCAACTTTTTCTGCGCCATGGCATCGACACAGCCGAGTTCGACTACTTTGCCTGTATCCCGCTGAGTGAGCACAAGGTCGAATATCTGAAGCAAGCTCGGCAAAGCTTTGCGATCAATCCTGCGCGTGCATATTCTTGCGGGGACGAATACAGCGACTACCTCGCCGCGATCGGGGCCGGATCACATCCTTTCGTTGTGGCCTACGGCTTCGAGGATAGTATTCGCCTGAGCCAGAAATTCGGCGTGCCGCCGGAACTCATATCGGTTACCCCAGAGGACTTTACCGGTCGCCTGCTCCACGCGCTGGATATTCCGAACACGGGAAATCAACCAAAGACGCTTGCCTTTCAAGAATAGGTCCAACCTGCCTCCAGTTAAACACCCGATGATTCAACCATCTGCCCCGCATAAAAGTGTCCGAATCTCCTGCATCATCTGCGCCTACAACGAGGCACCGAGGATCGCCGCCGTGCTTGCAGTCGCCTCAGCACATAGGCTGCTGAACGAGGTGATCGTGGTCGACGATGGCTCGACCGATAACACCGCCGAGATCGTCAGACAATTCCCATCGGTAAGGCTTATCTCGCAACCGGTGAACTGCGGCAAGAGCATCGCGATGGCGACCGGCGTCGCGGCCGCGCAGAACGAATTGCTGATGCTGCTAGATGCAGATCTGACCGGCCTGGCGATCGAACATATCAATGCACTGGCCTTCCCGGTGCTGGATGGCAAGGCTGATGTCAGCCTTAGCCTGCGCAAGAACAGCCTGATGATATTCCGTGCGATCGGGCTGGATTTCGTTTCCGGCGAGCGGGTGATCAGGAAGGATCTGCTCAGCAATGCGCTGGAGGAAATGCACGGGCTGCCGCGCTTCGGGATCGAGGTGTTCATGAACCGCCGCATCATCGCGCAGCAGTTGTCGATCGCGGTGACGCACTGGCCGACCGTAACGCAGTCGCGCAAGACCGAAAAGCTCGGCTACTGGAAAGGGATACGCGCCGAATGGCGGATGGTCACCGATCTGTTCCAACTCGACTATCCGTTCGCGCTGATTTCGCAGACCTACCAGCTGCTGCTGTTGCGGATCAACCGCCCTGCCCCGATCGCGTTTGCGGTGTGGATACTGAAGTTGCGCGACAGCCTGCTTTGAGCACAGCAGATCATTTTGCGGCGCCCCCGTTCCCGAGCAGCTGCCACAGCGCCTTGCCGACGAACAGGAAAAACACCGGGGCGCATGCGATCAGATACCAGTAATAGAGAGCGAAGCGCCACATCAGGAGTACCGCGCCCAGCGTCGGGTGATCGAGCACCGGCGCCAGCAGCGCGGTGAAGCTCAATTCGACGCCGCTGCCGCCGGGCAGCATCGTGAAATGGCCCGCGGTCTGCGCCAGCATCTGGACCAGCAAGCTGTAGGCCAGGTCTACATGGCGATCCATGCCGATAATGATCACGTACAGCACGGTGTAGCGCAGCACCCAGTGGCCGATGCAGCACAGGAAAATCCCGAACAGTCTGGCGCGCGAAAACCCCAGCACCAGATGCAGCGCCTCGCGGAAGCGCAGCACGGTACGGGTCAGCCTGCGCCGGTTCGTCGCCGACACGCGCCTGATCAACTTGCGCCGGCCTATCCACAGCAGCACGGCGCGGTAATTTTTTGCGCCGGCCCAGCCGAGCGCGACCATGGCGAGCAGCAAACCGGCCAGCATCCCGATCTCCCAGCCGAGATGCAGCTGCGCGGGATGAAACAACAAGGCAAGCGCGATGATCACCAGTGCGCTGCTGAACACCAGCATGTCCATCATGATGTCTGTCGCATACATCGCGGCAGCGGATGTCGC
The DNA here is from genome assembly GCA_049684555.1 of Gallionella sp. Lineage (GTDB taxonomy): Bacteria > Pseudomonadota > Gammaproteobacteria > Burkholderiales > Gallionellaceae > Gallionella. Next base: position 2,251 of record JBAVGB010000096.1, on the reverse strand, counting down.
GGGCGCGCCGTGCCGCTTCAGCAGGTATACATAGCTGAGCAGGCCACCGCTGCCGGCAGGCGTCGCGTTGATCGCAAACTCGGTCGCCATCATCGTGGCCAGCGCCCGCCCGTGGCCCATCGGTTTTGCGATACCGCCCAGCATCAGGCGCAAACGGCCGGCGTTGCAGTTCCAGCAGGCGAAGATCATCGCCAGCGCCATACCCAGCAGGGGCAGCGGGAAATCGGCGATGCGCCGGAACAGGCCGCTGCCGCCATAGAGCAGCGCGATGCCAAAGCCCAGCAATAGCCCGAAGGCACTCAGCGCGAGCGTGCGTTTCATCGGTGCCTGCACTGCGATGCCGGACAGGTGGCCGGATTTTGCGGCTGCATCGTCCGTAGCTGACACAGGTATATAAGGGAGAACTGATAATCCGGCATGGGAATCCTGGTTGCGGGTGATTGCAGGTCACGCCGCCGGGTGCAAAAAAATCCCGCCGAGGGCAGGCGATCAACCGGGGAAGACGCCATTTGCAAACGGGAATTTTTCAGATGTTAAATTATAACAATTGTTCGTCTCATCCATTTGGCGGCCTGCGAAATGATTGCAGCAAAGCTACAATTGGCACGGTTATGGTGCAAAATTTTTGCCAAAACTATTTTAAAAATATCGCAAATCTGCATTGACAATTTTCTAAAGTTATCAACCTCAGCAAAATTGCGGCTTTGCACTAATTTACCCGGTAACAAATTCTTCAACTTACGATATGTAATTGATTATGATTAGTATTATACATAAACAAAAAATAGGCAAAGTAACAAGAACCCTTGTTTTTCGCTACTTTGGCATCGTTCTTATTTATCTATCCACAAAGTTATGAACAGGTTTTGTTAATAAAAATAATACTCTTTAATAATTGCGATCTTATAAAATCCATTTGGCGCACAGCAATGATTAATGATTAAAGAATCAAAGCAACTATTAAATAAAATAGAAAATATTAATTTCAAATCTGATAACAATTCAAATATCCCAAGCCCAAGGTTTCAAAGTAGCTCCATGAATTTCGGAATGGCAAATTGTGCAAAAGCGAATGCTGCACATGGGCGCATAAAAGGCGTCGAGATTCGCCAAAAATACATTGCCTTCCGGTGATGGAATTGATGAGGGACCGAACCGCACGGAATATCTTGAAGACGCACCTGTTCCTGAATCTGCGTTGAACCGATTGAAAACTTCCGGCTGCTTTAAAAGGGTCGCAATATGGCCCTTGTTTCTATTTCTTTTTTTCTATTTCTTTTTTCTATTTCATCAGGACAATTTGCATCATGATAAATTATGCAGTGAACCCCGGCAGGCTGATTACGCAAGATTATTGGCTATTACGAATATATTGCGCCAGCAAGACACAGGACGAAAAAAAAAGCCTGCATCGCTGCAAGCCTTTAAATTTGGGGTGACTGATGGGACTCGAACCCACGACAACCGGAATCACAAGCTGATATACATTTGCATATAATCAATACGTTAGGCTACTTTTTTTGTAAGATGCCCCCCTCTAAAAGCCTTTATTGGCGCGGCTTCGGTTGCGCATCTTACAAAGTTTTTCAGCCATTTTCTTGCCGATTTTCCGGTGAAAAACACCCTACCCCTTGCCGTTAGTTTCAAATTACTACTGACCAATTTCACCTCCTCAAAACCCAGGGAGGTTCATTGTCCAAATCATTAAATGAAGTGAGTTCTCTTGTGCTAGGACTGCAAACCCGCCACTACGGCGGGTTTCGATTGGACCGTGGGCCAAGTCACTGCTCCTCATTGAGGGGTACCTTACACTAAACTGTAACTTACACTAAAGTGTAAGCTATTCAAGCAGACCAGAATTTAGGTCGAGGACCCAACCCATCACTAGGGAACAAAAGTAAAGAGCTGCGCAGCAAAACTGAGCGATTATCTATATCTCAAATTCGTGAGGCGCAAACTCCTCTATCTGCCACGGCTGAACTTGTTCTTGGTCAACCCCACGAGAAGCACACAGATGGAGTAGTTTCAGAATTACCTTGTCCCCATTCGAAGATGTTATAGGCATCTTGGCTTGTCCATGTTTCCCAACTGGAAGCACATAAGGATGAGAACGTTCTGGAATACCTAAGGAAACGCCGAACAAGCCCCCGCGTAGTGCAGGTGTAGTGTTGACGAATCCGAATTGTTGAACAAAAAGTCGTTTTTCATCTGTAATGGCTCAGCATGTCGTCTCATTCAGGGGATATCCCCC
>JBAVGB010000095.1:0-68995 GCA_049684555.1 Gallionella sp. | reverse complement strand
GTGCAAACCACGCTGCAGCGATATGCCGTCAAACCGATGCGGCTCAAACTGGAACTGACCGAAAGCATGTTTCAGGAGAATATCGAGGAGACCATTGCGGTCATGAACGCTTTGAAAGAAATCGGCGTGCAGTTCTCATTGGATGATTTCGGTACCGGCTATTCATCCCTGCAATACCTTAAACGGCTACCGCTCGATCAGCTCAAGATCGACCGCTCCTTCGTCAGCGATCTGGCCACCGACAACAGCGATAAAGCGATGGTGCGCACGATCGCTGCCATGGCACAAAGCCTGAACATGGACGTCATTGCCGAAGGAGTGGAGACGGAAGAGCAAAGACAATTCCTTATGGACAGCGGCTGCCCTCACTACCAGGGATATCTTTTTGGCAGGCCCGTTCCGATAGAACAGTTTGAGGCATCGCTGAAGCAGGGTCGGTTTCCCGTTGCTCAACCATAACGACCTTAGTCCACGAGCAGCATATTCTTCTTCTAATTCCGCTGGTTGGTGACATTGATCCGGTCACGCGTCCCGCAGACATAAGAAGAAGTGACCGTTTGCTCGTGCAACCTGGCCGTAAAAGTCGGCATGTATAATTCCCCCATTAAAAATAGCAGGAAGCATAAATGTCCACGACCATCCTGATCATCGGCCTGATGCTGTTTTTCTCGCACTTCCTGTCGCTGCAATTCAGCAAGACGAATATCCCTGACGTGCTGGTGCTGATGCTGGTCGGTATCATGATCGGCCCGTTGTTCGGTATCGTCACGCCGGATGATTTCGGCAAGATCGGATCATTGATCGCCACCATCGCGCTGGTCGTGATCCTGTTCGAGGGCGGCACGACGCTGAATCTGGACGTGCTGGGCAAATCGCTGGGCACGACCGGTCTGCTGGCGCTGGTCAGCTTCGTGCTGACCGCGGCGATCATCGCGGCAACCGGCATTTACATGCTGAAATTGGAATCGTTGCCCGCCATCATGCTTGGGGTCACGCTGGGGAATACTTCTTCATCGGTGGTCATCCCGATGGTGAGCTCGCTCAAGATGTCGAACAAGCCGGGCACCGTGCTGGTGCTTGAGTCGGCACTGACCGACGTGCTCAGCATCATCGGCGTGTTCGCTTTGCTGCAGATCCATACAAAGGGCGGATTCGAGCCCGGCGGGCTGGTTGGCAGCGTGCTGGCCTCGCTGATCTTCGCGGTGGTGATCGGCGTGCTCGGGGGGATCGGCTGGCTGCTGGTGCTGGGCAAGGTGCGCGGTTTCCCCAACACCATCTCGTCCACCCTTGCCTACGTGTTCATCGTCTACGGGCTGACCGAAATGCTGCACTTTTCCGGCGCGATTGCCGCGCTGGCACTGGGGTTTTCGCTGACCAATTTCCAGAAATTCAACCTGTACCGGATTCCGAACGTCGACAGGAACATCGTGCCGCTAAACGAGACCGACCTGGCGTTCTACAGCGAAGCCGTGTTCCTGCTGAAAACCTACTTCTTCGTCTATCTGGGCATATCGATACATTTCAGTGAACAGCTGCTCGCGGTCGCGGCAATCTCCATGATGCTGATGGTTTATGCGATGCGCCTGATTCTCACCCGCCTGATTTTCCGCAGTGACAGTTACAGTCTGCGCGATGTCGCGATCAGCTCGATGATGGCACCCAAGGGACTGGCTTCAGCCGTGCTGGCCACGCTGCCGCTGCAATTCGGGGTTGCGGGCGGAGACGTGATCCGTGACACAACCTATATGGTGGTGCTGGTCAGTATCACGCTTACCGCCCTGCTGGTGATGATCTATCCCAACCGGTTTGCGCAACGCATTTATGCGCTGGCTTTGAACAAGCCGGTGTCTCAGCCAGGCGCGGCAGGCCGCTAGCAAACCTTGGCGATTGCCGGCCTACGGTATAATCCGCGCAATTCAATCTGCGCCACGAAAGAAGAAAATAATGGATGAGCAATTGCGCGAAGCCGCGCTGCAATACCACCGCCAGGCTCCGCCGGGAAAGATAACGGTTAACCCGAGCAAGCCGATGATCACCCAGCACGATCTTGCGCTGGCCTACTCGCCAGGGGTGGCGGCCGCCTGCGAGGCGATCGTGGACAATCCGGCCGAGGCGCGCAACATGACCTCGCGCGGCAATCTGGTCGCGGTGATCACCAACGGCACCGCGGTGCTGGGCCTCGGTGCGATCGGACCGCTTGCCGCCAAGCCGGTGATGGAAGGCAAGGCCATGCTGTTCAAGAAATTTGCCGGGATCGATGTATTCGATCTGGAAATTGACGAGCGCGACCCCGACAAGCTGGTGAACATCATTGCGTCGCTGGAACCGACATTTGGCGGCATCAATCTGGAGGACATCAAGGCGCCGGAATGTTTCTACATCGAGCGCAAGCTGCGCGAGCGGATGAAGATACCGGTATTCCACGACGACCAGCACGGCACCGCGATCATCGTTGGCGCGGCATTGCTGAACGGCCTCAAGGTGGTCGGCAAGGATATCGCCGGGATCAAACTGGTGGTGTCGGGCGCCGGCGCTGCCGCGCTGGCCTGTCTCGATATGCTGGTCAGCCTCGGCGTGCGCATGGAGAACATCGTCGTCACCGATATCAAGGGCGTCGTGTACCAGGGGCGCACCGAGGAGATGGACGACAACAAGGCGCGCTACGCGGTTGACACCGCCGCGCGCACCCTGGCCGAAGTGATCGGCGGAGCGGATGTGTTTCTCGGCCTGTCCGCAGGCGGCGTGCTGAAGCCGGAAATGGCGATGCAAATGGCAGAAAAGCCGCTGATCTTCGCGCTGGCCAATCCCACCCCCGAGATCCTGCCCAGTGTGGCCAAGGCCGCGCGTCCCGACGCGATCATGGCGACCGGACGTTCCGATTACCCGAACCAGGTCAATAATGCGCTGTGTTTCCCGTTCATTTTCCGCGGCGCGCTGGATGTCGGCGCATCGACGATCAATGAGGAGATGAAACGCGCGGCGGTGTACGCGATCGCCGAACTGGCACAGGCGGAACAATCCGAAGAAACCGAAGAGGTGTACGGCGACGAGAATCTGCGTTTCGGCCCGGATCATCTGATTCCCAAGCCGTTCGACCCGCGCCTGATCACGCGCATCGCGCCTGCCGTGGCGCAGGCCGCGATGGATAGCGGCGTGGCGGAGCGGCCGATCGCCGACATGAAGGCATACCGCGAACGGCTGGAAGGATTTGTATACCATTCCAACATGCTGATGAAGCCGGTGTTCGAGGCGGCCAAGCGCGCGCCGCAGCGTCTGGTGTATGCGGAGGGCGAAGAGTCCAGGGTGCTGCACGCGGTGCAGACGGTCGTGGACGAAGGCATTGCGTTTCCGATCCTAGTCGGCCGCCCGGAAGTCATCGAGCAGCGCATCGCCAAGCTCGGCTTGCGCATTCGTGCCGGGGAGCATTTCGAACTGGTCAATCCGGAGAGCGATACGCGCTACCGCGAATACTGGAGCGAGTATCACCGGCTGATGCAGCGCAAAGGCGTTACGCCGGCCACGGCCAAGCGCGCGATGCGCCGCAGCAACACCCTGATCGCCGCGATGCTGGTGCGGCTGGGTGCCGCGGATGCGATGTTGTGCGGGACGATTTCGCAGCCGATCAGGCATCTGCGCTATATCGACGAAGTGATCGGGCGCCGCCCCGGCGCCAACACCTATGCGGCTATGAATATCCTGATGTTGCCCAGGCACACGCTGTTCATTTGCGATACCCACGTCAATCTCGATCCGAGCGCCGAACAGGTGGCAGAAATGGCGATTCTGGCTGCCGAGGAGATGCGCCGTTTCGGTTTGACGCCGAAAGTGGCGCTGTTGTCGCATTCGAACTTCGGCAGCCATTCGGACGCTTCGGCACGCAAGATGAGTCATGCAAGGGAATTACTCGTCGGCCTCGCGCCGGATCTGGAAGTCGATGGAGAGATGCACGGGGACGCCGCGCTGTCGGAAAGCATACGTTCGTCGACCTTTCCGGACTCGTCGCTGAAAGGGACTGCCAACCTGCTGGTGATGCCGAATCTGGATGCGGCGAATATCGCCTACAACCTGCTGAAGATGACAGGCGGCGACGGGATCACCATCGGCTCGATCCTGCTGGGCGCGAACAAATCGGTGCACATACTGACCACGACTGCCACGGTCCGCCGCATCGTGAACATGAGCGCGCTGGCGGTCGCCGGCGTGAAGTTACACTAGGGAGAATGATGATGATGACCATGAACAAGCAGGAAGTCGCGATGCTGGGCGAGGAAGTCGAAATGCTGATGCGCGAGCGCGCCAGGTTGCTCAAGGTGGTCGGTGCGGCAGCGGTGCTGATGGCCAACACCGATCCCGGATCCTTGCGGGATGATGCGATGGATGCCGCGGAAATGCTTTCGGAAATGCTCAACGCGCTGCCGGAAGAAACGTTGAAAGACGCGCTGGACTCGGTGCAGGCCGTAGCCGAATAACCGGCTCATGGAAGACCGCGCAGGACTGATACTCACCGGCGGGGGCGCGCGTGCCGCTTACCAGGTGGGCGTGCTCAAGGCCATCGCGGAATTTTTGCCGCGCCGTGCGCGCTGTCCTTTCCCCATTATCTGCGGTACGTCTGCGGGTGCGCTGAACGCGGCCACGCTCGCGGTCAATGCCGGGAATTTCAGCATGGGCGTCCAGTATCTGGTCAACACCTGGAAAAATTTTCATGCCAACCGGATCTATCGCACCGACCTGATCGGGGTGTTCAATAATTCCATGCTGTGGATTGCCGGCGTGATACTGAACATTATCGGGATCAACAAGCTCACCCGGGTTTCACTGCTGGACAATTCACCGCTTGTCAAGCTGCTCGAAGAGATACTGCCCTGTGAAAAAATCCAGGAAAGCATTGATGCCGGCTTGCTGCACGCGCTGGCCATCACCGCATCCGGTTACGGCTCGGGACAGTCGGTGACCTTCTACCAGGGCGTGAAACAGCTGGCCCAGTGGCGGCGCAAGGGGCGGATCGGCATCCCGGTACAGATCGGAATCAAGCACCTGCTGGCCTCCTCCGCGCTGCCGTTCATCTTTCCTGCGACATTGATCAATCGCGAATATTTCGGCGACGGGTCGATGCGCCAGACCGCGCCGATCAGCCCCGCGCTGCATCTGGGGGCGACACGCGTGCTGATTATCGGTGTTTCCATGAACGGCAACGATGAGCACGCCAATCGTGCCGGCATTGGCGAGTATCCGTCGTTGGCGAGTGTTGCAGGGCATGCCCTGAACAGCATTTTTCTCGACAGCATCGAAGCGGATCTGGAGCGCCTGAAGAAGATTAACGATCTGGTCGCGATCATGCCGGAAGAGATGCGTGAGCGTGCCGAGATCAGGCATGTCGATGCGCTGATCATCTTGCCCAGCCAGCCTATCGAAAAAATAGCCGAACGGCATGCTTCGGAATTGCCTTGGACGATACGGCTGTTGCTGCGCCTGATCGGCACGATGCATCAACGTGGCGGGACGCTGTTGAGCTATCTGATGTCCGAAAAGAATTTCTGCCGGACCCTGATCGATTTGGGTTATCAGGACGCATTGAATCGGCGCGAAGAAATCATGGCCTTTCTGGACCTTAAACCGCGCCATGATGAAGAGCTGCCGGAATGACCACTGCCATTGAAAACCGGCGCACCTGGCAGCTGCTGGATCTGCTCGCGGACGGTGAATTTCATTCCGGCGAAGTGTTGGCAAACCGGCTGGGCGTGTCGCGGGCAAGCGTGTTCAATGCGCTTGCCGGCGTCGCTGACCGGGGTGTGCTGCTGCACCGGGTACGCGGCCGTGGTTACCGGCTGGCCCGCCCGTGGCAGCGGCTAGAGCAGAGCGAAGTGGCGCGCCTTCTGGGCAGGGATGCCGGACGGTTCGACATCGAGATATTGCCGGAGGCTGCTTCCACCAATACCCTGCTGCTGCAGCGTGCAACACCGGATATGGCAAACGGGGGCGCCGCCAGCGGCAGCGTGCTGGCGGCCGAATTGCAGACTGCCGGCCGCGGGCGGATGGGGCGGACATGGCATTCCGGACTCGGCACGGCGCTGACGTTTTCCCTGTTGTGGCGCTTTGATTGCGGATTGCACGCGCTAGCTGGGTTGAGTTTGGCGGTCGGCGTGGCACAGATGCGGGTTCTGAAAGGCCTGGATGCGCACGGAGTGCAGTTGAAGTGGCCGAACGACATCATCACCGGACAGGGAAAGTTGGCCGGTGTTCTGGTCGAAGCGCAAGGCGACATGCTCGGCCCCAGCGCGGTGGTGATCGGCATCGGACTGAATTACACTTTGCCGGTCAGCCTGGCACAGCAGATCGGTCAGCCCGCTTGCGCGCTGGATGAACTATGCCCGGTAATGCCAACCCGCAATCAGCTGCTGGCGCTGTCGTTGCTGGAACTGGCGCGCGTGTTGGAACAGTTTGCAGGGGACGGATTTGCCTCATTTCGCGAGGAGTGGGAGCAGTATCACGCGTACCAGAACAAACCGGTCAGTTTGAAAATGCCCGACGGGAGTACAGTGGGCGGAATTGCGCGCGGGGTCAGCGACAGCGGAGAGTTATTGCTGGAAACACCAATGGGAATGCGTAACTTCAATTCCGGGGAAATAGGGGCATGCTAGGCAGGGTGATTTGAAATGATGTTGCTGGTAGACGCAGGAAATACGCATATCAAGTGGGCCCTGGTGAGCGGCGCGGATTGGCTGTGCAGCGGGGCACTGCCGTCCGGGCAGGCGGACAGTCTGGCGCGGCAAATAGACGAACATGCCGCCCGTCTGACCCCCGCAAGCGGCTTGCATGAGATACGGCAAATCTGGGCAAGCAATGTCGCCGGCGAACAATGCGCGCTGCATATTCGCAATACCGGTGCGGAAATCGGTGTCGAGCCTCATTTCATTGTTGCGCGAGAAATGCAATGCGGCGTGCGCAATGGCTATTCCACACCGTCCCAGTTGGGCAGTGACCGGTGGGCCGCATTGATCGCCGCATGGCATCTGGTCAAGCGCGCATGCCTGGTTGTGGACACCGGCACGGCGACCACGATAGACGCATTGTCCGCACGGGGCGAATTTGTCGGGGGGCTGATCCTGCCCGGTGTCGAGTTGATGCAGCGCAGTCTGGCAAGCGCGGCAAAGCAGCTGAAGCCGGCACCGGGAGTATATGCGCCGTTTCCGCAGAACAGTGGTGATGCGATATGCAGCGGCGCGATCCAGGCCAGTTGCGGCGCGATAGAGCGGCAATATCGTTTGCTTGGCGACGACAGCGCCCCGCTGCTGTTGAGCGGCGGTGCGGCAGGGATGTTGCTGCCATACTTGGATCAAAAGTGCTTTGGTGTCCCGTCCCGCATCGTGGACAATCTGGTGCTGCAGGGATTATTGTTGATTGCGCGGGAAGCGGATTGTTGTTGATGGTTCAGGAACAGAAGGCGAGATGAGAAAATTATTCTGGATTTTACTGCTTGCGAATGTAATTTTTTTTGCCGTGATGCATGGCAATTGGTCAGGTTTGGGCGATCAGGAAGTGCAAGCGCAGCCAGCATTGAATAGTGAGATGATCAGGCTGATTACCCCGTCCCGCAGCCAGCCAACGGTGTCTCTGCCATCGGCCAGGGCGACAGCAATGAGCCCTCCCGCGTCCGCGCCGGTTGCCGTATTGCCGCCAGCAGCCCCGGTTGCGGCTCCGGCAAAGGCCGCATCCAAAACCGATCACCCGGCAGATGCTGCCGCAACGGCGAAAGCGAACCCGGGTTCGACCGCCTGCATGGAGTGGGGCGAATTTTCGGGTCCGGATCTGGCGCGCGCCACGGCTGCGCTGTCCGCCATGCAATTGGGCGGCAAATTAAGCCAGCGCCAGGTCGAACTCGACAGAGGTTACTGGGTGTATTTCCCGCCGCTGAAGAACAAGGCAGCAGTCAACCGGAAAATTGCGGAACTCAAGGCGCTGGGCATCAATGATTATTTTGTGGTGCAGGGTCCGGGCCATTGGCAGAACGCAATTTCACTGGGCGTGTTCAAAACAAGGGATGCAGCGCAGAAGTATCTGCACGGGCTGAATGGCAGAGGTGTGCACACTGCGCAGGTTGGTGAGCGAGCCGGCAAGCTCAAGGCGACCATCTTCAGGCTGGACCGGGTGGATGCCGGGACGGTGACAAAAATGACCGATTTGCAGAAGGAATTTGACGGCAGCCAGCTTAACTTTGTTCCCTGCGCATTGACAAGATAGGGTGAAATCTGGACAATGCCGCGCTCTTCGCGGTGATATAGCTCAGGTGGTTAGAGCGCAGCACTCATAACGCTGAGGTCGGTGGTTCAAATCCACCTATCACCACCAACGCAATCAATCGGCACCCGGCGTGCCACAAGGTAGCGTGCCAGGAAAATTCCACATCAAGACCTTCGGCTGCCAGATGAACGAGTATGACTCGGACAAGATGGCGGATGTGTTGCGCGCCCACGGGGGCATGGAACCGACCGCCAATCCCGACCAGGCCGATGTGATCCTGTTGAATACCTGCTCGATACGCGAGAAAGCGGAGGAGAAGGTATTCTCCGATCTGGGGCGCATCCGCCCGCTCAAACTGGCCAACCCCGATTTGCTGATTTGCGTGGGAGGCTGTGTGGCCAGCCAGGAAGGCGCGGCAATCCTGAAGCGCGCGCCCTATGTCGATCTGGTGTTCGGTCCGCAGACGCTGCATCGCCTGCCGCAAATGCTGCAGGCGCGCCGCGAAAGCGGGCGCCCGCAGGTTGACATCAGTTTCCCGGAAATCGAGAAGTTCGACCATCTGCCGCTGCCGCCAACCGGGTCCGGGTCGGCCTATGTATCGATCATGGAAGGCTGCAGCAAATACTGCACGTTCTGCGTGGTGCCCTATACGCGCGGCGAGGAAGTGTCGCGGCCGGTCGCGGACGTGATGCGCGAAGTGCGGCAGCTTGCCGCGCAAGGCGTGAAGGAAGTGACCCTGCTGGGACAGAATGTGAATGCCTACTGCGGCACCGGCGAGGACGGAGAGCCTGTCGACTTCGCGTATCTGCTGCAGGCCATTGCCGCGCTGGAGGACATAGTCCGGTTGCGCTTCACCACGTCGCACCCGCGGGACATGACCCAGCGGCTGATCGATGTCTATGCATCCACGCCCAAACTGGTCAGCCACTTGCATCTTCCGGTTCAGTCTGGATCGGACCGGATCCTGGCGGCGATGAAACGCGGCCATACCGTGCTGGAATACAAGTCCATCATCCGCAGGGTGCGCGCCGCGCGACCTGATATCTGCATCACCTCCGATTTTATCGTCGGGTTTCCCGGCGAGACCGAGCAGGATTTCGAGGCCACCATCAAGCTGGTCGACGAAATCGGTTTCGATAACAGCTTCAGCTACCTTTACAGTCCGCGCCCTGGAACCCCGGCCGCCGAACTGCGCGACGATACGCCGTTCGAGGCCAGGACGGCCCGTCTGAAACGCTTGCAGGATCGTCTGGCCGAACTGGAAAATGGCGTGGCGCAGACCATGCTGGGCACGACGCAGCGCGCACTGGTCGAAGGCGTATCGAAAAAGGATGGCCGCGAGCTCGCTGCGCGCACCGACAATAACCGTGTGGTGAATTTCAGCGGCGCAGCCGACTTGATCGGCCGTTTTGTTGATCTGAAAATCACCCGGGTGGTGCGCCACACGCTGCGCGGGGAAATCGTGCCGGATGCAGCATGATGCGTGCGGTCAAAACCGGATCATCACCCAGGCTCTCGCTGACCGTACAGTATGAAAGCGACAGGCAACACCTGCCGACACGCGCGCAATTCCGGCGCTGGATCAAGGCCGCGCTGCAGCGCGACGCGATCATCACGCTGCGCATCGTCGACGAACCCGAGGGGCGCGAACTGAACAAAACCTATCGCGGCAGGGATTACGCGACCAATGTGCTGACCTTTGTTTACGACGACATGCAGACACTGGCCGGCGATATCGTGATTTGTGCGCCGGTCGTGGAGCGTGAAACGACCGCGCAGCGTAAGGAGCTGCTGGCGCATTATGCGCACCTCAGCCTGCATGCAGCGCTGCATTTGCAGGGCTATGACCACGATAACGATGCTGACGCAGCCGAGATGGAACAACTGGAAACCGAACTGATGCTAAAATTGCGCTATTCTGATCCTTATCCAATTTGATATCTCCACGAAATGGAACCCCCCGGTAGTAATAAACCCAGTCTGCTAGAGCGGCTTTCCACGATGTTGCTGCGCGAGCCGGAAGACCGCGATCAATTGATCGAATTGCTGCATTCAGCGTATGAACGCAACCTGCTGGATGCCGACGCCCTGTCGATGATGGAAGGGGTGATGCAGGTTTCCGAGCGGCAAGTGCGCGAAATCATGATCCCGCGCGCGCAGATGGATGTCATCGACATCAGCCAACCGCCGGAAAAATTCATCCCGTTTGTCATTGAAACCGCCCACTCGCGGTTTCCGGTGATGGAAGGCGACAAGGACAATATCATCGGTATTCTGCTGGCAAAGGATCTGCTGCGCTATTACGCCGGTGAGGAATTCGACGTGCGCGACATGTTGCGCCCGGCCGTTTTTGTGCCGGAAGCCAAGCGCCTCAATGTGCTGCTGCGTGACTTTCGCAGCAACCGCAACCACATCGCACTGGTGGTGGACGAATACGGCGGTGTTTCCGGAATGGTGACCATCGAGGACGTGCTGGAACAAATCGTCGGCGACATTGAAGATGAATATGATTTTGACGAGGAGGAGGACAACATCATTGCCGATGCCGTCGGGCATTATCGCGTCAAGGCCGATACGGAAATATCCGATTTCAATGACGCGCTGGGGACCGAGTTCAGCGACGAAGAATACGACACGGTTGGCGGGTTGGTGCTCAAGGCGGCCGGTCAATTGCCCAAGCGCGGCGATCATATTCACATCGGCGAACTGATGTTTACCGTGTTGCGGGTGGATAGCCGCAGGTTGTATTCGGTACTGGTCGAACGAAAAACCCCGGAAGCAGAAAAAGAATGAGGCCGGCACGCCAGCAATTTGACCCTCAATGATATATTCTGTCTGCGCTGGTTTTGATGCTAAAGTGATCGTGTCAGGATGACGGTATTGGCATATTCCAAGCCATTGAAGCCATATCGGCCCGGGAAGATCCGCAGTTGAAATCCGTCCTTTCGAAGAAATTGCCGCTTCACTGAAGGTTGGATTAATGGGGAACCGTCATGTTGTTTGATGAATTTGACCGCGAGGTTTTTTCGGGAGGCCAGGAGATATTCAGGTCCGGTGATGCCGGGGACTGCGCATATCTTATTGAAGAAGGCGTGGTCGAAATCCTGGTCGTGAAACAGGGCGGTGAACACAGGATCAGGTTGATTGGCAAGGGCGAGCTGTTCGGGGAGGTCTCCCTGATCGATTACCAGCCACGTACTGCAACCGTCAGGGCGATTGAACGAACCGTGCTGGTGCCCATCCCACGCAAGCTGATGGAACAATTGCTGGAAAAAACCGACCCGGTATTGCGCCACTTGCTGCTGGTCATTCTGGAACGGTTCAGGAACCGGAACGATGGTTCCACCCTGTCGGAAACCAGTGCGATCGTCACACCCGAGCAATTAAAAAGGCGCAATTTCGTCAAAGGCGAAGCGACCCAGAAGCTCTCTCTCGCCCATGGCATGAGACGCGCCTTGAACCATGATGAATTCCAGCTTTATTACCAACCGATTTGCAATCTTGCCGACGGCGCTGTCGCCGGATTCGAAGCGCTGATCCGATGGCATCACCCGGTCGAGGGCATACTGCAGCCCGATGAATTTTTGTGGATCGCGGAGCAAACCGGACTGATCCATGAGATCGGTCTATGGACCCTTGATCACGCTTGCCGAGACTGGGCGAGGCTGAAGGAATTCACGGATTTTGGCTCGCCGTTTGTCAGCGTCAATTTGTCACCCGCCCAATTGAGCAACATGATGCTGGCGGAGGATGTGCGGAACACCTTGGCCGAGCATAACATGCGTCCCTCTGAATTAAAGCTGGAACTGACAGAAACAGTGATGGTCGATCACCCGGAAATCGCATCGAACCTCATGCACAAATTGATCGAATTGGGTTGCAGCCTTGCGCTCGACGACTACGGCGCAGGACACTCCGGATTAAGACACTTGCAACGTTATCCTCTGGGCACGCTGAAAATTGACGGTGCCTTCGTCGAGCCGATATTGATTTCTCCGCAAAGTCTCGAAATCGTGCGTTCTTCGGTGGCTTTGGCGCATTCGCTGGGCATGAGCGTGGTGGCCGAGGGTGTCGAGAGCGAAGGTGTGCGAGCCAAGCTTCTGGAAATGAAATGCGACCTCGGCCAAGGCTGGTATTTCGGCAGGCCCGCCACCCTGAAGGAGCTGGAAATGCGTTACGCAAGGGCGTAACCCCGGGTTGAGGCAGAATTGCCCGTCTAGAATTGTTCTTCCGGCCCCAGGTAACGCCACTGGCCGACCGGCAACTTGCCGAGTTTGACCTTGCCGATGCGGATACGCTTTAACCCGCTGACCTTCAACCCGACTAGCTCGCACATGCGGCGGATCTGGCGCTTTTTGCCCTCATGCAACACGAAGCGTAACTGGTCCTCGTTCTGCCAGCTGACCTTGGCGGGCTTGAGGTATTCGCCGTCCAGCTTCAGGCCCTGGTTGAGCAAGGCCAGCCCGCTGCCTTCCAGTTTCCCCTGTACTCGCACAAGGTATTCCTTGTCTACCCTGGAGTCCTCGCCGATCAGCTGCTTGGCGATCCGGCCGTCCTGCGTGAGCACCAGCAAGCCCTGCGAGTCGATATCCAGACGGCCGGCAGGTGCGAGTCCGATCAACTGGCTGCGGTGAAAGCGCAGCGGAGATTGATCCTCGACCCAGTGCGTTGTGTCGTCCAGCAGGGTGATCGCAGGCTTGTAATCATGTTCCGCCTGGCCGGATACGTAGCCAACCGGCTTGTTCAGCAGGATCGTGACACGCTGTTGCTGGGTATTTCGCGCGGCCGTGCGCAAAGTTACCTGCTGGCTGGGGTAGACCTTGCTGCCCAGTTCGCTGACGATTTCGCCGTCGACCTCAACCCAGCCCTTTTCGATATAGCTATCCGCCTCGCGGCGCGAGCACAGGCCGAGCTCGGACATGCGTTTGGACAGGCGTACTTTTTCCATGAGTATCTTGCGCGGTCAGTTAGGCAGGATGCGATTTAAGCACAAAGCAGTGTGTTGGGAAAAATAAACGCGAAAAGTCATCGGACTGCTGCAATTGCAACAGCAGGCCTAGGCATTGCTCAGCGGTGGTTTGGCGAGTTTGCGTTGCAGGGTGCGTCTGTGCATGTTGAGCGCGCGGGCGGTGGCCGAGATGTTGCCCTCATGCTCCCGCAGCACGCGCTGAATATGTTCCCACTCAAGACGCTCAATCTGCGCGGGCTGTGTCTTCAGCGGCGCATTGCTGTCCGGGGCATGATCAAAGGCCGCGACGATCTCGTCGGCATTGGCCGGTTTGGACAGGTATTGGGTCGCGCCCAGTTTGATCGCCTCGACGGCGGTGGCGATGCTGGCATATCCGGTCAGCACGACGATGCGCGTGTTTGGATCGAGTTCGTGCAACAACTTGACCAGCACCAATCCCGGCGAGCCGCCCATTTTAAGATCGACTACGGCGAATTCCGGCGGAGAAGCTTCTGCGATGGGAACAGCCTGTTCCACGCTGTGCGCCACCGTTACGGCAAAACCGCGCCGCTCCAGAGCGATGCTTAATACCTTGCAGAAGGTGGCATCGTCGTCCACCAGTAACAGCGAGGCAGATTCTTCGCGAGGTTCGGTCATAAGTTTGCCTTAATGGTTGGCAATGCAAGTTCGGTCGTCGCGCCGCCTGCTTCACGGTTATACAGCCGGACTGTTCCGCCCATGCGTTCAATGGTCGCGTTGGCAAGGAACAAACCGAGCCCCCGACCTTCCTGTTTGGTGGTGAAGAATGCCGATCCGGCTTTGAGCGCGGCCTCCCCGTTCAGTCCCGCCCCCTGGTCGTGTATCTTCAGCGTGAAGGCAGAATTGTCCCAGCTGGACAATATCTCGATCGGCTGCGGGCTGGCATCGGCCGCATTGTTGAGCAGATTCATCAGCGCTGCGCGCAGCGTGACATCCGCATTGATGCGCGGAACAGGCAGAACATCGCAACTGCTATGGAGGTATTGCGCGGTCGGGCGCAGCAATTGCCATTCGTTCAGTAGTCCTGCTATCAATTCATCCACCGCTTGCGGCGAGGAAGCACCGTTGTCCTGCGCATTTGCCAGGATCTTGTCCAGGATGCGTTTGGACCCGCGCACCTGCTCGTCAAGGATGGCCAGGCTGTCGCGCAATTCCGGCTGGAGGGAGACAGGGTCATGCTGCAATTCGCCGATCACTACCGCCATCGTCGACAGCGGCGTACCCATTTCATGGGCAGCGCCTGCCGCCTGCGTGGCGAGTGCAACGATGCGCTCGTTACGCAGGATTTCTTCGCGCACACGCGCCAGTGTCTCATCGCGTTGCCGCACTGCCTGCGCCATTCGCACGACAAACCAGGCGATGATGGCAGCACTCAGGACGAATCCCATCCACATGCCCAGAACGTGCAGGCTGAAGATGCTTTCCTGGGCCATCCCGCCCATGCCGGCCATGTCTTGCATGCCGCTTGCAGCGGGGGATTGCCCGTGCAGCATGGGCAATGGCACATAGAATTTCATCAGGAAGGTATAGCAGAGCGTGGTCAGTACGGCCATGCTCCAGGTAAAGCGCGGCGGCAATGTCGCGGCGGCGATCACCAGCGGCAGCAGGTACAGCGAAATGAAGGGGTTGGTCGAGCCACCGCTGTAATACAGTAGTATGCTCAGGGCGGCCACATCCACGCATAATTGTGCAAACAGTTCCGGGTTGGAGATGATGTTGCTATTGCGAAGGCGCAGCCAGCTGAGCAGATTAATTACTGTTAGGGTTGCAATCGTCAGCAACATCGGCTGCCAGTCGAGTTCAAGTTCCAGGACTTTCCAGACCAGTGCCAGCACGGTGAGTTGCGCGACAACCGCGATGGTGCGCAGCACGAGCAGGCGGCGCAACTGGCTGTGGCCGGGGAGTGAGGAAAGTATCGTGCTGCTCATTGCGCAATTGTAAACGGAGAGCCGGGCCGGGGGGTGCGACATCATGTCGCATTCCCAGGAAGATTGCCCATGCCTACAATTCATTAACCCGGTTCATGTCGCACTTGAAAAGGAAATTCACATGAAATATTTGTCGAGTTTGTTGCTTGTCTTCACGCTGACCATCGGCAACATCGCCAATCCCGCATTCGCCGGGGACACTGATCCCTTGTTTGTAAACCTGACAACGGATAATCCGCACCGCGTCAACATGGCTATTTCATTCGGGGAAAACCAGCTTAAGCGCGGGCATCCATTGACGATTTTCCTCAATGACAAAGGTGTTTTCCTTGCTTCCAAATCCAGGGCCGCCAAGTTCGGCAGCCAACAAAAAATGCTCGGTGAGCTACTGGGCAAAGGAGCCGTAGTGCTGGTTTGTCCAATGTGCATGAAGCATTACAGCGTCAAGGAGTCTGATTTGGTTCCGGGCTTGAAAGTCGGCAATCCCGAGCTGACAGGCAGCGCATTATTCAAGGACAAGACCAAGACGCTGACTTGGTAGCGTCGACTTGGGTTCGATGCGACAGGCCGTTATGTTACGTCAACTTTTTAACAAAGAGAAAGAAATCATGAGAAATTTAAATCGGTTCGGATGGTTGGTTGCAGCCTTATTGCTCAGCTTCGCCAGCGGGAGTTATGCCGCTGGTAATGCGGGAGACATCGAGACCAGCGGAGGATGGATACGTGCCACCGCCCCGGGACAAGATCAGGCGGGAGCGGATTTGTCCATTACCAGCAAGCATTCCGCGACATTGATCGGGGCATCCAGCCCGGCCTGCAAGGAAGTGCAGCTGCACACCATGTCGATGGAAGGCGGCATGATGAGAATGCGCGAGGTAAAGGCGATTGCACTGCCTGCCGGCAAGCGAGTTAGTCTCCGTGAGAGCGGCTATCATTTGATGCTGATCGGGCTGAAGGCACCGCTCAAGGAGGGCGAAATGGTGCCTTTCACGCTGCGCATCAAGGTGGGCAAGCACCGCGTGGTTAAAGTCAAGAGCATGGCCGAAGTGAAACCATTGACCGCAAACAGTGATTCTCCGCAGGAAGATGGACATCAGCACATGCAAATGAAAATGCAATAAGAAACGATCGGCTTACAGGCAAAACAAGGCGGCTTATGGCGCCTTGTCTGTTTGAGGCGCTCATATCATTTGCACAGATTATTCAAAAATAACAGAAGCATCATTTCGTTCAGGACGCCATCGCCTCTGATCTGCAGCAATATGCGCGGGCCGCGGAAAGCGATAGCGAAACATAACTTTTCAATTCTCAATCAAACCTTAAAAGGAATTCAAAGCCATGACTGTTGCACGCAACGCGTTTCCCATACGAAAAACCCTCCGAGTCGCGATGGCCGCATCGTTGGCGCTGTTGCCCCTCACCGCCATAAATGATGCCCTCGCCTGCGCCACATGCGGCTGCTCCTTGTCCACGGATGCAGCCATGGGATATTCGGCGACTGCAGGTTGGCGGGTGAGTGCAGATTACTCTTTCATCAACCAGGACCAGTTGCGTACCGGCACGGGAACGATTTCTCCCTCCGCAGTGGCAGCACTTAACCCCGGAGCAAACCAGGAAGTTGAAAAACAGACTATCAACCGCTACTTCACCCTGGGTCTGGACTATGCTTCAAGCGCAAACTGGGATTTCAAGCTGCTGGTGCCATACATAGACCGCAGCCATACGACCTATGGCGCCGCGTCCAACCCGCTCACCCCTGACCTGGTCAGCGGCGCAACCGTTTCCGATATGGGGGATATCAAATTCATCACCAGCTTTCAGGGCCTGCTGCCTACGCACAATCTCGGGGTACAGCTCGGCGTGAAACTGCCCACCGGCAATTATGGCGGACCCAATGCAAGCGGTACGGGTGTGGCAGGGCGCAATCCCACCGCCTTCAACACCGGTCCGAACTCGCAGCAATCGGCCCCGGATAATCTCCTCGACACCAGCCTGCAGGCCGGCACCGGCAGCACCGATCTGATCATCGGGGCCTACTACTACCAACCGGTGAGCCAGAATTTCGATGCCTTTGTGAACGGACAATTCCAGGCAGCCGCGGCGCATGCTCTCGACCAGCCCGGGGAGGATTACCGTCCGGGCAATCTGGCCAGTATGAGCTTTGGTGTGCGCTATGAGGCCAATCCGATGATCGTGCCGCAATTGCAGGTGAACATCACCCGCAGGTATGAGGATGCCGGGGCACTTGCCGACTCGGCCAATTCAGCCGGCACAGCTGCGTACCTGAGTCCCGGCATCAGTGCGAGCGTAATGAAAAATACACAGATGTATGCTTTTGTGCAAATGCCGATATACAGCAATCTTGATGGCTCCCAGCTGTTCCCGCATTACACGGCCACGGTCGGGGTAAGCCACGCCTTCTGATCGGCACATGCGGGTTCGGAGCAAGGGCACTTTCGAACGGGCGCATTGTCTGAGAGAATCATTGGCTATACTAGATTAGCGCATACTGAAATGTCTCGCGAATCACACTTGAGCCTCAATGCTGCACAGCCGCCCGATTCTTCCCCGGACTTGCAGCGCCGCACGCTGTTGCGGGGGGCAGTCGGGGCTGGAATCGCGGCGGCTGTTGGCCTGCTTCCGGGGTTGGCACACGCAAAGGACCTGGAGGTAGGCCAGCCGGCCCCGCCATTGGTGCTGCATACTTTGGATGGCCGGAGCATCGCGACACGCGACCTGTACGCTCAGGTGGTGATCGCCACCTTCTGGGCCACTTGGTGCGATCCCTGCCGCGAGGAGTTGCCGCTGCTCTCTGAATATGCCGCGAATCATGCGCAGCAAGGCTTAAGTGTGCTGGGCTTCAGCCTCGACGGCCCCGAAGATCTGCCCAAGGTGAAGGAGGTTGCGGCGGGCCTGAGCTTTCCGGTGGGGCTGCTCGGCAGCCCCTGGGCGGGTGACTATGGCAGGATCTGGCGCATCCCGGTCAGTTTCGTCATCGATCGCAAAGGCCGTCTGGCCGATAACGGCTGGGATGATGCAAACCCGGCCTGGACGAAAGAGCGGCTGCAACAGGTGGTGGGCCCGCTCCTGCTGCGCACGCATTGAGGCGGCAGCGGCTGCGCTGCGATACTACAATTCGCTAACCTGATCTCAATCGGAAGAACATCCGAACCAGTTCCACGCACGCCGCGATGAAGGCGAAATCGCACAATCCATCCTGAATCCGCACATTTCAGGACAGCCGGATAAGTTGACAGCACGTGCAAAGCATCGGTTATGCTGCGCGCGTTTTGCAACATATCGGGCAGCGGGATATTCCACATGAGTTTGTTTAAAAAAAATTATGTACTGGCATTCCTGGCCGGTGCGGCATGCGTGTTCGGCTTCGCACCGTTCGGCATTTATCCGATGCCGGTGATTGCCTTGGCCGTCCTGTTTGCGCTTTGGCAGCGTGCGGGTACGCCACGTAATGCGGCATGGATAGGCTTTGCATTCGGTCTGGGCCTGTTCGGCGCGGGTATCAACTGGATCTATGTCGCTCTGCATGATTACGGTGACATGTCCATGCTCTTGGCCCTGCCGGCCACGATGCTGTTCAGCGCATTCCTTGGCTTTTTCACCGCGTTGGCCGGCTATGCGCAAGCGCGATTTCCGGCAAAGAATGGCTTTCGCTCCGTCCTGGTGATGCCGGCGGTATGGGTGTCGGTCGAGTGGCTGCGCGGCACGATTTTTACCGGCTTCCCCTGGCTGACCCTCGGCTATGCCCATAGCGGCAGCCCGCTGGCAGGTTATGCGCCGCTGCTTGGCGTATATGGCATTTCGCTGGTTGCCGCGGTCAGCGCCGGGTTGCTGGCATACGCCTCGACCAGCCTGCTGCGCGACCCTGCGATTGTGTTGCGCCACGCTCCCGGTTCCCTCGCCAAGTGTTTCCGAACCGCGCTCATTCCCCTGCTGATAGTGGCTGCGCTATGGGGTTCGGGCGCAGCGCTGCACAGGGTAAGCTGGACAAAACCCGTGGGCGAACCGGTCAGCGTGGCCCTGGTGCAGGGCAATATCGCGCAGAACATCAAGTTCAGCGAAGACTCGCTGGCCGGGACACTGGAAACTTACCGCCGCCTGGTGCTGGAGAGCAACGCACGTCTTATCCTGCTGCCGGAAACTGCGTTGCCGATGCTCCACCATGAAATTCCCCAAAATCTGCTCGATCAACTGCGTGAACATGCGCGGCACAACGGCGGCGATATCCTTTACGGGGTATTCGAGCGCGAGCATGGCAGCTATTACAACAGTGTCTTTTCGTTGGGTGCCGACGAGGAACAGCGTTACCGCAAGCATCACCTGGTGGTGTTTGGCGAATTCATTCCATTGCGGCCGTTGCTAGGCTGGTTGATCAACGATGTGCTCGATATCCCGATGGGCGATCTGGCGCGCGGCGATGTTCGGCAGGCGCCGCTCGCTGTGGCAGGACAGCGTGTCGGCGTCGATATTTGTTACGAGGATGTGTTTGGAGAGGAAATCATCCTTGCCTTGCCCCAGGCCACGTTGCTGGCCAACTTCACCAACGATGCGTGGTACGGAGATTCGTATGCAGCCGTGCAGCACAACCAGATGTCGCAAATGCGTGCCATGGAAAGCGGACGGATGGTGCTGCGTGCCACCAATACCGGCGTCACCTCGATCATCGGGACGGATGGCAGGGTGCTGCGGCAATTGCCGCAACATGAGGAGGCTGTGCTGCTCGGCAAGGCCCAGGGCTACGAGGGCGCCACGCCCTATGTGCGCTGGGGCAATGCGGCCGTATGGCTGTTGATCATGCTGATGCTGGCAGGGGCTTGGCTGGCGGGAAAACGGGAAGCTATTTCGTCCAGGAATCCTTGAGCGTGACGGTGCGGTTGAACACCGGTTTCCCCGGACGGTGGTCGCGGCGGTCGGCACAGAAATAGCCGAGCCGCTCGAACTGGTAGCGGGTTTCCGGAGCAGCATCTCCTGCACATCCCTCCACCCAGCCTTGCATCGTGGTCAGGGATTCCGGGTTCAAATAAGTGCAAAAGTCGATTTCCTTGCTTGCATCGGGTTCGGGCACGGTGAACAGGCGATCGTACAAACGGATTTCTGCAGACAGCGCATGTGCGCAGGACAGCCAGTGGATTACCCCTTTTACTTTGCGCCCCGCCGGGTTCTTGCCCAGTGTTTCAGCATCGATCGAGCAGCGCAACTCGACCACGTTGCCTGCGGCATCCTTGATCGCCTCGTTGCAGCGCATCACGTAGGAATAGCGCAACCGCACTTCACCGCCCAGGGCGAGGCGCTGCCAACCCGCCGGCGGAGCTTCGCTGAAGTCGTCGGCCTCGATCCAGATTTCGCTGCCGAACGGCACGATCCTGGAGCCGAACTCGGGATGCTGGGGATGGAAACCTGCCTCGCGCGATTCGGTCTTGCCTTCCTCGAAATTCGTTATCACCACTTTCAGCGGATTGACCACCGCCATCACCCGCGCGGCCTTGGTTTCCAGATCGTCGCGTATGGCGGATTCAAGCTCGGCCATGTCCACGGTATTGTCGCTCTTGGAGATGCCGATACGTCTTGCGAATTCGCGTATCCCTTCCGGAGTATATCCGCGGCGGCGCATGCCGATGATGGTGGGCATCCGCGGATCGTCCCAGCCCGACACGTGTCCCTCATTCACCAGTTGCAGCAGCTTGCGTTTGCTGGTGATGGTGTAGTGCAGTTCCAGGCGCGAAAATTCATACTGGCGCGGATGACAAGGGATCGTGATATTGTCCAGCACCCAGTCGTAAAGAGGGCGGTGGTCCTCGAATTCCAGCGTACACAACGAGTGGGTGATGCCTTCCAGCGCATCGGAGATGCAATGTGTGTAATCGTACATCGGGTAGATGCACCACTGGTCGCCGGTGCGCAGGTGGTGGGCGCGGCGGATGCGGTAGATCACGGGGTCGCGCAGGTTGATGTTGCCGCTGGACATGTCGATCTTGGCGCGCAGCACGCGGCTGCCGTCCGCGAATTCGCCAGCACGCATGCGTGCGAACAGGTCCAGATTTTCTTCGATGCCACGTTCACGGTGCGGGCTGTTTTTGCCCGACTCTGTCAGCGTGCCGCGATACTCGCGCATCTGGTTGGGCGTGAGGTCATCCACATACGCAAGGCCTTTGTTGATGAGTTCCACCGCGAAATTGTACAGTTCATCAAAATAATCGGAAGCCCAGCGCACGTTGCCGTCCCACTGAAATCCCAGCCAGCGCACGTCGTCCTGTATCGACTGCGCATACTCCTCGTTTTCCTTTTCCGGATTGGTATCGTCGAAGCGCAGATTGCATTTGCCGTGATAATCCTGCGCCAGGCCGAAGTTAAGACAAATGGATTTTGCATGACCCACATGCAGATAACCGTTCGGTTCGGGCGGGAAACGGGTGACAATGGCGCGGTGCTTGCCGCTGGCCAGATCGGCATCGATAATCGTGCGGATGAAGTTGGACGCGGCGGGTTGTGGCGTGCTGCTCATATAGTGATATTCGTGGTTTGTATCGGTCAGCGGTTTGCGCGGTGGATTTTACCTGAAATCAGGCACGGCTCGTGATAGACATAAACTGTGAAAAGGTAACGTATATTTGGTAGAATCGGCTCCGCTTAATGCAAGTCCGCGCGTCCAGAAAGATCGTCGCGGGCTTGTGGATCGTCATCCGGAACAGAATAACTATGAATATTGTTAAGGATTTTTCCCGCGTTGCCGCGCTGTTCGCCAGCGCGTTGCTGTTTTGTGCCGGCCCGGTAGCGCATGCAGATGAACTGGCCGACGCCAACATGCTGTTCAAACAGGGCCAGCGCAGCCAGGCACTGGACAAGGTGGACGGTTTTCTCGCCAAAAAGCCGAAGGATGCACACGCGCGATTCCTCAAAGGGCTGATACTCACCGAACAGGGCAAGACCGCCGATGCCATCAGGATATTCGCCGCCTTGACAGTGGATTACCCCGACCTGCCCGAACCCTATAACAATCTTGCCGTGCTGTATGCCAGCCAGGGCAAGTACGACATTGCCAAAGAGTTGCTGGAAAAGGCGATCAGCACCCATCCCAGCTATGCGACCGCGCACGAGAATCTCGGTGACATATATGCCAAGATGGCCAGTCAGGCATATGATCGCGCGCTGCAACTGGACAACAGCAACACGGCGACGCAAACCAAGCTGGCAATGATACAAAATCTGTTTGCAGGCGAAAGCCGACATAATGAGATCGTTGCATCAAACACCGACATACCGGGCAAAGTTGCGGTGCCGGATCCGAACAAGGCCGCCTCAGCACCGGCCGTTGCCGTGAAACCCCCATCGGCCTTCCCCACATCTGCGGTAGCGGCGGCACCAGCACCGGCAAAAGTACCAGCGGCCAAAGCAACGATGGCCAAAACAAAAGCCGCCGAGGCCTCGGCACAACCGGTTATCAAGAAAAACGACAGCGCGGAAATTGCGCGAACAATAACGGATTGGGCGAAAGCCTGGTCATCCAAGGATACCGGCAAATACCTGTCGTTCTATGCGGACGATTTCAAAACACCAAACGGGGAAACGCGGGCAGCATGGGAGGCGGTACGCAGGGAACGGATCAGCACCCCGAAATTCATCCAGGTGGGCGTGCGCATCAAGACCATATTGTTCACAGACAGCGAGCATGCCACGGTGAAGTTCCACCAGTCCTATCGGGCCAGTCACCTGAATGCCTCCGGTAACAAAACCATGGAGTTGGTGAAATCCGGCGACAAGTGGCTGATTCGGGAAGAGTACAGCAAGTAATCATGTTCAAGCGGGCGCCGATATTGCTGTTGCTGTGCGGGCTGTTCCCGGGAGCAGTGCTCGCCGAGCCTGTCCAGCCAAACCCTGAAACGCAACTGGTGAAAAGCCTGCAAGCCATCAACAATAATCATCTGGACGTTGCGCTCAATGAGGTGGACAGCCTGTTGCGTGTCAATCCAAACTTCAAGCTCGCGCAACTGGTCAAGGGTGATTTGCTGATGGCGCATGCGGGCGTGATCGACAATATTGGCAGCGCGGCAAATGCCCCGCACCAGGAACTCAAAGACCTGCGCGACGAGGCTCGAGTGCGATTGCAGCGCGTGCTTTCGCAATCGGACGCCAAGCTCAGGCCGCGCTTCCTGTGGCAACTGGATGCGCAACAGAAGTACGCGCTGGTGGTTGACACCAGCCGATCCACCCTGTTCGTATACCAGAACGTGGATGGCGAACCGCGCTATGTCACCGACTTTTATGTCACGATCGGCAAGCTGGGTACCGACAAATATACCGCGGGCGATCAGCGCACCCCCATCGGCGTTTATTTCGTCAAGGCGGAATTGCCCAAGAAAGAGCTTTCAGACATATACGGCGACGCGGCTTACCCGATCAGTTACCCAAATGAATGGGATCGCAGAAACAAACGCACCGGAAGCGGCATCTGGCTGCATGGCACACCCAGGGAAACTTATAGCCGGCCTCCGCGCGCCAGCAACGGCTGCGTCGTGCTGGCAAATTCCGATCTGGAAAAGCTGGCACCGTATCTGCAAGTTGGCATCACGCCCGTCATCATCACCAACCAGATGGATTGGAGCAGCGAACATGACCAGACCGAGCGCAACAGTCTGCTCCAGGAAATGGAGCAGTGGCGCAAAGATTGGGCCAGCCTCGACACCGACGCTTATCTCAAGCATTACGCGCAGAACTTTTCCGGCAACGACATGGATTACCAGGAATGGGCAAAGCAAAAACGTCTGGTGAACAGCGCCAAGTCCTGGATCAAGCTGGGCATCACGAATGTCAGCATGTTCGTCTACCCCGATCAGCCCGATATGGTGGTTGTCGACTTCGAGCAGGATTACAACAGCAACAATCTGTCCAACCGCATGAAGAAGCGCCAATACTGGATCAAACAGGACAACCGCTGGAAAATTATCTACGAAGGAGCTGCATGACATGAAACATCTGCTAACCGCGCTGTTTACGATACTTATCGGCTGCTCAATGCAATCTTCCTATTCTTCAACCCAGCATATCCATTCAACAAAGGGCAATAAAACCATGGTTAAACTGCACACCAGCAAAGGCGTCATTACCTTGCAACTGGATGCTGAAAAAGCACCGGTCACCGTCAAGAATTTCCTCGAATATGTGAACAGCGGTTTTTACAACGGCACGATCTTTCACCGCGTGATCGGCAACTTCATGATCCAGGGCGGCGGGTTTGAGCCGGGCATGATACAAAAGAAAACCAACGCGCCGATCAAGAACGAAGCAGCAAACGGCTTGAAGAACGACAAGTACACTGTCGCGATGGCCCGTACCGGCGACCCGAATTCGGCAACCGCGCAATTTTTCATCAACGTCAAGGACAATGATTTTCTCAATTATCCCGGGCAGGATGGCTGGGGATATTGCGTCTTCGGCAAAGTGGTGGAAGGCAAGGAAGTCGTTGACGCGATACGCAGCGTGAAGACCGGAAATCGCTCCGGTTTCCAGGATGTGCCGGTGGAAGATATCGTCATCACCGATGCGGAAGTCGTAAAATAACGCGTGCCTGCACGCTGAAACTTTCGGTTTAAATGGCCGGCTGTTCGGCGCGGCAGCCTGGCCGGACCCCGGAATATCACGGCTCCGGGAGGTGTGCTGGAGAAGAGGCAATACAATGTCCCACACCCTATTCATCTCCGACCTGCATCTGAGTGCCGACCATCCGCATACCATGGCGGTGTTCCAGCGCTTCATCACCACCGTTGCGCCGCAAGCCGAGGCACTCTATATCCTCGGGGACCTTTTTGAATACTGGGCCGGTGACGATGACCTTGACGATCCTTTTCATGCAAGTGTGATCGGTGCATTGCATGGTCTTGCAGCGCAAGGCGTCCGGGTGTTTTTGATGCACGGCAACCGCGACCTGCTGATGGGCGATGCGCTTGCACAAGCCTGCCATGCCAAACTATTGCCCGACCCGACCCTGCTCGACCTGTATGGCATGCCTACCCTGATCAGCCACGGCGACACATTGTGCACCGACGACATCGAGTATCAGCGCTTCCGCGCGCAGGTGCATGACGCCGCGTTCCAGACAAACTTTCTCGCCCGGCCGCTCGCGGAACGCAAGGCCTATATAGAAATGCTGCGCCGGCAAAGCACTTCCGCGAAACAAAGCAAGGACTCCGCAATCATGGATGTGAACGATGATGCGGTTGCGGCTCTGCTGCGGAAATACCGCTATCCGCGACTGATACACGGCCATACCCACCGTCCCAATCGCCACGAGCACAGGGTTGACGGGCACATTTGCGAGCGCTGGGTGTTAAGCGACTGGGATCGGACCCCTTCGGCATTGCGCTGCGATGCGCAGGGATGCGGTGTGCTGGAATTCTGATCGGGCGCAGGGATGTACGGCCTTTACCTTGTGCCCTTACAGAGATTCTCGCAGGGCATCCCGTCGCCTTTCGGGTTGAGCGCTTTCACGCCGCAGACGGTGAGGTAATAATGCGCCTCGTCACAGGAGCTCATTTCCGAGCAAAGATGCTTGCTGCCGCAGGTGAAATCGTCCGGTGCAGGCGCAACAGGCATACCGGTTTCCGCCGCGTGCTGCTTGCGCCACTGCCACGGCGGGATCGGATCGCGCTGCGCCCATAAGCCGCGCCCCGCCTGCCGTGCTTCCTTCTCCAGCGAGATGTAGCGGCGGTCGCTGTGAAAATGGGAGTACTCCCATGCCATGCCGCGCCGCACCATTTCCTCGTTGACCATGAGACCGTTCACTTCAAGTTGCGCGACGCTGCGTTCATATTTGTCGATCGCCACCGTGTGCACCTGGATTTGTTTGTGCAACACCATTTCCGCCAGCGACCTGCGCGATGCTGCACCGTAAGCCCGATCCTTTTCCGGCGCATCAATCCCGGACAGCCTGATTTTCACCAATTTGCCCGTGCGCCGCCCATTCGGTGAGGAAACTGGCGGGGGACTGTCGGATTCGCCGCCACCCTTGCGAACAACCAGCACGGTATCGCCGTCCAGCACGGCAACCACTTTGGCGGAAAAGTCATGACCCGGGTCAAGCCAAAGCGCATCGCCGAATGCCGGTCCGTTCAGGTACATCAGCACAATGCAAATCAATGCTGTGCCGGTGCGGCTCAAAACAGCGCGCTCTTGAGCAAGGCAAGGCACATCAGCGCATAGCCGGCGGCAAGCAAGTCGTCGAACATCACGCCCAGCCCGCCATGCCAGTTGCTGTCAAAGTGGCGTATCGGGGGAGGTTTGACGATGTCGAAGATACGGAATAGCAAGAAGGCAAGCAGGGACCAGTACCAACCGGGAGGGGTGAAGAACAATACCAGCATGAAGGACACGATTTCGTCCCACACGATCCCGCCATAATCCGCTATGCCCAATGCCTTGCCGGTGACATCGCAGACCCATACGCCGAGCGCGAAGGCCAAAATCAACATTGCAATGAACATCCGATCCGACAGCAGCGGTGCCAGCAGCCAATACAGCGGAAAAGCCATCAGGGTGCCGAAGGTGCCGGGCGCCTTTCGGGCCAAACCGCTGCCGAAACCGAATGAAACCAAATGCGCGGGATGGCTGAACAACAGCCGCCAGCCCGGTTTGACCCGGAGTGTTCCAACTACGGATTCATCTGAAATGTTCATAGCCGCCGCTTTCAGGGTTGAGCCGATTTCCCGCCGCATCGCGCACGGCGCAGCCGCTGCCCGCAACAATTTTTCCGATGCACGTGAGCGGCAACGAAAGCCGGGTGCCGATATCGGCGATCTCGGCATGCCGCACAGCCGGGGCCGAAAAACACAACTCGTAATCATCGCCCCCCGACAGCATGCATTGCCTGCCGAGGGGAGAAACCGCATGCGCACGCATGGCTGAAGAAACCGGCAGACGTTCCAGGTCAATTTCCGCACCGGAACGCGAGGCATCGAGTATATGCCCGAGATCGGCAAGCAAACCGTCGGATATATCGATCGCGCTGCTGGCAATGCCCCGCAATGCGAGCCCCAGCGCGACGCGCGGCTGCGGCCGGTGCAAAGCCTGCGCGCAGGCGACAAATTCGGCTTCGGGCATTTGGATTTGCCCCTGCAGATGTGCCAGCGCCAGCGCGGCATCGCCCAGTGTTCCGGATACCCAGACCTCGTCGCCGGGCTGTGCGCCGCTGCGCCGCAATGCCAGCGGTTCGGGCACCTCCCCGAATATTGTCACGCACAGGTTGAGCGGCCCGCGCGTGGTATCACCCCCGACCAGTTCCACGCCGTACTGCTGGGCCAGCGCAAAAAAACCGGCGCTGAACTGTTCCAGCCAGGCTTCATCCGCATCGGGCAACGCGATTGCCAGCGTCGCCCAGCGCGGCGTTGCGCCCATCGCAGCCATGTCGGACAGGTTGACCGCAAGTGTCTTGTGGCCCAGCAGATAGGGATCGGCATCGGGAAGGAAGTGCGTGCCGCTGACCAGCATGTCGCTGGATACCGCCAGTGCATTTTCCTCGCTCACTTTCAGCAGCGCGGCATCATCGCCCACGCCGAGCAATGCATTCGGTGTGGCGCGGGTGAAATAACGGCGGATCAGCTCAAATTCGGTCATGCGGAAATTTCCGCCTCAGGATGCATGGACCGAAAATTCCTGCGCCCGGAGCTGTGGTGCGAGCTTGTCGAGTACGCCGTTGACGAATTTGTGGCCGTCGGTGCCGCCAAAGGTCTTGGCGAGTTCGACCGCTTCGTTGATGATGACTTTATACGGAACTTCAGGGTGCCGGGATAATTCGAACGCGCCCAGCAGGAGCACCGCAAATTCCACCGGACTGAGCTCGGCCATCGGCCGGTCCAGGTGCGGTACCAGCAATGCTTCGAGCTCGGCGTGCTGCTTCAGTGACCCGCGCAACAAATCGGAAAACAATTCCTTGTCGTAACGGCCGAGATTTTTTTCCGCATGGATCTGCTTTTCGATCTGTGCTTCGTCGCCCGCGGTGATACGCCATTGATAGATGCCCTGCAGGGCAAGTTCCCGCGCGCGATGACGCGGGCTTTTGTTCATGGCCTTTTTGATATCACCGGATGGCATCCTGTTGTCGGCACTCGCCGGTTTGGCACTCATGCCAACCCCCGCAACAGATTGGCCATTTCGATCGCGACCAGTGCGGCTTCTCCGCCCTTGATCTCCATGCGCGCGATCGCCTGCTCGTCGGTGTCGGTGGTGAGGATCGCATTCGCGACCGGCACGCCGCAGGCCAGCTGCACCTCGTTTACGCAACGCGCCGACTCGTTGGCGACCACTTCAAAATGAAAGGTGTCGCCGCGTATCACCGCGCCCAGCGCGATCAATGCGTCGAACTTCTCGCTCTCGGCCATCTGCAGCAGCGCCAGCGCGATTTCCAGCGCGCCGGGCACCGTTGCCAGCGTGATGTCGTCCTCGCGCACCCCCCGCTGGACCAGTTGCGCGCGGCATGCACCGAGCAGGCCTTCGCACACTTCGGTGTTGAAGCGGCTCTGCACGATGCCGATGCGCAGGCCCGCGCCATTCAGGTTTTTTTCCAGTTCTTTCATGAATATTTTTCCTCTATCCGGGTATTGAAACACCATTGTGCTCGGCATAACCCACCACTTCCAGGCCGAATCCAGCCATGCTCGGCATCTTCTGCGGGGTAGCCAGCAAACGCATCTTGCCCACGTTGAGATCGCGCAATATCTGCGCGCCGATGCCGTAGCTGCGCGGATCCCATTGTGAAGTCTGCTGGCTGGCCGCTTCCAGCGTGGCGCGAGCGCGCAGATACTGGGGTGTCTCGCCGCGATGCAGCATGACCAGCACCCCGGCCGGTGACTGCCCGATCTTTTGCATCGCGCGACTGACGCTGATCGAATGCGCATGATCGGTCTGTTCCAGGAAATCCATCACCGAAAGCGGTTCGTGCACCCGCACCAGGGTCTCGGCGTCATGGCGAATGTTGCCCTTCACCAACGCCAGATGGGTGCGCTGCGTGGTCTTGTCCACGTAGGTTGCCAAATCGAATTCACCGTAAGCGGTTTGCACCTTGCGCCGCGCCACGCGCTCGACCAGTTTTTCGTGCTGGCTGCGGTGTTCGATCAGGTCGGCGATCGTGCCGATCTTGAGACCGTGCTGTTTGGCGTAGGTGATCAAATCCGGCAGACGGGCCATCTCCCCGTCATCCTTGAGGATCTCGCAGATCACCGAGGCCGGCGTCAGTCCGGCCAGATGCGCCAGGTCGCATCCCGCTTCGGTATGGCCGGCGCGCACCAGCACACCGCCGTTTTGCGCGCGCAGCGGGAAGATATGTCCCGGTTGCACGATGTCGGCAGGCTTGGCATCCCTGGCGGCAGCGGCCAGTACCGTCCGTGCACGATCGGCTGCCGAGATGCCGGTGGTCACCCCGCGCGCGGCCTCGATCGAAACCGTGAAGTTGGTCGCAAGCGGCAAGCCGTTATCGCGCACCATCAACGGCAGATTCAGCTGTTTGCAGTGGTCTTCGGTCAAGGTCAGGCAAATCAGCCCGCGGCCATGCATGGCCATGAAATTGATTTTTTCCGGCGTGGCGAATTCGGCGGCAAACACCAGGTCGCCTTCGTTCTCGCGGTCTTCTTCATCCACCAGCACGACCATGCGCCCGGCGCGGATCTCGGCGATGATGTCCTGTATCGGTGCAATATCTGTCATTCCCATCCTCAATCATGTCGGGCCGGCGCAGCATGCACCGCATGCTGCCTCCCAAGGTTTATGATTCTACCATCTCGGCATGAGTCGCCGCTTGTCTTGACTTGGAGGGCAACAAGGATAATGGCACAGAGAACATCCGCATCCGGCAACTGGTCCGCGAAAGCAACGCGCGAAAGCGCTGCGCTCGAACTGGAAAAAGGAGTATTCACGTGGCACGACCCGGTCAGGATCGCGCGATCGCTGAAACGGTCGGCTGATGCCAGCACCCGGCGCAAGTCGCCGCCGTTCCGCTCCGCGATGTCCATGCTGGTGTTCTACATCAACCGCGCCGGAAAAAATCTCGACGAAAACCGGAAGCGTATCCTGGAGCAGGCCAAGGATGAATTGCGTGTGCTCTACGGCAAGGGTTGAGACCGCTTGTATCTGATCGGCGCGCAATCAAATGGCGAGTCATGAAGGCGATATCCCGCACAACCGAGCGGATGAAGCGAATCCGCGATCTGCCAGGAACTAATCCCTGCCTGCCCCCAGCATTCGTTCCACATAGCGCGCAATCAGGTCGACTTCGAGGTTGACCAGACTGCCCGCGCTCAAATTTTTCAGGTTGGTCATCGCCAGCGTGTGCGGGATCAGATTGACGCCGAACCAGCAAGCCCCTGTCTCATCGTCAGCTACCTGGTTGACGGTCAGGCTGACACCGTTGATGGTGATCGAGCCCTTGGTCGCGATGAATTTTGCCAACGCCCGCGGCGCGCGTATTTCCAGTTTCCAGCTTTCGCCAAGATCGGAAAATCCGATGACTTCGCCCACGCCGTCGACATGGCCGCTGACCAGGTGTCCGCCCAGCCTGTCGGCCAGGCGCAACGCCTTTTCCAGATTCACCGCTGCACCGATTGCTTCCAGTCCCTCGGTGCAATTCAGCGTTTCACGCGATACATCGACGGTGAAACTTTTGCCGGTATGCGCGATGACGGTCAGACATACCCCGTTTACGGCAATGCTGTCGCCGATCAGCACATCGCCCAGGTCCAGCGCGCCGGTCGCGATCACCAGCCGCAGTCCGCCCTCGCGGTCGCTGGCTTCGGCGATATGTCCCACATCCGCAATGATTCCGCTAAACATTCGGATACCTCTGTAAATCCATTTTACGGGCGAATCGCTGTGTCGCGTGCTCGCTCATTCCTTGTCTATCCAACCTGATATGCCTCGTCATTCGCTGCGCGGCTCCTTGCGCTTCATTCCGGAAAAATGAATTTCCAGATTCATCCTTCCACCTTTACCGTGATGCGCAAATCGTTGCCGACCTGGCGCACATCCTGCCACTTCAAATCGATGCGCTGATCCAGCCTGGTCAGCACGCCCAACTGCGCCATGCCGCGCGCGCAATCGCCCAGCAACTGCGGGGCGACATACAACAGCAATTCATCCACCATGCCGGCGCGCAGCAATGCCCCGTTCAAGCTGCTGCCGGCTTCCAGCAACACTTCGTTGCAGCCGCGTTGCGCCAGATCGCGCAGCATCGCGCGCAGATCGATCTGCCCATTCTCATTCGCCATTACGCTCACCGTTGCGCCTGCATTTTCCAGTGCGGCAGCCCTTTCAGGATCGCGCAGCGCAGCGTATATCAGCACATTGCCATCACTGAGCATGCGCGCGGCCAACGGCATGCGCAGCCTGCTGTCCAGCACCACGCGCAACGGTTGCCTTTCGGTTGCGACATCCCGAACGTTCAATCGGGCATCGTCCGCCTGTACGGTGCCGACACCCGTCAGCACCGCACAGGACCGCGCGCGCCAATGCTGCACATCCAGCCTTGCCGCATCGCCGGTTATCCATTTGCTGGCGCCGTTCGCCAGCGCGGTACGGCCGTCGAGGCTCATCGCAATCTTGCTGCGCAGCCAGGGCGTGCCCCGCGACATGCGCGCAAAAAACCCCCGGTTCAGTTCTGTTGCGGCAGCTTCCATCAAGCCGCAGTCGACCGTGATACCGGCGGCGCGCAACCTTGCGATGCCCTCGCCCGCAACCAACGGATTCGGGTCCTGTACCGCCACCACCACCCGCGCCACGCCGGCCGCAACCAGTGCGTCGGCACAGGGCGGCGTCCGGCCATGGTGGCTGCACGGCTCAAGGGTCACGTAAGCAGTCGCATTGCGCGCCTTGCCCTGGGCCTCGCGCAGGGCAAGCACCTCGGCATGCGGCTCACCGGTACGCCGATGCCAGCCGCTGCCGACGATTTGCCCATCCGCCACCAGCACGCAGCCTACCCGCGGATTCGGGCTGGTGCCATAAAGCCCAAGTTCGGCCAGCCGCAGTGCCTCAGCCATCCACAGGCTGTCCTGGGCAGTGAACATGTCAGGATTTCTTTTTGCCGCGACTGCCGGAGGCGGTTCGCGGCGACTTGCGCACCGCTTCAACCGCCTCGGTAAAGTCGCCGACATCCTGAAAACTCTTGTACACCGATGCGAACCGGATATAGGCGACCTTGTCCAGCTTGAGCAGTTCCTTCATCACCATTTCGCCGACCTGGCGCGAGCCGATTTCGCGCTCGCCCAGTGCATGGAGTTTCTGCGTGACGTTGTCAATCGCGGCCTCGACCAGTTCGGCGGAGACGGGGCGCTTGTGCAAAGCACGCTTGAAACTGGTGCGCAATTTTTCCTCGTCAAACTCGCTGCGCATCCCGTTCTGTTTGACCACCTGGGGCATGCGCAACTCGATCATCTCGTAAGTGGTGAAGCGCTTGTCGCAGCTCAGACAGCGGCGGCGCCGGCGTATGCTGTCGCCATCCTCGCTTTCGCGGGTATCAACCACTTGGGTTTTATCGCCTTTGCAGAAAGGACATTTCATCGAACACCCCTATAAATCTTCAGCGCAGCCTGATAGATGCGTCACATGCTCGTTCAATCCTCGCCCGTCCATCAGGTATGTCTGGTCATTCACCGATAAATCTACTCGCCATTCGACCAAGCCCGCAAGCGGGCAAGTCGCTGGTTATGCGCGGTTCCTTGCGTTCGGGCTTGCTCGCTACGATTTCCTGGGATGTTCCAATTGCGTTGGAAGTTCGCTTAAACCCCATAAACCGGAAACTGCGTGGTCAGCTTTTTCACCTCGCCAAGCACATGGTTGATCACCACATCATCGTTGGGTGCGTCCAGCACGTCGGCGATCAGGTGGGCCAATTTTTCCGCTTCCAGCTCCTTGAAGCCGCGCGTGGTCATGGCCGGGCTGCCGATGCGGATGCCGCTGGTCACGAACGGTTTTTGCGGGTCGTTGGGGATCGCGTTCTTGTTCACGGTGATATGCGCCCGCCCGAGCGCGGCTTCGGCATCCTTTCCGGTAATTTGCTTGGCTTGCAGATCGACCAGGAATACATGGCTGTCGGTGCGGCCGGACACGATACGCAGACCGCGTTCCTGCAGCACCTTGCTCATCACCCGCGCATTTTCCACGACCTGGATCTGGTAGTCCCTGAATTCCTTGCTTGCGGCTTCCTTGAAGGACACCGCCTTCGCAGCGATCACATGCATCAACGGGCCGCCCTGCAGCGCGGGGAAGATCGCCGAGTTCAGCGCCTTTTCGAATTCCGCCCTGGCAAGAATCAAGCCGCCGCGAGGTCCGCGCAGGGTCTTATGGGTTGTGGTCGTGACGAAATCAGCAATGCCGACCGGATTCGGATAGATGCCCGCCGCGATCAGGCCCGCGTAGTGTGCCATGTCCACGAACAGATATGCGCCCACGCTGTCGGCGATAGTACGAAACCGTTTCCAGTCGATTACCAGCGAATAGGCGGACGCGCCGGCAACGATCATCCTGGGTTTGTGCTCCAGTGCCAGTGCCTGCACCTGGTCGTAGTCGATTTCTTCCTTCGCGTTCAGGCCGTATTGGATGGCGTTGTAGAGCTTGCCGCTGATGTTCACCGACGCGCCGTGGGTCAGATGCCCGCCATGCGCGAGCGACATGCCGAGGATGGTGTCGCCGGGCTTGAGCACCGACATATACACCGCCTGGTTTGCCTGCGACCCCGAATGCGGCTGGACATTGGCATACTCGGCGCCGAATAGCGCCTTCGCGCGATCGATGGCCAGTTGTTCGGCCACATCGACAAACTCGCAGCCGCCGTAATAACGCTTGCCGGGATAGCCTTCAGCATACTTGTTGGTCAGTTTGCTGCCCTGGGCTTCCATCACCGCAGGGCTGGTGTAGTTTTCCGACGCAATCAGCTCGATATGATCCTCCTGGCGGCGGTTTTCATTCTGTATGGCGGCCCAGAGTTCCGGGTCGGTATGGGCAATGGTGTTTTTGCTGGAGAACATGGCGCGATTCCTGAATTGTCAAAGCTGGAAAGAAGCGAATTCTACCATGTTGCAGGTGCGAACACGGCTGCGCTAAAGGCCGAATGAAAGCCGACGGATTGCATGTGCGCGGACTGATTCAAATTGTGCGGGAAGGCGCGTGGGGCTACAATGCAATTATGCTTGATTTCAATCTGACCCACCACTTTTTGATTGCCATGCCCGCCATGCAGGAAGGCGTTTTTGCCGGGACGCTCACATACATATGCGAGCACAACGAAAACGGGGCGCTGGGAATCGTGGTGAACCGTCCGATCAGCCTGACGCTGGGCGAAATGTTCAACCAGGTAAACATAGAGCTGGACCAGGCAAACCTTGCCAAGATGCCGGTGTATTTTGGCGGGCCGGTGCAAACCGAACGGGGGTTTGTACTGCATGACACGCCGGGGAACTGGGAATCAACCCTGTGCATCAACAACAAGCTGGCGCTGACCACCTCCAAGGATATCCTCGAGGCGATGGGCAAGGGGCTGGGCCCCCGAAATGTGATCGTTACGCTGGGCTATGCGGGTTGGGACCAGGGGCAACTGGAACACGAGATTACCGAGAATGTTTGGCTGACCGTGCCGGCTTCCGAGCACATTCTGTTCGACCTGCCTGCCGAAGAACGATTGCCCGCCGCGATGGCCCTGCTCGGAGTGGATTATTCTTCCCTGGTCGAAGATGCCGGGCATGCCTGATTCCAATTCTATTTCATTGGTGAAACTGCGTTGGCCTCCTCGCTCGCTTCTGGCCGTGCTGGATGCACTGTCTGCGTCGCTCGCTTGTTGCCGCCTTGTTTGATCTTCGAAATAGAATTGGAATTGAGGAAGTGATTGCGAAACCAGGTTCAATGATCCCGCAGGGGACGCTACTGGCATTCGACTTTGGCACCCGGCGCATCGGCATCGCCGTCGGCAGCACCTTGTTGCGCCGCGCTAATCCGCTGGGAACGATTGACGAAGAAAAGACCGATGCGCGTTTTGCGGCAATTGCGGCGCTGTTGAAGGAATGGCAGCCCTGTGCTCTGGTGGTGGGGCTGCCGAGCAATGACGACGGTACGCCGCATGAACTGACCGCGCTGTGCCGTCGTTTCGCCAACCGCCTCAAGGGGCGGTTCAATTTGCCGACGATTTTGCTGGATGAGCGTTATACTTCGCTTGCGGCGAGCGCGCAGTTGAACGAGGAGGGTATCCGCGGCATGAAGCAGAAATCCCTGATTGACCAGTACGCCGCGCAGCAGATATTGCAGGCCTATTTTGACGAACCCGCAGCAGGAATACCAGCATGAGCAATCCGCAACTCAACAATCACGGGGAACTCCAGCACCTGCTGTCCACCGAAGGCTTGCCGGTGCAGATCATGCGCGACATCCTCGACAGGGCTGCGACCTTTGTCGACGTCAGCGACGGGTTCGAGATCAGGAACGAGCCGTTGCTGAAAGGCAAATCGGTGTTCAATGTGTTCTTCGAGAACAGCACACGCACCCGCACCACCTTCGAGATCGCCGCCAAACGCCTGTCGGCGGATGTGGTCAACCTGAACATCGGCTCGTCGTCCACCAGCAAGGGCGAAACCCTGCTGGATACCGTCGACAACCTGTGCGCAATGCATGCAGACATGTTCGTAGTGCGCCACTCGCAAAGCGGCGCGGCACATATCATCGCGCGCCATGTCGCGCCGGAGATACACGTCATCAATGCCGGCGACGGGCGCCATGCCCATCCCACCCAGGCGCTGCTGGACATGTTCACGATCCGTCACTACAAAAAGGAATTCCACAACCTGCGCGTCGCCATCGTCGGTGACATACTGCATTCGCGCGTGGCGCGCTCACAGATCCATGCGCTGACCACGCTGGGTGTGCCCGAAGTGCGCGTGATCGCGCCCAAGACGCTGCTGCCGACCCTGGTCGAGAATCTCGGCGTGCGGGTTTTCCACGACATGACGCAGGGATTGAAGGATATCGACGTGGTCATGATGCTGCGCCTGCAGAACGAGCGCATGCAGGGCGCCGCGCTGCCTTCAGCGCAGGAATATTTCAAATACTATGGCCTGACCGAAGAGAAGCTTTCGCGCGCCAGGCCGGACGCGATCGTGATGCACCCCGGCCCGATGAATCGCGGTATCGAAATCGATTCCAGCGTGGCGGACGGCAAGCATTCCGTGATCCTGCCCCAGGTTACCTTCGGTATCGCTGTGCGCATGGCGGTGATGACTATGCTGGCAGGAGCAAAGGGATGAACATTCATATCAGGAAAGGCCGTTTGATCGATCCGAAGAACAACATCGATGCGCAGCAGGATGTCTACATCGCTGACCGGCGCATCGCCGCGATCGGTAAGCCGCCTGCGGGTTTCGTCGCCGACCAGACCATCGACGCCGCCGGATTGATCGTAATGCCGGGACTGATGGATCTCGCCGCGCGATTGCGCGAGCCCGGCTACGAGTACAAGGCCACCCTGGAATCGGAGATGACCGCCGCCGTGGCAGGCGGTATCACCAGCCTTGCCTGTCCGCCGGATACCGATCCGCCGCTGGACGAGCCGGGTCTGGTCGAAATGCTCAAGCGCCGTGCGCGCTCGCTGAACCAGGCGCGGGTGTTTCCGGTCGGCGCGCTGACCTACGGTCTGAAGGGTATGGAGCTGACCGAAATGAACGAGTTGACCGAAGCCGGATGCAAGGCCTTCAGTCAGGCGGATGCGCCCCTGACCGACACCCGCGTGCTGCTGCGCGCAATGCAATACGCGTCCACGTTCGGTTACCGCGTGTGGCTGCGCCCGCAGGACAGCTATCTTGCCAAGGACGGTGTTGCGCATGACGGCGAAGTGGCAACCCGCCTGGGTCTGCCGTCCATTCCGGTGATCGCGGAAACCATTGCGCTGTCCACCGCCCTGCAGCTCGCGCGCGAGACCGGCGTCATCCTGCATATCTGCCGTGTTTCCAGCGCCGCGGCGGTGGACTTGATTCGTTCGGCCAAACGGGAAGGACTGAAGGTCAGCTGCGATGTATCCATGAACCATGTGCATCTGACCGAAATGGATATCGGATACTTCGACGCAAACTGCCGCCTGGCGCCGCCCCTGCGCAGTGCAGGTGACAAGGCTGCGCTGCGTGCCGGGCTGCTCGACGGCACGATAGACGCGATCTGTTCCAATCATTCGCCGGTGGACGATGATGCCAAACAGCTGCCTTTTGCCGAAGCAGAAGCAGGGGCGACGGGACTGGAACTATTGCTGCCGCTGGTACTCAAATGGGCTGGTCAGGAGCGTGTGCCGCTGCTGGATGCGCTGGCACATGTGACGATCAAGCCCGCCGAATTGCTCGGCCAGAAGATGGGGCATCTCTCCGTCGGGGCTCACGCGGACATCTGCGTGTTCGATGAAAAGGATTCATGGAAAGTCGCGCCGGCCGCGTTGAAAAGCCAGGGCAAGAATACGCCGTTCAATGGCTATGAGATGCAGGGAAAGGTCAGATATACGCTGCTCGACGGGCAAATCGTGTTTCA
Organism: Gallionella sp.; assembly: GCA_049684555.1. Taxonomy (GTDB): domain Bacteria; phylum Pseudomonadota; class Gammaproteobacteria; order Burkholderiales; family Gallionellaceae; genus Gallionella. Next base: position 31,300 of record JBAVGB010000095.1, on the reverse strand, counting down.
ACAATAATATTTCACTTGGTCGAAGACCTTATTTATTTAATTCTGGATGATATGAACCCGCTACTTGACTTTACCGGTCTGCCGCGCTTTGCGGAGATCAAACCCGAACATGTCGCTCCCGCGATAGACCAGCTGCTGGTGGAGAATCGCGCGTTGATTTGTCGTCTGCTGGCAGACGATGCGCAACCTGCTTGGCAGAATTTCATCGTGCCGATGGAAGATGCCAATGAACGCCTGTCGCGTGCCTGGGGGCCGGTCGGGCATCTGAACGCGGTGATGAACAGCCCCGAGTTGCGCGAGGTTTACAACGCGACGCTGCCGAAGATCACCCAGTTTTACGCCGAGCTGGGCCAGAATCTGGCGCTGTTCAGGAAATTCAAGGCCCTGCGCAGTAGTCCCGAATTCGCCGGACTGAGCGCGGCGCGCAAGAAGATCATCGAGAACGAGTTGCGCGATTTCCGCCTCGGCGGCGCGGAGTTGCCGGATGCGCAGAAGGCGCGTTACCTGGAGATACAGGAACGCCTGTCCGAGTTGTCGTCGCGCTTTTCAGACAATCTGCTCGATGCCACCAATGATTTCACGCTGGTTGTCGAGGACAGGAACGAACTTGCCGGCTTGCCGGATGACGTGCTGCAGGCGGCTGAAGAGGCGGCACGTGCAGCCAGCAAGCCGGGGTGGCTGTTCACGCTGAAAGCCCCGTCCTACATGCCGGTAATGCAGTATGCCGACAGTCGCACTTTGCGCGAGAAGATGTACCGTGCCTACGGCACGCGCGCCAGCGAGTTTGGCAAACCCGAATGGGACAACACGAAATTGATGGACGAGATCGTCAAGCTGCGCGGTGAAGAAGCGCAGTTGCTTGGCTTTGCCAATTTCGGTGAGCTGTCACTGGCGAGCAAGATGGCGAACTCGCCGCAACAGGTGGTCGAATTCATGCGCGAGCTAGCGCAGCGCGCGCGGCCATTTGCCGAAAGGGATCTGACCGAACTGCGCGAATTCGCACGCACCGAACTGGGACTCGATGATTTGCAGTCATGGGATGTGGGCTATGCGAGCGAAAAGCTTCGCGAGCAACTCTATGCATTTTCCGATCAGGAAGTAAAACAGTATTTCCCGGAGGATGCCGTGCTGCCGGGCTTGTTCAAGCTGGTAGAGACGCTTTATGGCTTGCAGATCAAGCCGGGCAGTGCGCCGGTCTGGCATGACGACGTGCGTTTCTTCGATATCAGAAATGCGGGCCAGCTTGTCGGCCAGTTCTATCTCGATCTTTATGCGCGCAACAGCAAGCGCGGCGGCGCATGGATGGATGATGCGATCACGCGCCGCCGCCTGGCAAAAGGTATCCAGACACCGGTCGCGTACCTGAACTGCAACTTTTCGCCGCCGGTGGGCAACAAGCCGGCATTGTTCACCCACGATGAAGTGATCACGCTGTTCCATGAGTTCGGCCACGGCCTGCATCACCTGCTCACCGAAGTCGAGGATCTGGGCGTATCGGGCATCAACGGCGTGGAATGGGATGCGGTCGAGCTGCCCAGCCAGTTCATGGAGAATTTCTGCTGGGAGTGGGACGTGGTGCGTGGCATGACCCGCCACGTCGGCACCGGCGAGACGCTGCCGCGCGCGCTGTTCGACAAGATGCTGGCCGCGAAGAACTTCCAGAGCGGGTTGCAGACGCTGCGCCAGATCGAGTTTGCGCTGTTCGACATGCTGATGCACAGCAGCTTCCAAGCGGGTGGCGGGAAGAGCATATTGCAGCTGCTAGACGAAGTGCGCGCCGAAGTCGCAGTGCTGATCCCGCCGGCTTTTCACCGTTTCCCGCACAGTTTTTCGCACATCTTTTCCGGCGGCTATGCGGCAGGCTATTACAGCTACAAGTGGGCGGAGGTGCTGTCTGCCGATGCGTACAGCATGTTCGAGGAGAATGGCGTGCTGAATCCCGATGTCGGCGCGCGTTTCCGCGGCGAGGTGCTGGCGATGGGCGGGAGCCGCGGCGCGATGCAATCCTTCACCGCGTTCCGCGGCCGGGAGCCGAGCATTGACGCATTATTGCGGCATAACGGGCTGCTCGAAACTACCTGAGGAGGCAAGATGAAGCGCATCGCTTTGTTGCTGGGATGCCTGACGATCATGATTGCGCAAGCGCAAGCGGGGGAATTGTTCCGCTGGCTGGATAGTTCGGGAAAAATATATTACGGGGACACCCCTCCCGCGAATGCCGTCGATGTGCAAAACATAAAAATGTCCGGCAACTCGTCGCAGAACAGTGATCTGCCCTATGAATCGCGTATCGCGCAGCAGAATTTTCCGGTCACCCTGTATGTGGGAAGCGACTGTGATGCGGCTTGCGTTCAGGCGCACAGCCTGTTGAACAAGCGCGATATTCCGTTCACTGAAAAAGTGCTGAAAACCAGCGAGGACATCGATGCCTTCAAGAAACTTTCCGGCATAGCAGGCTATGTGCCTACATTGCAGGTGGGCAAGACTTTTATCAAGGGATTCCTGGAATCGCAGTGGAACAGCGAGCTAGACATAGCCGGCTACGCGAAGACCGCAAGCTACCGCCAGCAACTCCGCCAACAGTCGGGACCATCGAATACAGAAGCGCCGCCGGCTGGGGAAGACCAAACATCCCCGGCCGAACCCGCCGCGCAATAAAACCCGCCGCTATCGTATCATTCGGAAATTGGGAGGTTGCATTTAAGGAATAGCAGGCAATGCACAATTCCTTGCGGGAATCACATGCCGGTACCGAAGCGGGTTCACAAATCCGACAGGGGTTTTTCGGCCAGCCTGTCATTCCTGATTTGCAGCAGCTGAATCACCTTTTCCAGTGACATGTCCAGATTCTCTATGGTCTCTGCCGATAACGCCGATATGGTCTCGGGCAGCAAGCCCTGAGCCGGGCCGGGTGCGAGCTTGACCAATTTAACGGCCTTAGCGGTCAGGCGTAAACCAACCCTTCGCTGATCCTTGCTGCTGCGTTTCTTGATGGCCAGCTTGCGGGACGCCAGCTTTTCAACAAGCTGGCTACAAGTGGATTGATGAATCGATAACCGTTCGGCAAGAACCGATACCCCGATACCCGGTGTGTTTGCGACTTCCTTGATGATCCAGAGTTGTTATGCGGTCACTCCGCAGGATTGCTCGACGTCGCGAAAATGCTGGCGTACCGAACCGTAAATGATGCGGAATTTCTTCAGCACATGAAGTGAAAGCTGCTTTTTGCTGCGTACGCTAAAGTTGCCACCCCGCGGATTTGATACTGCCTGGGGGCTCGCCCTGACGGTACGGCTTGCAAGCCTGATTTTCACCCATTGTATTTGTTATAATATAAATGGTGCAAATACTTCCATAATACGTCCAGGCTGCCAGGCTTCAAGCGCCCGCATGCGGGCTAGCCAAACAACCGCGGCTTTTCACAACAATGAGGTCTTTCTGAGTGAATCGCTCGCAAATCGAAGGGAGTCAACCCTAACCGATGACACATCACATCTATTCGGCACAATCTGCATCACGATCAGCGCTGCCCAGCAAACGCAAAGGCACGGTCATCCTGTTCGGTGAGATGCTGGCGGATATTTTTGCGGACCGGTCTGTTTTGGGCGGCGCGCCTTTCAATGTGGCACGGCATCTCAAGGCATTCGGGCAGAACCCGCTGCTGATCACCCGCCTTGGGCATGATGCCCTGGCCGACGAAGTGCTTGATGTGATGGCAAGGATCGGAATGGACCCGCTGGGGGTGCAGTGCGGCAACAACCACCCCACCGGGCGTGTTCAAGTGCAAATGAAGGAAGGCGGGCATAGCTTCGAGATTCTGCCGGATCAAGCATACGATTTCATACATCCGGCAATCGCCCGCATGACCGCCCTTTCGGTGCATCCAAAATTGGTCTATTTTGGTACCCTGGCGCAGCGAAACGAAATTTCGAGGCGAGCCCTGAAAAACCTCTTGCGCAGCGCGCGATCCGCGAAATTTCTCGACATCAACCTGCGCGCTCCCTGGTACGAAGAAAAAACGATCATGCAATCCCTGCAATTTGCAGATATCGTCAAGCTGAATAACGACGAGCTGGTGATATTGGCGGAAATGTTCGAGTCGCCGGCAAGCGACCCGCAGAGCCAAGCCGCAGAATTGATGAGCCGGTTTGATATTGAACAGGTTTTGGTAACCTGCGGGGAAGCGGGAGCCTGGCATCTCAATCGCCAGGGGGAAATAATTGAGTCCGCTGCAAAGAACCGGGTCACCATGCTCATAGATACGGTTGGTGCTGGGGACGGATTCGCTGCCGTTTGCATCTTGGGCGAATTGCTGAAATGGCCAGTTGCAAGGACGCTGGAACGCGCTAATGGGTTCGCCGCGGCGATCTGCGGGGTACGCGGGGCCATTCCAGACCATGCCGATTTCTACAAACCATTTATCCATGAATGGGAAATATGACAAAACGTCCTTCGAAACCCAAAAAACCGCTGTACATCGTGTTGATCAGCGTGCACGGGCTGATCCGCGGCCACGATCTGGAGCTGGGACGCGATGCGGATACCGGCGGGCAAACCAAATATGTTGTGGAACTTGCACGCGCGCTGGGCGAACGCGACGATGTGGAAAAAGTTGTATTGCTGACGAGGCGGGTTATCGACAGCCAGGTCAGCGCCGATTATGCAAAACCTGTGGAGCAGCTATCAGGAAAGTCCAGAATCGTTCGCATCGAATGCGGAGAACAGAAGTACCTCAGCAAAGAAACACTCTGGGATACCCTGGAAAATTTTTCCGACAATGCGCTTACCTGGCTCAAAAGCCACGGACGAGTCCCTGATGTTATCCACAGCCATTATGCGGATGCGGGTTATGTCGGGTCGCGACTTTCGCACCAGTTGGGTGTTCCGCTGGTGTATACGGGGCATTCGCTGGGGCGCAGCAAGCGCAAGCAATTGCTGGCCAGCGGCGTCAAGCGAAGCGAGATCGAAACCACCTACAACATCTCGCGACGTATCGAGGCGGAAGAAACGACTCTGGGCGTGGCGGAACGGGTCATTACCAGCACACAGCAGGAGATCGAGCAACAATACGGCCTTTATGACTTCTATCAACCGGAACGCATGCGGGTGATTCCGCCCGGGACGGATATGGAGAAATTCTTTCCGCCGCAGGGAAGCGAAAAAAACAGCGATATCGCGAATGAGCTCAAGCGCTTCCTGGAACAGCCCAACAAGCCGATCATCCTGGCGCTTTCGCGTCCCGACCCCAGAAAGAACATTGTTGCACTGATCGAAGCCTATGGCGGATCGCCAGAATTGCAGCAGGCCGCGAACCTGATGATCGTGGCGGGTAACCGTGACGACATACAGGACATGGAGCGCGGCCCGGGATCGGTACTAGAGAACATCCTGCTGGCGATCGACAGGTATGACCTGTACGGCAAGGTGGCCTATCCAAAGCATCACAAACCTGACGATGTTCCGGTGCTATATCGTCTCGTGGCAACCTCGCGCGGTGTGTTCGTCAATCCCGCCTTGACCGAGCCTTTCGGGCTGACGCTGATCGAAGCGGCGGCATGCGGCGCACCCATCGTGGCGACCGAGGACGGCGGGCCGGTCGATATCATCAGGAATTGCCGGAATGGGCATCTCATCAACCCGCTCGACAAGACGGAGATGGCAGGCACGATACTTCAAACCCTGAGCGATAAAGCCGAATGGCGGCGCCTGGCAAAGAACGGCATACAAGGCGTGCGCCGGCATTACTCCTGGCAGGCGCATGTGGAAAAATACCTTTCCGTGATCCGTCCGCTGGTGGAAAAAACCGAGCCGGTGACTTCTGTCAGCATCAGCAGGCGAGCCGAAATGTATCGCAATCGTGCGTTATTCACCAGCATCGACCTGAACCTGATCGGCGACCGCGAGGCGCTGCCGGTGCTGCTGCAGCGCATGCACGAGCACCGCAAATCCATCATTTTTGGCATTGCGACAGGGCGCCTGCTCGACGACGCACTGGCCAAGCTGCGCCAGTACAATATTCCGCAACCCGATGTGCTGATCACCGGACAGGGGACGCAAGTGCACTATGCGCCGGGCCTGACAATGTCGGAAGCTTGGGAACGACACATCAATCATCTGTGGAATCCCCAGGCAGTACGGGACATACTGGCCGAAATGCCGGGCCTCAAGATGCAGCCGAAAATCAACCAAAGCATCTTCAAGATCAGCTATTACGTCGATCATTCCCTGGTGAACGCCAAGGAAATCCGCCAGACTTTGCTGCGCAACGAACAGGCCGTGAATGCGGTGTTCTCCTTCGGGCAATTCTTCGATGTGGTGCCCGTCCGCGCATCCAAGGGACTTGCGCTGCGCTGGTGCGCAGAGCAACTCGGCTTTGCACTGGAAAATACCCTCGTCGCCGGTGTCACCGGCGCCGATGAGGACATGTTGCGCGGCAACACCTTGGGCGCTGTGGTCGATGACCATCATCTCGATGAATTATCCGGTTTGACCGACATCGATAACATCTACTTTTCGAAGCATCATCATGCCGCCGGTATCCTGGAAGCGATAGACCACTACAAATTCTTTGCCGGCGTGCAGGAAAGGACGGCAGCATGAAACCATTTCTGCTATGCACCGACCTGGACCGGACACTGATCCCGAATGGAAAACAAACCGAATCGCCCAAGGCCATGGAGCGCTTCAGACAACTGGTGAATCGCCGTGAAGTCACGCTTGTTTATGTGACAGGCAGGCACCGCGAGTTGATCGAGCAGGCCATTGCCGAGTTCGGCCTGCCGCGGCCGGATTACGCCATCGCCGGTGTCGGCACGACGATCTACCGGATCGATACGGCCGGTTGGCGGCAATCGGACGAATGGGATGCTCAGATCGCGCCCGACTGGCAGGGGCTGACGCATGACGAGTTATACAGCTGGCTGAGTGTATTCCCAGCGCTGCGCCTGCAGGAAAAGGAAAAGCAGAACCGCCACAAGCTCAGCTTCTATGTTCCGCCCGAAACGGATGCGAAAAAATTGCTTGGGGAGATGGATGCAAGGCTGAAGTATGCAGAGATCAAGGCGAACCTGATCTGGAGCATCGATCAAAAGGCCGGGGTCGGCTTGCTGGATGTGCTTCCGGCCAGCGCCAACAAGCTGCACGCGATACGTTTCCTGATGCAGCAACAGGACTTCGGCGTTGAGGACACGATATTTGCCGGTGACAGCGGCAACGATCTGGACGTGCTGCTGAGTTCCATTCCTGCCGTGCTGGTGGCCAACGCAGACGATGAAATCAAGGAATTGGCGGAACAAGCGCACAAAGACACACTCTATATCGCCGGGGGCGGCTACCTCGGCATGAACGGAAATTACAGTGCGGGCATCCTGGAGGGTATCGCGCATTATCATCCGGATGTGGATGCCTGGCTGCATGGCCTGAATTGAAACCAACAACAAGAGGCTGTTGATGTACGAACAGGTGTCACACTCGCTGCTCAATGAAATACTGGTGGAGCTGAAACCGGAGATCAGGAATCTTCGGTTGCGTCATTTCTTCACCCGCCTTGGGGCGAATTTCTACGCGATTCATTCCCTGTTCCGCCTGCTGTACGGCGACCGCCCCGATTTCAAGGAACAGATGATCAGCCTGGTCGAAATGCTGGCATTGCGCTATATCGAACGGGCCCCTCACCTGCGCAAGTCAGATCTGGACCGTGAAAAGAATTACAACTGGTTCCTCAGCCAGAAGTGGGTCGGGATCGCGCTCTACTGCGATCGCTTTGCCGACGACCTGAAGGGCTTGCGCACGAAACTTCCCTACCTGCAGGAATTGGGCGTGAACATGCTGCACATCATGCCGATACTCGATTGTCCCCCGGGAAAAAGCGACGGCGGATATGCGGTACGCGATTTCAAGAAGATCGATGCCCGTTTCGGCACCACCGCAGAAGTGGAGTCACTGGCCGGCTCCCTGAAGAAGCGCGACATGCTGCTGGTGCTCGACGTGGTGGTCAACCATACGTCGAACGAGCACGAATGGGCGCAGCGGGCGCGCCGGGGGGAAAGGAAATACCAGGATTATTTTTACGTGTTCGACGACCGCGAGACACCGGACATCTTCGAGGAGACCATGCCGGAGATATTTCCCAATAACGCGCCTGGGAACTTCACCTGGGATGAAGAAATGGGCAAGTGGGTGATGACCGTGTTCAACAGCTACCAATGGGACCTGAACTACCACAATCCCGAAGTGCTGATCGAGATGATCGACATCATCCTGTTCTGGGCCAACAAGGGCGCGGACATCCTGCGCCTGGATGCGGTGGCTTTCCTGTGGAAGAAGATCGGGAGCACCTGCCAGAACGAACGGGAAGCCCACCTGCTGCTGCAACTGATGAAGGATTGCTGCCAGGTGACGGCGCCGGGGGTGTTATTCATCGCGGAAGCCATCGTCGCGCCGGGCGAGATCGCAAAATACTTCGGTGAGGATGCGATCAATGCCAAGGAGTGCGAGATCGCCTACAACGCCACGTTCATGGCACTGCTATGGGATGCGGTCGCAACCAAGAACGCGAACCTGCTGAACCGCGGCATCAAAAGCCTGCCCGAAAAGCTGGAACGCGCGACCTGGCTGAATTACGTGCGCTGCCACGACGACATCGGCCTGGGATTTTCCGACAACGATATCGTGCTGTCCGGTTACGACCCGGTGCAGCACCGGCGATTCCTGGTCGACTATTTCACCGGAAAATTCGCCGGCTCTCCTGCGCGCGGCCTGCCGTTCGGCGACAACCCCAAAACCGGCGATGCGCGCATCTCCGGTTCGCTGGCATCCCTGGTCGGGCTGGAAACCGCGCTCGAAAAACAGGATGCAGAAGCCATCGATGCCGCCATCAATACCATCCTGCTGCTGCACAGCATGATACTTTCGTTCGGCGGCATCCCGCTGCTCTATTACGGCGACGCGATCGGCACACTCAACAGCCTGGAATATCTCGCCGACCCGGACGAGCGCGATGACAATCGCTGGATGAATCGTTCGCATTTCGACTGGACCAAGGCGGAGAAACGCCACCAGCAGGGCACGGTGGAATTCCGTATCTTCAATGCACTGAAAAAGATGATCGCGCTGCGCAAGGAGCTGACCGCATTTGCTGATTTCGACAATCGCCAGCTGCTGGCGGTGGACAACCCCAACCTGCTGGTGTTTTCCAGGGTGGACCCGCAGAACAGCGGCAACAGGGTGTTGGTGGCCGCCAATTTCAACGTTGCGCCGCAGACCATGCATACCGCCGAGCTGAAGCCTCATGGCTTCTTCAACCCGGACGGAATGAAGGACCTTTGCTCGGGCGCGCCCGTCCACCCGGAAAACGATACGGTTGTGATCCCGCCGCTTTGCTGTTACTGGCTGGCCGACTGGCGCGAAAGAAAAGCAAGATGATCGCCCATTGAATTTTCGATGACCATGCAGAATCGCGGTAACATGAGCGCCCGTTGAATACATGATCTTTTGCCATGCGTATCGCGACTTGGAACGTCAATTCACTGAAAGTCCGACTGCCGCACGTGCTGGACTGGCTGGCCGCGAATCCGGTCGACGTGTTGTGCCTGCAGGAAACCAAGCAGCAGGACAGCGATTTCCCGCAGTCCGAACTCGAGGCGGCGGGTTACCACAGCATATTCAGCGGGCAGAAGACCTATAACGGCGTCGCAATCCTGAGCAAAACGCCGGCCGGCGAAGTGCAGCACGGCATCCCCGATCATGGCGACGACCAGAAGCGCGTGATCGCGGCCACCTTCAACGATGTGCGCGTGATCTGTGTCTATGTGCCCAACGGGCAGGCGGTCGATTCCGACAAGTATTACTACAAGCTGGGCTGGCTCGACAAGCTGCGCAACTGGCTGAAGGAAGAACTGAAGCGCTACCCGAAGCTGGCGGTGCTGGGCGACTACAATATCGCGCCGGAAGACCGCGATGTGCACGACCCGGTGGTGTGGCAGGGCAATGTGCTGGTCAGCGAAGCCGAGCGTATCCATTTCCAGAACCTGATCAAGCTCGGCCTGCACGACAGCTTCCGGTTGTTCGAGCAGCCGGAGAAATCATTCACCTGGTGGGACTACCGGATGATGGCTTTCCGCCGCAACCGCGGTTTGCGCATCGACCATATCCTGATCAGCGACGCGCTGGTGGCGCAATGCAGGAGTTGTGTGATCGACAAGGCGCCGAGGAAGGTGGAGAGGCCGTCGGATCATGTGCCGGTGGTGTTGGAATTATCCTAGGACTTTTGTCCTGAGTGTTGCACGCAGTGTAACGAAGGATGGACGACAAAAATCAACTTCGCGGGGCCGCGCCCCGCGACTTTTACCGGTCTACCACCGGCGAACTGGATTTTGCTTTTTGATCTGACTAATCAAACAACACTAGCTACCCATTCGCCCCAAACATCATCCGCTTCGCGACGAATTTTTTCGCAAACGGCAAACAATCCAGCGCGGTGAGCGCGGCGGCGCGGCCGGCACTGACTAACGGCAGGTCGTTGGAGAACAGCCGCACCAGCCCATCGGTAAAGCGTATCCCGGCTTCTCGGTCGGTGCGGCGGTCCGCACGGTAGGCGGCGAGCATTTTCTCGGCGCCCAGTTCTTCCGGTTTGGCATCGAGTATCTCCTGGGCCAGTTCCCACGCGTCGCGCAGACCCATGTTGAAGCCCTGTCCGGCGACCGGGTGCAGCGTTTGCGCGGCGTTGCCGAGCAGCACCACATGCGGCATCGGCGCCTGCTGCGGCGCGCGCCTCAGGCCGAGCGGGAAACAAGTGCGCTTGCCGACAGTCAGGAATTCACCGACGCGGTCGCCGAAGTGCTGGTGCAGCGCTTCCAGGAACTTCGCATCGTCCCATACCAGCATTTCCTGCGCGGCCTGGTGCGGTGCAGTCCAGACCAGCTCGTAGCCAACCTTGAAGGGCAGCAGCGCCAGCGGCCCCTGCGGCGTGAAGCGCTCGAACGCGGTGCCGGGTTTCGGCGCAGAACAGGTAATGTGGGTGATCAGCGCGCTTTGTCCGTAGTCGCGCATCTTCGGCGGAAATTGCTGCGCCAGCAGCTTGCCGCCGTCGGCGACCACCGCGAGCCGTGTCATCAGCTTGTGTTCGGCGCCATCCTGCTGATAGCTGATGGCGGCATGATCGGCTTCGCTGGTAAGTTGCGTGACGCTGGCCCCGTAGATCGATGCAACACTGCTGTGTTGCATTGCGGCGGTCAATGCATCCTGCAGCGCCGGATAGGGCAGCACGTAGCCGAGGTCCGGCACATTTAATTCTTCCGCATGCAACACCGCGCGGCCGAAGCTTTGCTTTTGCGAGATGTGGATCGTGCGTATCGGCGAGACATCCTGCAGCGCTTCCCAGATGCCGAGACGGGCCAACAGCAAGCGGCTGCCATAGGACAGGGCCAGCGCGCGCGCATCCTGGCTGGTGGAACCAGCCGGGCGTGCTTCGAGCACGCAGACCTTGAGTTTGCTGCCCCGCAACGCCTGCGCCAGCGCGGCGCCGACCGGGCCACCGCCGATGATGGCGATATCATAGTTGCAGCATTGCTCAAGCTGCTGTGCGTCCAAATTGGGATGTCTCGTGCTCACTTACTCCTCGCCTACCCTTATGGTATGTCTCGTCATGCGTTGCGCGGCTCCTTCCACTTCGGCCTGCTCGCAACGCTTGTTCAACGCTTCAACAAGCGCCATTTATTTTTTCATCAGTTCTTCGATCGCAGCCACCGTTTTCGGTGCGGCACCGGTCAGCACTTCATTGCCCTGTGCGGTGATCGCCACATCGTCCTCGATGCGGATGCCGATGTTCCACAGCGGCATCGGCACATCGTCGGCGGGGCGGATGTAGCAGCCGGGTTCGACGGTCAACACCATGCCGGGTTGCAGCGGCCGCCAGTCGTCGCCGATCTTGTAGTCGCCGACATCGTGCACGTCCATGCCCAGCCAGTGGCCGGTGCGGTGCATGTAGAACTTCTTGTAGCTCTCGCTTTCCAGTATGGCATCCACGCTGCCGTGGCACAACTTCAGGTCGATGAAACCCTGCGACAGGACGCGCAGCGCGGCATCGTGCGGCGCGTTCCAGTTCTGGTTCGGCTTGGCGGCGGCGATCGCGGCAGCCTGGGCGGCCAGCACGATCTCGTACACGTCTTTTTGTTCCGCGCTGAACTTTCCGCCGACCGGGAAGGTGCGCGTGATGTCGGAGGCATAGCCGTCCAGTTCGCAGCCGGCATCGATCAGCAGCAGGTCGACGTCGCGGAGCCGGGCATTGTTCCCGACATAATGCAGCACGCACGCGTTCGCACCGCCCGCGACGATGGAGGTGTAGGCGGGATGGCGCGCCCCGTGGCTGCAGAATTCGTGCAGCAGTTCCGCTTCGATCTGGTATTCGAACATGTCGGGGCGGGTGAAACGCATCGCGCGCTTGTGCGCTGCGGTGGAGATCGCCGCGGCGCGGCGCATGATGTCCAGTTCGTGCTCATCCTTGAACAAACGCATCTCGCTGAGCAGCATGCGCACGTCGCGGATCTGGTCAGGCGCACGGATGCCGCTGCGTATCTTTTGCTGCACGCTGCCGCGCAATTCCAGGATGCGCCGGTCCCATCCGGCATCCAAGCCCATCGGATAAAACAGCGCGGGCTGGTTGCCGATCAGCTCGGCAAGTTTCTCGTCCAGCTGTTCGACCGGATAGGCCGCATCGAATCCGAACTGTTCCCGGGCCGCATCGGGACCAAAACGGTGTCCGTCCCATATTTCGCGTTCCAGATTCTTTTCGCGGCAGAACAGGATGGATTTTGATTGATCGCCTGCAACCAATACCAAAACCGCTTCCGGTTCGGTGAATCCGCTCAGGTAAAAAAAATTGCTGTCGTGGCGATAGTCGTAATGCGTGTCGGCATTGCGCGCCACTTCGGGGGCGGTGGGGATGATTGCGATTCCGTGCTGGACCTTATCCAGCAGACGGGCGCGCCGCCGCGCATATAGGGTGGGGTCAAAGTTCATGTTGTATTGTGCTATGTCCTCATCTGTCTGTCGAGTTCGGCCAACCGCTCTGGCGTGCCGACATCTACCCACAATCCCTTATGGTGTTCGCCGCTGACCTTTTCAAGCGCGATCTGGGTGCGCAATAACGGCGCCAACGGCGCGATGCTGCCGCGCGGGATGCCGGCGAACAGCGCGGGCTGGTAGATGCCGATGCCGCTGAAAGTGAATCTGGGTGTGGCATCCGTGATGCGATTGCCTGACAAACCGAAATCTCCGCCGGGATGCTGTGCCGGATTGTTCACCAGTACCAGATGCGCGCTATCGGCGCTGGCCTGAATCGCTTCAGCGCGTTCGTGCAGGAGGGCAAAATCGTAATCGCAGAAGATATCGCCGTTGATCACGGCGAACGGTTCCGCACCGAGCATATGCAGCGCATTGGCGATGCCGCCGGCGGTTTCCAGCGCATGCGCTTCGGGCGAGTATTCAATGTGCGCGCCAAACCGGCTGCCGTCGCCCAATGCCTGTTCGATCTGCATGCCGAGGTGGGCGTGGTTGATCACCAGTTCGCGTATGCCGACCCGGACCAGGTTTTCGATGTGCCAGACGATCAGCGGCTTGCCGGCGACTTCCAGCAACGGTTTGGGGGTGTGGTCGGTGAGCGGGCGCATGCGTTCTCCGCGTCCGGCTGCCAGAAGCATGGCTTTCATTTTGTCGTGCTCGAACAAAAAATCCCGCCCAGGCTGCTGCGCGGCTCATTGGTCTTCGGACTGCTCGCGACGCATGGGCGGGATTTTTTCAAAATGTGTAGCCCTCTTTGCTGATCTGCGGTTCCAGCGTGTCGAGCAGGTTCAGCAGCGGTTTGAGATCGATATAGCGCGCGCAGGCAGCGCGCAAATAGGACATGACCAGCGGCAGGTCCTTCAGGTAACCGTCCTTGCCGTCGCGGTGGTATAGCCGCGCGAAGATACCCAGCACCTTGAGGTGGCGCTGCACGCCCATCCATTCGTAATCGCGGTAAAACTCGGAAAAGTCGTTGTGCACCGGCAGGCCGGCCTTTCTGGCCTTCTCCCAGTAGCGTACCAGCCAGTCGATGATGTCGGCCTCTTCCCAGCGGATATAGGCATCCTTGAACAGTGATGCCAGGTCGTAGGTGATCGGGCCGTATACCGCGTCCTGGAAGTCCAGTATTCCGGGATTGCTGTCCTCGAGTTTCATCAGGTTGCGGGAATGATAGTCGCGGTGCACATAGACGCGCGGCTGGGCGAGGTTGTTGGCGATGATGCGCGCGAAGACCGCTTCAAGTTTGGCATTCTGGGCATCGTCGAGCGTGACGTTGAGGTGTTTGGCAATGTACCACTCCGGGAACAGGCGCATCTCGCGCATCAGCAGGGCTTCGCCGTAGGGAGGCAATTCGTTGTCGCGCGAGGCGAGCTGGATATTGATCAGCGCATCGGTGGCATCGCCGTACAGGGTCCGCGCCATGCCGGCCTCTCCACCAGCCAGTGCTTGAAGATAGGTGGTGTTGCCGAGGTCGGACAACAGCAGGAAACCCTGTTCCAGGTCTTGCGCATACAGGTGCGGGACATGCGCTCCGGCAGCTTCAAAAAGTCTGGCGACATGCAGGAAAGGGCGGCAGTCTTCGCGTTGCGGCGGGGCATCCATTGCGATGAACGATCCAACCAGCTTGGAGACGCCATGCATATCAGGCTGCCCGCGGCGATGGGCAAGTCCATCGTTTTGTTCATGTTTCTGAAGCGTGACCCGAAAATAGCGGCGGAAGCTGGCATCGGCCGAGGCGGGGGCAAGCGTGAATGGTTCGTTCGGGAACAGGCTGTGCAGCCACTTGGTAAGCTGTTGCTGGCGTTGCATAACGGGCTCTCATGGGGACTTGATGATAAACTGGCAAGAGTTTATCACCTTACTATTTATTGCTGCGCGTTATGCGGTTTCGATTCAGCCATCCTTTCATTGTCCTGATGTTTTGCATTGCGCAGCATTGCTACGCGGATGCAGACCTGCCCGATCCGCACACGGACACTAAACCCGCCGCACCGACGAAATCCGGCCAGGAAGGCCCCGCGGTTATCGAGGCCGACAAACTGGCGGGCAAGACGAACGAACAGATCGAGGCGAGCGGAAATGCCACGATAAGCCAGGACGGCAAATCGATACGGGCCGATACCCTGCTGTTCAATCAAACCACCCATGAAATCGATGCGCGCGGCGCGGTGACATTGAAGTTGGATGGCAATACGATGAGCGGACCGCATTTGATGTTCAATATGGACAAAAACAGCGGGGCCATGGAACAGCCGCAATACTTCCTGAAGGAAAATGATTCGCGCGGTTCCGCGGATACGCTCCAGGTACAGGACCGCTTGCACTACAGCCTCGACAATGCCACCTATACCACCTGTCCGGCGGGGAACGACGACTGGATGATGAGCATGGGGTTGCTGGATATCGACCGTGACCGGCAGGTTGGTGTGGCGCACAGCGCGCTGGTTGAGTTCAAGGGGGTGCCGATTCTTTACTCGCCATGGATGAATTTTCCGCTGAGCGGCCAGCGCATGTCGGGATTTCTGTCGCCGATAATTGGCGGGACAAGCACCAGTGGCAGCCAGATCACCCTGCCATTTTATTGGAACATTGCGCCCAACTTCGATGCGACGCTTGCACCGCAAATAATGGCCAAGCGCGGCCTGATGTTCAACAACGAATTTCGCTATCTGGAGCCGGGCTATCACGGCGTACTGGAAGTTGACGTGTTGCCCGACGACAAAATTACGCAAACCAGCCGTTCGTACGTAAACCTGAATCACGATCAGGCACTGACCAAAAATCTGGATGGTTATCTGAATTATTCCAGCGCCAGTGACAATAATTATTTTCGCGACCTGGGCAATACGATCAATGCCACTTCGCAGGTCAACCTGCTGCAGGAAGGCGGAGTTAACTATAGCGGCAGCTGGGGGGATGCGATGGCGCGCGTGCAGCACTACCAAACTCTGCAAGACCCCACAGCGCCAATTGTCGTGCCTTATACCCGCGCGCCGCAACTGACACTCGATGCACGGCAAAACTACGCCGGCGTTAACGTTAATTTTGACGGCGAATTCGTGAATTTCATCCATCCCACCATGGTGAATGCCAGTCGCCTGATGCTTGACCCCAGTGTCAGTTATCCGCTGGTCAGCACGCCGGCATATTACGTGACCCCGAAAGTGTCCTTGCACAGCACGTATTACGCGATGGGCGCGAACAACACCGGAGTATCGTCGAGTCTATCGAGTACGCTGCCGATTTTCAGCCTGGACAGCGGCGTTGCTTTCGAACGCGAGGTGAATCTGTTCAATAACGGCTATGTTCAGACGCTGGAGCCGCGTGCATTTTATGTTTATGTGCCCTACAAGGACCAATCGCAATTGCCCAATTTCGATACGGCGCAGGCGGATTTCAGCTTCGCCGATATGTTCATGGAGAACCGGTTTTTTGGCAACGACCGGGTCGGCGATGCCAATCAGCTCACGATGGCGTTGACCTCGCGTCTGCTGGAACAGGAAAGCGGAATGGAGCGCCTGAAGGCAATGATAGGTGAAAGATTCAGCTTCACCTCGCCCCAAGTCAATCTTGACGCTCCCCAAACGACCAGCAATTCGGACATTCTGCTGGCGCTTTCCGGGCGCGTGAACAGGCAATGGAATATGGACAGCGAGATTCAGTTCGATCCCAATCAGTCCCAGGTTCAGCTGTACAACATTTCCGCGAGCTATCGTCCGGAACCCGGCAAAGTGCTAAATTTTGGCTATCGCTTCTCGCGCGGAACCTCCGGTGCACTGATTCCGGGAGGAGCACCCGTCACGCCCACTGGCTATACCACGCTGAACGGGATCACTTACCCCACCATCGGCGGCGTACCCTACACTTTGATCAATGGAATACCCTACACCGTTGATACGGGCGGGTTGCGCCAGATCCTCCTATCCACTCAATGGCCGATTTTCGGCCATTGGCACGGCGTGGCCCGCTGGAACTATTCGCTGCAGGACTCCAGAATTCTGGATGCGATCGGCGGGCTTGAGTATAATCAGGCCTGCTGGACGCTGCGTCTGGTGGCGCAACGTTTTGCCACGGCAACACAACAATCCAATACCGGGTTTTTCCTGCAACTTGAGCTGAATGACTTTGTCAAAGTCGGCTCGGATCCACTGGATATGCTCAAACAAAGCGTGCCCGGATATACCAAATTGAATGACAAGGCAGCCATTGGAGCCCCGCAAGTTGTTTCACCCTGATGAATGAAAGACGATTGATGCAAATAAAATTTCTGATGATGTGGCTTGTGCTGTTTGCCGCCCAAGCTGCATATGCTGCAGATTTACCGTCCATGAGGGTGGAGAGTACGACAACGATGCGCGAAGCGAAACCCGGCAGTCCGACTGCGGGTTCGCAACAACAGGTTGGGGATATCGATTCGGTGGTTGCAGTGGTCAACGACGACGTGATTACCCGTTATGAACTTGAAGATCATATGCGTGACGTGATTCGCCAATTGGAAAAACAGAAGACCCCGTTGCCCGCGACCGATGTGCTGCAAAAGCAAATTCTTGAGCGCATGATCAGCGATATGCTGTTGCGCCAATATGCCAAGGAAAATGGCGTCAGGGTGGACGATTCACAGCTGGACCAGGCAATTACACGCATTGCGCAGCAGAACAAATTTTCCACCCTGGCCGAATTCCGCGCCAAGCTTGAAGCGGATGGTGTGGATTACAAAAAATTCCGTGAAGAAATCCGCAGTGAAATCATTTCCACGCGGTTACGCAAACGTGAAGTTGAAAGTAATATCGTGGTCAGCGACAAAGATGTGGACGATTATCTCGCCAACAAGGCCAGACTAGGCAGTGAAGGGGAAGAGTTCCATCTTGCACACATTTTCGTCGTGGTGCCCGAGCAGGCAAGCGCTGATAAAATCCAGGCCGCGCGTGAACGTGCCAATCAGGCGCTGGCCAAATTGAATGGCGGTGCGGATTTCGCGCAAGTTGCGGCAAGTATTTCGGACGCCAAGGACGCGCTGAAAGGCGGGGATCTGGGCTGGCATTCCGGCGATACCATTCCTCCGCTGTTCATGAGCGCATTGCAAAACTTGAAGCCGGGTCAAATTTCCGGGGTGCTGCGCAGCTCCAGCGGATTCCATATCCTCAAGCTTCTGGAAAAACGCAGTGCCAATGCGCCGGTTGTGATCACGCAAACCCATGCGCGTCATATTCTGATCCGGACCAGCGAGATATTGCCTGAAGCTGAAGCCAAAAAGCGCATCCTGGAAATCAAGCAGCGCATCGAAGCCGGTGCGGATTTCGCCGAGCAGGCCAGAAGGTATTCGCAGGACGGAAGCGCACAGCAGGGCGGCGACCTGGGCTGGCTTTCCCCGGGTGAGACGGTTCCGGAATTCGAGGCGGAAATGAACAAATTGAAGCCCGGTGAAATGGGCGTGGTGCAGTCGCAATTCGGTTGGCACCTGATCCAGGTGCTGGCGCGGCGCAACGAGGATGTCAGCGAGCAGCAAAAGCGCGAACAGGCCCGCATTGCCATCGGCACGTTTAAGTCGGACGAGCTGTTCCAGGACTGGCTGCGCCAATTGCGTGACCGGGCGTTCATCGAATACCGTCTGGATCCGAACAAGTAAGCGGTGATCGCCGTTTCGAATCAGGCGCCGTTGGTTATTACCGCTGGCGAACCGGCTGGGATAGGGCCTGATCTGTGCGTGCAGCTTGCCGCTGTGCCACCCGAAATACCGCTGGTTATCATTGCAGATAAATATCTGCTGCAGCAACGCGCGGCACAGCTTCATGTTCCCCTTCAAGTCCTGGATTATCCTGCGTCGCCAGAAAGTGCTGTCCAGCCAAACACCCTGATTGTCCTGCATGAACCGCTCGCTGCGGCATGTCATCCGGGGATACTCAATGCTGCCAACAGTGAATATGTGCTGGCCACGCTGCGCCGCGCGGTGATAGGCTGCCAGAACGCGGAATTTGCCGGTATGGTCACTGCGCCGGTACACAAGGGCATCATCAATGATGCGGGGATCAATTTCTCCGGGCACACGGAATTTCTCGCCGAACAGACCGGAGCCAGGCAGGTGGTGATGATGCTGGTCGGTGGCGGTATGCGCGTTGCCCTGGCCACTACGCATCTCCCCCTGAAAGACGTGGCTGCGGCGATCAACGCAGCGTTGCTGGAGAACGTGCTGCACATCATTCAGCATGACTTGCAGCACCGCTTTGGCATTGCTCATCCGCGCATACTGGTGGCGGGCCTGAACCCGCATGCGGGCGAAGGCGGATACTTGGGGCGTGAGGAGATCGAGGTGATGATTCCCGTGCTGGACAAATTGCGCGCCGCAGGAATGAACGTCAGCGCGCCGCTGCCTGCCGATACCCTGTTCACGCCCCAAAAACTGGCGCAGTGCGACTGCGTGCTTGCCATGTATCACGACCAGGGCCTGCCAGTGCTGAAACATGCCAGCTTCGGACAGGGTGTGAACGTCACGCTCGGCCTGCCCATCATACGGACGTCAGTGGATCACGGCACGGCTCTGGATATCGCGGGTACCGGAAACGCAGACGTCGGCAGCCTGCTGGAAGCGATCAGGCTGGCCGCACAAATGTCGACAAACCAGATGGCGGAATATGAGCGCGCATAAGTCCCGGGAAAATCCTCGCTTTGGCGCCATACGCAACGCGTATCAGCCGTTACCGGATCGTGATTGCAGGCATCCGCGATGAGCCATCAAGCCAAGAAGCGTTTTGGCCAGAATTTTCTTGTTGATGGGCGAATCATCGGCGACATCATTGCAGCGATCCATCCCGAGCCCGGGGACAATATGGTCGAGATCGGCCCCGGGCTGGGGGCGCTGACGCGTCCGTTGCTGAAGATACTGAATCATCTGCATGTGGTGGAGATCGACCGGGATATCATCGCGCGGCTGGAGAGTGATTACCCGAAAGACAAGCTTGTTATCCATGCCGGAGATGCGCTTGAATTCGATTTTGCGACACTGCAACCGCCATTGCGCATCGTCGGAAATCTGCCCTACAACATCTCGTCGCCGTTGCTGTTTCATTTTGCGGCGTATGCAGAACGTATAAAGGACATGCATTTCATGCTGCAGAACGAAGTGGTTGAACGCATGGTGGCCGAGCCCTCCACGCCGGAATACGGGAGGCTGTCGGTGATGCTGCAATACCGCTTCCGGATGGAAAAGCTGATCGACGTTCCGCCCGAATCGTTCCGTCCCGCGCCCAAGGTGGATTCGGCCATTGTGCGCATGATTCCCCTCCCCCCTTCTGAGATATCGGTGCCCAATGAAAAACTGTTTGCCGCGATCGTCAGGACGGCATTCGGGCAACGGCGCAAGACACTGCGCAATACGCTGCGCGGATATCTCAATGAGGCGGATTTTGCAAGACTGGGGATCGCTCCGCAATTGCGCGCCGAGAATCTGGCAGTGGAAGATTTTGTCCGGGTGGCGAATGACCTTGATGCGAGGCATCGGGTTTCCTGATTGCGGAATCGGGCAGTGACAGGCTACGGTAGTGACAGAATCAGGGCGCTAACTTTTCTTCTGGATCAGTTCGATCTTGTAGCCGTCCGGGTCCTCAACAAATGCGATCACGGTGCTTCCATGCTTCATCGGACCCGCTTCGCGCACCACCTTGCCGCCGAGTCCTTTGATCTTTTCGCAGGCAGCATAGGCATCTTCCACCGCAATGGCGATATGGCCAAAGGCATTGCCCAACTCGTATTTTTCCACGCCCCAGTTGTGGGTGAGTTCGATCACTGCCCCGCTGACCTCGTCTGTGTAGCCGACGAAAGCCAGCGTGAATTTCCCGTCTGGGTAGTCATGACGCCGCAGCAACTTCATGCCGAGTATGCCGGTATAGAACGCGAGCGATTTGTCCAGGTCGACCACGCGCAGCATGGTGTGCAGTATGCGCATCTGATGTCCTCCATTTGAAGTCATGATTGTATTCGGTAGTCGCCATCATATAGGGTAAAATACCAGCCGTCGCGCATCATACCCATATTCCAGATCATGCCTGAATCGTTCCCGTTGGTAATGACTTTCTCCGCATCCGACCCGAGCGGTGGTGCGGGCTTGCAGGCGGACCTGTTGACCATTTCCAGCATGGGCTGCCACCCGTTGTCGGTTGTCACCGCAATAACCGTGCAGGACACCAGCGGCGTGGATGATGTATTGCCGATCGAACCAGATTGGGTGGTGGACCAGGCGCGCGCGATGCTGGAGGATGTGCCGGTTGCGGCATTCAAGATCGGTTTGCTCGGCAGCGTGGAAAACATCGCGGCGATTGCGGAGATATTGGCGGACTATCCGGATATTCCGCTGGTGCTCGATCCCGTGCTGTCTTCGGGACGCGGCGACGAATTGGCGAATGAAGACATGCTGGATGCGATGCGCGAGCTGTTGATCCCGCAGACGACCATCATCACGCCGAACAGCATGGAAGCGCGACGACTTGCGCTGGACGAGGACAATGAAGAAGACGACCCCTCGCTGGAGGAATGCGCCAAACGGATATTGCGCATGGGTTGCGAGTATGTGCTGATCACCGGTACCCATGAACAGACGCCGAAGGTCATCAATACTTTGTACAGCGAGCGCGGAGTCGTCAGCAACGATAGCTGGGCTCGCTTGCCGGGCATCTATCACGGCTCCGGTTGCACACTCGCATCGGCGATTGCGGCATTGATGGCTCAAGGTGTGGGAGTGCCGGAAGCGGTCAAGGAGGCGCAGGAATACACTTGGCAATCCTTGAATGCCGGCTTTCGTCCGGGCATGGGTCAGCACATTCCGGATCGTTTGTTTTGGGCGCGCGGCGAAGAAGATGAGCAGGAAGAGCGACCCGATTAAAGGCTTGTATGCAATTACCCCTGACGAGCCCGATACCGCTGAGTTGTTGCGCAAGGTGAGGTTGGCGTTGTCCGGCGGGGCGCGCATATTGCAGTACCGCAACAAGGCCGCAACTGCAACGTTAAGACTCGAACAAGCATCAGCATTACGAAGCCTGACCGCGGAATTCTCCGTTCCGCTGATTATCAACGACGATGCGTTATTGGCGCGGCAGGTTGATGCGGACGGCGTTCATCTTGGAGGCAATGACGGCAGTCTGACAACCGCTCGTGCACAGTTGGGCGGCGCGAAGCTGATTGGCGTATCTTGTTATAATCGATTGGATTTGGCGTATGAAGCGGTTCGCCAAGGGGCCGGTTATGTCGCATTCGGCAGTTTTTTCGCCTCAACCGTGAAGCCGCATGCGGTCGCCGCCTCTCACGGCTTGTTGCGCCAGGCCCGCCGCGAGATTGCGCTTCCTTTGGTGGCCATAGGGGGTATAACCGCCCAAAACGGAGCGCAGTTGCTGGAAGCCGGCGCAGATGCCCTTGCAGCGATTTCCGCGGTATTTGATGCGGCCGATATTCAGAATGCTGCGCGGCAGTTTGCAAATTTAAATTACCCTGAACATAGTCCTACAGACGGAACGAAACAACATGACCTCACATAATCAAGAGCTTTTCGATGAATCCCAGAAATTTATTCCGGGCGGTGTGAATTCGCCGGTCCGCGCATTCCGTTCGGTCGGCGGCACGCCGCTGTTCTTCCAGCGCGGTCAGGGCGCCTATGTATGGGACGCGGATGGCAAGCGCTATACCGATTACGTCGGTTCATGGGGCCCGATGATCGTGGGGCACTGTCATCCCGACGTAGTCAAGGCGGTGCAGGATGCGGCAGCCCAGGGATTGGGTTTTGGCGCGCCGACTGCAGCTGAACTGGACATGGCGAAACTGTTGTGCAAGCTGTTGCCAAACCTGGAAATGGTGCGTTTGGTGAGTTCCGGCACCGAGGCAACAATGTCGGCGATACGTTTGGCGCGCGGCTTTACCGGCCGCAGCCGCATCATCAAATTCGAAGGTTGTTATCATGGTCATTCGGATGGCTTGCTGGTGAAAGCTGGCTCCGGAGCGCTGACCTTCGGCCAACCGAGTTCGTCCGGTGTGCCTGCAGAGATCGCCGCGCTGACCACGGTACTGGATTACAACGATGCCGCAGGTTTGGAACGCGCATTCGCCGAGATGGGCAAGGAGATCGCCGCCGTGATCGTCGAACCCGTGGCAGGCAACATGAATCTGGTCACGCCCAAGCACGAGTTCCTGAAAGCTTTGCGCAAGCAGTGTACCGAGCATGGCGCAGTACTGATTATTGATGAAGTGATGACCGGCTTCCGGGTCGGATTGCAGGGCGCACAAGGCCATTACGGCATCAAACCGGACCTGATGACGCTGGGCAAAGTGATGGGCGGCGGATTGCCCGCTGCCGCATTCGGCGGGCGCCGCGACGTCATGCAATGTCTGGCTCCGCTGGGTCCGGTGTACCAGGCAGGTACGTTGTCCGGCAATCCGGTCGCGGTCGCTGCCGGTATGGCTACGCTCAAGCTCGTCCAAGCCAAGGGTTTTTACGAGAACCTGTCCAAACTGGCGATGCAGTTGACCGAAGGTTTGTCGGCCAGCGCGAAGACGCACGATGTTGCATTCTGCGCGCAATCGATAGGTGGAATGTTCGGCCTTTATTTCAGCAAGGCGATGCCAACCAGCTACGCCGAGGTGATGGGCTGCGACAAGGCAGCCTTCAATCGGTTCTTTCACGCCATGCGTGAGGCAGGGGTGTATCTTGCACCATCGGCTTTCGAGGCTGGCTTCGTTTCGGCCGCACATACCGAGGCGGATATCGCAGCGACCATAGCCGCAGCCGACAAGATTTTCAAATCCTGGAAGTAATGGGCATTTTTTCACAGGCGGCATTCTTCACCACCGTCAATCAGATCAGGGACCTGCCGCAGCATGGCGGCAAGGAAGTCGCATTTGTCGGACGCTCCAATGCGGGCAAGTCGAGCGCGATCAATACGCTCGCGAATCATGTGCGGCTTGCCTATACCAGCAAGACACCGGGGCGTACCCAGCATCTGAATTATTTTTCGCTTGGGAAAAATGAGGAGGGCAATGATCGCTTTCTCGTGGACTTGCCAGGTTATGGTTTTGCCAAAGTGCCGCCCGAAAGCAAACGTCATTGGGAAGGGTTGCTCAGTGAATATTTGCAAACGCGCGAGGAGCTCTGCGGCCTGGTGGTGATCATGGATTCCCGTCACCCCTTGACAGAACTGGATGAGAATATGCTCGACTGGTTTGCGCCGACCGGCAAGCCGGTGCATATCCTGCTGACCAAGTCTGACAAACTCAGCAGGCAACAAGCCACGCTGACATTGAATCGGGTAAAATCCCATCTTGCCGAGTATTTCCCGCAATGCACCGTGCAATTGTTTTCCAGTTTGAAAAAATTGGGTGTGGAAGAGGCAGAAGGTGTGATTGCAAACTGGTTTGCAGGAAAGTCCAAAATGCCCAAGCCAGACCAGGCGCGTGAAAAATGATCGCAGCGCCGCATACACGGTGGTATGCAAGCAAGATTATTTGAGTGCAACAACGTATGGGGACGGTATTTTGAATTCTGGGCAAAAAAATGCCCCCAGCCAAAGGGGGAGGCCAGGGGCAAAGTCTCAACAGAGTTAAGACACACGCTCAGGGAGGAGAAACGTGGAATGACTCACATCATTCAGTCAATAAGATAAGCGGTTTCTGAATTAGTTCCGAAAAAAACAATATTTTTAGGAAAATCATGCAAACATTAGGGCAATACCCTCACAAACGCATGCGGCGTATGCGACATGATGGCTTTACGCGCGACCTTATGAGAGAGTATGCGCTTACATCGAATAACTTGATTTACCCGGTTTTTGTTTTGGAGGGCAGCAACAAGGTCGAGGATGTAAAGTCCATGCCGGGTGTGCAGCGCAAGACGCTGGATTTGCTGCTCAAGGATGCCGAGCAATGCGTGCAACTGGGAATACCAGTCATGGCGATATTCCCGGTGATCGACGCGCCGCTGAAGAGCCTGGACGCTCGAGAAGCCTGCAATCCGAACGGCCTCGTACCGCGCGTGGTTGCCGCGCTGAAAATGAAGTTTCCGGAACTGGGCGTGATGACCGACATTGCCCTTGATCCTTACACCAGCCACGGGCAGGACGGCCTGATCGACGAAAGCGGTTATGTGTTGAATGACGAAACCGTTGCGGTGCTGGTGCAACAGGCTAAAGTCCACGCCGCCGCCGGCGCAGACATCGTCGCGCCCTCGGACATGATGGATGGCCGTATTGCTGCAATACGGGCAACTCTGGATGCCAACAAGCATATCCATACTCGTATCATGGCTTATTCTGCCAAATATGCCTCCAGCTTTTACGGTCCTTTCCGTGATGCCGTGGGTTCCAGCGGCAACCTTGGCTCGGGGAACAAATACACCTACCAGATGGACCCGGCCAACTCAGATGAAGCACTGTGGGAAGTCGGTCTCGACTTGCAGGAAGGGGCGGACATGGTGATGGTGAAACCTGGCATGCCCTACCTCGATATTGTGCGCCGCGTGAAGGATGAATTCAAAGCGCCGACCTTTGTCTATCAGGTCAGCGGAGAATATGCCATGCTCAAGGCGGCGGCGCAAAACGGCTGGCTAAACGAAAAAGCCTGCGTGCTGGAAGCCTTGCTTTCATTCAGGCGTGCCGGGGCGGACGGGATACTGACCTACTTTGCGCTGGATGCGGCTAGGTGGCTGAAAGACTGAGTTTAATCCTGCGTATCAACACGTCAGCAAAGCTTGCACCGCTGCAATATCCGCATGGGTTTCGGGATGGCGACTGCCGCTGTGGCGAGCGTTTTCCGGCAGGACGACAATATGGGTTTGCGTTCCGGATTCATTGATCAGGGTATAGCTCGGCACGGTTTCTTCCCTGCCATTGACCCGCACTTTCCATGCTCCGTCCTCGAAATCGATCTTGTGCTTAAGCAGGAACAGCAAGACGGCCTTTGCATCGTCGCTAAACAGCAAAAGGTTGATATCTGATTGTCGGCCGGCCGTGCCGTTCAATACCGATCCGGTCAGATAGGGATGGAAATCCGCCAGCAGGTGCATGGTGTCCAACGCTTCCTCTCGAAGCTGAAACAGTATATCCGGGTGGATGTCATGCTGATAAAGCGCGCGATAACTGGTCAGGGCGTCATCCACCTCCTGATTGCTGGGAAGGTGTTGTGTGTCTGCGGCACCCAGTTGCCGGGCAGCCTTGCGTTTGGCAAATGCGTGGTCGGTGATGCCATCCTCCGCCATCAGCTTGGCAGCCTGATGCGCAAGTTGCTCGCGCATCAGATCGCGGCGATTCACATATTCCCTAGGCGTACGTTCTTTGCGCATACTGGTTTCAGAGCAATTGATCCCTGACGGTGTCGGCCGGCTTGGCCTCCTGACTGGGTGCGGGTACGGCACGTGCGGGAGGGGCGTTCTCCTTGTAGAAATATTCGACCCGCGGGCTGCTGTCGTCGCGGTAACCATCAGCATCGATATGCACTTCAACCATGTTGTCGGGCATGGTGTAAGTGGCCTCAGGAACACCCTGAAGCACCTTGCCCATGTAACTCATCCAGATAGGTAGGGCTGCCCCGCCCCCCGTTTCCCGGTCGCCCAGACTGCGCGGTTGGTCGTAACCCATCCAGGCGATACCGACCACCGTCGGCTGGAAGCCGCAAAACCATGCATCAATGGAATCATTTGTGGTGCCGGTCTTGCCGGCCAGGTCTTGCCGGCCAAGCTGCATGGCGCGGATGCCCGTTCCATGCCTGACTACATCCTGCAGCATGCTGACCATGGTGTAAGCGTTACGAACATCGATGACCTGCTTCGCGCCATTCCCCGGTACGTCGGGTTTGGCTTGGTAGAGTATGTTTCCGTGGGCATCCTCGATGCGCTGAATAAAATATGGGTTGACGAAATAGCCGCCATTGGCAAATACAGAATAGGCGGTCAGCATTTCCATCGGAGTCACGGATCCCGCTCCCAGCGCCATGGTCAGGTAGGCGGGGTACTTAGTGGGATCAAAACCGAAGCGTGTAATATAATCATGCGCGTACTCCGGCGTGATGGATTGCAAAATGCGTATCGAAACCAGGTTTTTTGACTTGATCAGACCTTCCCGCATGCTCATCGGGCCTTCAAATTTACCGTCGTAGTTTTTTGGTTCCCAAGGCTCGTTGCCGGTTTGTTCGGCGTCAAATATCAGGGGCGCATCATTGATTATGGTAGCCGGAGTAAAGCCCTTTTCCAGCGCTGCGGAATATACAAATGGTTTGAAACTTGAACCGGGCTGCCGCCACGCTTGGGTGACATGGTTGAACTGGTTATGGTTGAAATCGAATCCGCCAACCAATGAATAAATTGCGCCAGAGCGCGGGTCCCCTGATACGAAGGCGGCCTCGACTTGAGGAAGCTGGGTTATTTGCCATACGCCCTTGTCATCTTTGCGCAACCGGATGATGGAGCCCACGCGGATGCGCTGGTTTAATGCGACTTTCTGGTTCAAGGCGGCTTGTGCGAAATTCAATGCATCCCCGCTGACTTCGGCAATCTCACCGCCCTTGCAATAGGCTCGAACCAGTTTTGGCGATGCGTCCAGAACGACAGCAGGAATCAATTCATCACTGTCGTCAACGTTCTGCAGGGCTTCATCCATTTGATCAGTGCTGCTGATGTCGCCGTGCAGATCGACAAAACCTTCCGGCCCCCGATAACCCTGGCGGCGGTCGTATTCCAGTACGCCCGTGCGGACGCCCTGATAAGCGGCGAGTTGATCCTTGTCACGGATCGTGGTGTATACCTTCAGGCCCTGTGTATAGGCATCGTCCTGATATTTGTCATACACCGCCTGTCGAACCATCTCAGCAAGATAATCTGCCTTTACGCTGAATTCCTGACCGCCGTTCACGGTCACGATGGGTTGTTGTTGCGCAATCTGGTATTGTGCATCGCTGATGTAGTTTAAATCATGCATGCGGCGCAGAACGTAAAGCTGCCGCTCTTTTGCGCGCTTCGGATTGACCACCGGATTATATGCGGACGGCGCTTTGGGCAGCCCCGCGAGCATGGCTGCTTCCGCGATGGTGACCTGTGACAAGGGTTTGCCAAAATATATCTGTGAAGCCATGCCAAAGCCGTAAGCGCGCTGCCCGAGATAAATCTGGTTGATATATAGCTGAAGGATTTCATCCTTGCTCAAACTGTGCTCGATTTTGAGCGTGAGCAGTACCTCATTGAATTTGCGGGTCCATGTTTTTTCCTTGGTAAGAAAAAAATTCCGTGCCACCTGCATGGTGATGGTGCTGGCGCCCTGCTTTACCGTACCGGCGGTGAAATTGGATAGTGCTGCACGGATTACGCCCATGTAATCAATTCCGCCGTGCTCATAAAACCGGTCATCCTCGGCGGCAAGAATCGCATGCTTCATGACATCCGGAACATCCGATATTTTGACAAGCGCGCGCCGCTCTTCGCCGAATTCACCAAGCAGCGTACTTTCCGCGCTATAGATACGCAGCGGTATCTTCGGGCGATAGTCGGTCAAAACCTCCAGCGAAGGCAGTGTGGGATAGGCTATTATCGCAGCCAGGCCCAGCAAGATGGTAGGCAACAGGAACAGGGCGAGCAGAACAAGAACGATAGGCGGCCAGCTACGTAAAGGCATGTGCAGTTTCCGAGATTATTTAACAATGATATTGTGTATGGAATTATATCGGCTCTGACGATATAAATAACCCTTAAAAATAGCTTTACACAATTTATGGTTATTGCTAGGATTTAAACCACTTTATACAAATAGAGCGCTAACCGGTCAATGCCTAAAGTAAATTTTGACATCCCGCTGGATTTATTGTGGGCTAAATCACCGCCGCTGATCGGCGTGGATATCAGTGCATCTTCAGTCAAGATGGTTGAGCTGAGCGCATTGCCAAAAAGAGGTGGCTACACCATTGAGCGATACGTGATCGAATTGCTTCCAAAAGACGCCATCACTGACGGGAACATAAACAATCTTGAAGCCGTATCTGAAAGCATGCAGCGCGCCTGGAAGCGAATGGGCACCCGCATCAGGAATGTAAGCATGGCGTTGCCCGCCGCAGCAGTGATAACCAAGAAAATTTTATTGCCTGGTGGATTGCGCGAAGAGGATTTGGAATATCAAGTCGAATCCGAAGCAAATCAGTATATTCCTTTCGCCTTGGAGGAGGTCAACCTGGACTTTCAGGTGATCGGCATTTCACCAGAAAATCCAGACGAATTGGAAGTGCTGCTGGCCGCTTCCCGCAAGGCTAATGTAGAGGACCGCGTCGCAGCTGCCCAGCTGGCAGGCCTTAAAACCGTGGTCATGGATGTAGAGCCTTTTGCAGCGGAGATGGCATTCGAGCAGATTAGTGCCCAGCTTCCAGATGCTGCGGTAGACAAATGCGTTGCACTGATTGATATAGGTGCGAACGTGATGAACGTCAATGTGCTGAGAAACGGACAATCGGTCTATTCAAGAGACCAGCAGGTGGGAGGTGATCAGTTGACCGAACAGATACAAAGCATGTTCGGTTTGTCTGCCGAGGAGGCAGAGTCGGCCAAACGCAATGGCGGATTGCCGGATAATTATGAAAGTGACGTATTGTCACCCTTTCGTGAAAATGTGGTGACCGAAATCGCGCGTGCATTGCAGTTCTTCTTTACCTCTACGCAATATCATGAAGTGGATTACATTGTGCTTTCCGGTGGATGTGCTGCATTGCCCGGACTGGATGATGCAGTTGCAACGCGCACCCAGGTCAGCACCATGGTGGCTAATCCTTTTGCTTTGATGAAGTTGTCGGGCCGGATCAAGCCTCGGCAATTGCAGACCGATGCGCCTTCGCTGATTATCGCCTGCGGACTGGCTATGCGGAGGTTCGACCCATCGTGATACGCATAAACCTGCTGCCGCATCGCGCTGAAAAACGGCGCGCCCGCCAAGTTCAATTTATCGCGCTCAGCGTAGTTGCCATTGTGCTGGCCGGATTGCTGGTGGTAATCGTGCAAATTGCCATTGACGCACAGATTTCATATCAGCAACGACGCAATACCTACCTGAAGCAGGAAACGGCAGTGCTGGACAAGCAAATTGCCGAGATCAAAAAGCTCCGCGAGCAAACGCAGGCTTTGCTGGCACGCAAGAACGTAGTCGAGGGGTTGCAAAGCACGCGCTCGGACGTCGTGCACCTGCTGGATCAGATGCTGCGCATTTTGCCGGATGGCGTTTATCTGAATTCGCTCAAGCAGACAGGCAATAAAATCTACTTGGTCGGTTATGCGCAGTCTAATGCGCGCGTTTCGACCCTGATGCGCGCGATCGAGGATTCGCCCTGGCTCGATACTCCAACATTGATTGAGATTCACGCAACCAGTGCAGGCGGGACACGCATCAACGAATTTTCGCTTACTTTCAATTTGACCAAACAACAGAACCCGGTCACTCCCCCGACAACAGGCAAACCCGCCGGAACCAAGCCATAAGGTGCCATGATGAATTTGGATGACCTGAAGAACAGTTTGGCCGACCTGAAGAACCTGAATCCGAAGACTCCGGGTGCGTGGCCATGGCCGGCAAAGATTCTTGCCTTTTTGATTATGTTTATCGCCGTGGTTGCAGCTGGCGCATTTTTTATCTGGCAGGATCAGTTGGCAACCTTGAGCAGTGCAAGAGAAGAGGAAGGCAAGCTGAAAGAAACGTTTTTGAATAAAAAGAGGGAGGCAATCAATCTTGACTTGATCAAGAAACAACTTACCGAAACCCAGGAATCATTTGGCGCCCTGCTAAAACAACTTCCAAGCAAATCCGAAATGGATGCTTTGTTGACCGATATTAACCAGGCAGGATTGGGGCGCGGATTGCAATTCGAGCTCTTCAAGCCGGGTGCTGAAAAGAAGGAAGGGTCGTTTGCGGAGCAGCCGATCACCATCAAGGTAACCGGAAGCTATGATGACATTGGCAAATTTTCCAGCGACATCGCAATGCTGCCGCGTATCGTTACGCTGAATGATATATCGGTTACACCTACAGCCAATGGATTGTCGATGAGCGCTACTGCGAAAACCTTCCGATACCTGGATGAAGCGGAGGTGGCAGCACAGAATGCCGCCAAGCGCAAGGGAGCGAAGAAATAATGAAGCCGATGATGTATTTTGCGCTTGTTTCGCTATTGCTGGCGGGTTGCGGTGGCGATGAAATGCAGGATCTGCACGATTTCGTAAAAAATTCCGGTGCCGATATGCGCGGCAAGATAG
>JBAVGB010000094.1:0-19618 GCA_049684555.1 Gallionella sp. | reverse complement strand
GAGTAGGGTATGCCCGACATCAGACGGTGAGTGTCGAATTATGAAGCTGTGTGGATTTGATGGGCAGCCCGGACACGGCGGCGCGAAGCGCTCGGAGCGGGTAGGGTATGCCCGACATCAGACGGTGAGTGTCGAATTATGAAGCTGTGTGGATTTGATGTCGGCCTGAACAAACCGTTGTTTCTGATTGCCGGTCCGTGCGTGATCGAATCGCAGCAGATGGCGATGGATACCGCCGGCATGCTGAAAGAAATCTGCAAAGAGTTGAAGATAAACTTCATCTACAAGTCCTCCTATGACAAGGCGAACCGCAGTTCGGGCAAATCGTTTCGCGGCTTCGGGATGGATGCCGGGCTGAAGATCCTCGGCGAAGTGAAGTCCCAGCTGGGGGTGCCGGTGCTGACCGACGTGCACAGCATCGAGGAGATCGCACAGGTCGCTGCAGTGGTCGATGTTTTGCAAACCCCGGCATTCCTGTGCAGGCAGACCGATTTCATTCATGCGGTTGCAAAATGCGGCCGTCCGGTGAATATCAAGAAGGGGCAGTTCCTGTCGCCGTGGGACATGCAAAATGTGGTGGAAAAGGCGCGCGAGGCAAGCGGCACGGACAACATCATGGTCTGCGAGCGCGGCGCGTCGTTCGGTTACAACAACCTAGTGTCGGATATGCGCTCGCTGGCAGTGATGCGCAACACCGGTTGCCCGGTGGTGTTCGATGCCACGCATTCGGTACAGCTGCCGGGCGGACAGGGGACAGTTAGCGGCGGTCAGCGCGAGTTTGTGCCGGTGCTGGCGCGTGCCGCAGTGGCGGCAGGGATTTCCGGCCTGTTCATGGAAACCCATCCGAATCCCTCCAAGGCCCTGTCGGACGGGCCGAACGCGTTTCCGCTCGGCCATCTGAAGGCCTTGCTGCAAACCCTGAAAGTATTGGATGAAACGGTCAAGCAGCAGGGACTGATTGAAGAAAAAATCGATTTAAAAAACGTTTAAAAGAAGGAAAAAGGTAAAAAGAATGAGTGCAATCGTTGATGTGATCGCCCGCGAGATCCTGGATTCGCGCGGAAACCCGACCGTGGAAGCTGACGTATTGCTGGAATCCGGTGTGATGGGGCGTGCCGCCGTGCCGTCCGGCGCGTCTACCGGCGAGAAGGAAGCGATCGAGTTGCGCGATGGCGACAAGCAACGCTATCAGGGCAAGGGCGTGCTGAAAGCGGTAGAGAACGTGAACACCGAGATTGGCGAAGCGATCATCGGCCTGGATGCTGCCGAGCAGGCCTTCATCGACCAGACCATGATCGAGCTGGACGGCACGGAAAGCAAGGCGCGACTGGGTGCGAATGCGATCCTAGCGGTGTCCATGGCGGTGGCGCGTGCCGCGGCAGAAGAAAGCGGTTTGCCGCTATATCGATATCTCGGCGGCGCTGCCCGCATGGAAATGCCAGTGCCGATGATGAATGTGATCAACGGCGGCGCGCATGCGACGGGCGGCGCAGACATGCAGGAATTCATGATCATTCCGGTCGGTGCGCAGAGTTTCCGTGAGGCGTTGCGCACGGGCGCGGAAGTTTTCCATGCACTGAAAACAGTATTGCACAAGCGCGGTTTGCCGACGACGGTCGGCGACGAAGGCGGTTTCGCCCCGGCGCTGGGCTCCAACGAGGCGGCTTTGAAGGTGATCGTCGAAGCCATCGAGGCAGCCGGCTATGTGCCGGGAACGGACGTGGCTATAGGGATGGATCCGGCGGCGTCGGAATTCTATAAGGATGGCAAGTACCACCTAAAGGCGGACGGGATCACGCTGAGCTCCAAACAGATGGTCGACCTGTATGCCACCTGGGTGGGCAAGTACCCCATCATCAGCATCGAGGACGGCATGAGCGAACACGACTGGGACGGCTGGAAAATGCTGACCGACCGGCTCGGCAAAACTATCCAACTGGTTGGCGACGATATCTTTGTGACCAATACCAAGATACTGCGCGAAGGCATCAAGCGCGGCATCGCCAACTCCATCCTGATCAAGGTAAACCAGATCGGCACCCTGACCGAGACCTTTGCCGCGATCGAGATGGCCAAGCGGGCCGGTTATACCGCCGTGATCTCGCATCGCTCCGGCGAGACCGAGGACAGCACCATCGCCGACATTGCGGTTGCCACCAATGTGCTGCAGATCAAGACCGGTTCGATGTCGCGCTCGGATCGCATGGCAAAATACAACCAGTTGTTGCGTATCGAGGAAGACCTGGGTGACACGGCCTCTTATCCGGGGCGCGATGCGTATTATCAGTTGGGCTGATGCGTGCGGTCACGCTGATACTGGTTGCGCTGCTGCTGTTGCTGCAGTACCCGCTGTGGCTGGGCAAGGGCAGTTGGTTGCAAGTGTGGGACTTGCACCGTCAGGTCGAGGCTCAACAGCAACTGAACCAGCAAACGCAAATGCGGAATGCGGTGCTCAATGCAGAAGTCATTGATCTCAAACAGGGGACCGCGGCGATCGAGGAACGGGCACGCAGCGAACTGGGCATGATCAAGCGCAACGAGATTTTCTTTCAGATTCTGGAAGACCAGGGGACACAATCGAATGGCAAGCCTGCCGCGCAACCTGCCGCTACCGGGGTAAAGCACTGAAGGTCAACTTCCCTTACCCCGGGTTCCTGTCCTGATATTTTGTGAAATTCTCCCGGAAATAACTTAATTTCCAGGTGACTTCATTGAATTTTCTATGCTTGCCGGGCCTTCGGGCGGCAACATTTGCCACGGCACAGGGACGTTGTCGCCTGTTCCCCTGGCAATTAATGTAATACGCGGAATTTAATCAAGTATTCCGTTCCGCGGCGGGCGATACAAGCTTGCTAATCGCATTTGCATGTCCCTGGATTACCGCTTATCTGGATAAATGACCGTTTATTCCCCCTGATTTTGACTCCTTGACGGTTTTTCCATATTCTGGACCCACTTGGCAAACTTGTTGAAAAGCAAGGGCGCAAAGTTACCGGCCTAATGGAAACTATGGTAGCGGGACTGCGATACGGAAGATCTTCCGTGTGCGTTATCCACTCGCCTCCTGTGCCGTTTTGAAAGATGAATAGGAGAGCAAAATGAACACTTGCATTTCTGGTTCTTATTTCACGCGGGCACAAGCGGTAATGCGAACGCTCGGATTTGGTTTGGTTGTAGTCGGGTATGCAATTGCCTCCCATGCAGCTCATGCGGATACTTTTGGCCCCGGGGTTGATCTTGTTTCGATTCCGCTTGCCTATTCACTCATCGGAAACGATCGGCCTGTCAATCTTGACGCAAACACCAATCTTGACGCAAACAATGGCGCGCCTGACCGCTTCGGTGGCATGCCGCGCCTGCCGGATTATTTCAAAAACCTGAAAAATGTGGCTTCCTGGGTGGCCAGCATCAGTTGGCATATGACTGAAGAGGATAGCCGTGCCTCCTTTTCTCCGCACCTGAGGGTGGAGTCCAAGGAAACCCTGATTTTGATCGAGCCGTTGGATCACTCGATCACAATGATGTGGCACAGAAGACTTGAATGACAGTCCGCTTACCGCCGTGGCTAGTGCAGTTCGTTTGTTGGTTACGGATAGCTAAGCCAAGTTCCAATTGTGCATTTCACCGGCGCACTGAGCGGCAACAGCCAACGATTCTACTGCAATCCCGCATCAATGGAACAACGTTCGCGGTACCGGGGAATTGACTACCATCCCCAGTACGGCACTGCCACTCGGTGATCCATCGAAATAGCATCAGCAAAATAACATCAGCGCGTTCACACTAAAAGTGAAGTCACCCCTTGGGCTAAAGATGCGGCCGACAAAGTGGTGCACGAAAGACGCTTTTGCGGTAAATTGCAGGATTTTTAAACAATGGAACGCGAGCGGTGTCCCGTTAATCGAGCCGGTACCGCAAGTTCGTGATGTTCTATAGATTCGGGGAGTTTGAAGTTATGATGCAATACAGCAAGCGCATGGTGATGGTTCATTGGCTGACTTTGGCTTTGTTGGTCGTTGCATGGTATCTGGGCGACAGCCTGGGCGATGCGACGGACGATAGCAAGGCGACATTGGCCGGCTACGTGGTGCATATCGCGGT
Source organism: Gallionella sp. (assembly GCA_049684555.1). Taxonomy (GTDB): domain Bacteria; phylum Pseudomonadota; class Gammaproteobacteria; order Burkholderiales; family Gallionellaceae; genus Gallionella. Next base: position 15,517 of record JBAVGB010000094.1, on the reverse strand, counting down.
GGGGGGCACGGTTTTATTGCTGACCCTGTTCCGCTTGTTTTTCCGCTGCAAGGATGGGGTGCCTGCCCCGATTGGCAATACGGCCATGGATAAACTGGCCAAGGGCATTCAGCACCTGCTGTATGCCATACTGTTGCTGTTGCCGATCAGCGGAATCATGACAGTATTCACCAGCACCGCCGGCAAGGCGCTCTTGGCAGGGGATGCAAGCCTGTTGCCGAAGGAACATGGCTATCATCACGTGTTTGCCCATGCCGTGCATGAGCAACTGGTCAATGTGCTGATCGCGCTGGTGGTTTTGCATATACTCGGTGCGATCAAGCACCAGTTCCTCATGAAAGACGGCTTGATGAAAAGAATGACATTGTCGAAGAAGGATTGATTTCTTGTGGATGGTGGATGGGCTGGCCCAGTCTCAGTTTGTGTATGATTAGAATTCGGTAGCGTGCAGTACCCATCCTATCCCGCCCAGCGCACCGAACAATATCGCCAGATGTGCCCAGCTCCATAACAGGTAGCGGCGCGACAATCTGGCTTGGTCGAGGTTGCTGATCAGGAACAATTCCCCGTCACGGGGCCGGCTGACGATATGAATATCCGCCTGCGCTTGCGCTTCGCGCATCATGTTAGCCACTTCCCGTTTTGCGGCAGAGCGCGCCAGCATCCATTCCTGCTCATTCAGCGTGCCGTCGTTGTCGAGATCGAAACGCTTTAGCAGTGCCGGCATGTCCCTTTTCCATTCGCCCAGCAGTGAGCTGAGTTCCTCATTCGAATCGAATTCGACGCTGCTGCCACCCTGGGTACGAAACTGGCCGATGACGTAAAGATTGTCAGTTTCGAGCATTTTCCACTCGGTATAGCGATAATCGCCGTCAAGCCACTGGTCGCGGTGCATGGTGAGTATCTCAGCCTGTTCCGGATCGACCACACACTCGCCGGATTTATCGCGCAGGATGAAGGTGTCGTCGCTTTCGCCCTTGTCAACGATCTTCCATTTTCCTTCCGATTCGCGCTGTTCGATCCGGTAGCGATACCACAGGCAGGGCAGTCGGCTGAGTTGCCCGAGCAAGGGTTCGCCGAACGGGTGGCCGCGTCCGGCAAGTTCCACATAACCCTGTGCGGCGGAGGCGATCTTCGAAGTGGGGGTGTCGCGTACCGTGCGCAGCCTGTTCAACGCAGACAGCCAGGCAAATATACTGACGGCGGCCATGAGGGACAGGATGAGCAGCCAGCCTCTGCGGGTATGCAGGTAAATGCCGGCCGATAGCAGCAGCAACTGAGCACCCGAGGTAACCAGATGCCCGTATTCGCGGCGCAGCAAGACCAGCATGGATCGGTTACCCGAAGGAATCAGCCGAACAGCGTCTTGATGTCGACATCCGTTTTTTCATTGGCGGTAAATTCCAGCAGCGGCTTTTCGCCAAAATTGAACATGCTCGCGAGGATGCTGGCGGGGAAGACTTCGATCTGCACGTTGTTGATGTTGACCGATTCGTTATACAACTCGCGGCGGTCGGCGATGCCGTTCTCCAGCGCAGTGATGCGGTTCTGCAAGCGCAGGAAATTTTCATTGGTTTTCAATTCCGGGTAGGCTTCCGCCACCGCGAAGATGCTGCCCAATCCGGTGCGCAGCGCACTTTCCGCCTGGCCAAGCGCGCCGATGTCCTGGCGTACACGCGCGTCATGGACCTGTGCGCGGGCTTCGATGACTTTTTGCAGCGTGGCCTGCTCAAACTGCTTGTATTGCTTGCACACCTCGACGAGCTTGGGCAGCTCGTCATGGCGCTGTTTGAGCAGCACGTCGATGTTGGCCCATGCCTTGGACACGGCGTGTTTCACGCTGACCAGATGGTTGTATAAACTGATGCCGTAGATTATCACCACGACAACAACGCCGAGAAAGATCAGCATGCCCATATTTCCTCCTTGGTTTGGATGTGTGTGTTCGCTTGCAGATGAATTGTGCCATCGATTTGGACTGCGGGGGGATTTCTTGCAATGATCGACCCGCAACAATCCAGTAGGTTTGTTACCGTCTTGATTCGAAGCGCCGGAATTGATAGCCTAGTGTCAGCCTAAGGCTACCTGGTCAGTTTGCCGGCCCGGAAAAGCATGCGGGAGGGAACATGAAACTGGTCATACTCGGCTGTTATGGCGGCATTGGCGGTGCGCGGCGCACCACCGCGTTGCTGCTGGACGATGATGTGCTGATCGATGCCGGTTCCGGGGTCGGTGACCTGAGCCTGGAGCAAATGGCGAGGGTAGATCACGTCTTCTTGACCCATGCGCACCTCGACCATTGCGGCTTTATGCCGCTGCTTGCCGACGCAGTTGCATTCATGCGCAACCGTCCCTTGCTGGTCCATGCGTTGCCGCAAACCATCGCGGCGCTTAAGGAGAATTTGCTGAACGGTGTGCTGTGGCCTGATTACAGTATTTTGCCCACGCTTGACGATCCCTACATCCGATTCGTGCCGGTCACGCCCGGCGAGACTACGCTGCTCGGCGGCAGGCGCATCACCCCATTGCCGGCCCGCCACGCGGTGCCTGCGGTGGGCTACCGGCTGGATAGCGGGAAGGCAAGTTTTGTTTACTCGGGCGACACCACGGATTGCGAGCCCTTCTGGGCGGCGCTGAACAAGATCGAGAACCTGCGCTACCTGATGATCGAAACCACATTCCTCAACGAGAACGCCGCCGCTGCCGCGCGATCCGGTCATATGACCGCCGCGCTGCTGGCACGGGGTCTGGCGCGGTTGCATCGCCCGGTGCAACTGCTCATCACCCATATGGAACCGGGCAGGGAGAATGCGATCATGGCGGAAGTTCATGCAGCCTGCGAAAAGCATAGTCCGGTACGACTGGAACAGGGACAGCGATTCGAATTGTGAAATGCGGCTTACAGTATCAGCAGGTTGCCCGGGCAGCTTTGCGCGCGTTCCAGCCGAGCGATGCTGGGCATCAGGTTGAGTCCGGTCTTATTGCCCAGTGCCAGCGCATTTTCCCTCAGCTCATGCAACGGGATTTCGACCGGATCTCCTTCGGCCGCCAGCGCGATGGCATTGCCGCTTTCGCAGGAAGGGAATGCCAGCACCCGGTCATCGAATGCCGCGGCAATCCGCGAGATGCTGCCGTCTAGGCGCCGGTTGCTGGTGAGCAGGTTGACCGACAATATGCCCAGGGTGCCCAGGCGCGCCCGGCAATACTGGTAAAACAACAGGCTATCAAGCTCGCCCGAACTCGCGTCCTGGTCGTAGCCATCCACCAGGATCAGGTCGAATTTCCGGTCGCTGCGCGCCACGTATTCCATCCCGTCGCCGATCACCAGATCGATGCGCCTCGGGTCTTCCGGCAGCTTGAAGAACTGCCGCGCGGCAGCGACCACATCGGGCTCGATTTCCACCACGGTCAGATGCGCGAGCGGGAAGTTGCGATACAGGAATTTGGTCAGCGATGCCGCGCCCAACCCGATCAACAGCACCTTGCGCGGCCAACTCGCATCATCGCGCAGCACCCGCAAGGGGTACGCCGGTGGGTGCACCCGTGAAGGGTACGCCGTCTGACACTCGCCCGGCGGGCGGTCTTGACTCAGCCCGGCGGCTCTGCCGCCACCCTCCCGCAGCAGCAGGCCGGCCATCATCTCCCGGGTATATTCCAGTTCAAGATTCCACGGTCGCGCAATGCGCATCGCGCCCTGAATCCATTCGGAGCCGAAGTGCAAATAGCGTACGCCGGCTTCTTCGGAAATATTGATGGGGGTGGACACGCCAGTTATGCAACCACTAGTTATGCAACCATTTGTTCAGCAAATAACGCGCCCACTCGGTCACTTCGGTCGCGGTCATGCCGATGCCGGCATGCTGTTCAGCCAGCGCGTCGCCCGCCGCGCCGTGCAGATGAACTGCGAGCAGCATCGCGTTGTCGGCACTCAGTCCCTGCGCGATGAATGCGCCGATCATTCCAGTAAGCACATCGCCCATGCCCGCACTGCTCATGCCGGGATTGCCGGTTTTGTTCATGAAAAGCCGCCCGTCTCGTGTGATACACAGACTGTCGGCACCCTTCAATACCACACAGCAGCCGAATCTTGACCACAGTTGCCGGGCTGCCGCGATGCGATCCGCCTGTATTTCCTTTGTGCCGCAAGCCAACAATCGGGCCGCCTCGCCCGGGTGCGGTGTTATCACTGCGGGGGATTTGCGATTGGACAGGTCATTCTGCAAATCGGCATGTTTGGCCAGCAGGTTAAGCGCATCCGCGTCCAGTACCAATGCGGCTTTGCGATCGAGTACCTGATACAGCAGCTTCTGTGCGGCGAACGATGTGCCCAGTCCGCAGCCAACTGCAAATACGTCCACCTCGGGAAGACGCAATGCGGTGGACGCACTGTGCAGCATCAGCTCGGGCTGGATGAAATCGACGGATGGCGGATGATCGGCCAGCAGGCCGACATGCACGCAGCCAGCGCCCAGCTTGATTGCTGCCCGCGCCGCCATCAGTGCCGCGCCGACCATACCGTTGGCGCCGCCGATCACCGCGACCGTGCCGAACATGCCCTTGTGGCTGTCGCGCGGGCGCTTCGGGAAGTTCGGGATGACCTGTTTACGGGTGAGGGCCGTGATGCGTCCGTTCATTTTCATGAATCATTCATATAGACGGTGCATAGTATAATCGCCTCCCGGAATTTTATGATGGTCAACACCATGTTTCGAGTTTCTGTCGGTTCCGCCGCGCTGTCCGAATTTCGCCTGAAAAAATTGCGCACCGCGCTGACGTCGGTTGCGCCCAGCGTCGTTGTCGCGGACACACGCCACTGCTATTTCATCGCGCTGCGCGAGGGTGGAACCAACGGTTCCGGGCACCCCGCGGCGTCCCCCTTGCGGGGGCTGCGCGAGGGTGGAGCAGAAGGTTCAGGGCGCACTGCGGCGTTCAGCAAAGCGCAAGCCGGACTACTGGATAAAGTGCTGGGTCTGGCTGAAGGCGCCGGGGAGCCTGAAGAAGCCGGAACCATGCAGCCTGTCCTGGTGGTGCCGCGCCTCGGCACGATTTCGCCCTGGTCCACCAAGGCCACCGACATTGCCCGGCATTGCGGTCTGTCGGCTGTGCAGCGCATCGAGCGTGGCGTGATTTATTACCTGAAAACCCATCATGACAGGCAATTGAAAAAGACGGAACTGGTGTCCTTGTTGCCGCTGCTGCATGACCGCATGACCGAGTCGGTGCTGCGCCTGGGTGGAACCAAGGGTTCCGGGTACCCTGCGGCGTCCCCCTTGCGGGGGCTCGATGATATCGACAGTGCCGCGGAAAGGATATTTCATCACGACGAGCCGCAACCGCTGGCGACGGTGGATGTCTTGAAGGGCGGCAGCCAGGCGCTGCAGATCGCCAACCGGGAAATGGGATTGGCCCTTTCCGCGGACGAGATCGAGTATCTGGCCGAGAATTTCCAGAAGCTGAAGCGCAATCCCACCGATGTCGAACTGATGATGTTCGCACAGGCCAATTCCGAGCATTGCCGCCACAAGATCTTCAATGCTGACTGGGTGATCGATGGCGAGCCGCAGGATATTTCACTGTTCGGCATGATACGCAACACCAACAAGGTCAGCCCGCAGGGCACGGTGGTGGCATATTCGGACAATTCCTCGGTGATCGAGGGCGCGCGCGTGCAGCGTTTCTACCCGCGTGCCGAAGGTGCTTATGCATTCAGCGAGGAACTGACGCATATTCTGATGAAGGTGGAAACCCATAACCATCCCACCGCGATCGCGCCGTTTGCGGGCGCGGCAACCGGCTCCGGCGGCGAGATACGCGACGAGGGCGCGACCGGCAGCGGCTCCAAGCCCAAGGCCGGGCTGACCGGCTTCTCGGTATCCAACCTGAACATTCCCGGATTCGAACAACCGTGGGAATCACCGTACGGAAAACCGTCGCGCATCGTTTCCGCCTTGCAGATCATGCTGGAAGGACCGATAGGCGGCGCGGCTTTCAACAACGAATTCGGTCGTCCGAATCTGGCTGGCTATTTCCGCACCTTCGAAGAGAACGTCAGCGGCGAGATGCGCGGTTACCACAAGCCCATCATGCTGGCCGGCGGGGTCGGCAACGTCGCGGCGATACACACGCACAAACACGAATTACCGGTCGGCGCACTGGTGGTCCATCTTGGCGGTCCCGGCATGCTGATCGGACTGGGCGGCGGCGCCGCATCCAGCATGGACACAGGCAGCAACGCGGAAAATCTCGATTTCGATTCGGTGCAGCGCGGCAATCCGGAGATGCAGCGCCGCGCGCAGGAAGTGATCGACCGCTGCTGGCAGATGGGGGCGAACAATCCCATCCTGTCGATACACGATGTCGGCGCGGGCGGCATGTCGAACGCGCTGCCGGAACTGGTGCACGGCGGCGGACGCGGCGCGCGCTTCGAGCTGCGCAATATCCCGCTGGACGAGGCCGGCATGTCGCCCAGGCAGATCTGGTGCAACGAATCCCAGGAGCGCTATGTGCTGGCGATCACCCCGGAGCGCCTGGAGGAATTCCGTGCGCTGTGCGAGCGCGAACGCTGTCCGTTCGAGGTGGTCGGCGTGGCAACGGCCGATGACCAGTTGACTGTTCACGACAAGCAGTTCGGCGATTACCCGGTGGACATGCCACTGTCGGTTTTACTCGGCAAGCCGCCCAGGATGACGCGCAATGTGGTGCGCGAAACGCCCCGGCTGACCGCCTGCGATACCGGACAGATCGGATTGCGCGATGCGATCGAGCGGGTATTGCGTTTGCCGTCGGTCGCGAACAAGACTTTCCTGATCAGCATCGGTGACCGTACCGTGGGCGGCATGACCGCGCGCGACCAGATGGTCGGCCCTTGGCAGGTGCCGGTGGCCGATGTCGCCGTCACGCTGATGGGTTTCAGCACGCATCGCGGCGAAGCCTTTGCGATCGGCGAGCGCACCCCGCTGGCGCTGGTGAACGCGCCGGCCTCCGGCCGCATGGCGGTGGGCGAGGCGATCACCAACATCGCGGCAGCGCGCATCGACAAGATCGGGGACATCAAGCTGTCGGCGAACTGGATGGCTGCGGCCGGGCATCATGGCGAGGATGCGGCGCTGTTCGACACGGTGCGCGCGGTGGGCATGGAGCTGTGCCCGCAGCTGGGCATCAGCATCCCGGTCGGCAAGGACTCGATGTCGATGAAGACGGTATGGCAGGAAGGCGCCGAACAGAAATCAGTCACTGCGCCGCTGTCGCTGATCGTGACTGCCTTCGCGCCGACGCCCGATGTGCGCGAGACGCTCACGCCGCAGCTTGCACCGTTCCTGGATACGACGCTGCTGCTGATCGACCTGGGACAGGGGAAAAAGCGCATGGGCGGTTCGGCATTGGCCCAGGTTTACAAGCAAGTCGGTGATGTCGCGCCGGACCTGGACGATGCGCAATTGCTCAAGGCCTATTTCGAACTGATACAAGAACTAAATGCCGAGGGCAAACTGTTCAGCTATCACGACCGGTCAGATGGTGGGGTGTTCGTGACTTTGTGCGAAATGGCATTTGCCGGCCACATCGGCCTCTCCATCAATCTTGACGAAATGCATGGCGACACCTTGCGCGTCCTGTTCAACGAAGAGCTGGGCGCGGTGATACAGGTGCGCAACCGCGATGTACAGCACGTGATCGAGCTGGCGCATGACTCCGGTCTGAAGAGCGTGCAGAAGATCGCCACGCTGAACCAGACCGGCATGATCGAAATCGCGCGAGGCGGAGACAAGGTGTTCAGCGAAAGCGGCGTGGACCTGCAACGGATCTGGTCGGGGACCAGCTATCAGATGCAGAAACTGCGCGACAATCCGGATTGCGCGCAGCAGGAGTTTGACCGTTTGCTGGATGCCGCCGATCCCGGGCTGCACGCGAATCTGACCTTTGAATTGAACGAGAATATTTCCCCGTTGCTGCTGCGCACCCGGCCCCGGATCGCCATCCTGCGCGAGCAGGGCGTGAACGGCCAGGTCGAGATGGCGGCCGCGTTCGACCGTGCCGGGTTTGCGGCGGTGGACGTGCACATGAGCGACATCATCAGCGGTCGCGTTTCGTTGCGCGATTTCAAGGGAGCCGCGGCGTGCGGCGGATTCTCGTACGGGGATGTGCTGGGCGCAGGCGAGGGATGGGCCAAATCCATACTGTTCAATCCGCGCGCGCGCGACGAGTTCGAGGCATTCTTCAAGCGCAATGACACTTTCGCGCTGGGCGTGTGCAACGGCTGCCAGATGATGAGCAACCTGCACGAGATCATACCCGGCGCGGAAAACTGGGCGCATTTCTCGCGCAACCGCTCCGAGCAATTCGAGGCGCGCTTCGTGATGGTGGAGGTGCAAGCTTCGCCGTCGGTGTTCTTCAACGGCATGGCGGGCAGCCGCATCCCCATCGTGGTGTCGCACGGCGAAGGCTATGCCGATTTTAGTTCCGACATCACGCCCGCAAGCGGGCATGAGTCTTCACTGAAACTTCGTTTTGGCGACAGCATACGGCTCAAGGCTGCGCAGAAACTGGTCGCGCTGCGCTATGTCGACCATCGCGGCAATGCAACCGAGACCTACCCGCTCAATCCCAACGGTTCGCCGCAGGGTATTACCGGCCTGACGACGCCGAACGGACGTTTCACCATCATGATGCCGCACCCCGAACGGGTGTTTCGCGCCGTGCAGAATTCATGGCATCCCTACGGTTGGCAGGAGAACGGCGCATGGCTGAGGATGTTCCAGAATGCGCGGAAGTGGGTGGGGTAGCCCGGACGGAGCGCCGGGCTTGCAAAACGCAGAGTCCCGGTCTAATCTGCGGTGGCAGGGACATGGCAATGCATCTCACATGTCCGGTTCATGAAGGGAACCAGATGAAACCTGGATACACGTTGGTATTGGCGCTGGCCATATTCTGCACGGCAGCGTTCGCGTCCGAGGCGCCATGGTATAAATGGATGAACCTTGCGGACAGGACGATCATGTGCGCGCAAACATCTCCCGGCGACACCTGGGTCAGGTATCAGGGACCGTATGCCGAATCACGCTGCAGCAGGCCCGGCAATCCGCGCTAGCTTGCCCAGCCTGAAATCAAGTCGATTATTCTCCCTGAGTGACATACAAATTGGCAGCGACCCGATTGCCGATTTGTTCGCCTGGGAGCACCCAGTTGAGGCTGATACAGATGCTTTGCCTGGCCGGTCTCGCGGCTTTGGCAGGCTGCACCACGGCACGCCTGCCGGCGCCGGAACAGATGTTCAACACGGCAGCTCTGCTAGGTTTCGATTCCGATGTGCGCTATGTCAGCATGGATCCGAGCGCGATCGAATCCAGATTTTCCAGGTTCATCGAATTGCGCCGCGCCGCATCCAAGGGAGCGGCACTGAACATTCTCGCGCTCTCGGGCGGCGGGGCAGGCGGGTCATTCGGCGCCGGGGCGCTGGTCGGCTTTAGTGAACAAGGCAAGCGTCCGCAATTCGACATTGTGACAGGTGTCAGCGCGGGTGCGCTGATCGCGCCTTTCGCCTTTCTCGGATCTGCCTGGGATGCACGTCTCGACGAGAATTTTTCCGGGGATCACAGCGAGCACTTTTTGATCTCGCGCGGTATCGGCATTCTGTTCGGTCCCGGTGTGTACCAAAGCAAACCGCTGGTCGAATTCGTGGACCATTTTGTCACCGGCGAAATGATCAGGGAAGTGGCGGCCCAGGCCGCCCAGGGCCGGTTGCTTCTGGTGGCGACGACCGATCTGGACAAGGAGGAAACAGTCATCTGGGATATGGGGAAGATTGCCGCTCACGGTGGGGAGGCCGCGCGCATCCTGTTCCGTGATGTCCTGGTCGCATCGGCGAGCATTCCGGGTGCGTTCGCGCCGGTCATCTTGCCCGTTGAAAACAAGGGTATACGCTATGACGAAATGCACGTCGATGCCAGTGCAAGCGTTCCATTTTTTGTCGCGCCTGCACTGGCTTATGTCCTGCCGCTCGATCCGTACGGTCTCAAGGGTGCGAGTATCTATATCATCGTCAACGGCCAACTGGTCGAATTCCCGCACACCACGGAGGTCAACACGATTGATATCCTGTCGCGCAGCCTGAGTGCCGAACTCAACCACATGGCGAGGGCGGAGATCGCGCTGACTTCGGCATTTGCCCAGAAGTACGGCATGAGTTTAAGAATCACGGTCATCCCGATCGACTACCCCTTTAGCGGCCCGCTTGATTTTCATCAAGCCTCTTCGCGGAAACTGTTCGATTATGGAGCCGAATGTGCCCGGGAAGGCAGGCTGTGGAGCACGGTCGAACAAGCGATCGCGCACAGTGAAAGGGTGTTGGCGACCGAGCTTGCAAAGAACAAAACAGCGCCTGAGCGCCACGCGATGGTGATGTGCCCTTTGGACGACTCATCCATCCTGTCGATCCTCCCGACTCAACCGCATTGACGCCGCGCCGGACTGTCGTTGCATCAAACACGCAGCTGTGACATCCATCCTTGTACCGGCAGCTGGCCGCTCCATCATGGCAGCGGCATGAGCAAGGCTGTTCACGGGGAAGCTGCGATTAGCGACAGGTCTAGAGCTGCGGCACCAATTTGTAATTCCTGGGCACGACGAATTCGCTGTCATGTACCGGTTCGATCGCGAGCTTCTTGACCTCGAAGGAGAAAGACAATATCGGTTCGCCTGCCGCCCCTTTCATCGAGTCTTCAGCTTTTTTCTGTGCGAACATCCCGGCAAAGCCGGAGACCAATCCTGAAACACTGGTTGGAGCAGACGGAGCGGAGGACGGGGCCTCTGCTTGCTTTGTTTCTTTGGCCGCACAGGCGTTGCCGTCAATGTTCCATTCAAGATGCGTTGAAATCGTGTAGCCCTTTATCTTTTCCATTTGCCTGCCGGGATCGAGAAATTCCTTCAGGTCACCCGGCTTCAGGGATTTGGCCAGATATGCCTGGATCATTTTGGAGGCATCTGCCGGAATGATTTCACGTTTCCTTGTATCTGCCACCGAGCCGAAAAATGCCCGGGCATAACTTTCTTCCATCGCCAGCGCATCGCTTACCATCCCGGTTACGGGTGTCGTCCAGATGTCCACGGATAATGTGCTGGTTGAATACCGGGCTTCATTGTCGCGCAGCTTGACCACCCAGGCCACATTGTATTCACTGGTGTCAAAGCCGTTGATATTCTTTTTCTGGCCTGTTGCCTTGACCGTAAAGCGGTTATGCGCAATGCGCATGGTGCAACCGGGTTCCTGCTGTGCCTGCGGCGTCTTTTCAGCAGGCTGTTCCTGTTTGGCCGCCGGTTTGGATGGCTTGACACAACCCAGCAACGGACATTCGGTGTATTCCTGCTTGTCCGTGTCGAGCGTCCAATGCAACTTGCGGTCGATCCGCGTGATCTCGGTATCGTATCGCGTGCCGACCAGGTAACCGGTGAACGTGCCGGTACCCTTGAAGGTCGTTTCGTCACGCCGCATGTTGCTTCGCACGTAATGCAGGCCGGTGGTTTCGAAGGGCATGAAACCCTTGATGCCGTTGCTGACGACTTGCTGCTCGATTACCGCAGTGCGGTTGCGCCGCGTGGTGTCGGCCACGATGGCTGCGGGTTTTGTGGCGCACCCGGCCATGATGGCAGATATTACAATAATTCCAGGAAGTTTGCGTAACATGGCTGCCCCCTTGTTTATTGCAAGAATGGCATTATAGTCGGCTAATTCGGGGACGGAGCGCAATTTTGAGCAACGCCGCCGGAGCATGGGAAGTGCAGCAAACCGGCTGGCTCGGCAGCCAGCCGCATTCGGAAGCGCCCGAACTGCCGTCACGACTGGTTGGCGGATAATTTGTTGATGTTAGGATTCGATTATGGCGACTGCTCCGACACCTGATCCGGTCAATATTCCGGAGTTCCGGTTCACCAACCTGCTCGACGAGGATCCGCTCGGGGAGGCGTTCTGGGAGCACTGGTTCGGGGCCGGGCGATACAACAAGTTGCGCAAACATTTCAGTGCGCTGGGCGAAAGCGGTGTGCTGGCAACCGAACTTTCCGCCCGCGCCGACAAGCAAGTGCCGGTGCTGCAGACCCACGATGCACGCGGCCTGCGCATCGAGCGCGTGATCCAGCACCCCGACTACCGCGAACTGGAAAGACTGTCATACGGGCGCGGGATTGTCGGGATCAAATACCAGGCCGAATTTCTGGCGAAGCATCGCGCATACCGGCATCTGGCCGGATTCGGCGCGGGATACTACTTTGCGCAGAGCGAGATCGGCCTGTATTGCCCGATTTGCATGACCGATGGCGTGGGCCGTGTGCTCGAACGTCAAACCAAGGGGCCGCAAACCCCGCTTTATGAAATGACCATCACCCATCTTTCCGCCGGCGATCCCGAACAACGCTGGCAGGGCGCGATGTTCCTGACTGAGAAGCAGGGTGGTTCGGATGTCGGGGCCAATGCCGTTACCGCGACGCGCCAGGACAAACGCTGGCTGCTCAACGGGGACAAATGGTTCTGCTCCAATGTGGCGGCCGATGCGATCCTCGCGCTCGCGCGCATGCCGGAAGGAGAGCCCGGCACCCGGGGTCTGGGGTTGTTTCTGGTGTTGCGCCGCGAACCCGCCGGCAACTCCGCGACGATCCGCATCAACCGGCTGAAGGACAAGCTCGGCGTGCGGTCGATGCCGACCGGTGAGGTCACGTTTGAGAATACCGAGGCTTTTCTGGTGGCCGGCGAAAACGAGGGCTTCAAGCAGATGGCCGAGATGCTCAAACTCTCGCGGCTCTATAACGCGGTCGCGAGCGTGGCGGGCATGCGCAGGGCCGTGCTTGAGGCGCTCAAGTACGGCGCCGGGCGCATGGCCTTCGGTCGCAGGCTGGACGAGTTGCCGCTGTGGCGCGCGGCGATGGCCGATCTGGTTGCCGAGCATCTCGGGATATTCGTGCTGGTCTTCACGACCGTCCGCGCGCTCGACCTTGCCGACAACGGCGACGAGGAAGCGCGCAAGCTGGTGCGGATCGCCATCCCGATGGCCAAGGCTTTGAGCGGCAAGCTTGCCGTGTTCGCGGTCAGCGAGGCGATGGAGGCGATCGGCGGCAATGCCTACATCGAGGAAACCATCCTTCCACGGCTGCTGCGCGACTGCCAGGTGCTGCCAATCTGGGAAGGCACGACTCACATCCTGACGCTGGACGCGCTGCGGGCGATCCACAAGGAAGGCAGCCACGTAGCATTGTTCGCGCGGATCCGGCTGGCGCTGGAGAATGCGAAACAACTCGACACCGGGCCGGTCCAGGCCAGGCTTGAGGACGATGTCAACCGGCTTGATACGCTGTTGAAACTGCCCGCCGAGCTTCAGCAGCGGGAGGCGCGGCAATGGCTGGAAGGCACAGGGCGGACGTTGACGCTGGCGCTGCTGCTCGAAAACGCCGCCCACCCACCGCTGCGGGAAGCCTGCCTTGCCGCCTACCAAAGGCTATCCGTGCGTCCCACCGGTGTGATGCCGGTGTGCCACGGCAACCCGGCCGCGCTTGCGGATACCGAAGCGGTGCTGCTCCGTTCCGCAGCCAGCCAGGATCATTCGGACTCCGTCAAATCTCCTCCGGCACCATCTTGATCGCCCCGCACGGGCATTCCGAGACGCAGATGCCGCAGCCCTTGCAATAGTCGTAGTTGAACTTGAAGCGCTTGCCCGGACCGAGTTTGATCACCGCGTTGTCCGGGCACACGCCGTAGCAGTTGTCGCACTCGAAGCAGTTGCCGCAGGACAGGCAGCGGCGCGCCTCGAACAAGGCATTGCGCTCGTCCAGCCCGCCCTGCACTTCCTCGAAACCGGTCTGGCGGCGTATCACATCCAGCATCGGGCGCACAGTCTTGGGGGCATCGGAGTAATACCAGGTATTGAGCATGTCGAATGTGACCGGCTCGTGTTTGGCGGCGGGCGTGTAGGTGGTGCCGCGCAACCAGGCATCGATGTGGCGGGCGGCTTTTTTGCCGTGCCCGACGCCGGTTGTGACCGTGCGCTCCGACGGCACCATGTCGCCGCCCGCGAAGATACCCGGGTACCCGGTCATCATGTTGCTGCCGACCTGCACCGTGCCGTCTTTGATTTCCAGCCCGGCCACGCCCTCCAGCAGCGACAGGTCGACATCCTGCCCGAGCGCCAGCACCAGGGAATCCGCCGCGATGGTTTCGAATTCGCCGGTGGGTTGCGGGAATCCCGTTTCGTCGAGCTTCATTTTTTCTATCGTGAGTTCATGTGCGCCGGCCTGCTTGATGGTGGACAGCCATTTGATCGTCACCCCTTCCTGCAGCGCTTCTTCGACCTCGAAATCATGCGCCGGCATTTTCTCGCGGGTGCGGCGATACACGATGATGGTATCGGTTGCACCCAGACGCTTGGCGGTGCGCGCCATGTCGATCGCGGTATTGCCGCCGCCATAGACCACCACGCGGCGGCCCAGCATCGGTTTGTCCTCGCCTTCCATGCTGTGCAGCACGGAAACCGCATCCATGATGCGCGCCGCATCGCCGGCCGGAATGTAGGCGCGTTTGCCGATGTGCGCGCCGACTGCGAGGAAGGCCGCGTCGAACGTGCCGGCGCGCATGCTGTCCTCGATATTCGCCACTTTGCTGCCGAGCCTGAGCGTCACGCCGAGATCGAGGATGCGCTGCACTTCGGCATCCAGCACCTCGCGCGGCAACCGATATTTCGGGATGCCGAAGCGCATCATGCCACCGGACAGCGATCCGGCTTCGTGTATTTCCACGCGGTGGCCGAGCCGCGCAAGATGATAGGCGGCGGATAATCCCGACGGTCCCGCGCCGACCACCAGCACTTTCTTGCCGGAAGCTGCGGCGGGCGCATCGAATTTCCAGCCGCGCCTGATCGCCTCGTCGCCGAGAAAACGCTCCACCGAGTTGATACCGACAGCGGAATCTAACTGGCCGCGATTGCATGCGCTTTCGCAGGGGTGATAGCACACCCGTCCCATGATCGCTGGCAGCGGATTGTCCAGGGTCAGCAAGCGCCAGGCTTTTTCGTAGTCGCCCGATTCGGCATGGAACAGCCAGCCCTGGATGTTTTCTCCGGCGGGGCAGCCCGCATTGCACGGCGGCAGCCGGTCCAGATAGACCGGCTTCATGGTGCGCCATGAACCGGTGTGATTGGCCAGCGAGGAGCCCGGATCAAGGGTGATGGCAAAAGGTTTGTCCATTTATACAACCTCCTGTTTTTGCACCAGCCCGTACCTGCGGATGTTGCGGTTGGCGCGTTCCTGTATGCGCGCGATGATGTCCGGTCTCGGTTTGGCGCCGAACAAATGGGCAAAGCGTTTTTGCGGTTTCAGGTATTCCTCCACCGGCAGCTGCTTGCGTATCGGCAACGCGCCGACTTGCTCGCCGTGCTCTGCCTCGAAGATCGGGAACAGTCCGGTCTCGTGCGCCAGCCGCGCGATGCGGATGGTGTCGTTCGAGGCCGTTCCCCAGCCTAGCGGGCAGGGAACGAAAATGTGG
>JBAVGB010000093.1:0-18899 GCA_049684555.1 Gallionella sp. | reverse complement strand
TCATGGCAATATGAGACTCGACCGATTTAATGACGGCTTCCCGTCAAAGTCAGCTTTTGACACACTGCCGAATTTCATGTAGCCCAATTTCCTTCCGCAAAGCGGCCAGTCGCGAAAGCCAGCTATTCGCAGCCGAAAGCAGCCATAGGCTCGTACTCAATTCGGCCTTTTCATGACGTTCCAATGCCTAAATCATCAGCCGCTCAACTACGCGCCCGTTCTTCAGATGCTCCTCGATGATCTCGTCGAGATCATTTTCATCGACATAGGTATACCAGGTGCCCTCGGGGTAAACCACGATCACCGGACCTTCGTCGCAGCGATCCAGGCAGCCGGCCGAATTGATGCGGATTCTGTTGTGGCTGCCGGAGATGCCGAGTTCCTTGACCTTGTTCTTCACGTAATCGCGCGCCTGCTGAGCACGGTGGTTGCCGCAACAGTCTTCGCCATTTTCGCGCTGGTTGGTGCAGAAGAAAACATGCTTGTCGAAATAGCCCATGGCGGTTACCGGGTTGATGCGGGAATGCGGGATTATACTTTGCGGAATTATATTTTTCTGGCGCGCCACAGGTGGAGCAGCAGCAGCAACGGGAAAACCAGCGTGATGGTCTGCGCCAGCCCGTTGTAGTTCAGCAAGTGACCGTAATGCCAGTGATAGATCGACATCGCGGCGGAAGGCGAGTTGTCGTTGAACACAAAATTCACCATCGCAAAGTCGCATAATGCTGCCGCACCACCGAATCCGATCGCGGTTTTGCGCGGCAGCCACAGCGCCGAGAACAGCAGCAATATCCCCAGCATCATGCCCAATACCGCCTCGCTGTTGATCCATAACAGCAGCGCCCAGGATTTCAGCAGCAGCACGGCGGCGATGAATTTCGCCAGCGCCACCGTGCTCAATACGAGCAGCAGCGCGATGACAATGTGGCGCGGCACTCGCAGCAGGGTCAGCATCAGCGTGCCCAGCATTAGCAGATTCAGCGTGACCACGCTGCTTTCAAGGCCGTTGAACGGCGCGGGTTGCGGCGGCACAAAGGGCTGGCTGGCGGTCCCGCTGATAAACACATTGCCGAGCAGCGGCAGGGACGGGTTGATCTGGCCGAACATCCAGAGCGCAAGCAATGCCAGGCCAAAATCCGTCTCTTTGCCATGGCGGAAAAGCTCGTTGCGCCAGCGCGTGATCCGCGAAAAGAACCAGGTCCATGAAGTGATGCTCACCGCGAGTGTTGCGCCGAGCAGCGCGCCGGAGCTGTTGGTCAGGATGTCCATGTTGGAGCTGACGCGCATGGGCAGGTACATTTGCAGGTATTCCATGCTGGCGGACAGCAGCACGCCGGCGCACAAGCCGGCGGTTACGCTGGCCACTACACCGAACCTTGCGCGCGCGGTCAGGCAGACCAGCAAGCCGAACGGCAAATACGACAGCAGATTGATGACGGCATCGAATGCGGTATAGGTGAATTGCAAAGGCGTGCGCAGCACATCGATGAAATCCAGGCCCTGATTGCGCCAGCCGGAAAATGGTGACAGGCTGCCGTAAATGATGAACAGCATATAGCCGAAAGTCAGCCAGGCCCTCAGCCTCAAGCGGGATTCACTGATATACGGTTGCATCATGTTCGGTTCGGGTGCATGGCCGGCCCAAGTTTAACCCATTCAACAGCGCGGGTTCGATCCGGAAAGATGTCCAGCGTCAACCGGGGTGATTTTGGCCGGTGCAATTCAGGATTCCGGCCAAACTTCGGTGGCTTGGCGTGCTTTTTTGCGGACAAATCCCCGGGCGAAATCAGCGCTTGCCGACAGGGTATAATTGCGCCACCATTTTCGCCTCACCCCCGATGAATATCCTTTACGAAGAAGACGGCAGTTTCAAGGTCGGCAGCATCATGGCCGACAACACCACCTCGCTCCAGATCGAAGCCCTGTCCGGCAAGCGCAGCAAGGTCAAAGCGGCCAACGTGATGCTGCGTTTCAGCCAGCCAGCCCTGGCCGAATTCATGGCCCAGGCCGACGCGCTGTCGGAAACCATCGAGGTGGAATTCCTGTGGGAATGCTGCCCGCCCGATGAATTCGGCGCAGAGCAGATCGCCGCCGAGTATTTCGGCCACACCCCCAGCGCGCTGGAGGCGGCCGCGGTGCTGATGCGTCTGCACGGCGCACCCATCTATTTCCACAAGAAGGGCAAGGGCCGCTACCGCGCGGCGCCACCCGACGTGCTGAAAGCCGCGCTCGCCGGGGCCGAGAAGAAACGCCAGCAGCTGGCCTTGCAGGCACGGTATACCGAACAGCTCGCGCGCTTTGAATTGCCCGCAGAGTTTCGCGATCACCTCGCCTACCTGCTCTACAAGCCGGACCGCAACACCCTCGAAGTCAAGGCGCTGGAAGCCGCCTGTGCGGCGACGCACCTGTCCGCCGCGCACCTGCTGCATCGCTGCGGCGCGCTGCCGTCCACGCACGAATACCACCTGCAAAAATTCCTGTTCGAGCATTTTCCGAAGGGAACCGGCTTTCCGCCCGTCGTATTGAGCAGGTGGAACGAACTGCCTCTGGCCGGCGTGAATGCCTTCAGCATCGACGATGCGGCCACCACGGAGATCGACGATGCGTTCTCGGTGGAAAAGCTGGCCAACGGCAACTGGCGGATCGGTGTGCACATCGCCGCACCTACTCTGGGAATGCTGCGCGATTCGGACGGGGACAGGGTCGCCGCGCAGCGGCTCTCCACCGTATACATGCCCGGAGAGAAGATCACCATGCTGCCGGACAGCGTGGTGGAGGCATTCACGCTTTGTGCGGATCGCGTCTGCCCCGCGCTGTCGATGTACAACGAGATCGACAGCGAGACCCTTGCGATACTGGGTCACGAGAGCCGCATCGAGCGCATCCACATCGCGGCAAACCTGCGCCATGACACGCTGGAACCGCTGTTCAACGAGGAGACGCTGGCAGCCGGAAAACTCGATTATCCCTACGCGGGCGAGCTGGCCCTGCTGTGGAATCTGGTGCAAAAACTGGAGGCCGGGCGCGGCAAGCCGTCGGACAACAGCACGCAACAGGTGGACTACAACTTTCGCATCGAAAATGATCCGGCCGACGGGGAAGGCGCAGTCACCGAAAACAGCCGGGTCAGCATCACCCAGCGGCGGCGCGGTTCGCCCATCGACAAGGTGGTTTCCGAACTGATGATCCTGGTCAACAGCGAATGGGGCAAACACCTCGCCGAGCACGGATTCGTCGGCATCTACCGCACCCAGCAAA
Source organism: Gallionella sp. (assembly GCA_049684555.1). Taxonomy (GTDB): domain Bacteria; phylum Pseudomonadota; class Gammaproteobacteria; order Burkholderiales; family Gallionellaceae; genus Gallionella. The sequence continues at coordinate 15,641 of JBAVGB010000093.1, read as the reverse complement.
ACGGCAAGGTGAAGATGAGCACGGTCGCCGCCCCGCACCAGGGCCTGGGGGTGGCGCAGTACATGTGGTCCAGTTCGCCGCTGCGGCGCTATGTGGACATGGTCAACCAGCGCCAGATCATCGCGATGCTGCGCGGCGAAGAACCCGCCTATCCGAAAAGCGATCCCGCGCTGTACGCCATCATGCGCGATTTCGATACCATGTACGGCGTCTACAACGACTTCCAGCGCAGCATGGAACGCTACTGGTGTCTGCGCTGGCTGCTGCAGGAACAAGCTGACATGGAAGCCCTCTCCCCAACCCTCCCCCGCAAGGCGGGGGAGGGGGCAGGCGAATCGCTGCGCGAGCTTCTCGTTGACGCGGCAGTGTTGCGCGAAAACCTGGTCAAACTGGACAACATGCCGCTGGTCTTCAAGGTGCCGTCGCTGCCGGAATTGCCGGCCAACACACGGGTGCGGCTGGCTGTCGTGTCAGTCGACCTGCTGGACCTGAACCTGCAGACGCGCTTCATCTCGACGATAGAGGACACTGTTTGAATTCCGCCAGAAATACCGGAGTCTTGTCGCATTTCAGGACGAGGCTGTCTTTCTCGATGTACTTTTCCATCGTGCTGCACGCCTTCCTGTTGTTCGGCATCGCGCTGGTGCTGCCCGATCCGCGCAAGGCGGCAAACTTTTTGCAGCCGCTGCAGGTGGTGCTGGTCAACAGCAAATCGGAATCGAATCCGTTCCGTGCCGATGCGCTGGCCCAGCACAATCTCGACGGCGGCGGCAATACCGAAGAAGACCGGCAGGCCAAGAGTCCGTTGCCATCCATCGGCGACGATCCCAGGTTCTCCCCCGAGCAGGAGGCAAAACACGTTGCCCAACTAGAGGCGAAAACCAAGCGGATCATGACAAAGCTGAAAAGCGATTACAGCACGCTGCCGCAGGAGCTCAAGGAGCAAAGAAACAACACTTCCAGCAACGGCGAAGAACTGGTGCAAAAGGCACTGGAAATGGCCCGTCTCGAAGCGCAAATCAACAAGAATTGGGACGCCTACCAGAAATTGCCGCGACGCAAGTTCATCGGCGCGCGCACGCAGGAATATCGCTTTGCCCAGTACATCGAAGACTGGCGTATCAAGGTGGAACGCATCGGCAACCTGAATTACCCTGAACAGGCGCGCCGCCAGCATATCTACGGGAAACTGCAGCTCAGCGTTTCGATCAGGGCGGATGGCAGTTTGGACAGCGTCGAAATCACGACGCCCTCGGACAAGCCCTTGCTGGATGCGGCGGCTGTGCATATCGTCAAGCTTGCCGCCCCCTTTGCCCCGCTGCCGCCGAGCATCACCAAAGACACCGACATCCTGACCATCACGCGTACCTGGTCGTTCACGCCGACGGATACGCTGGAGAGTCAATAGCATCTTGTCCGGCAGGGGTTTCTTGGTTAAAGTGTGCGCCCCGCCTTGATCCGCTTAAGACTATTCAATTGCACTGACGCCAACCGGCCGGGTTTTGTCATGCATTATCAGGAGCTACCATGTCACGAAATATATACTGGTGCACGGCAATAGCCGCGCTGTTGGGCCATCCGCTCAGCGCGCTTGCCGCGAGCGATGCCGATCTGCAATCCCTGCGCGAGCAAATCCGGCAATTGCAGCAAAGCAATGTCCAACTGGAACAGCGTCTGCAGCAGGACGAAAGCGCTGCCGTCCAGCAGCCGGCTCGCAGCAGTGCACCTCCAAGCAGCGCGAACAGCTTCAACCCCGCCGTGTCGCTGATCCTGTCCGGCACCTATGAACAGCTCCAGCAGGACCCCGCCATCCCGATAACCGGCTTTGCGATGAGCCCGAACAACACCGGTTATGCGCGCGGATTTTCGCTGCAGGAATCCGAACTGGGCATAGCCGCCGATATCGATCCGCTGTTCAGCGGCGTCGGCACCTTCGCGCTGGCGCCGGAGGGCGGCATCAGCGTCGAGAACGGGTTTGTGCAAACCAGCGCATTGGGCAATGGCTTCAATCTCAAGTTCGGGCGCTTTTTCTCGGGCCTGGGCTATCTCAACGAACAGCATTCGCACGTCTGGGATTTTGTCGATCAACCGCTGGTATATCGCGTGATGTGGGACAACCAGTACGGCGACGACGGCGTGCAACTGAAGTGGCTGGCGCCGACCGACATGTTCGTCGAGATTGGCGGCGAACTGGGCCGCGGGCTCGGCGTTACCGGAACCGACCAGAACAACAATGGCGCAGGGTCGAGGGTGCTTTTCGCGCATATCGGCGACGATATCGGCATCGAGCAAAGCTGGCGCGCGGGCGTTTCGCTGCAGCAGTCCAGGCGCGTCGATGAGAACAGCAATGCGGTGGATGCGTCAGGCATGCCGATCACCGGCCTGACCAACAGTTTTACCGGGGACAGCCGGACCGCCGGGCTGGATTTCGTCTGGAAATATTCCCCCAACGGCAACATCCGCGAGCGCTATCTCAAGGTGCAAGGCGAATATTTCCAGCGCAGGGAAAATGGCCTGTTGAGCGACAGCCTCGCGAATACCGGCAGTTATGCCGTGACGCAAAGCGGCTGGTACCTGCAAAGCGTGTACCAGTTCATGCCCGAGTGGCGCACCGGTTTGCGCTATGACCGGCTTGATCCGGGTGTTGCCGACACGGGTGCGGGTATCCCGCCCAACGTCACCGGCAATTACGCGTTCAATCCCGCGCGGCTCACCTGGATGGCGGATTACAACCCCAGCGAATTTTCGCGCATCCGGCTGCAGCTGGCCCGCGACAATTCGCGGCAGGGGCTGGCCGACAACCAGCTGTTCGTGCAATACATCATGGCCCTGGGCGCGCACGGCGCTCACCAATATTAATTCATGAATAACCTGCTCTGCGGACAACTTGATGGAGCCACTAGCCATTCCACTAGATTGCCAAAATACGGCAACCAAGTGGCTGGTTATGCTGTGTTGCGTGCTCACTCGCATCCTGTGCGGCGCGGTCGCAGCGTCAGCTACGGGAACCGCACGGCCAACCCCCTGTGGATGCGCCTACCAGCAGGGTATGTCTCGTCGCTCGTTGCGCCGCGCTTTTCACCTTGTCCTGCTCGCAACGGTTCTACATGAATTAAACCACCATTCAATCAGGAGAAATTTCATGAAAAAAATACTCTTTCCATTTTTACTGTTGCTGCTGAGCGGCAACGTCCATGCCGCGCTCAACGTGTTCGCCTGCGAACCGGAATGGGCGGCGCTGACCCAACAGCTTGCGGGCGACAAGGCCAACATCTACACCGCGACCGGACCGTTGCAGGATCCGCACCAGGTACAGGCGCGCCCCAGCCTGATCGCCAGGGCGCGCAACGCACAGCTGCTGGTGTGCACCGGTGCGGAACTGGAAATCGGCTGGATGCCGGTCGTGCTGCGCGAATCGGGCAACAGTGCGATACAGCCCGGCAGCACCGGCAATTTTTCAGCGGCGCAATATGTCACCATGCTGGAAGTGCCGACCAGACTGGATCGCGCCGACGGCGACGTGCACCCCGGGGGGAACCCGCATATCCAGACCGACGCGCGCAACTTCCTGCCCATCGCGGATGCGCTCAGTGAGCGGCTGATCCAGATCGACCCGGCCAACGCCACGTACTACCGGCAGCGACTGGCCGCGTTCGAACTGAAATGGCGCGCCGCGATCGCGAATTGGGAAAAACAGGCAGCGCCCTTGAGGGACATAGCCATCGTCGTGCATCACAAGGGATTCGCCTACCTGAACAACTGGCTGGGAATGAACGAGGTCGCCGAACTGGAGCCCAAGCCCGGCCTGGAGCCCAGTGCGGCCTATCTGGGAAAAGTGCTCGGCGAATTGCAGCAACATCCAGCCAGGATGGTGCTACGCGCAGCCTACCAGGACGAGCGGCCCTCGGAATGGATCGCGGACCGTGCCCATATCCCCGCTGTGAACCTGCCCTTTACCGTGGGCGGCACGCCGCAGGCAACCAATCTGTTCACGCTGTTCGATGACACCATTCAACGCCTGCTGGCAGGACTGAAATGAGAATGCCTTCAGAAATTCAATTTTTCGGGATTCAACGTAAGGAGCCGCACAGTGAGTAACGAGACATATCTAATGGATAGACGAGGAACGAGCGAGCATGCGACACAGCGATGTGCCCGAAAAATGAATTTATGGAGGTATTCTTGAACGATGTTGAGCTGAGCATCCTGCTGCCCGCGTTCATCGCGGGCCTGCTGGTGCTGGCGACGCACATTCCGTTCGGCATCAAGGTGCTGGAGCGCGGAGTGATCTTTGCCGATCTTGCCGTCGCCCAGATCGCCGGACTCGGCGTGGTCATCGCCGGCCTGCTCAACCTGACCGACAAACCGCTGCTGGTACAGGCGATCGCCGCCGCCAGCGCGTTATGCGGTGCGGGACTGCTGGCCTGGATCGAGAATCGTCTCGCCGATGTCAAGGAAGCATGCATCGGCCTGACCTTCGTACTTGCCGCCAGTGGCGGAATCCTGCTGATGAGCCACGACGTGCACGCGGGCGAGCATCTCAAGGATCTGCTGGTCGGGCAGATCCTCTGGGTCAGCACCGCCCAGCTGGTCGCCACCGCCTGCCTGACGGTTGCATTGCTGGCGATGTGGCAATGGAGCAGGCTGAAGACCCACTATCTGGGGTTCTACGCGCTGTTTGCGCTGGCCGTCACCGCCTCGGTGCAACTGGTCGGCGTGTATCTGGTTTTCGCCAGCCTGATCGTTCCGGCGCTTGCCAGCTATCGGGCCGTCCGCCGGCGCATGCTGTATGCGTATGCGATCGGCATTGCCGGGTATGCCGCCGGCCTGTTGTTGTCCGCATGGTTCGATCTGCCCAGCGGTGCAACGGTTGTTTGGGCGATGGCGGTCATCGGGATTGTTACCGCATTGCTGCTGAAGCCGCGAAAAGCAGGCTGATTTTCTTTACAATGCGGACATTGAAATAATTTCGCGCATTCCAAATGACCGACCGTTACGCCGTGATCGGCAATCCTGTATCCCACAGCAAGTCGCCGCAAATCCACACGATGTTTGCCGGGCAGACCCGTCAGGACATCAGCTATGAAGCCATCGAGGCACCGCTGGACGGCTTTGCAGCCAAGTTGATGGCGCTTCGCGAGAAGGGCTACAAGGGCTGCAATGTCACCGTGCCGTTCAAGTTCGAAGCATTCAAACTGGCAACGCGGCTCTCGGCACTCGCGGAAGCAGCCCAGGCAGTCAACACGCTCAGGTTCAATTTTGACGGCGACACTATCCTCGGCGACAACACCGATGGCACGGGACTGGTCCGGGACATTCGCTACAATCTTGGCATGGTTTTGAATAACAAGCGTGTGCTGCTCATCGGCGCAGGAGGGGCCGCTTACGGTGTCGCGTTGCCATTGGCAGATGCGGGAGCAAAACTGACCATAGTCAATCGCACGGCGGACAAGGCCAGGGTGCTGGCCGCCAGCCTCTCTTCGCTCAAACCCAACATCTCGAGCGGCAGTTTTGACGATATTGCCGGCCGTCAATTCGACGCGGTGATCAACGCGACCTCCGCCGGGCTGACCGGCAGCGAGATCCCGCTGCCACCGGCCACCTTCGCTCCCGGCGCACTGGCCTACGACATGATGTACGGGCGCGAAACGCCGTTCATGAGATTCGCGCGCGAGCATGGGGCTGCAAAGGTTGCCGATGGCATCGGCATGCTGGTCGAACAGGCCGCTGAATCGTTTTTCATCTGGCGCGGCGTCCGCCCCGAAACCGCGCCCGTCATCAAGGCGCTGCGAAAATATCAATGAAAAGGTCCCGGAGTCCGCTGATGCGCTGGTTCTGGCGCAGCGTGAAGTTGTTCTTTTCCCTGTTGTTGCTTTACCAGCTCTGGCTGTTCGCGCATGTCTGCTGGTGGGTGAAGTTCAATCCGTCCAGCAGCGCATTCATGGATACCCGGCTCGAAATCATGCAGGGCAAGAACCCCGATGCCGAACTTCGGCAAAAGTGGGTGCCCTACTCGAGAATTTCCGACAATCTGAAGCGCGCGCTGATCGCATCTGAAGATGCCCGGTTCGTCGACCATGTCGGTTTCGACTGGGAAGGCATACAGAAGGCCTATGAAAAGGATCTCAGGAAAGGAAAGATCGTGGCTGGCGGGTCGACCATCAGCCAGCAACTCGCCAAGAATTTATTCCTTTCCACCAGGCGCACCCCTTGGCGAAAGATGGAAGAAACGGCAATCACCCTGATGCTGGAAGCGGTGATGGACAAGCAGCGCATATTCGAGATTTACCTGAATGTCATCGAATGGGGAAACGGCGTGTTCGGTGCGGAAGCGGCGGCACGCCATTATTATCAGGAAAGCGCGTCGCAGCTCACCCCGGACCAGGCAGCAAAGCTTGCCGCGATGGTGCCCAATCCGCGCTATTACGACAATCACCGCGAGGCGCCCGGCCTGCTGCGCAAGACCGCTATCATCCTGGCGCGCATGAACGATGTGGAAATTCCCTGAGCACCCCCGATGCCCGAGATGGGTTATTTGACGAGACGGAGCTTTTCGCGCTTTTCGGCAAGCCGCAACAACTCGAACGTTAGCCAGGCCACGAACCCCAGGCCGATGGTCAGCGCGCCATAGGAGATTGGCCACGCTATACCTTGTGTCATCATCGAGAACTCCGACATGCCGCCGACGCCTGCTATCACATTGAGCGGCATGAACACGACACTGAGAATCGTCAGGCGCTTGATGACCTTGTTCTGGTTGATATTGATGAACCCGACAGTGGCGTCCATCAGGAAATTGATCTTGCCGAACAGGAATGTAGTGTGGCCATCCAGTGATTCTATGTCGCGCAGAATCCGCTGTGCGTCATCCAGTTGGTGGCGTTCGATGACTCTGCTGCGCATAAGGAAGGAAACGGCACGACGCGTGTCGAGCACGTTGCGGCGGATCAGCCCGTTCAGGTTTTCTTCATGCGCGATGTCCGCCAGCATTTTTGCAGCCTCTTCGTCAGTCATCCGCTCGCTGAGCACATAACTGCCGACTTTCTCAAGACCCATGTAAACATCCTCGAGGGCATCTGCCGAATACTCCTCATCTGCCGCATACAGGTCAAGCAGCACATCGCGGGCATCAGAAACATAGTTGGGCTGCGAAAAAGCGCGCAAGCGCTGCAACCGGAATACGGGCAGCTCTTCCTTGCGCACCGAAAACAGAATATCCCGATGCAGGATGAAATTTACGCCCACGTTGCGCGATATATCTTCTCTGTCAAGCAGAAAATCCGAGCGAAGATGCACCTCGCCATTTTCTTCCACATAGTAGCGCGCACTCGATTCAAGGTCGCTCACCCGGTCCGGATCGGGCAATTCGATTCCGTAAACATAACCCACCCAGGTGCGCTCTTCAAAAGTGGGATCAACCAGATCAACCCAGATCGGCTTGGCGCTGGTCAGATCATCATGGGTTTTGATGACAATCTCGCGCATGCGGCCTTCAAACAACTCAAATGCCTTTATCCGGGAGCGTTCGTTCTTGAATGCACGCCGTCCCAGGGTTTGGAGAACCGGACCTGACAGATCGGTCAGCACCTGTTCCTTGCGTTTTTCCTCGATCTGATCCCAGATAAAAATTTGATCTTCCGGAGAAACGGCTTCCAACAGTTCGGCAATTCCGGCCGGCGGCATTTCTGCCAATAACTGTTGAAGCTTGGCCAGATTCTGCTTGCGCACCAGCGTTTCAACCAGGTCTTGACGGGGCATATCCTGCTTATGAACCATCGCCTCGGTTACCCTGCGTTTCTCCAGCAACGTCAGCACTGCCTGGCGGCGATCAGTAGGTTGAGTCATATCGGTTGGCATTGGCAAATTATAGCGTCACCCGTTCGGCTTATCAGATACATTTCTGTCGATTTGCCGTTGCACGCGCCGGGGGTTGGCCGGCTTTCGATTTTGCAAAGCTGCAAGGAGGGCAATATTTTCGCCCCGGTCCGGAGGAGCGTTCCGAGCCGTTGGGCCTGGCTGACACCGAACGTGTACACCGCATCTTGCTTGATCAGTGACCGGCCACTGCGAGAACACGTCAGGCCACGGGCCTCATCATTCCCTCCCGGCACGGAAACATCGCGATCACGTGTGCGATGGCACTTAATCTGCTGGTTGCCGCCACCGTCGGCTTGGGCATCCCGCCGGTCATGCAAAAGCTAGGGCGCGACCCGGCCATCGGCTCCAGCGTTATGATTACCGCGATTATCGACAGCGGCGGATTCTCAATCTTCCCGGGATTGGCGACGATCTTCCTGATCTGAAGGAAATATAGTCTTCGGACTGGCGCATCTATCCGATGGCTTCTCGGCCTTTAATATTTGCGGACAGATTATCGGCTGCATGCCACCGAATAGGCAAAAGCCGGTGTCGTTGGTCATGCCGGCAAGAATACGCAACACCCGCCCCGAAGCACGGGATGGAAAATGATCAGGCGTGGTTAAAAAGGGCGGGGAAGCTGACCGCGCCCCTTGCTAGGGAAAATTACGCGCCCAAAATTCCTCTGCCGGCGGATTTCTTTGCCGCGGGTTTCTTGGCTACGGCTTTCTTCGCTGCGGGCTTCTTGGCTACGGCTTTCTTTGCCGCGGGTTTCTTGGCTACGGCTTTCTTCGCTGCGGGCTTCTTGGCTACGGCTTTCTTCGCTGCGGGCTTCTTGGCTACGGCTTTCTTCGCTGCGGGCTTCTTGGCCACGGCTTTCTTCGCTGCGGGCTTTTTGGCTACGGCTTTCTTCGCTGCGGGCTTTTTGGCTACGGCTTTCTTCGCTGCGGGCTTTTTCATTTTGGATGTTGCCATTTTAATTCTCCATTGAATTTAGAATAATTGCCACGACTCACTGCACACCCAAACGCCCTGCTTATCCGTGAAAGACGATTGCGGCACCGGTACTGTATCGGCGTTTAAAAAATCGTGCAACAAATATCGTGAAAATCATTGGCGGAAATTGCAACACTCAAGGAATCAGCTTTTCTCCGGCATACAATTGCGACACTTGTTCGCGTTCGCGAACCAGATGCGCGAGAACGCCGTCGACAATCACCTCTGCCGCACGCGGCCGGGTGTTGTAATTGGAGCTCATGCTCATCCCGTATGCGCCGGCGGAAAGCACAGCCAGCAAGGAATCAGGGCCAATGGCGAGATCGCGTGCATGGCCGATGAAATCGCCCGTTTCACAGATCGGGCCGACCACTTCATAAATCAAAGATTGCCTTTTACGCTCGCTTCCTCGCCCGCTTGCGGGAGAAGACTGAGGAGAGGGTTCTAGTTTGACCGGCATAATTTCATGGTAGGCATCGTACAAGGCCGGACGCATCAGGTCGTTCATCGCGGCATCCACGATCGCAAAATTCTTTTCTTCGCCATGCTTGAGGTATTCGACGCGGGTCAGCAGAACGCCGGCATTGCCGACCAGTACCCGGCCCGGTTCGACCAGCAGCTTTTCACTGCGGCCCCTCAGCGCGGCCAGCAAAGCGGCCACATAGTCGCCGATTGCCGGCGGCATCTCGTCCTTGTAGTGGATGCCCAGGCCTCCGCCCAGATCGAGATGCTCAAGGATAATGCCATCTTTGGCCAGCGCATCCACCAGGACCAGCACCTTTTCGGCGGCCGCGATGAACGGGCCGGTCTCGGTGAGTTGAGAACCGATGTGGCAGTCCATCCCGGTGATTTTCAGGTTGGCCAGATCGCGCGCCTTGCGATACAGCCTGATGGCGTCGTTATAAGCGACACCGAACTTGTTCTGTTTCAACCCGGTGGAAATATAGGGATGGGTTTTTGCGTCCACATCGGGGTTCACGCGCAGGCTGATCGCGGCGATCTTGCCCATGGCGGCGGCCACTTGGTCAAGGCGTTCCAGCTCGGATTCCGATTCGACGTTGAAGCACAATATGCCCGCATCCAGCGCCATGCGCATTTCCGCAACGGTCTTTCCGACGCCGGAGAACACCACTTTGCGCGCGTCGCCGCCTGCCGCCAGCACGCGCTGGAGTTCGCCCCCGGAGACGATATCGAAACCCGCGCCGAGGCGCGCGAACACATTCAGGATCGCCAGATTGGAATTGGCCTTTGCCGCATAGCAAACGAGGTGATCCTGCCCCTTCAGCGCATCGGTGAATTGGCGCAGGTTATCCGTCAGCGCGGCGCGCGAATAAACGTAGCAGGGCGTGCCGAACTTTGCCGCGATGTCCGCCAGCGGGACCTGTTCGGCATACAGCGCGTCGCCTTGGTAATGAAAGTAATCGTTCATGGCTGTTTGCGGGGCTGGGAAGCAGGTACGCCGGACGCCGGTACGATCGGCGTCTGAATCTGCGAAGCTCGGACCGGAGGCGCGGGCAGCATGAGCGGACCTTTGTGTCCGCAACCCTGCAGTAGGGCAGGAATCGCAATGATGAACAGGATAAGGCTGGTGCGCATGATCTAACCCGAAGAAATTTTAACCGGCCGGATTATAAGTCATCTGATCGAGACGGCCTTAAGCTCGCTGCGCAGACTTGCATAATCCGGGCAGACGCTTTCCACCACCCGCCAAAATGCCGCCGAATGATTCAGTTCGCGCAAGTGCGCCATCTCATGCACCACCACATAATCGATCAGGCGCGGCGGCAGCTTGATCAGCTGCACATTCAGACGCACCACACCATCAGCGGTGCAGCTACCCCACTGGGTTTGCGCCTGCGACAGCTTGACGCTGCACGGCATGGCGTCAAGCAGCGGCGCGTAATGTGCCACGCGGCGCGCGAAATGCTGTTCGGCCTCGTGCCGGTACCAGCGCGATACCGCCTGTTCGATGTGTGCCGTATCGCTGAGATCGGTTGCGAACACCCATAACTGGTCGCCGCGCTGGTTCGCGGGGGATGCAAACAGGCTCGGCATCACGCGCAGTTCCAGCAATTCGCCGAGGAAATCGAGCATCTCGCCATCCTGCCAGCGCAGCACCGGAGGTTTGCAGGCCTGCCATCCGGCCAGTTTTTCCACCACCCAGTGTGCCTTGTCCTGCAATACGCTATTCAGCCATCTTTCCGACGCGCGCAGCGGCACGCTGACCGTCAGGCCGCGATCGTCGATGCGCAGGCCGATGCTGCGGCGCTTGCCGCTGCGTTTTAGCGTATAGGTGATGTGCTTGCCGGCCAGGAGGGCGGCACGTTGTTCGACGGCGGGTGGGAGGATCAGTTTACGCAAGTTTTTCCGTGCAGTGTCCGGCCATCAGTGGTCAAGGTTTTCGATCTCATTTTCGATCCATTCTTCGACGCGGCGAATGATCTCATCCGCCTTGAGTCCCCTGGTGTCGATGGGCGCACCGATACTCATGGTGATCAGGCCGGGAAGTTTGCTGAATGCATTGCGCCCCCACAGGCGGCCGGCGTTGTGCGCCACCGGTATCACCGGCACGCCCGTGCTCGCGGCGAGCAAGGCACCGCCGATCTTGTATTTGCCGCGCTGGCCGTATGGAACGCGGGTGCCCTCGGGGAAAACCACCACGCAGAAACCCTGGGCCAGTCTTTCCTTGCCCTGCTTGAGCAATTGCTTCATCGCTCCCTTTCCGTCGCTGCGCTTGATCGCGATCGGGCTGGTCAGCGCCAGCGCCCAGCCGAACAGCGGTATCCACAACAATTCGCGCTTGAGTACCCACACCTGCGGCGGGAAGATCTTTTGCAGTGCCAGCGTCTCCCATGCGGATTGGTGTTTGCACATCACGATGCAAGGCTGCTTGGGCAGGTTTTCGATGCCGCGAACTTCATGGCGTATGCCGCATACCACACGCAAGATGGGCAGCATTATCTTTGCCCATCCCGAAATGATGCGATAGCGCGTCAAACGGCCCAAGGGGAAAGTGAGCAAGACCATTGCGGAATATATCGCCGTGATGACGATTTGCAGCAGCAGGAAGATCAGTGAGCGTATTGCCAGCATATTGACTTATACCAGTTCGGCGACCACTGCCGCAAGATCTGCAAATACCCTGGTGCCTTCCGGCAATCCTCCGGCCGCCTGGGTTTTGAGGCCTTTGCCGGTCAGTACCAGGTAGGGCAGCGCGTCCATCGCTACGGCGGATTGCAAATCGCGCAGCGAGTCGCCCACGGTGGGTACGCCGGCCAGGTTGACGTTGTATCTGTCGGCGATCTCCTCGAGCATGCCGGCTTTTGGTTTGCGGCACAGACAATTGCTTTCGGCGGTATGCGGGCAGTAGAACACGGCATCGATGCGCGCACCGACCAGCGCGCAGGACTTGTGCATCTTGTCATGTATCGCATTCAGCATCGGCATGTCGAACAATCCGCGCCCGATGCCGGACTGGTTGGTCGCCACCACCACGCGATAATCGGCCTGGTTCAACCGTGCGATCGCTTCCAGGCTGCCGGGGATCGGTTTCCATTCTTCCGGCTTTTTGATGAATTGGTCGGAATCGAAGTTGATCACGCCGTCGCGGTCGAGAATGATTAATTTCATGGCTGGTTTATTCCAAAGTTCCTAGGCCGCCAGTTTGGAAATGTCGGCGACCTGGTTCATCAGCTTGCCGAGTTGCTGCAACAGCAGCGCGCGGTTCAACCGCAGACGCTTGTCTTCGCACATCACCATGACCTTGTCGAAAAAATCGTCAATGAACGGCTTGAGCGTGACCAATGCCTTCAGGTTCTTTCCGTATTCGCCGCGATCCAGATAGCCCTGCACGAACGGGGTGATATCAATCATGGCCTGGTACAGGTCCTTTTCGGCGGCTTCTATCAGCAACCCGGGTTTGAGCAACGCCCCTTCCAGATCGGTGCCGATCTCTTCCCGGTTCTTGCGCATGATGTTCTGCACGCGTTTGTTGGCCGCAGCCAGGTCCTTTGCGACCTCGAGGGCAGCGAAATCGCGCACCCCTTCGATGCGCGGCAGGACCTGGTGCAGGCGGCCGTTCAGCATATAGAGCACCGCCTCGATGTGCGACACCTCGAATTCGCGCTCGCGCAGATAGCCGCGCAGGCGGTCCAGCATGAAGGCCTCGACATCTATTGCCACCGAGCCGTTCAGCGTGCCCGCCGGGAAATTCCCAACCGCGGTCTTGAGCAGCGCGTCCAGCGGCAAATCGATCGGCGTCTCGATCAGGATGCGCAATATCCCCAAGGCATGGCGCCGCAGACCGAACGGATCCTTGTCGCCGGTGGGAACTTGGCCGATGCCGTAAATGCCGACCAGCGTTTCCAGCTTGTCGGACAAGGCCACCGCGCAGGCGATGGCGCCCTGCGGCAGGGTATCGCCGGCGAAGCGCGGATGGTAATGCGCCTCGATCGCCTCCGCCACGGCCTGTTCCTCGCCGTCGTGCAGCGCGTAATAGCGTCCCATGATGCCCTGCAGTTCCGGGAATTCGCCCACCATGTCGGTGAGCAGATCGGCCTTGCACAGGCGTGCCGCCAGTTCCGCATCCGCCTTGTCGGCGCCCAGCATGCGCGCGATGGTGCCGGACAATGTTTCGATGCGTTCCACGCGCTGCAATTGCGAGCCCAGTCTGTTGTGGTAAACCATGCCGGCGAGCTTTTCCACGCGGGACTCCAGCGTCTGCTTGCGGTCCTTGTCATAGAAGAATTTCGCGTCCGCCAGGCGCGGACGAACCACGCGCTCGTTGCCGCCTATGACCAGGCCGGCACCCTCCGGACGGATATTGGACACGATCAGGAACTGATTGGTGAGCTTGCCGTTCGCATCCAGCAGCGGAAAGTATTTCTGGTTTGCTTTCATGGTCAGGATCAGGCATTCCTGCGGCACGTCCAGGAATTTCTTTTCAAACATGCCCACCAGCACATTGGGACGCTCGACCAGCGCGGTCACTTCATCCAGCAATGCGTCATCATCGACCGGCTTGAGGCCGGCTTTGGCGGCGGCAGCGGCAAGCTGGAGCGCGATCGCGCTGCGGCGCTTGTCAAAAGCCGGGATCACAGCGCCCTCGAATTCCATTTGCGCTTCGTAGCTGTCGGCATCGCGGATTTGCATCGCGGCATTTTGCGCCTCGAAGCGGTGGCCCCGTGTTTCGCGTCCGGCGGCCAGGCCCAGCACGCTGACCGGTACGATGTCCGCGCCATGCAGTGCGACCAGCGCATGCACCGGGCGGACGAAGTTCACGGTTTCCCATCCGTTGCCCGAGGGGTTCGGATAGCTCATCACCTTGGCGATCGGCAGTCCGGCCAGTGCATCCTCAAGCGCGCCTTTAAGCCCGACAAACAATACGCCCCCGGACACGATGCTGTCCCGGTACAGATATTCCTTGCCGCCCTTGGTCCTTTTTACGAATTCTCCCGAAGCCAAAACAGCGGCTACATCGACGTTTTCATGAAACATCTTTTGCAGGCGCTTGACCAGCGGCGCGGTCGGCTTCTTTGCGGCATCAAACGCAATCGCGGTGGGCATGATCTCCTCGGAGGTCTTGGTATCCGCCGCGGAAGACGATACATCGGGAATCCATACGCCGAGGCGGCGCGGCGTGGCAAACGCGACAGGTTTGGCAGAATCCGCAACAAACCCGCGCTTCGACAAGCCTTTATGCAGGCCTGCGGCAAACGACTCGCCGAGGATTTTCAGCGACTTCGGCGGCAGTTCCTCGACCAGCAACTCGACGAGCAGGTTCCGGGTCGTCGTCATTGCGCGGTCTCCTTCGGCTGACCGGCCAGATTCTCGGCGTCCATCTGCGCGATCGCTTCGTCCGCCCATGCGCGCGGCGCCATCGGGAACGCCGGATCGAGCCGCCTGCGGCTCTCCTTGTAGCTTCTGGCCACGCTGCGCGCCAGGTTGCGGATACGGCCGATATAGGCCGCGCGTTCGGTCACCGAGATCGCGCCGCGCGCATCCAGCAGGTTGAAGGTGTGCGCCGCTTTCAATACCTGTTCGTAGGCGGGCAGCGCCAGTTGCTGTTCGATCAGGTATTTGGCCTGCTTCTCGTGGCTGCCGAACGCGCCGAGCAGGAATTTCACATCGCTGTGCTCGAAGTTGTAAGCGGATTGCTCGACCTCGTTCTGGTGATAAACGTCGCGGTAGCTGACGCCCTCGGTCCAGGTCAGGTCGAACACGTTCTCCACGCCCTGCAGGTACATCGCCAGCCGCTCCAGCCCGTAGGTGATCTCGCCGGTGATCGGTCTGCAATCGATGCCGCCGACCTGCTGGAAATAGGTGAACTGGGTCACTTCCATCCCGTTCAGCCAAACTTCCCAGCCCAGCCCCCACGCACCCAGCGTCGGGTTTTCCCAGTCGTCCTCGACGAAGCGAACATCGTTCTGCCTCAGGTCGAAGCCGAGTTCTTCCAGCGAGCCGAGGTACAGGTCGAGAATGTTTGCTGGCGCGGGTTTCAGCACCACCTGGAACTGGTAATAATGCTGCAGGCGGTTCGGGTTCTCGCCATAACGGCCGTCCTTGGGACGCCGCGAAGGCTGGACATAGGCGGCCTTCCACGGTTCCGGGCCGAGCGCGCGCAAAAAGGTCGCGGTGTGCGAGGTGCCCGCGCCCACTTCCATGTCGTAGGGCTGCAGCAGCGCGCAGCCTTGCTGGTCCCAATAGTTCTGCAGCGTCAGGATGATTTGCTGAAAACTTAGCCCCTGGCTGAGTTTCGGTGCAGACTCATGCCCGCTCGCGGGCGTTAT
>JBAVGB010000092.1:0-50446 GCA_049684555.1 Gallionella sp. | reverse complement strand
CGAGATCGCGAAGAACGTCGAGAAGATCGCGCAGATGTCGGAAGAGAACAATGCGGCGGTGAAATCGAACAGCCGGGAAATACAGGGCCTGGAGGCATTGGCGAAAGAGTTGCAGTCCGCGGTGAGCCGCTTCAAGGTATGACAAGAATGTCTGGTATGTGGGTTAAGGAGAAAGACCAATGTCTGACCTGTTGAGAAATATCGATGCCCGTACCAAGCTGGCGGGAACGAACAAGCTGGAAATACTGATGTTCTCGCTCGGCAAGGATGCGCGCAGCAAACGCGAAGAGACATTCGGCATCAATGTATTCAAGGTGCGCGAAGTGATGCGCATCCCCGAGATCACCCGCGCCCCGGACATGCCCGCCTCGGTGGAGGGCATGGTGAGTTTGCGCGGCGTTCTGGTGCCGGTGATCGATCTGGCCAAATTCATCGGCATCGAGACCGATTGCAAGCCGGAGATCATGATCGTCACCGAATATAACGGGCAGACCCAGGGGTTTCTGGTCAAGGCGGTCGACAATATCCTGCGGCTGGACTGGTCGTCGATGCGCGTGCCGCCGGCGATGTTGCTGGCGGAAATGGGCGGGCTGGTGACTGCGGTCACCGAGCTGAAGGATGGACGCCTGGTGATGATGATGGATGTGGAGAAAGTGCTTTCGGAAACCAGCCGCTACGACGATGAAACGATATTCCAGGCTGTCAAACCGCTGGGCAAGGAGCGCATGGTGTATTTTGTCGATGATTCTTCGGTTGCGCGCAACCAGATAGCGCGCACGCTGGATGCGATGGAGGTGAAGTACGCATCGGCGATCAACGGGCGGCAGGCCTGGGATGAATTGGCGAAAATGGCCGATAACGCGGATGCGGAGAACACCCCGCTCAAGAAGACTCTGCATGTGATCCTGACCGATGTCGAGATGCCCGAAATGGACGGTTACATGCTCACGCGCAAGATCAAGGCGGACAAACGATTTGCGGGCATACCGGTATTGATGCACTCGTCGTTGAGCAGCACGTCCAATCAGCAGCTCGGCAAGGCAGTCGGGGTGGATGAGTATGTGGCAAAATTCGAACCGCAGAAATTGGCACAGAAACTAGCGCAACTGCTGGCTTGAGGAGAACACGATGAGTTATGCGGAAAACATGATCGATACGGGGCAGGATGACATCCAGAGCAATATCGATGAGCGTTCCAACCTGGCGGGCTCCAACAAGATGGAGATCCTGTTGTTCAGCCTGGGCAGCGATGAGAAATTCGGCATCAACGTATTCAAGGTCAAGGAAGTTTGTCAGCCGGGCAAGATCACCCGCACGCCCAATATGCCGAACGGCGTCGACGGTATCGTATCGTTGCGCGGCCATGTGATGCCGGTGCTCAACCTGGCGAGTTTCATGGGCATGAAACCGACCGAGCGATACCAGACCATGATGGTCGCGGAATTCAACAATCACATTCTGGGATTTCTTGTGCAGGGCGTGGACCGCATCATCCGCGTCGACTGGGACAAAGTGCGGGCCACCGAGGGTATGCTGTCCGACAAGGGCGCCTTGATCACGGCCATCACCGAGCTGCCCGACGGTACGCTGATCTCGATACTCGATGTCGAGCAGATACTGGCAAACGCGTTCGGCGAAGCGATCGTGGGCGAGGTCGAAAAAATCGAGTCTGGACATGATTTATGCGTATTCTTTGCCGACGATTCGATGGTGGCGCGCCGGAAGATCGCGGAGGTGCTGGACAAGATGGGCCTCAAGCATATCCAGTCGAACAATGGCAGCGAGGCATGGGAAAGGCTCAAGGCCATGGCTGATTCGGCACAGAGTGCCGGAAAAAATTTGCACGAACAGATACAGGTGATCCTGACCGATGCGGAAATGCCCGAGATGGACGGTTATGTGCTGACCCAGCACATCAAGTCGGACCGCCGCTTCGACGGTATCCCGGTGGTGATGCACTCTTCGCTGTCCTCCGAGGCGAACCGGTCGATGGGAAGAAAGGTCGGGGTGGATCATTATGTGGCGAAATTCGATTCGACGATATTGTCGTCAACGTTGCGACCACTGTTGACATAGCAGGGGAATACGGGCAAAAAATGAAAACACAGGACGGAAACAGGTTTGTGGCGCAGTCGCGTGGTGATATACCTTCGGTCTTCCGCAAATTCAAGAGGGGTAGTCATGGGCATTGAAGATACGAAATTTTTGGTGGTGGATGATTTTTCCACGATGCGCCGCATCGTGCGCAATCTGCTCAAGGAATTGGGCTTTGTCAATGTGCAGGAGGCCGAGGATGGGGTCGAGGCGTTGGCCAAACTGAGGGCCGATCCGTTCGATTTCGTGGTGTCCGACTGGAACATGCCGAACATGACCGGTATCGAGCTGTTGCAGGCGATTCGTGCGGACGAGAAGCTCAAGCATCTGCCGGTGCTGATGGTGACGGCCGAGGCGAAGAAGGAAAATATCATTATGGCGGCGCAGGCGGGCGCGAGCGGCTATATCGTGAAGCCGTTCACGGCCGCGGTGCTGGATGAAAAGCTGAAGAAAATATTTCTAACCATGCAAAAGTGAGCAAAGACATGTCAACCAATACTGCCACTCAGGATCCAGATGATCTGGAAGCGTTATTCGATAGCATCCTTGCGGCGAATAACGCCGAAGCCAAACCGTCGGCTACAGTCGTCGCTGAAATACGTCCGCCGGCGAAGCCGGTGGCGAGTCCTGCAACGCGCACGGTCGCGAGTCCGGCGATGTCCGGCAACGAGGCGGATCCGGGCAAGATGATCAATCAGATAGGCCACATGGCGCGCACACTGCATGACACACTGCGCGAGCTGGGCCTGAACAAGCAGATCGAAAAGGCGGCATCCTCGATACCCGATGCCCGCGATCGGCTGAACTATGTCGCGACCCTGACGGAGCAGGCTGCCGAGCGCGTGTTGAACGCCACCGAGGCGGCGCAGCCGCTGGTGGAAAAAATGGAAGTCGAAGCGCATCGCCTTGCCGGACAATGGCAGTTGCTGTTCGATAAAAAACTCGATGTGGAAAAATTCAAGGTCCTGGTCATGCAGACACACGCATTTCTGAACGAAGTGCCCAGGCAAGCCAAGGCAACCAATTCCTATCTGATGGAAATCATGATGGCGCAGGATTTCCAGGATCTGACCGGACAGGTTATCAAGAAAATCACCGCCGTCACAAAAGAGATGGAACAACAGTTGCTGTCGTTGCTGGTCGAAAACGCGCCCGCTTCGGTCAAGGCCGATTTGAATGCGGGATTGTTGAATGGTCCGGTAATCAATCCAGCCAATCGTACGGATGTCGTCAGCAGTCAGGACCAGGTGGATGACCTGCTGGAAAGCCTGGGATTTTAATCCGGGGTTTGCCTGCTACCGCGATGCAGCAGCTATTATCTTAACGGCCAATAACCGGAGCCATAAACATGAACGATTTTGCCGGAATGGAAGAATTACTCAGCGACTTCCTGATCGAGGCGGGCGACATGCTGTCCGAAGTTGACAGCAAACTGATGGAACTGGAGAAATTCCCGGGGGACAAGAAGCTGCTCAACGAAATATTCCGCGGGTTCCACACCATCAAGGGCGGCGCCGGGTTTCTCAATGCCGGAGAGCTGGTGGCCATTTGCCATATCACCGAAAACCTGTTTGACAAACTGCGCAATGGTGAACTGACGCTGACTGCCGATTTGATGGATGTGATATTCGCGGCCACGGCCGAAGTGCGCAGGATGTTCGGCGCGCTGCAGAAAAGCGTGCAACCGAGCGCGGCGCCGGGTGTGGTGGTTGCCGCATTGAAAGCGGCTTTAACCGGGCAACAGACGGCCAAGATCGCCAAACCTGCAGCCGCTCAGCTTGCCGTCACGGCAGCCCCGGCGGGTTCCGATTCGGTCGACTGGGACAAATTGTACAGTGCATTGACCGCTACAGACATCGTTGCCCAGGTCGGCGCGGTCCGGGATCCGGAAAAGATCGCGGCCGCGGTCTCCGAGGAAGAATCGACCCGGGCGGTATTCGGGCGCCGTGCCACCGATGTGCCGGGAACGACCGTGGGACGTCGCGAAGGTGATGTGTCAGTCAAGGAAGCCAAGGAGTCCACCATACGCGTGGATACCGACAGGCTCGATCAGGTGCTGAACCTGTCCGGGGAGATCGGCCTGACCAAGAACCGGCTGACGCATTTGCGTTCCGACATCATCCAGGGGCGCAATGACCCCGAAACCCTGCATGACCTGGATCAGGCCGTCAGCCAGCTCGATATGCTGGTGGTGAATCTGCAGAATGCGGTAATGAAAACCCGCATGCAGCCGATCGGCCGGTTGTTCAAGAAGTATCCCCGCCTGGCACGCGACCTGGCGCGTTCATTGGGCAAGGAAGTGGAGCTGGTGCTGGTCGGGGAGGAAACCGAAATGGACAAGACCATGATCGAGGACCTCAATGATCCGCTGGTGCATCTGGTGCGCAATGCGGTGGACCATGGTGTGGAGACACTGGAGGGCCGTGTCGCCGCTGGCAAGCCGGAAAAGAGCATGGTCGAATTGAAAGCACGCCAGGAAGGCGACCATATCCTGATCACCATCGCGGACGACGGACGCGGAATGCGGCCCGAAGTGATCCGTAACAAGGCGATCGAGAAGGGACTGATCACCAGCGAGCTCGCGAATACGCTGGACGAGGCCCAGTGCCTGGAACTAATATTCCTGCCGGGTTTCAGCACCAAGGACGAGATTTCGAGTGTGTCGGGCCGCGGTGTCGGCATGGATGTGGTCAAGACCAATATCCAGAAACTCAACGGCGTGGTCAACATCCAGTCCGAGCTTGGCAAGGGTACCGTGATCACCATACAGTTGCCGCTGACGCTGGCGATCCTGCCGGTACTGATCCTGCGCCTCGGCGACCAGTCCTTTGCCGTGCCGTTGTCGATGGTGCGCGAGATACTGTCGATCACGCCGGACCAGCTGCAGCAGGTCTCCGGCAGGGCAACCATGGTGGTGCGCGGCGAAGTGCTGCCGGTGTTGCCGCTGGCGCAACTGATCGGGTGGGAGGCCGGCAGAACGCCCGAAGTGGGTGTGCTGATGCAGTTCGGCAACAACAGCTTCATCCTGTCCGCGGATTCCTTCGCCGGGCACGACGATGTGGTGATCAAGTCGCTGGATACCTTCAGGCCAAAGGGCGTCGCGGGCGTGACCATGTCAAGCGAGGGCGACATCGTGCTGATACTTGACATCAAGGAATTGCTCAGCGACGTGAAAGGACGTTAAGTCGATTCGGAAGTCAGGAACATATAGCAGAAACAACAATTCACTGAAATGCTTACACTGTAAATACCAGTTCTGGTATTGCAAATTTCTTATCGTCTCTTCTTTGGGTTAACGCTTTGACAGACAACGCGGATCATATTCAGGACATTCCTGCTGACGCAGGGAAATAACAGACATATTTTCCGATTTCAATATTTCAAGAATAGCAGGCCATGTAAAACAAAAACGCTTATGTATCCCAGAAGGAAGTGCGGTTCCCGGCGGGGAAGGTGCTGATCTCGAAGACCGATACCAAGGGTATCATTACCTACTGCAATGATGAATTCGAGAATATATCAGGCTATTCCCGCGCAGAATTGATCGGCAAAAGCCACAATATCGTGCGCCACCCGGATATGCCACCGCAGGCTTTCGAATGGCTATGGGACACCCTCAAGCAAGGGTTGCCGTGGCGTGGCGTGGTCAAGAACCGATGCAAGAATGGCGATCACTACTGGGTGCGTGCAACCGTCGCGCCTATCATTGAGAACAACCAGGTAAATGGTTATGTGTCGGTGCGCCAGGAACCAACTCGTGCACAGGTATTGGAGGCAGAATCACTTTACCGTGGCTTGAATCAGTCCGGGGCGAAGGTTGTTTCCAGATATGAGCGGTTAAGGTTCAGAAATTGGCCGATCAATTACAAGTTGAGCCTGTTCGTGCAAAGCGCGTTGCTGGTGATGTTCGGGCTGGAACAGGAATATTTTTCACCGGTCATGAGTCAGGTGATTCTTCAGTTATTCATGTTCTTCTTCCTGGCATTTTGCGTTAACAAGCTGGTCAATGAACGATTGCGTACAATCAGTGCCAGCATGAAAGAAGACATTCGAGTCAGTCTCGAAAGTGAAGTTGATATCGATGGCCGGGATAAAGTGGGCAGGTTGATGTGTTCCATACAGTCGATGCGCACTTTCCTGCGCACCATGGTGGACGAGATATCCTCACCGGTCACGCGGATCCAGGACCGCATCAAGGATCTTGATTCCATGGTCTCAACAGTTTCGGCAAACGCGATGACCGAACAGGATCATATTCAGGCGATTGCCGCGACGATGGAGCAATACAGCCAGTCGGTACCCGAAGTGGCAAGCATGGCGGCAGACTCACTGGCCGACTCCAAATCAATGAAAAAGACCGTTGCAGAGAACAGCCGCAACATGGAGCTGAGCATCACCGCAACCAGTAAGGTGACCGAAACGGTGCAGTCATCCAGCAGGGCCATCTCCGATCTGGGGGCGTCGATCCACAAGATAGACACAATCGCGAATACGATCAAGGAAATCGCCGACCAGACCAACCTGCTGGCGCTGAACGCGGCGATCGAAGCGGCACGCGCTGGCGAACAGGGGCGCGGCTTTGCGGTGGTGGCAGACGAGGTGCGCAAACTGGCGGAACGCACCGCGGCCAGTACCAAGGATATTTCCCATACCATCGTCGAGATCAATGCGGCTTCCGATGCAGCTGTGCAGTCCATGCAGGCGGCGGTTAGCGAGGTCGAAACCGGGATAACCCTGATCCGCAAGAACGGCGATGGCCTTAAGGAGATATTGGCAGCCGCGGAGAGTGTGTCCGGCCGGATCGAGCATATTGCGTCGGCATCCAGGGAGCAGTCAGCGGCCGGGCAAAGTGTTGCAGACAGCCTGGAGAAGGTCACCGGATTAGTCGATAGCAATGCGCATTCGGCCCAGGAAGCCAAGTTGTCGGCGAATGCATTGACGGATTCAGTCGAAGAATTAAAGCGTGTCTGGGGATAAGTTGACGTGAAGGATGGCGATCGGTCAATATCACACCCAACAGGGTGCGCAATGATCGTTCTCGAAAGATACAGGTCCTGATCAAACCTCCATAGATAAGGCTGCCGAGGATGAAGAATAAAAATTTTAATCGGGGCAAATGAGTGGGCATGGAACAGAACCGGGAATTCCATTTCACCACGCAGGATTTTCTGCTGATCAGCAAGCTGATCTATCAGCGGGCAGGAATATCATTGACCGAATCCAAGCAGGAGCTGGTCTATAGCCGGGTAGCCAGGCGCTTGCGCGCCACCGGCATCAAAACCTTTGCCGAATATCTGGATCGCCTGCAGCGCGGCGACGAGGCGGAGTGGGAAGAGTTCACCAATTCGCTGACCACCAACCTGACGTCGTTCTTTCGCGAGGCCCACCATTTCCAGATCCTGGCCGCGCATCTGCGCAAACTCGGCAACGCACGCCCCATCGAATTGTGGTGTTCCGCCTGCTCCACGGGCGAGGAGGCATATTCGCTGGCGATGACGGCGGTGGATGCATTTTCCGGTTTTGACAATCCGGTCAGGATAGTCGCCTCCGACCTGGACACCAAGGTGCTGGAAGTTGCGCGCAGCGGCCGGTACAAGCCGGAATCGCTGGCCAAAGTTCCGGCGCAGCAAATCGACAAGTTCTTTGTGCGCGACAAAGGCGAACAAAGCGGTCTTTTGCAGGTACGCCCGGAGCTGCAACAGATGATCACCTTCCGGCAGGTCAATCTGCTGGACAAGACTTGGCCGATTCGCGGTAAACTGGACGTGATCTTCTGCCGCAATGTGATGATCTATTTCGACAAAGAGACGCAACTTTCGATATTGAAGAAATTCGCGCCACTGATGCGTAGCGACGGTTTGCTGTTTGCCGGGCATTCGGAGAATTTTTTCCACGCGGATGCGTATTTCAAGTTGCGTTCCAATACCGTGTACGAACTGGCCGAATCATTCAAAAACGCTACTCGATGACGCTCATGGAAAACAGTTTGCCGGTGCTCAGACAGCGCTATATCGTGGTCGGTTCATCAACCGGCGGCACGGATGCGATCAAGGTGTTCCTGTCCGGGTTGCCCGCCAATGCACCACCCATACTGATCACCCAGCACATGCCGGAATCGTTCACCAAGTCTTTCGTCGAACGCCTGAACGGCCTGTGCTCGATGCGGGTGAAAGTGGCGGAGCACCAGGAAAATATCCTGGCAGGGAACGCCTACGTCGCGCCGGGCCACTCGCATATGCTGGTGGAACAGGTACCGGGCGCCGCCTATCGGATTTTGCTCAACCGGGATCCGCCGGTGAATCGTCACCGCCCATCGGTCGAGGTGCTGTTCCAATCTGCCGCAAGGGTACTGGGCGGTAATGCCGTTGGTGTGATGCTGACCGGAATGGGCAAGGATGGCGCAGCGGCGATGCTGGAGATGCACCAGGCCGGTGCCTATAACTTCGCGCAGAACGAGGCAAGTTGCGTGGTGTTCGGAATGCCGCGCGAGGCCATCGCGCTCGGTGCCGTCGACGAGGTCGTTTCGCTGGATAACATGGCGGAACGTGTGCTGTCATTTCTGAAGGTCGCCAAATAAGGTTCATTTCTTCCCGTTATTCGCGAGATTGAACTTCACCAACTTGCCGATAATTGCCATAACCAGCGACTTGCTGGTATAGCTGAACAGCTATAGCGGCGTAGTCGAATGGCTATGCATAGCTGACGAGCGGAGTCCATCATGGCAGAAGACAGCGACCTAGAAAAAAGCGAATTACCGTCACAGCGACGGCTTGACCAGGCAAGGGAAAAAGGCCAGGTCGCGCGTTCGCGCGAATTATCCACATTTGCGGTATTGCTGGCAGGCGGCGCCACGCTGTGGTTCATGGGTACATCATTCACCCGGCACATGACGGAATCGCTGCGCGCCGGCTTGAGCATCAACAAGGAACTGGCGTTCAATACCGGGTTGATCATTCCACATCTCTATGATCTGGCACTGGATACATTGATCACCTTCACGCCCTTGCTGCTTATCGTGATGCTGGCCGCGGCATTTTCCCCGTTGCTGCTGAACGGCTGGCTGTTCAGCGTTGAATCCTTGCAACCGAATTTTTCCAAGATCAATCCGTTTTCCGGTATTGCCCGGATGTTCTCCATGCAATCGCTGGTGGAATTGTCCAAGGCGATCGCAAAATCGATCTTGGTCGGCGGCATTGCTGCCTGGGTGATCTGGCACAACAAGGATCTGGTGATGGCGCTGGGTACCCAATCTGTCGATGCCGCGATACCGCAGATGGGCCATCTGGTTGGCGCCAGCCTGATGGCCATCGTCGGTGCAATGTTGCTGATCGTGCTGATCGACGTGCCGTTCCAGCTGTGGGATCACAACAAGAAATTGATGATGACCAAGGAAGAGGTGCGCCAGGAGGCCAAGGAGACCGAGGGTGACCCGATGGTCAAGGGACGCATCCGCAGCCTCCAGCGCGAAGCCGCCCGCCGCCGCATGATGGCCGCGATCCCGACTGCCGACGTGGTGGTCACCAACCCGACCCACTATGCAGCGGCATTGAAGTACAGCGACAAGCTCAGCCGCGCACCGGTCGTGGTCGCCAAGGGATCTCACTTGCTGGCATTGCGCATCCGCGAGATCGCCGAGGAAAATCACGTGCCGATCCTGGAAGCGCCGCCGCTGGCACGTGCGCTGCACAAGCATACTGAACTGGGCCAAACCATCCCCGAGGCATTGTATACAGCCGTGGCCGAAGTGCTGGCCTACGTTTACCAGCTGCGCCGCTACGAGAAACAAGGCGGAACGCGTCCAAAGGAACCCGGGAATTTGCCTGTCCCCGACGAACTCGATCCGGCTGTCCTGCCGGCATGAAAGACTGAACCATGAACCTGATGCAGACTCTGCAAGACTTGCTGAATCGCTTTAACCGCAGCGGCGCGCGCAGCATGGCCGGCCCGATCCTGATCGTGATGATCCTGGCGATGATGGTGCTGCCGCTCCCGCCGTTCCTGCTGGACATCCTGTTTACCTTCAACATCGCTGTCGCCGTGATGGTGTTGCTGGTCAGCATGAACACCACCCGGGCACTGGATTTTGCGGTGTTCCCCACTGTGCTGCTGATCACCACGCTGTTGCGTTTGTCGCTGAACGTCGCTTCCACCCGTATCGTGCTGCTGGAAGGGCATACCGGGCCGGCTGCCGCGGGCAAGGTGATCGAATCGTTTGGCCATTTCCTGGTGGGCGGCAACTACGCAGTGGGTCTGGTGGTATTCGCAATCCTGGTGGTCATCAACTTCGTGGTGATCACCAAGGGCGCCGGACGTATCGCCGAAGTGGGCGCGCGATTCACCCTGGATGCGATGCCTGGCAAGCAAATGGCGATCGATGCCGACCTGAACGCCGGGCTGATCGGAGAAGATGTTGCGCGCAAGCGCCGTGCCGAGATCGCCCAGGAAGCCGATTTCTACGGATCGATGGACGGTGCCAGCAAGTTCGTGCGCGGCGATGCGGTGGCAGGCATCATCATCCTGCTGATCAACATTGTCGGCGGCCTGATCGTCGGTGTGCTGCAGCACAATCTAGACATCGCCACGGCGGCAAAATACTACACCTTGCTGACCATCGGCGACGGACTGGTGGCCCAGATTCCGGCACTGGTGATCTCCACCGCCGCGGGCCTGGTGGTGAGCCGGGTGTCCAGCGATGAAAACATCGGCCAGCAATTGTCCGGCCAATTGTTCAAGAACCCGCAAGTGATTTTTCTGACCGCCGCGATCATCGGCGGTATGGGCTTGATACCCGGCATGCCGCATTTTGCCTTTTTGCTGCTGGCCGGCGTAATGACCTGGCTGGCCTATGAGCTGGTAAAAAAAAGCGGCGCTGCCGCCGCGAAGGAACAGGCCGCCGCCGCGCCGTCTGCTGTGGTCACCGAGTCAACCGAGGCGAGCTGGGAGGATGTTGCACAAGTCGATATGCTGGGGCTGGAGGTCGGCTATCGGCTGATCCCGCTGGTGGACAAGGCCCAGGACGGCGACCTGTTGCGCCGCATCAAGGGCATCCGCAAGAAATTTACCCAGGACATCGGATTTCTGCCGCCCTCGGTGCACATCCGCGACAACCTCGATCTGCGCCCGAATGGATACCGGATCACCCTCAAGGGCGTGGAGATCGGCAGCGGCGAGTCCTATCCCAATCTGTTCCTTGCGATCAACCCGGGCAATGTCAGCGGCACGCTGCCCGGCACGGCCACCCGCGATCCGGCGTTCGGCTTGCCGGCGATCTGGATCGAGGCTTCGCTGCGCGACCAGGCGCAAACGATGGGCTATACCGTCGTCGATCCGGGCACGGTGGTGGCAACCCACCTGAGCCATCTGATCAACACGCGCGCTTCGGAATTGCTCGGACGCCAGGAGGTGCAGCAGTTGCTCGATCATCTTGCCAAGATCGCACCCAAGCTGGTCGAGGATCTGGTACCCAAGACCCTGCCGCTGGGCACGGTGCAGAAGGTTCTGCAAAACCTGCTCGACGAGGGCATGCACATCCGCGACATGCGCACCATCGTGGAAACGCTGGCGGAAAATGCGTCCCGCAATCTCGATGCTTACCAGCTTACCGCGCTGGTGCGCGTCGCACTCGGCCCCGCGATCGTGCAGCAATACTATCCGGCTGCCCAGGAATTGAAGGTGATCGGCATGGACAAGGAACTGGAATACATCCTGATCCAGGCGATGCAATCCAGCCAGAACGGTATCGGCATCGAACCGGGACTGGCGGACACCGTGCTGCGCGAGACCAAGGCCGCCGCGGAGGTGCAGGAGCGAATGGGATTGCCGACCGTGATGCTAGTTCCGTCACAGTTGCGCGATTTGCTGGCCCGCTTTCTGAAACGTTCCGTGCCCGGCATCAGGGTGATTTCTCACGATGAAGTGCCCGACTTCAAGACGATCCGGGTGACTGCAATGGTAGGAGGTAAAGCATGAACATCAGAAAATTCATCGCCCCGACGGCACGTCAGGCACTCAGAAACATACGCAGCGAACTCGGCGATGAGGCGGTTATCCTGTCCAATCGCAAGGTCGGCGACGGGGTGGAAATCATCGCGCTGGCGAATGGGGAAATTGACCGGATCACCGATTCGGTGGCCAGCAACACTGCCCATAAACCCGGCCGCAAGGAACAAGCCGGGCGTTCCCTCCCCGCAGCGCCGGATGGGCCGAAGGCAGCCGATGCATCGATTCTGGGCGAGATCAAGTCGATGCACAGCATGCTTCAGCAACAGCTTGCCGAGCTGTCCTGGAACGGCGTGCAACAGCGCGATCCGCTTGCTGCCGGGTTGCTGCGCAACATGCTCAACTCCGGCTTCAGCGCGCAACTGGCGCGCCAGCTGCTGGAAAGATTGCCAGCCGGGAAAGCACAGGGGGTAGCGTGGATCAACCAGGTATTGAAGCACAACCTGAAAGTTGCGCGCGACGAGGATGACATTATCGTCAAAGGCGGTGTGTACGCTCTGATCGGGCCGACCGGGGTCGGCAAGACCACGACCACCGCAAAGCTGGCGGCGCGCGCGGTGGTGCGCTACGGCGCGGACAAGGTCGCCTTGCTGACCACCGACAGCTACCGTATCGGGGCTTTCGAACAACTCAAGATCTACGGGAAGATACTGGGCGTATCGGTCCAGGCGGTGAAAGGCGCAGAGGATCTGCGCCTGACGATATCCGCATTGCGCAACAAGCACCTGGTGCTTATCGATACCGCAGGCATGGGACAACGCGACGAACGGGTAGGCGACCAGTGTGAAATGTTCGATGCGGCCGGTGTGCCGCGTTTGCTGCTGTTGAATGCCGCCAGCGGCGGGACTACCCTGGACGACGTGGTGCGCATGTATCACAGCGACAAGGTGATCGGCTGCATACCGACCAAGCTGGACGAGGCGGTCAGCCTGGGCGCGCTGCTGGATGTGCTGGTTCGGCACCAGCTGGTGATGCATTACATGACCAACGGCCAGTGCGTGCCGGAAGACCTGCACCCGGTCAACCTGGACTACCTGTTGCATCGCGCGTTCAAGCAGGCGGAAATCAAGACCTCGTTCACCCTGCGCGACATCGAGTTTCCGGCATTGATGGCCGGTGAAGGTTCGTATATGACGCAGCCCAAGGGAATGGCGGCCGATGCCGGAAACCAGGCAAGTACGGGATCCGGCATCAGGCCACCCATTCATGCGGGATTTGCCAAAGGCAAGGATGCATCCTATGCGCTCTGACAAAAGAATGGATCAGGCAGAAGGCCTGCGGCGCTTGCTGGTGCCCAACAAGACACGGATGGTCACCCTGTTGTCGGGCAAGACGGGCGTCGGACGCACCAGCACCACCATCAATCTCGCCGCGGCGATGGCGCAATTGGGCAAGGAGGTACTGGTGCTGGATGAAATCCAGGCGCCAGACAATATTCCGGAGACGCTTGGCTTGCATGCCAGGTATGACCTGCTTGATATTGCACAGCAAAAATGCAGTTATCACGACGCGGTGCTGAACACGCATGGATTTTCCGTTCTGCATGCTGCGCGGGCAATGAATTTTCTGTCGCAAATGAGCCATACCGAGCAGCAGCGCGTGGAGAAGGCGCTGGCCGAGGCGATCAGCAGTGCGGATGTGCTGCTGGTAGAAGCGGCAATGCCGGTACTGATGAAATCACATGACATCAGGCAATGCTATCAGGAGACCATGGCCAGGGTGCTCGCGAGCCGGGAAAACGGGATCGTTCGACAGGCGCCAGCGGGTTTTGCATACGGCACTTCCATGCTGGTTGTGATGGATGCGACCACCAGCGGCATTACGGACAGTTATGCGCTGATAAAAAAGCTGGCCACGGAGAGTGCATGCCTGCAGTTCGGGATCGTGGTGAACAAGATTGCCGACGCGAGAGCGGCAAAGATCGTGTTCGACAACATGGCCAAGGTCGCATGGCACAAGCTTTCCGTGCGACTGGAATTTGTGGGTTGCATCCCCCGCGATGAAAGATTGAAACAGGCAAGCAGTCGCGGCAGGGCGGTGGGCGAAACGTATCCGGCATCGATCTCGGCCAAATCATTCCTGAATATGGCGCATGGTTTGCTGCATCTGCCGTTGCATCGCGAACAGGCAGGCGGCGGAGTTCGCCCGGCCTTGCCGGGATTGCTCGGACCAACATCGCAACCGGCACTTCAACACGGCAAGAATGTGGCACACGCTGTAAACTTCTGAATATGTACAATGCATCGGGACTCAAGAACAAGGAAGAATGCCTGCGCGCTTATTCGCCGCTGGTGCAGCGGCTCGCGCATCAAATGATGACCAGGTTGCCCAGCAGCGTGCAGGTCGATGACATCGTCCAGGCCGGCATGATGGGTCTGCTG
Organism: Gallionella sp.; assembly: GCA_049684555.1. GTDB lineage: Bacteria > Pseudomonadota > Gammaproteobacteria > Burkholderiales > Gallionellaceae > Gallionella. The sequence goes on along the minus strand of JBAVGB010000092.1, from coordinate 35,972 downwards.
GATGCGGCCAGCCGTTACGACGAGATCCACGGCGCGCAGTTTGAAACCTATGCAACCACCCGTATCCGCGGCGCGATGCTGGACGAGTTGAGGTCGAACGATTGGCTTCCGCGCAATTTGCGCCGCGACATGCGCCGCATCGAGTCTGCGATCAGTCAGCTGCAGCAGAAACTGGGCAGGGCCCCGAACGAAACCGAGATCGCCGGGCAACTGGAGCTGTCGCTTGCCGAATACCAGCAGCTGCTCCAGGAAACCCGCGGCGCGCAGCTGGTGTATTACGATGATTTTCAGGATGAGGATCACGACGATTTTTTCGAACACTTCGAATTCGGCAGCGGCGGCGATCCGATGGAACTGTTGCACAACGAGCGCTTCAGGTCGGAATTGGTGCAGGCGATCGAGACCTTACCCGAACGCGAGCGAAACTTGATGGGTATGCTTTACGAACAGGAAATGAATCTTCGCGAAATCGGCGACGTGATGGGAGTGAGCGAATCGCGAGTGTCGCAGTTGCATAGCCAGGCGGTGGCAAGGTTGCGCAGCAGGATAAAGGGCTATTGATGGACAAACTCACGCTATTGGGCCTGGTGGTCGGAGTGGCCGGCGTCATGAGCGGCCAGCTGCTGCAGGGCAGCGATCTTTCCATCCTGCTGCAGGGTTCGGCTTTCATGATCGTATTCGGCGGCACGCTGGGCGCAGTGATGGTGCAATCCTCGGTCAGGGTGTTCGTTACCGCAGTCAGGATGGCGGGCTGGGCATTTGTCACGCCGCAGATATCCAGCAAGGAATCGATCAGGCAGCTGGTCGGCTTTAGCGCGCTGGCGCGCAAGGAAGGCATACTGGCCATCGAGGGGAGGATGAACAAGATCAACGATCCCTTTCTGAGAAAAGGCCTGGAACTGGTGGTAGACAGCAACAGCGGCGACAAGATACGCGAAATCCTCGATGTGGATATCCATTCCTGGGAGCAGTTACGCTGGCAGTCGGCACGGGTATGGGAAGCCGCTGCCGGATATTCGCCGACGATCGGCATCATCGGCGCGGTGCTCGGTCTGATGCACGTGATGCAGAACCTCAGCGACCCGGCGAAACTGGGCAGCGGGATCGCGGAGGCATTCGTGGCGACGATTTACGGGGTGGCCTTTGCGAACTTGCTGTTCCTGCCGATCGCCAACAAGCTGAAATCCATCATCATGGAACAGTCCAACCTGCAGGAGATGATCGTGGATGGACTGGTCGGGATCGCCAACGGCGACCATCCCAAGCTGGTCGAGACCAGGCTGCAGAGCTATATCATCTAGCCATGGCCCGCCGCAAAAGACGCTTCGAGCATGACAATCATGACCGCTGGCTGATTTCATACGCCGATTTCGTCACCCTGCTGTTCGCGTTTTTCGTGGTGATGTATTCGATATCCTCGGTGAACGAAAAGAAATACAGGACGTTCAGCGATTCGCTGAGCATTGCGTTTTCCCATCAGCCCACTGCCTCCCTGACCACCATCGTGCCGAGCGACCAGGAGCAATTGCTCAAGGCGCTGGTGGACAAGCGCACGGCACGCGAGGTCGAGCAGCAACGCAAGATGCAGGAACGCATGAACAATCTGGCCGGCGGCCTGAAACGGGTATTGCTGCCGCTGATCAATCAGCATCAGGTTGAAATCAATTCCACGAAGCGCGGCGTGGTGATCAATATCAGCGCAAGCTCATTGTTCAAGACCGGCGAGGCGGATATACAACCGGGCGCACTGGATGTGTTGCGCCGGGTGGCAGAGGTGCTGAAGAACGAACAATTGCCCATCGAAGTGGAAGGGCACACCGACGATATACCGATCAAGACCGCGCAGTTCCCTTCCAACTGGGAGCTGTCTTCCGCGCGTGCCAGCAGCGTGGTCAGGATGATGATAGACAACGGCGTGCCCGGGGAACGGCTCGCGGCGGTGGGTTTGGCATCGAATCATCCGCTGGTGCCGAACGATACTCCGGAAGATCGCGACAAAAACCGGCGGGTGAGCATCACGGTCATGGCGCCCAATATGGAGCGGTCAGACCCGGGCGACGAGTAGCGGGCGCGGGGCGTGCAATATTTGCACCGCGAATATGCGGAATTTGCCCGTAACCCGATGACTTTAACCGTTACCCAGTGATTTTAACCGTTACCCAGTGACCTGCCGCTGCCGGGAGAAACGGCGGGGCGTCCGTTCGGGCCGTACAGATTGGCCTTCTTGGCGGCGTTGAAGAGTGCGGCGAGCGATTGCTGGTTGTGGCGCAGCTTCATCTGGATCAGTTCGCCATTGGTATTGTTCAATTGTTTTGACCGTTTTGCCAGGGCGATAATCTGTTGCCAGACAGGCGCACCTGCCGCGCACTGCATCTTCAGCCAAGCCCGGACGGATTCGGCATCAAGCTGCGGAACACATTCCTGCAGCAGTGCGCGACGCTTTTCGGAGAGTTCATTCAAAACCAGCGAGGCCGTCGTTTTCTGGTCGGACAATTCATGCAGCTGGTCGCTCTGATTCGCGATCAGCATTTCCTGCTCGCGTTCGAGCAGAGTCACGAAGTTCAGCAACGACAGTTGTTCTGCGTTCAGCGCGGCAAGCAAGCTGGAGGCGGTTGTCTGTTTCACGCGCTAATTTCCACGGACGATCAGGTCGCGTACCGTCGCGATCAGGCCGTCGGCGACAGCCCCCGAATTGACCTTGAAGCGGCCATCACTGATGGCTTGTTTGATTTGCTCAACCTTGCCTGCATCGACTACAGGGGAGCTTCCCATGCTGCTTTCCATGCTGTTCAGCTGTGTGGCAGTGGAGCCGAGCGTAACATTGGTGCTGCTCGCGGGCTGGGCAGAGGCCGACGAGGACGGGCCGGATTTGTCCTTGGCGGGGGACTTTGCAGATGTGTCTCCCGCCTTGGTGGTGGGCAACGGCTTGCCGGGCTTGTCGATTTTCACGGTTGTCCTCTCAAACTCGCAATATCCAGTTAAACGGCTGTTGTCTTACTTTATCGGCAAGGCCCCGAAAATCTTTAGGATATTTGTGCATTTATAGTGCAAGCCGGGCCTGAGTGCAAGCACTGCGCGCATCTAGGGAGAGATTTCCACGCTGCCATTCGCGCGGGCAATGCCGCTGACCAGGGCGGAGCCGATGCGAATCCGCACGATCTGCCCATCGCTTGCGTTGCCCAGTGCCGCCCCCTCGCTGCGAATATTGAAACCGTCACCCTGTATCGCGAGCGGCACGATTTGCCCCTGTTTGACACTGAACGGCTTGCGCAGCATGTTTTCGCGCAGCACCTGGCCGGCCCCTATGCTGTATACGAGCACCTTGCCGAGTGCCTGTTTGGGGTCGGTGATCCCTTCTGTCTGGGAAACGTCCATGGTCTGGGTGGCGACGTCCTGCGCTTCCAAGATATGCCCCATTGGCAATTGCCGCGTACTGATCAGCAAGCTGAGGCTCACTTTGACTTGCACCGGGACGAAGATGCTCCAGCCATTCTTGGCCGTACAGCGGACGCCGATTGAAGTCTTGCCGATCAACTGGCTCCCGGGGGGCAGAAAGGCTTCCAGTCTGGTGCAGGCCGGGAGGGCGATACGACGGTCGATGTCACCGAGCTGGTAAGTGACCTTGCCGGGCAGGGAAGCGCTTTGCTGCTTCACGAACGCATCGGCGGCATTTTTAATCTGTGCGTGATCTTGTGCGGCAGCGATCGTTGCGGTCGATGCAGCCATGCCGCACAGGGCAAGGCAAGCCATGAACATGAGTTTCTTCATGGGGTGTATTGTGCGTCGTGCGGACGCTTAACGGAAGAGCCGGGTAAGGCTGAATTGAGGGAAAAACCTGCCGCTATTTGACAGATAGGAATGGCGCGCCGGGACATAGTATGGCACCCATCTGAAAGCGGTTGAAGTCGGACTGCTCAGTTGAACAGGAGGACAGGATGATCAACAAACTGGACGAGGCGCTGAGATTTCAGCAAACCGCGCTAAACCTGCGCGCTGCGCGCCAGGAACTGCTGGCTTCGAACATCGCGAACGCGGATACGCCGAACTATAAGGCAAAGGACGTGAATTTTGCAACCGCGCTGCAGAATGCGCTGGCTGGAACATCCCCCGCGTTGCCACCCGCACAGACTTCCCCGATGCATCTTCAGGGAAACACCGGCCAGGCAATCATGGGTACGCCGGTGATGTACCGTGTCCCGGCTCAGCCGAGCGCCGATGGCAACACCGTGGATATGGATGTGGAGCGCACCCAGTTCACCGACAACGCGTTGCGCTATGAGGCCGGCGTGAGTTTTGTCAGCGACGAGCTGAAAGATATCCAGGCGGCGATTCAAAGCTGATCATTGTATTGCCGCGGAATCCTGCCCGGTTCGGTCAAGTCGGGCTTCTTGGAAAAGGGAGGTTGAACGATGTCACTATTCAATATATTCAATGTGTCGGGTTCTGCAATGACCGCACAGTCACAGCGCCTGAACGTGGTGGCGAGCAATCTTGCCAATGCCGACAGCACCACCAGCGCCAACGGCCAGCCATATCGCGCCAAGGAAGTGGTTTTCAGCGCGACGCCGATGGGCGACGGCAGCACACAGGGCGTGCAAGTGGCCGCTGTGGTCGAGGACAATTCACCGATGAAAATGGTCTATGATCCGAAAAATCCGACGGCCAATCCCCAGGGTTATGTGACGATGCCGAACGTGAATGTGGTGGACGAGATGGTCAACATGATCTCGGCATCGCGTTCCTATCAGGACAATGTGGAGGTGATGAATACCTCCAAAGCGCTGTTGCTCAAGACCCTGACGATCGGACAATAGCGATACAAACGGATTTCATGACGACGCAATGCAGTTCATTCGATATTTGAAAGGGATACGATCATGGTAGGCAGCACACAGAATTCCACTTCAGCCGCAGCGTTGTTCGCATCGATCAACGCAAGCGCAAGCGGCTCGTCCACGACTGCATCAAGCACCTCGGCAGCTGATATGCAGAGCCAGTTTCTGCAGCTGCTGGTCTCGCAAATGCAAAATCAGGACCCGCTCAACCCGATGGATAACGCGCAGGTGACTTCGCAGATGGCGCAACTCAGCACGGTAACCGGCATCGACAATCTGAATACAACACTGCAGGCCTTAAGCAGCAGCCTGACATCCAACTCCAATCAGTCCCTGCAGGCTGCAGCCATGATCGGCCAGGGGGCGATGGTAGCGGGCAACGGCATCAGCCTGTCCAGCGGCGGTGTCGGCGTGGGCGGTTTCCAGCTCCCGCAGGCAGTCGATAATGCCCAGGTCTCGATCTACAACTCGGCTGGGAGCTTGGTGGATCACATCAACCTGGGGCCGCAGGCAGCCGGCGTCGTCGATTGGCAATGGAGCGGAACCGACAGTACCGGCGCGGCGGCGCCGGCCGGCGATTACACCTTCACAGTGACGGCCACCCAGGGCGGCAATAGCGTGCCCGCGACCAGTCTGCAATACGGTGTGGTGAACAGTGTCACCCAGACTGCGCAAGGCGTCACGCTGGGTGTCGGAAATCTGAGCGGTATTCCGATGTCGCAAATCGTGCAGATCTTTTAACCACAGCAGGCAAGCAGGTCCTCTGAACAGGGGCGTTAGCAGACGGCAGCATCAATTTCAATGACACGAGGAATACATCATGAGCTATGAACAGGGTTTGAGCGGTCTGAATTCATCATCCATACAGCTTGATACGATAGGCAACAACGTTGCCAATGCGAACACGGTCGGTTTCAAATCCTCGGATGCCCAATTCGCCGATATGTTCGCGGCTGCGATTGGGGGTGCGCAGGGAGGAGGACTCCAGGTGGGCATGGGCAGCCAGGTATCCACCATCGCGCAACAGTTCACCCAGGGAAATATCACCGCCACCAGCAACCCGATGGATACTGCGATCAACGGGCAGGGATTTTTTCGCGTGGTCGATCAGAACGGATCGGTGATGTATAGCCGCAACGGGCAGTTCCAGCTGAACAACGCCGGCTTTATCGTCAATGCCCAGGGAGACGAGGTGACCGGTTATTTGCCCAATGCGGCGGGACAGATCATTGCCTCATCCCCCGCCCCGTTGCAGATCAGTGCAGCCAATCTTGCTCCCCAGCAATCCGCCAATGTGGCGGTCGGCGTGAATCTTGCGCTGACCACCGCGCCGGCGAATCCGGTATTCAATCCGAACGACCCGACTTCCTACAACAACTCGACTTCAACCACGGTGTACGACAGCCTGGGCGTCAGCCATGTGGCCACGATGTATTTTCAGGACCAGCCGGTCGTTATTGCCGGGACGGGGACCATCGATACCACAGGCCTGATGACGCTGGCAGGCGGTACAACAGCCGGCCTTTCAGTGGGCAACACCGTTACGCTGGGCGGAACGACTTACACCATCACGTCCATCAACAGCGGGACGACACTGACCGTCACGCCGACACCTGCTGCAGTGGTTCCCGCAGGCGCAGTCACGACCAATGCGCCATCGCCGAACTGGAACACTTACGTGACGATAGACGGCGTGCCGGTACCCAATCCCGCGGCCCCGCTGACGACTCTGGTGTTCAATACCTCGGGGCAACTGGTTGCACCTACGGCGGCCGCACCGCTTGGTCTCGGGCAGGTTGTTTCCGCCGCGTTCACCCCGTCAGGAGCCTCTGCAGCCCAGACGCTCACCTTCAATTTTGGCCAGACCACCCAATTTGGCGGATCGTTCGGGGTCAACTCGCTGACGCAGGACGGCTATGCAACCGGCCAGTTGACCGGCTTTACCACCAGCGCCAATGGAATGATCATGGGCAACTATACCAATGGCCAGACAAGAACGCTGGGCCAAATGGTGCTCGCAAACTTTACCAATCCGCAGGGTTTGCAGCCGAACGGCAACAATACCTGGGTGCAGACCGCGGCATCCGGCAGTCCGCTGGTCGGCACGCCCGGATCCAGCAGTCTCGGTGTGTTGCAGTCGTCGGCAACGGAAGCTTCCAATGTGGATCTGACCGCCGAACTGGTGAACATGATGACCGCGCAACGGGATTACCAGGCGAATGCACAGACCATCAAGACCGAGGACCAGATCATGGCGACGCTGGTGAACCTGCGTTGATCGGCGTGATTGATATGCAGGTCATTTTTCGCATTGCATCGAGTCTTCCCGTCTGATTCCCGAATAGGAAAGAGCCATGGACAGATTGATCTATACCGCAATGACAGGCGCGTCCCAGGTGCTGGAGCAGCAGGCGTCCGTGACGGAGAACCTGGCCAATGTCAACACCACTGGATTTCGCGCAACACTGGACACGTTCCGCGCGGTGCCGCTGGTTGGCGAAGGTCTGCCCACCCGTACCTTCGTGGCGGATTCGACCGCCGGGACGGACTTTTCGCCCGCAGCCATACAGCAAACCGGGAATCCGCTGGATGTGGCGGTGCAGGGCGACGGCTGGATCGCGGTACAGGGTCCCGATGGCAAGGAAGCCTACACGCGCAATGGCAGTTTGCAGGTAAGCCAGTATGGTTTGTTGCAAACGCACTCGGGATTGAATGTGCTGGGTGATAACGGCCCGATCACCATTCCACCGGATACCGAAGTCACCATTGCCAAGGACGGCACGATTTCGACCGTGGCGAGCGGTTCCGACCCGTCCTCCGTGTCAGTGGTGGGGACGATCAAGCTGGTCAATCCGCCCACCGATCAATTGGTGCGCGGCGCGGACGGCCTGTTCCGGATGCAGAATGGCACGGAGGCGCCAGCGGATGCCAGTACCGAAATCATTTCAGGCAGCCTGGAGGGCAGCAATGCCGATCCGATCAAGGCGATGGTGGACATGATTTCGCTGGCGCGCAAATTCGATATGCAGATGAAGATGTTGCAAAGTGCGGACAGCAATGCCCAGCAAGCGACGTCGATCATGAGCCTGACCGGCTAGCACTCAGTCAATAATTGAAAGGAAAAGATCATGATACGCTCATTGTGGATCGCCAAAACCGGCATGGATGCGCAGCAGACGCAGATGGATGTGATCTCCAACAATCTTGCCAACGTCAGCACCACCGGCTTCAAGGGTTCGCGGGTGATCTTCCAGGACTTGCTTTATCAGACCCTGCGCCAGCCGGGCGCGCAATCATCGCAGCAGACCCAGATTCCGTCTGGCCTGCAAGTCGGCACCGGTGTCAGTCCGGTGGCGACCGAACGCCTGATGACCCAGGGCAACCTGACCCAAACCGGGAACCAGTTCGATGTTGCAATATCCGGCGCCGGATTCTTTCAGGTCCAGATGCCTGACGGCACCACCTCCTATACCCGGGATGGCTCGTTCCAGAGCAACAGCCAGGGACAACTGGTGACTTCCAGCGGTTTTCCGGTGGAACCCGCTATCACCATTCCCGCCAACGCGCTCAGTGTCACCATCGGTCAGGATGGCACAGTTTCAGTCACTCAACCCGGGGTGGCGACACCGGTGCAGGTCGGCACCCTGCAACTGGCGACATTCATCAATCCGACCGGGCTGCAAAGCACCGGGTCGAATCTTTACCAGCAAACTGCCTCGTCGGGAGCGCCTGCCACCACCACGCCGGGCACCAATGGCAGCGGCACGGTAAGCCAGGGGTACGTGGAAACCTCGAACGTCAATGTCGTGGAGGAGATGGTGGACATGATACAGACCCAACGCTCATACGAGATGAATTCAAAGGCGATCACGACATCGGACCAGATGCTGCAAAATTTGTCGCAGCTTTAACGGGGTGGACCATGTCACGCGCGCTTAAGTTATTCATGCCCGGTTTGGTACTGTTGTCTGCCTGTTCCATGACGCCATCCACCAGCATCCACCAGCCGATGACCGCCAAACCGGTCGACAGGGTCATCACGTATCCGGCAGATGGTGCGATCTACCATGCCGGCCTGAACGATCGGCCCTTGTTTGAGGACGTGCGCGCGCGCAATGTCGGCGATATCCTGACCATCACACTGGTCGAAACGACCGTCGCGAACCGGGCAGGCGGCAACGGCTCGAGCTATGCGAACAGCGTCAATGCCAACATCCCGACCATCACCACCAATATACCGAGCACGATCGCGGGCGGGTCGGTGGCCAATGCGCTGAACAAGCTGTTTTCGCTTTCCGGCTCGGTGGTCGGCAATACCAGCAACAAGGAAGCGGATACGGTTTCCGGAACTGCCAGCGAAAACATGACCGGCACGATCACGGTCACCGTGATTCAGGTTCTGGCTAACGGCAACCTGCTGGTCAGCGGCGAAAAGCGCGTGGCACTGAATCAGAGCGACGATTTCATCCGCTTCTCCGGCGTGGTCAATCCGACCACGATCAATGGAAACACCGTCCTGTCAACCCAGGTCGCGGATGCGCACCTTGAGTACAAGAATGCGGGCGCACTGAGCGAAGTGGTCAACGATGCGCAGTCGGGCGGATTCCTCGGGCGATTCTTCAAGTCGGTGTTGCCTTTCTGATCTTGGACATGACATAGGCATACAGAAACACATGGAGATCGATATGAAAAAAATCAATTTGACGGGACGGTACAGCCGGTTCGACGCCGCAATGCTGGGCAGGTTGTTCAGCCGCTTGTCGGTGGCAGTCTGCCTGATGCTGTCCGTTTCTGCCCATGCCGACCGGATCAAGGATATCGCGAACATCCAGGGCGTGCGCGACAACCAATTGATCGGCTACGGGCTCGTGGTCGGGCTGGATGGCAGTGGTGACCAGACCACGCAAACTCCGTTTACCGTGCAGAGCGTTACCAATATGTTGACCCAGATGGGAGTGAACTTGCCGCCTAGCGCCATCAGCAACGTGCAATTGAAGAACGTCGCTGCGGTTATGGTAACTGCCTCGCTGCCGCCGTTTGCGAAACCGGGCCAGACCATAGACGTGACCGCTTCATCGATGGGCAATGCCAAGAGCCTGACCGGCGGAACATTGTTGATGACACCGTTGAAGGGCCCGGATGGCCAGGTGTACGCGATGGCGCAAGGCAATGTGCTGGTGGGCGGGGTGGGCGCATCCTCGGGCGGCGCATCGGTCCAGGTGAACCATCTCAGCGTGGGGCGCGTGCCCGCCGGTGCAACGGTGGAGCGTGCCGTGCCGACAGTGTTGGGACAGGGCGATTTCATCAACCTGGAACTGAACGAATCGGACTTTACCACTGCGGCGCGTATCGTCGATGCGATCAACGGGCTGGTTGCCCCTAACATCGCGACCGCGCTCGACGGGCGCGTGATTCAGGTGCGCGCGCCGGCTGGCGGCCAGCGCGTGGCTTTTATTTCCGAGATACAGAATCTGGAGGTTACCCCGGCGCAAGGCGCTGCGAAGGTGATCATCAATGCGCGCACCGGGTCCGTGGTAATGAACCAGGAGGTAACCTTGCAGCCATGCGCGGTTGCACATGGCAACCTGACTGTGGTGATCAATACCGAAAGTTCGGTGAGCCAGCCCAATCCGCTGTCGCAGGGAGAAACCGTGCAGACCGACAAGACCTCGATAAACGTGAAGTCGGACAAGGGCGGGCTGGTGCAGCTTCCCAGGGGTGCTTCATTGAGCGACGTGGTCAAGGCGTTGAATTCGATCGGTGCGACACCGCAAGACCTGCTGGCGATCCTGCAGGCAATGAAGTCGGCTGGATCGTTGCGCGCTGAGCTGGATATCATCTAGATGGTTACCCCGCTCGACACTTCAGCACAACTGGCCATTGATGCGAACAGCCTGGACCAGCTGCGGGCCCAGGCCCAGCAGTCTCCGGACAAGGCCCTGAAGGCGGTTTCCAAGCAGTTCGAGTCGCTGTTCATCAACATGATGCTGAAAAGCATGCGCGAAGCCACGACCCAGGACGGTATGTTCGACAATGAACAGACCAGGATGTTTACCGGCATGCTGGATCAGCAATTGTCCCAAAACATGGCAAGCAGGGGCATCGGTCTGGCGGAAATCATGGTCAGGCAACTGAGTGCGAAACCGGGTGACGTATCCCCGTCCCAGTCCGCCAGCGGCAACGCCGGCAGCGGGATACCCCGAAAACCATGAAATTTCCGCTAAAGAATCCGTCGCGCATGCCGATAACCCGACTATAGATGTCGGTGGGCGAAAGAAGGGAAGGCCATGGGAAGCAGTATATTTAATGCGTCATTGAGTGGCATGAACGCCGCCCAGTATCAGATCGCCACGACCGAAAACAACATCGCCAATGCCAGCACCCCGGGCTATACGCGTCAGCAGGTCCAGCTCACGCCGGCTTTTGAGCAGAACTTCGGGTCCGGCTATGTCGGGCAGGGAGTGAATGTCACAACTGTCAGACGGATATACGATCAATACCTGACCAGCCAGGTGTTGCAACAGCAGACCCAGGCCAGCTATCTTTCGACCTACCAGACTGCGATCGGGCAAGTCGACAACCTGCTTTCCAACCCGAACCAGGGGCTGTCTCCGGCGCTGCAAAATCTGTTCAGCGGGATGAACGATGTCGCCAACAATCCGGGATCCATACCATCCCTGCAGTCGTTCCTCGGCGACGCGCAGACGATGGTCTACCAATTCCAAAGCATGAGCCAGCAACTGTCCAGCATCGCAAGCGGCCTGAACAGTCAAATCAGCGGCGGCGTCAACAGTATCAACAGTTACGCCCAGCAGATCGCCGTGCTCAACAACAGCATTCAGCAGGCTATCGCCACTGGCCAGGGGCAGATGCCCAATGCGCTGCTTGACCAGCGCGACCAATTGATCAACCAATTGGGTCAGCAAATCCAGACTTCGGTACTGCAGCAGCCCGACGGAACGGTAAGCGTATTTATCGGCAGCGGCCAGGCACTGGTGATGGGCAATCAGGCCATGACGCTGCAGGCCATTCCATCGGCAAGCAATCCGAGCCAATTGACGATCGCCTATCTGGGTCCTAACGGGAATGTCATTCCCTTGCCGCAAAACAGTCTTCAGGGCGGCACGCTGGGCGCATATCTCGACTTCCAGAACCAGAGTCTGGCACCGGCACAAAACGCGCTGGGACTGCTCGCGATCGGGCTGGCGACCAGTTTCAACCAGCAGAACCAGCTGGGCCAGACGCTGAACGGCACGCTGGGCAGCGCGCTGTTCAATGTCCCCGCACCGAATGTAATCGCGAACACGGGCAACACCGGCACCGCGGCGGTGACAGCAGCGATCAGCAACGCGGGCGCGCTGACCAGCAGCGACTATCAGCTCAAATTTGACGGGACCAATTACTCGCTGACGAATCTTTCGAACAACACCGTGACCAATCTTGGCACAACGCTGCCGCAGACGGTCGATGGCATCACGATCAATCTGTCGTCGGGAACACCGGCGGCGGGTGACAGCTTCCTGATACAGCCCACCATCAACGGCGCGAGCGGCATTGCGTTGATCACCAATGACCCGACGCAAATTGCGGCTGCCGCGCCGATACTGGCTTCTGCCGCAACCGCCAATACCGGTTCGGCGACGATCAGCAGCGGCACGGTGAATCCACCGCCGCCGGTCACGCCCAACCCGACCTATCCGCTGACCGACCTTAACTTGCAGCAGCCGGTCACCATCACTTTCAACAACCCCCCGACCAGCTATAACGTGACGGGGACCGGGACCGGATCTCCGATCAATGTCCCCTATACCCCGGGCAGCAATATCAGTTACAACGGCTGGACGGTGCAAATCTCCGGCACGCCTTCCGCCGGGGATGTCTTCAATGTTGCAGCCAATACCAATGCGGTGGGGGACAGCCGCAATGCGCTGCTGATGGCGGGCCTGCAAACGCAAAAGCTGATGTCGAACGGCACCTCGACGCTGGCGGATGTGTACAGCCAACTGGTGGATAGTGTGGGGACCACGGATCAACAGATGAGCGCGAACAGTAGCGCGCAAACCAACATGCTGGCCCAGACAGTCGCTTCGCAGCAGGCGGTTTCGGGGGTCAATCTCGACGAAGAGGCAGCGAACCTGATGCAGTACCAGAACGCCTACCAGGCATCGGCGAAGGCGATGCAGGTGGCCGACTCGCTGTTCGCCACGTTGCTGGCATCTTTATCATAGGAAGGCAGGTGAACCGTGCGTATCAGTTCCAATACCATATTCAATAATGCCGTGGCGAACATGGATCAGCAGCAGGTGCTGATCAACCAGACCCAGCAGCAAATATCCAGCGGGCAACGCATGCAAACGGCAGCGGACGATCCGACCGGTGGCGCCCGGGCGCTGATCGTTACGCAGACCGATGCGATGAATACGCAATACATGGCGAACGGCAATGCCGCCCAGGGCACATTATCCCTTGCGTCGGCTACCTTGCAGAGTGTGACGGGCCTGATCCAGGCCATCCAGAGCGAGGTGATACAGGCGGGCAATGGCGCTTACAGCAATGCCGACCGCAGTTCCATGGCCACCCAGATGAGCAGCCAGTTGCAGGAGCTGGTCGGCCTGGCAAACAGCACCGACAGTTCCGGAAATTATCTGTTTTCCGGATTTCAGACCAACACCCAGCCTTTCGCCAATACCCCTGCCGGGATAGGTTATTTTGGCGACAGCGGCCAGCGCAATGTGCAGGTCAGCGCCACGCAGCAAATCGCTGCCAACGATAACGGCGCGAACGTGTTTATGAACATCAAGAATGGCAACGGAACGTTCGCGACGCAGGCCGGCACCAATTCCCTGACGCCCGGCCCCAATCTGGGCAGCGGAATCATCAGTATCGGGTCTATCGCAAACCCGCCACCGACACTACCGTTGGATAACTATAGCCTGTCGTTCACGGTGACCCCCGGCGTGGCGGGCGCACCGGATGTAACGACCTATGATGTGACCGATACGACCACAGGAACAGCCGTGTCGACCGGCAACCCGTATGTGAGCGGGCAAAATATCAATTTTGCCGGCGTGCAATTCAACATACAGGGCGCGCCTGCCAATGGCGATACGTTTACCGTTACACCGAGCAGCAACGTGAGCATCTTCCAGACCATCTCGGATCTGATCACGACGTTGAATACGCCAGTTTCGAATTCGACGACGGGCGGCGTAAGCACCACCACCAGCCTGACCAACAGCCTGAGTTACGGGCTCAACAATCTGGGCAACGCGCTGAATAATATCCTGACGACACAATCCTCTCTGGGCTCGCGCCAGAACGTAATTACCTCGCTGCAGTCGACCGGAAGCAACCTGGGTCTGCAGTACCAGCAAACGTTGTCCCAGCTTCAGGGTGTGGACATGGCGCAGGCGATCAGCAACCTGACCCAGCAGCAAACCAATTTGCAGGCGGCCGAGAAATCATTTGCGGCGACGGCCACCTTGTCGCTATTCAGTTACCTGCGCTAGGCTTGATCAGGTTGAGCGCAGTGCCTATCCCGTCGTGGGTGAGCTGGTCGAGTATCGGCACAAGGTAGGGGACGGACAGCGCCAGCACAAAGAACCCGATCGCCAGCGTGATCGGAAAACCAACCGCGAATATGTTGAGTTGCGGCGCGGCACGGGTGAGTATCCCCAGCGCGATATTGGTGATCAGCAAGGCGGCCAGTATCGGCAGGGAAATCTGTACAGCGTAGACAAAGATGGTTCCACCCCAATGGACAATCCCGTTGTATCCCTGCGCTGACATCATGCTGCCTATGGGCAGCGTCTGAAAGCTTTCGGCCAGTGCGGAAATCATGTACAAGTGCCCGTTAATCGCCAGAAAGGCAAGCGAGGCAATGATCCCGAGCCACTGGGAGATGATCGCGGACTGAACCGCGTTGACGGGGTCATAAAAACTGGCGAATCCCAGTCCCATCTGCAAGCCGGCCAGTTCACCGGCCATTTCGACGGCGTTGAAAATCAGGCTGATCGTGAATCCCATGGCCAGGCCGATGATGATCTGCTGAATCATGATCAGCAGCCCCTGCGGCGAACCCAATGCCACTTGGGGAATCTCGCCGATGGTGGGCGCGATGATGATGGCGAGCACCACGGAAAAGCCGACTTTGACGCGCGCCGGGATTTGAATGTTGCCGAATATCGGCGAGCTGGCAATCATCGCCAAAATGCGCACCAGCGGAAAGATCAACGTGGCGAGCCAGCCATCGAGCTGAGCACTGGTGAAGCTGATCACAACGCGGCCTCGCGGCATTTGCGGCAAAGCGCTGTTGACGATTGAGCAGTCCCCGCATGCGTGCGCCGCGCCGACAGATTCATCCGATCATCCACGGGATATTGCCGAACAGCCTGTGGATGTAATCGACCATGGTGTTAACGATCCAGGGGCCGGTAAAGATCAGCATGACAAAGATACCGAGCAGTTTCGGTATGAAGGACAGGGTCATCTCGTTGATCTGGGTGGCGGCCTGGAAGATGCTCACGACCAGACCGATGACCAGCGCGGTGAGCAACAGCGGGGCGGAAATCATCAGCGTCATTTCGACGGCTTGCTGTCCGATGGTAACAACGGTTTCGGGTGTCATGGAAGCGGCGAGGTTCAGGTATAGAAACTCTGCGCAAGGGATCCGATGATCAGATTCCAGCCGTCGGCCAGCACGAACAGCATGATCTTGAAGGGCAGGGAAATGATGGCCGGGGACACCATCATCATACCCATGGACATCAGCACGCTGGCGACCACCATATCGATGATCAGAAATGGAATGAACACCACAAAACCGATCTGGAAGGCGGTTTTAAGTTCGCTGGTCACATAAGCCGGGACCAGGATGCGCATTGGCACCTGGTCGGCGCTTTGCAGCGGCTCGCTGTTTGAAATCTTGACGAACAGGGCGAGGTCGGCTTCGCGGGTCTGCCGCAACATGAAGGTTTTCAGCGGCGCACTGCCTTGCTCGACGGCCTGTTGCAGGTTGATCTTGTTCTCGCTGTAGGGCAGATAGGCATCGGTGTAGATCTTGTCGAAAACCGGCGACATCACGAAGAAGGTCAGAAACAGGGCCAGACCGATCAGAACCTGGTTGGGCGGCGAAGTGGGTGTGCCGATCGCGGAACGCAGCAGGCTCAGCACGATGATGATGCGCGTGAATCCGGTCATCATCAGCAGAATGGCCGGCAAAAAACTCAACGAGGTGAGCAGCAGCAGCAGTTGCAGGCTCAAGCTGTATGTTTGACCGCCGCCCGGGGCCGGCGTGCTGGTCAATGCAGACAAGCTGATATCTGCCGATGCCGTTTGTGATGTGCCAAGCAGCGCCAGAAACAGGATGAGGATGCTGAACAAATTACGGCGCATTGAGTTTCCCGTCGCGAGACTGATGATGCAAAAGAGCACCAAGCAGCTTTGCGAATTTGTTTTCTGAGGGCAGGGGAGCGGTGGACGGGTCGCCGGCGTTTTGGATATCTTGTTTCTGCAGCGTATGCAGGTTGCGGATTTGCCCGGGTCCCACCCCGACCACCAGCCAAGTGTCCTTAACTTCGACCAGTACGATGCGCTCACGCTGGCCCAACGCCACGCTGCCCAGTACCTTGAGTTGATTGCCGGCCCCCAGTTGGGTTGCATTCACCCGCTTGAGCAGCCAGGCCACCAGCACGATGGCTGCCAGCACCAGCAACAGGCTGAAAATGATTTGCACGATACTGCCGGAACTGACCGCGGGAGGCGGCGGCGTAAGTGCAGGGCGTGTCAAGTCGGCCGCGGTTGCCAGGACTGGCGCAAGCAGCAGGATGGCAGCAACGTAAAAACGAGACCGGTGCCGCATGTCACTTGTTCAGGCGGTGCAGCCGCTCGGACGGGGTGATGATGTCAGTCAGCCGGATGCCGAGTTTTTCGTTGACCACAACGACTTCGCCCTGCGCAATCAGGAAGCCATTGATCATTACATCCAGTGGTTCACCCGCCATGCCGGCTAGTTCAACCACGGAACCCTGGGCCAGTTGCAACAAATGCTTGATCGGCATTTTGGTGCGGCCAAGTTCAACGGAAAGCTGCACCGGAATGTCCAGGATCATGTCCAGATCGTTCTGGGTGGTTGCTGCCCCTGCGGCACCGAATTGCTGGAATGTGGCAGGCTTGGCGGGATCGGCCGTTGTCGCCTGCTCGGCCATGGCCGCACCCCAGTCATCGGCAGTGATGGCTTCGTTTTCTTCGGCTTTATCAGCCATGACCTTCTCCTTCTTTTGCCGAGATCATTTTTTCGACCCTCAACGCATATTGATTATTGAATGCCCCGTATTTGCATTCCATTACCGGCACACCATCCACTGACGCGATGATGTTTTCGCCGATTTCGAGCGGGATGACATCCCCGCTGCGCATCTTGAGCACCTGCTCCAGGGTCACGGTGGCCTCGCCCAGATTGGCAACCAGTTCGACATTGGCGGATTGCACCTGTCTGGACAGCAACTGCAACCAGCGATGGTCCATCGCGACATGTTCGCCCTGCATGGTGCTGTAGAGCAGTTCCTTGACCGGTTCGAGCATCGAGTACGGCATGCAGATGTGGAACGAGCCGCCATTGCCGCCCAGTTCAATATCGAACGTGGTGACGATCACCACTTCGTTCGGGGTGGCGATGTTGGCGAACTGGGGGTTCATTTCAGACCGCACGAATTCGAATTTCAGCGGCTGGACGTTTTCCCAGGATTTCTCGTAGTTCTCGAATGCCACGAAGATCAATTTCTGGATAATGCGATGCTCAGTCTGGGTGAATTCGCGACCCTCCACACGGGTATGAAACCGCCCGTCGCCGCCGAACATGTTGTCTACCACCAGGAATACCAGATTCGGATCAAAGATGAACAAGCCGTTGCCGCGCAGCGGCTTGGCCTGGATGATATTCAGATTGGTCGGCACATGCAGATTGCGAATGAATTCACCGAATTTCAGAACGCGCACCGGACCGATCGAGATTTCAGGGGTGCGACGGATGAAATTGAACAAGCCGATGCGGAACAGCCGCGCGAAGCGTTCATTGATGATCTCCATGGTGGGCATGCGCCCGCGCACGATGCGTTCCTGCGATGCAAGATTATATGGCCGCACCTCTCCCGGCGCGGCCTCGGGATGATCCGCGACATCGTCCGTTTCACCGCTCACGCCCTTGAGCAGGGAGTCAACTTCGGATTGTGAGAGAAATTCGCTCATTTCCGCCTATTGGATGATGAATGAGGTAAACAGCACTTCGTCGATCCCGCTTTTGTCCGCTGTCTCCGCAGCAGCCACCGGAGCGGATGCCGCAGCAGCCACCGGAGCCGACGAGGCGGCTTCTGCGGGAGCGGATGGTGCCGCCGCTGCCGCGTGTATGCCCAACACGGTTTCGATCTGGGTCTTGATATCGTTTGCCAGCTTCCTTTTGCCAGCGACGGTGTAAAGTACCGATGGACGCTGGCTGGACAGCAGCATATTCACATGGTCCAGGATTTCCGGATTTCTTGCTTTGATCTCCTCTTCCAGTCCGGGCTTGGATATCTTCACCGAGATCGAAACCTGCAGGTAGCGATCGGTGTCCTCGTGGACCAGGTTGTCGGTGAATGTACCCAGTTCGACATATTTCGGGGGCATCTCGGGGGCCGGCTTTTCTTTTGCCACGGACTCATGCGCCGGCCTCATGAAATAGTACGCAGCCGCGCCGCCTGCCGCCAACAGCAACACCAGGATGATCAGGAACAGTTTTTTCTTTCCGCTTTTGACTGGCGGCGCAGCATTTTCTGTTGCGGCTGGTTTTCCGCCTGTCCCCGGTTTTGCAGTTGCCATGTTGGTTTTCCTTTTCTACAGTTGAATTATCAATAAAGTCACCGGGAATGATAACTCGATTAACGCTGTAATTCCCCGTCAATTCGGATTTGATGTTCAGGCAAAAGTATCCAGTATCCCGTTGTGGCGGCGCGCCGGGACGTTCTGTGCAGTCACCGGCGATAACGGGCTTGAACTGGTATTGATGGAGGGAATGTCGCGCTGCGCCGTGCCGCCGGAATTCCGATTCTGGTATCCCTCGCCGCTTCGGTCGCGCGGAGACTGGTCGCTCACCGTGGTATTGCCCAGCGTGATCTGGTTATCGGCCAGTATTTCACGAAGTTTGGGCATGGCATTTTCCACTGCCTCGCGTACCGCGCTATGGGGCGACGAGAACTGCACAGTCAGCTGGTTGTCCGACATCTTCAATACCACATTCAACGGCCCCAGATCCGGAGGGTTCAGGTGCAGTTCGGCGCTGTGGTTTTGCTGGTTGCTCATCCAGGTGATCTTTTGCGAGAACTCGTTCGCCCAGGCGCTGCTGCCTATCGGACTGGTGACGGCCTGGGCGTTGTTGGCCTGTTTATTGCCGGCTTGGGCATTGCCCGCCAGGGCGTTGCCGGCCTGGATATCCTGCATTGCGCCTGCAACCGGTTCAGCGGCAGCCACCTGTGTCTTTGCATCGTTTTGGACGGCGGGAACGCCGGAACTGGTGGGCCGGTTCCTGACGACATCGGCTGCGGATGGCAATGCTTGGTTGTCATTTTTTGTCGGGGCAGATGGCTGATCGGCATTGTTCATTGACGGAGCAGTAGTTCCGGGCTTGCTGGTGCTGAGCGCGGTGGTTGCGCTTCTGTCTGTTGTCGCCGGCAAAGCGCTGATATCGCCTGGCACGGAGGGCAGCTGGTCGCTACCTGCGGCGGCGCCGTATGCTGGTTTCTGCTTTGTCGCCGGATCACGTTCGATACCGTCATTCCCTGCCGTCAATTGCGAAGCGCCGGGCAGGGCATGGTCTGCGGCGGTGGCTGCACTTAATGGCGAGGCAGCAGCCATTCCGTTCCCGGCGGACGGTGCAACGCTCTGCGGCGCCGGTAACGCGTTTTGCTGCAACGGGATCTGTATCATCATGGCGGCCACCGAACCGGCCTGATCGCCGGAGTCGGGGGTGGTCTGATCCCTGGCTTTCTTCGCGGCCGATGCCGTATCACTGATCTGATTGAGCGTGCTGTCACCGGTAGCGGGGATTAGCGCTGTGCCGGGCGGGAGCACAGCAGTTTCGCCGATCTGGCGCGCCAGCAGGCGCGCGAACGGTTCTGCAGCCGGATCATTCCCGGTGCTGCCGGTCTGCGATGTGCCTGCAGTTGCTTTGCCGGTCTGTGACGTTGGATCGTTGCGTGTCAACGGGATATCACCAGTCGCGCCATTTGCGGGCGCCGGGCTGTTGTTGATCGCGATCGGCAGAATGTTCATGACGGTATTCCCCTGGTTGTCGGCGCAGCCTTGTCAGCCATGCTCGTCGTTGTTGGCGGCCTTGTAAGTTGCGGATCTGCCGGTATGTTCATCCAGTGCGGTTTGTTCGGACTTGGCGGCGGCAATCTTTTGGGTTTCGATGTGACGCTGCTGCAGCACGTCCAGAGATTTCAGCTTGCGTTGCGCCGTATCGAATTCGCCGCGACCGGCTTTGGTTGAAACCTGGCTTTGTGTTACCAGCTTGAGTTGCTGGTTGATCGCTTGATCGAGCTTGTTGATGAACTCCTGGAAGTTGCGCAATTCGGTCGGATTGATGCCATTTTGCGTGGACGCCTGCAAACGTGCCTGATAGTCCTTGCGGTATTGCTGCAGCATATCGAGTTTGCTTTGCGCACTTTGCTGTTGCCTGTTGAGCTGGCCCAGCTTGTTCGTTGCGGATTCATTCTGGTGTTGTGCCAGATTCATCAGGGATTGCAGGGAAAACGGTTTTGTCATGATGTCGAATCTCGTCAGGTCGCCGGCGCGAATAACGCCTTGAGCTGGGAAACGCTCGCTTGATAAGGATCGCGCTGAAACATGTTCTGCATCAGGAACTGCTCCATGCGCGGGTAAAGTCTGATTGCTTCATCCAGCTGCGGATTGGTTCCGCCGACATAAGCGCCCACGCTGATCAAGTCCCGGTTGCGCTGGTAAAGCGAATACAGGTGCTTGAAGCGCTGCACCACGGACAGGTGTTCCGGGGTTGCCAGGCGCGACATGACCCGGCTGATCGACGCTTCGATATCGATCGCCGGGTAATGTCCCTGTTCAACCAGCCTGCGTGACAGCACGATGTGACCGTCGAGGATCGCCCTGGCACTGTCGGCGATCGGATCCTGCTGGTCGTCGCCTTCCGTCAATACCGTATAGAAGGCCGTGATCGAACCGCTTCCTTCCACGCCGTTGCCGGCGCGTTCCACCAGTTGCGGCAGTTTGGCGAACACGGAAGGCGGGTAGCCTTTGGTCGCGGGCGGTTCGCCGACGGCGAGCGCGATCTCGCGCTGTGCCATCGCGAAGCGGGTCAGCGAATCCATGATCAGCAAAACGTTCTTTCCCTGGTCGCGGAAATATTCGGCGATCGTGGTTGCGTAAGCCGCGCCCTGCAGGCGCATCAGCGGGGAAGTGTCCGCCGGCGTGGCGACGACAACCGAATGCGCCATGCCTTCCTTGCCGAGAATGTCGTTGATGAATTCCTTCACTTCGCGGCCGCGCTCGCCGATCAATCCGACCACGGTGACATCCGCGCTGGTATAGCGCGCCATCATGCCGAGCAGCACGCTCTTGCCGACGCCGCTGCCGGCGAACAAGCCCATGCGCTGCCCCCTGCCCACGGTCAGCATGCTGTTGATGGCGCGCACGCCGACATCCAGCGCCGTGTCGATTGATGCGCGCTGCAACGGATTGAACGGGCGGCTTTGCAGCGGAGCGGATTCGGATTCATGAAGCGGACCCAGCTGGTCCAGCGGCTTGCCTGATCCGTCCAGCACGCGGCCGAGCAGCATATCGCCGACAGGCAGATGTTTGGCGTGATCCGCGATGCGGCGCATCGGCTTGCGTTTTCTGTCCAGCGTCATGATGTGGGCCGGCACGATGGGCAGCACGCGTGCGCCCGGAACCAGTCCAAACACGTTGTTTTCCGGCATCAGAAACAATTTCTCGCCGGAAAACCCGACCACCTCGGCCTCTACCACATAGTTGGGCAGATGTATCGCGCAGGTGCTGCCAACTGGCATTTTCAGGCCGACGGCTTCCATGACCATGCCGGTAACCTTGGTCAGGTGGCCGCTTGGCGGCATCGGGTCGCAGTCCGTCACGTATTCGCGGCCTTCAGCGAGGAAGTTCCGCCAGCGCAGGCTGTGCGAATTCACGCTTGCCATGACTTGTCCTGCCCGATCGATTCGACGATGCACTTCCAGCGTGCTTCCATGGTGGCATCCACGTTGCTGTGCGCGGTTTCGACGCGGCATCCGCCGCGCTTGATCTGCGGGTCGGAAAATGTTTTCCAGCCGGAATGCGACAATTGCTCGCCCATGTGCTCGCGAACCAGTTCGGCATCGTCCGGGTGCAGAACCAAATGTGCATTCTGGTTGAAGTGCGGCAGATTGACGATTGCATCGCTGACGATCTTCAGGATCACCTCGGGTTTCACCAGCAGCGTTTCGGAGACCATTTTCCGGGCAACTTCGAGCGACAAGTCGAGCAACGACTGCGCCACTTGCCCGTCCAGCTGATTGAGCTCGATCTGCAGGCTTTGCATCAGCTCGCGGATTTTCTCGGCCTCGCCGCGTGCCTGTTGAATGCCGGCGGCATATCCCGCGGCATGCCCTTCATCGTGGGCCTGTTGTCTGATGTTCTCCACTTCGGCGACGGTGGTCAGCGGCGTTTTGACATGTCCCTGGCCCGCATACTTCGCTCCGGGGCCCGGATCGAACGAGGCCAGTTCCCAGCGTTCGAATGCGGTCAGCCGCTCTTTTGGAATGACCGTGTCAGACATACGCTTCCTCGTTCTTTCCACCCAGTGAAATCTGGCCTTCATCAGACAGGCGGCGCACGATCTTCAGAATTTCCTTTTGATTGGATTCAACTTCGCTGAGTTTGACCGGGCCTTTGGATTCGAGATCTTCACGCATCATTTCAGCTGCACGCTGCGACATGTTCTTGAATATTTTCTCGCGCAATTCCTCGCTTGCGCCCTTGAGCGAGACGATCAGGGATTCGGACTGCACTTCGCGCAAAATAAGCTGGATACCGCGATCATCAATATCCAGGATATTCTCGAAGATGAACATCTTGTCCTCGATTTTTTGCGCCAGATCGGGGTCGAAGCCGCGCACGTTTTCCATCATTTCCGTTTCCAGCGCATTGCCCATGTAATTCAGAATCTCCGCGGCGGCAGCCACGCCGCCTTTCAGGTTCTTCTTCCCGGTGCCGCCGCCCGACATCAGCTTGCCCAGAACGTCATTGAGTTCGCGCAATGCGACCGGTTGCACGCTGTCCAGCGTCGAAATGCGCAGCAGTACATCGTTGCGCGTGCGCTCGGTGAGCATTTTCAGGATTTCGGCAGATTGATCCGGATCCAGATGCACCAGTATGGTCGCGATGATCTGCGGATGTTCGTTGCCGATCATTTCCGCCACGGCACCCGGATCCATCCATTTCAAACTCTCGATGCCGCTGGTATCGCTGTTGCTCATGATCCGGTCCAGCAGCCCGGCGGCCTTGTCATCCCCCAGCGCCTGCGTGAGCATGCTGCGGATGTATTCGTTAGAATCCAGCCCGACGGTGGTTTTATCCGATGAGGCAGCGATGAAATCCTGGAAAACCTCGGCAATTTGCTCGCGCCCCAGGTTTTTCAGGTTCACCATGGCGGTGCTGATTTTTTGCACTTCCTTGGGCTCAAGATATTTCAGCACCGTGGCGGCTTCGTTTTCGCCCAGCATCATCAGGAGTATTGCGCTCTTTTCGATGCCCGTCGTCATTCCTTGACCCACTCCTTGATGACGCTGGCAACGATCTTGGGTTCTTGCTGGGCTATTTGCCGAGCCACCTGCAGACTTTGTTCATAGGCTGGGTTGGCGGGTGAGAACTGGCCGCCGTTGCCGGTACCCGCAGCGGGAGCTTCGGCAGCCACAAATCCGCCCGTATTGCTCAGCGGGGTGAGCAAGGTGCGAAATGCCGGGCGGATGATGCCAAAAATCACGAACAGCATGGCTGCTGCGATCAGTGCATATTTGATCCCGTCTCTTGCCAGGTTGATTGCAAACGGTTGCTTCCAGATCGGCACTTCAGTCACGACCTCCTTGATTTCCGTGAATGGGGCCACCTGCACATTCAGGTTGTCACCGCGTTTCGGGTCGAAACCGATGGCGTCCTTCACCAGATTGTCGATCTGTTCCTTTTCGGCATCGCTCAATGGTTTCTCGACGCTGTTGCCCTTGGCATCGGTCACCGTGCGATTGCCGTTCACCACCACGGCAACCGACAGCCGCTTGATGGAACCGACGGGCTGCACCGTATGGCTGATGGTGCGGTCCACCTCGTAGTTTACGGTGGAATCCTTCAGCTGGCTGGACGGGCCGGCAGCAGCGGATGTGCCGCCCGGCGTGCCTTTGCCGGCAACGATAGGGGCAGTGGCCGGAACCGGCGGTTGATTGGTCAGCGCACCGGGGACACCCCCGTTCGAGGCGGTCGTGCTTGACGACTGGCTGCTCTGCTGGCTGCGTATCGCCTGCGTATCCGGGGTCGAATTGGGCGCGTAGACTTCGGAGGTTTGCTCGGTCCGCGAAAAATCGATATCCGCAGAAACCTGGGCACGCACATTGTTCGCGCCGTACATCGGTATCAGCAGCGCATTGATCCGGTCGATATAGCCCTGTTCGACCTGTCTCACGTATTTGAGCTGGCTCGGATCCAGCCCGTCATTGCTGCCGCTGTCGTGGCTGGCGCTCAGCAACGTGCCGTTCTGGTCCACCACGGTCACGTTCTTGGCGGACAGGTCCGACACACTGCTGGAAATCAGGTGCACGATCGCGCTGACCTGGCCGGAGTCAAGCACACGACCGGGCTGCAATCTGATCACGACGGACGCGCTGGGGCTCTGTTGTTCCTTGACGAACACGCTGGGTTTGGGGATGGCCAGGTGCACGCGGGCGGCGGCCACCGCATCGATGCTTTCCACCGTACGGGCAAGTTCCCCTTCCAGTGCGCGCTGGTAATTGACCTGTTCGGCGAACTGGGTGATCCCGAATTTCTGGTTATCCATCAATTCGAAGCCGACATTGCCGCCCTTGGGGAGTCCCTGCGAGGCCAGTTTCAGCCGTGCCTCATGCACCAGGTTGGAGGGCACCATCAATGCCCCGCCGCCCTCGGCGAACTTGTACGGGATGTTCATCTGCTGCAGCGATTCGATGATTGCGCCGCCGTCGCGATCCGTCAAATTGCTGTACAGGACGCGGTAATCGGGTGTCTGCCCCCACATCCAGATGCCGGCGATCAGGGCGAACAACGCCGCAACGCCAACCGCGGCCCCCAATTTCTGCTGGAAGTTCAGTTGGTTCAAGCGATTCGTCGCGTTGTTTTCCGGTTCAGCCATGATGATTCGACACCACACCAATAAGCCACTGGGGCAGAGAGCGCATTATCAGCTTCGTGAAGCATAGTGAATACACAAATAAGGGGGAAAAGCCCTGTCTTTTCACCTCTTGGCCGGTGCGCGGGTTTGGGTATCGTGCATCTGCCTGGAAACAGTGCGGCAGGTTGTTTCGGACAGCGGTCAAAAGGAGATGCAAAATGGATACCTCGGCGATTGATGGACTACTGGCGCAAATGCGAGTCGCGGCAGCGGCCGCAGGATTGCGGGATACAGGCCAGACGGCGCAAACCGGCAAAGTGGATTTTTCGAGCGTCCTGAAATCGTCATTGGACGGCGTGGCGGCGGTTCAGTCCAAGTCGGAAGCCATGCAGCAGGCTTTCGCGCTGGGAGACGACAAGGTGAGCTTGAGCGACACCATGATCGCGATGCAAAAAGCCAGCATCAACCTGCAAACCACGATACAGGTGCGCAACAAGGTTGTGCAGGCTTACAACGACATCATGAATATGCAAGTCTGATATCGGGTTCACCCCGGTGCCGGACTGCCCCGCATCGGTGCCGGGTAGCAGGCCGCAAATTGGGTATTCGCAAGCCTCGCTAGACAATATGGGATCTTGTCCGCTGCATGTTGGTGACATAGCGTTGCAACAGAATGGTGGACGCGCCGTCGATATTCTTGAATTCGCATCCGGCGCGTTTATATACAGTTCCTGATTGGGAGATCAACTCGACCATATTTTTCACTTCGATCATGCCTTTGATCGTGCCTATGCCCGGCAGTTCGATCGTGCAATCGGGATAGGACGATCCCGGGGTGAGTTCGCTGTCCGATTCCATGCAGGTCAGTCCGACTCCTCCGCAGCTGATATCCATGATGATGAACTCCAGGGGCTTTGTGTTCGGAGTGTCCTTTTTAACAATGACGCAACGCAGCGGTTTGATCACCGGTGTCAGGAGCCGGTAGTATTCGCGCCGTTGCAGCCGGTAAAGACTGTCCGGCAAGGGCAGAAAAAATGCGGCATGCCCCTGATACAGCACACTGCTGGCATGGCTGGCGACGAACTGAACCTTGATCTGCTGGTGGGAGCTGACGAAAACCAGTCTGCTGCTTTCGGCAACGCGCCGGTTGTCGGCGGCGTTGCGGCTTTGCTCCAGCCACAAAGCGGAATCGTCGACCCCCAATATCGTGGTCAGGATGAAATCATTCGCGTCGTTGTAATACAGCGCGACCCGATTGCCCTTCTCTGCGATGAATTGCATGACAGACCTGATTTCATTCGGCGAAGAGATGCGATGATTGTCGTCAGACAGTGTTTCAATTTTCAGGGGAATGTCGTTTTCCATGTTCTTGCTGCGATGTTGACCAAATCTCCGGACATGATAGCAAAACTATTTTTTTATTATTGGAGGAATAAGGGGGGTGCCCGGGTGTTCCATGCGGTACAGCCAGGCGAGCAGTTCCGCCACTGCCAGGTAAAGTTGCGCCGGGATCTCCTGGTCCAGTTCTACTTTCATCAGCAGTCCGACCAGGTCTTCGGACTCATGGACGAAAATCCCGTTCTGCTTGGCACGGTCGATGATTGCATGGGCAATCAGACCGCGTCCTTTGGCGACCACTTTCGGCGCGCCCTGGTCCTTGCCATAGGTCAGCGCGATCGCGACTTGTTGCGGCGTGAGCGGCGTCTTCATGATTTTTCCACCACGGCGGCGAGCAGCGGGATATCGGCTGCGGCAAGCGTATCCTTGAGTGCGGGCAGGGACCGCTTGAACAGTTCGGCGGTCGCCGGGTCTGCCGCATGCAGGGTCAGACGCATCCCGCTGCCGGCAAAAATCAGGCGGGCATGGACCCCGCCGAGCCTGGGCAGGTCCAGCTCGATTTCGGTGCTCCACTGCCGCTCATCCTGTTCCGTGGCCTGATGTTCCGGCTCGCCCTGGATTTCCCATTGCATCTGCTGGCCGGGCCAGATCTGGCCCTGCCACACCAGATGATGATTTTCCAGGGTATGCAATTGCTGCTGCACCAGTTGCAGCAATTCCTTGCCGACCGGCAAGGTATTGCTGCCTGTCGCAGCGGATTGTTCCGCTTTGTTATCCGGTGCAGGCGAACCGGCTTGACGCGGCGGCAGTTTCAATTTCTGCGCGTCCGCTGTTCCGGGGGCGGAATTGTTGCGGGTCAATTCCCGGGCGACCGGCAATGCGGCATCGCTGCCTGACGCGGAGGGTTGTCCGGTTCTGGTTTCCGTGGCGGCCGAGCCGGCTTGCACCGCCGGTGCATTTGACTCTTGCGGGATTGTTGGACCGGACAGGGAGTCGTCGTTCAGCATGCTTCGCGGAACGACTGCGGATGGTTGAAGCAGATTCCTGCCGGTCAGGATGTTTTGCGGTTCGGCCAGCAATTGATTAGTGCTGCGTTCTCCGCGAACCCATTGAGCCTGGTGCGACTCATAGAATAGTCCGCTCTTGCCGAGGGTTTCGCGCAGTGCGCCGGCGAGCGATTTGGCATCCGGCACGGTTTGCTCGGTCTGCCAAACCGCCTTGCTGCCGAGCTGCTGGACAACAGGGTGTTCCAGCGGTGACCCGGCAAGATCGGAAAGCATGCGGGCCGAGGAGCCAATTTCTTCCGGTGTCGACAGCGGATTGGTCGATGCAGCCATGCTGAAGGTGATTCTGGGCTGTGTGGACACCACGACCAGCCTGATCACATCGCCGCTCTGCATATTGCCGGGCAAGCGCATCTGCAGGGTTTGCCCGGCAACTTGCACCTTGAACATGCCCTCGCTGACTTTGGACTGCACCGTACCCTGGAATTGCTGGCCAATTTCCAGCTTTGCGGCGGGATTGGGCGCGTTGTTGGTTACCGTGTTCGGATTGTTTCCGGCTTTCGTGAGGGTCTGGAGCGCGCTGATCAGATTAGGGGGTAGCATCGCTCAGAGACCGGAAACGGGAAATCGAAGACGCCTGAATATCTTCAGCCGCGTTCAGGCATTCATACCCCGTATGCCTGTTGCAAACGTTGCCCGTGACGATTGCTTTGCATGATGGACTGCAATTGCACCATCCACTTTTCGGTACGATTGCGGATCACGGCATCGTCGGCCAGGATGTTCTTGATCAACTCGATCTTGCGCAGGCGGGCCGGTTCATCCAGTTCGACCTCCGCATCCGCTGTCTTCATCGTGACGACATGCTGGCTGCATTGTTGTTCGAGTCGCACCAGCTGATCCCACTCGCCGTGCACGGCCGCTTCGCGCATTTTGGAAGTAAGCGAGGACAACGATTCGTAGTTGGTGATGATTTGATTGCCAACTGCCTGGTGAATTGTTTCACCTGTCGTTTTATCAGACGCGCTCATATCGTTATATCTTTCCGTAAGTCAATTGTGGTTTGGTGGCGGCCTGCGTATGGACCGCAGCCGGCATGGCAGGCTGGCGGATGCTTTCCCATGCTCCCTTGAGATCGTTCAGCAAGCGGGACACTTCGTCCAGCGCGCTGGCATCGTTGTTCAGATTGGCGGTGATCAGGCGCTTCACCATATAGTCATACAGCGAAGAGAGATTTTGTGCCAGCTCCCCCCCGACATTTTTGTCCAGGCTGGCTTGCAGACCACTTTCAATGATGGCGATAGCATGAGAAATGGATTTTCCCTTTTGGGCGGTCTCTTTGCGCATCATGTAATTTTTTGCCGAAGCGATGGCCAGTATCGCACCCTGATACAGCAATAAAATCAGCTTGTGGGCATCGGCGGATGTCACGCTGGATTCAATCCCGACTTTGGTATAGGTTCGTATCGCGCTGGAAGCATTCATGATTAGCTCGCTTGTTCAAGGGTTATTTAAGCAGCAGGGTAAGTTGCTGGGTCAGGTAACTGCTAAGCTCATTCGTCGTCCCCAGCAGCGCATCGAGCTGCGAATATTGGTTGGTCAAATTTGTCTGATCGATGGCGATTTGCGCATTAAGGGCATCGATCTGTTTTTGAGCATCGCTGATGTTGGAATTGAATTGTGTAGTTTCGCTCGCAATGGAACCTTGTTTACCAAGCATTGCGGTGATCTGGCTGTTGAAAAGGCTGGACAGGCCTTGTGTATAGCTGACCGTCCCGCGGCTGCCAGTCGTTCCCCCCTGAATTGCGATAGTGAGTCCGTTGCTGTTCCCCGCGCTTGATGACAATAGCTGACCGCTGCCGGTCGCGGCCATTCCATTGATTGTCCCTGCGACATCCAGTCCATTCGTTTGGGTTTGCGAGCCAAACAGGTTGCTGGCGCCATTGCCCCCGACCGACACGCTGGAAGCCGAGCCGTAACTGCTCGAAGTGATAGTGAAAATTCCTGAAGCATTTGCGGAGACCGTTACCGATTTTCCAGCACCGGAGATCGGCGCAGAACCGTTGATCAATGTCTGCAATTGAGTGGCCAGTTGCGCCGGAGTATAGGTACCGGCAGGCAAGGTCACCGACGTGCTGGTTCCATCCACGCTCAGGCTCAAGTTGTCATTGGTGCCGGTGGTGATGGTCAGCCCTGCGGCGGTGCTACCCGCTACTGTGCCTTGGGTGGACATCTGGGTAATGTTCACACCATACGTTCCGGCTTTTGTATTGACATTGGCCGAAGTGTAGTTGACCAGGCTGTCAGATGCCGTTCCGGCGGCAACGAACAAATTGGCCACCGCCTGGTAATTGGAGTTCAGCGCGTTGTTCAGCGTGGTTGTGTTCAGCGCAATGGTACCGTCCTTCTGGAAACCGAGCCCGATTTGCGTCAAATTGGAGATCCCGCTCGAGCTGTTGCCCATGGTGGCGCTCAGCATGGAAGCCATCTGCGACTGGATTATGCTCATCGAAACGTCGCCCTGTAACGTGCCGGCGACGTTGGTGGTCGGGTCGTAGCTGGTCTGGTTTTGAATTGCTGTAACCGCACCATTGAAGGCAGTCACAAAGCCATTGATGGCCGTACTGACTGCAGAGGTGTCGGGCCCGACGCTCAAGTTGACCGGGGAGGTGCTGGTGCCGGCCAGATTCAAGGTGACGCCCGGCACGACATCGCCCACGTTATTTGATGATTTTGTGACGGGAATGCCATTGACGGAGAAGTTTGCATTCTGCGCAGCACTGGTTTGCGACAGGTTTTGCGTGCCTGCCGGGTCTTCTGTCAACAGATTGCCCAGGGCCGCATCGCCCGAAACCGATATCTTCATGCTGCTGGTTACGCCGGTGCTATTTGAGGTCAAGACCAGGCGGTAAGGCGAGGCACTGCCGTCGTTGATGATGCTGGCGGTGACCCCGATGTTGGCGGCGTTGATCGCATCGCGTATGCCACTGAGCGTATTGTTGCTGGAATCGATGGTAATGCTCTTGGTGCCGCTGCCACTGGAAGCGAAGCTGGCACCGCTGTAAGTGCCATCGGTCAACGTTCCCCCGGATATCGTGCCGAAATCGAAGGTCAGCGTGGTGGCGGCACCGCTACCGATGGCGGTGGTGGCACTTGCCTGCCCAGCGGCGGCCAGGTTTTGTGCTTGTGCCAATTGACTAACCGTCAGTGAATAATTTCCCGGCTTGGCGATACTGGACGCGGTCGCAGCCAGCACTGCGGTATTTGAGGAATTGGCAGAGAACGAATTGAAGGTCAGGCTGTTGAGTCCTTGAACGGCAGTCTGAAACGTCGCCAGAGCAGACTGGACAGTGCCGAGCGCGGATATCTTCGACTGGTAACTTGTAATCTGATTATTGAGTGTGGTGATGGGTTGCTGCTCCACCGCTATCAACTGGCTGACAATGCTTGCCACATCAATAGACGAGGAGGTCAGCCCTGCCGTTGCACTGCTGCCGGATACGGAAGAAGTCGTCATGTCAGCCTCGCTTATACATTTTGCTTTATCAGCAAACCTTTTTGAAACTGGTCGATTGACTGGCTGATGGCAAGCATCTCCTTGGACGGGAATTGCTTGATCGTTTCACCCGTTTTGGTATCGACCACCTTTACCAGTGTTTTGTCGGAGGCTTGATCGATGCTGAACTCCACACCCGTATTGGCCTGTTGCATGGCCTCGTTGATTTTATCCACTGCGCTCTGGATCTGCGCATTGGTCGGCTGTGTGGCTTGTGCATTGTTTGGTTGCGCCGCTTGTGTGCCTGCGGCAGACGGCAGTGCCGCCTGCGGGGGCGCGACGGCTGCATTGCCGGAGGGCGAAACAGAAATGCCAGAAACCGGCAAACCCGCACTGCCATTGCTGGCAGCAGGCACCGGAACCGGACTGCTCGAAATATTAGGGATAAGCATTTCGCTTTTCCTCCTGTTCAAAATCCTGGCCGGAATACACCGGCCAGGTTGATGGTCATGCCAACTTCATTACTTCAGCAGTGTCAGCACGGCGTTGGGCATGGCATTTGCCTGTGCCAACATCGCAGTACCGGCTTGCTGCAGTATCTGGTTGTGCGTCAGATTCGCCGTTTCCGATGCAAAATCGGTGTCCTGGATACGGCTGCGCGCCTGCTGCATGTTGGTGCTGGTGGTGGTCAACGAGCTTTGTGCGTTCATGAAGCGGTTCTGCAACGCGCCCAGATTGGCACGCAATCCGTTGATATAGTTGATGGCCGAGTCCACGATTTGCAACGCGCTGTTGGCACCGGTCGGTATGCCGTTGGTCATTTGTGTGAGGTCCACGCTGCTGACTGTTTGCAAGCTGCTTGAAGCAAGCAGGGCTGTGCCCGTCGCTGCGGTAACCCCGGTGCCGCTGTCGTTGGCAGTGAACGAATTGGCGCTGTTGAACTGAACCGTCCCGCCAATTGTCGCCGCATCCGCAGCGGTTCCGATATCTGCGGCAGTCCCTCCCGGTCCGGTAAGCGTAAGGGCGGTTTGAGTCTGGAGCGCTGCCGTAGCATTATTTGCCGAATTATCATTGTAGACACTGATATCCGCGCCTGTGGCCTGTGTCAATTGCAGGGTGCCGTTGGTGGAGACTGCGGTAATGCCGGTCGAGGAAGAGGCCGCATTGATTTGTGCTGCAAGCGAACTCAACGCATTCGCATCGGTGGCAGTTGCAAACGAGGCGCTTACGCTGACCGTCTTTCCGCCCTCGCCCATCAGGGTGAGGTTTGCTGAGCCTGTCGCAAAACCGCCCAGGGTCGCCGTGGTCAACGCACTGGCAGTGATGCCGGTGGCATTGCCCGGGCTGTTGACTTGCGCGGCGATATCTTCGGCGGAAGTCGAACCTGCGGTCGTGTTGACCGTAAAGTTTGCGCCGCCGTTAACCGCCAGCACGATGGTTCCGGTTGCAATATTGCTTGTGTCGACGAGATCGGCGATGGTTCCGGTTGCGGCGCCGGCCAAGGCGTCGTTCAGCGTTAATGCAGTGCCGCTGGGCGTTGCGACATCATAGTTGCCCATCGAATTGCCATTCGAATTGCCGACCGAGGCATTGATGGTCTGGTTGGCGTTGGCACCGACCTGGAATTGCAGGTTGGTAAGCGAGCCATTAAGCAGATTCAGGCCGTTGTACTGGGTGTTGCTGGAAATTTGGTTGATGTCGGCTTGCAACTGGGTAACGCTGGCTTGCAGCGAGGCACGGTCGCTGGTCGAGTTGGTGCCGTTGGCAGCTTGCACCGCGAGGTTGCGCATGGTCTGCAGGTCATTGGTTACCTGGGCCAATGCGCCTTCCGCTGTCTGTGCCAGTGAAATGCCGTCGTTGGCATTTTGCGCAGCCTGGGTCATGCCCCCGATCTGCGAGGTCATGCGGGCGGCGATGGCCATGCCGGCTGCATCGTCCTTGGCGCTATTGATGCGCAGGCCGGAAGACAGGCGCTGGATCGAGGTGGCCAGCGCATTTTGCGAATTGGCAACGTTGTTCTGTGCATACAGCGAGGCGATGTTGGTATTGATGAAGAGTGACATTGTAATTCTCCTTAAACTGGTTTTTTAACTCGGCATCGCTGCCGTTCACTACGGTTTGCCTTGTATTGCGAGGCACCATCAACCGCCGTTAGTCCAGTTATCGGAAAGAGTGCGGGAAACTTTAGGGTCATTTTGAAATTATTGCCGGGTACAGGATAAATCCGTTCCAGCCGAAACGGCGACATGCCTGAATCCGATACCTGGCGGCTGCCTTCGGGTTGCTGGCGTGATCGTCAAGTGATTCCTTCAATAATAGTAAATGAGCGATTCCTGCGGGGGTATAGGTCACTTGGCCGCGACCACGCGATTCTTGCCGGCCTTCTTGGCCTGGTACATCGCCTTGTCCGCGCGAGCCAGCGCGTCTTCCCGGGATTCTTCCGGGTTGCGCAGCGCCACACCCGCGCTGAACGTGACCAGTACGCGCTCGTTCTCGTGCAGGAAGAACTTCTTGGTGAGTTCGCGCTGCAGGCGCTCTATCGTCTTAACCGCCTCATCCAGTCCGGTGTCCGGGATCAGCAGGACGAATTCTTCGCCGCCGTAGCGCGTTACCGAATCGCTGGGTCGCAGGGTTTCCCTGATGACAGTACTCAGGTGGATGAGTGCATGATCGCCTGCGCGGTGACCGAGGGAGTCGTTGAGGCGCTTGAAATCATCGATGTCCAGCAATGCGACACACAGCGGCGACTGGTTGCGATCGGCGCGGGAGGCCTCGCGCTCGAATGCGTCGTCGAGACCGCGCCGGTTGAGCGCGCCGGTGAGCTGGTCTTCATGCACCAGTTCGCTGATTTGCGCGAGCTCCTGTTCCAGTTGCCTGATCTTGTCTTCCGCTTCCTGCACCTGTTTGCGCGAGCCGAGCAACTCGTCATGCGAGCGTTGTGCATTGTCCCGGATCAGCCGCGTATCCTGCATGATGTCGTCCAGCAAGTGGCTGAGTTCGGAGATGTTCTTCGATTGGCCGATCTTGAGGCTGTATCCCTCGATCTTCTGATGATAGTCGCCGGTGCTTTCGGTGATTTCGCCCAGCCGGTCGACAAACGTGACCATCAGGCTCTTGAGGGTGCTCTTGGCATCGGTCAGGCTTTGTTTCAACAAGCCCTGCTTGATGATGGTGTCGCGCAGGCTGCGCTCGGCATCGGCGATGACTGCCCTGTTGAGCGGGTTGGCGATGATTTCCTGCAACGAGATGACTTGCCCGTGCACCCATTCTTCGTCTTCGACCATTTCGCCGATATTTTCCACCAGCAGGCGCAGCAGGCGCACCAGCCCTTCATGTACCTTGGCCTTGTCGGCACCTTGCAGTTCGACCTTGATCCAGAACGGGCGCAGCAATTTGGTCAGCGCGGTGATTTGTTCATATGTCTTGCTGTTGCGCACCTGCTCGACGAGAGCATGCACCTCCTGGGTCAATTCCGGCTGGGTGCTGAGCAAACTCAACAGTGTCTGGGCCAGCAATTCGGTCAGTTGGCCTGGCAGTTCGGCATTGCCGGTGTTCTGTTGAGAATGCGCGAGTGCGCTGTTCAGGACAGCCGGCTTGGAGGCGGCAGCAGTGACGGATGACGCAGGATCGATTTCGATGTTGCCGGCGGCAGCTGGCGAATCCGACCAAGAACGCATCAGCCCGGTCAGCTTCTCGAACAACGTTTCGGGGTTTGCCGCAAACCGGGTCAGCACGGTTTCAACCCCTTCCTTCTTGCGGGTAACAGTCAATCCCTTGTGGGTGATTTCGAGCTGCCGCAGCAGATCGTGTATCAAGTTTGACCAGGACTGGCTCTTTTCCGCGTTTTGCTTGGGCAGAATCTGTTCGATTTCCCGGAGGCACTTCTCCCAATCCTGTGTTCCGATCAGCTTGTCCAACGCGTTGCCGGCTGCCGCCGATCTGGGGTTCTGTGCAAGCCGGTCGGCAATACCGCGCAGGACGTTTTCAGCGCCGTTCTGCTCCTTATTGCCGATGCCGCTGATTTCGGCGTATATCCTGGCATAGTTGTCCGGGGTTGGCGGGACTTTGCGGGTCGCCAGCGTTTTCAGCGTTTCACGGGCAAGTTCCGACGGGTTGGCTGCTTGTTTGTTCATCATTCAGTGGCTGTCGATTTCATGGACCACATTATCAGCGTTAAAGGCGTCGATGAAGTGCCGAATAGCGGGCAGGAAAGCACCGAATTTCAGTTTTTGGCTTCAACCAGGTGGTGCGAGATCGCGTAGTGGACTGCCTCGGCATTATTCTTGAAACCCATTTTTTCCAGCATCCTTGCGCGGTATACGCTGACGGTCTTGGGGCTGAGCATCATGATTTCGGAGATTTCCGTCAGTGAATTGCCGGAGGACATCAGGCACAGCGTCTGATATTCGCGATTGGACAGGGACTGGTGCAGCAGATCCCGGGATTCGCCAATCAGGTTGTTCAGCAGTTGTTCCGCTAGGGATTCACTGATGTATTTTTTGCCGCTGATGACCTGCTGAACCGCGCCGACCAGTTTTTCAGGGGCGGTTTGCTTGTTGATATAGCCGACCGCGCCCGCTTTGAGCGCGCGCACGCCATAGTGCTCCTCAGGGTACATGCTGAGCACGATGATTTTGATATCGGGCTGTTCCGACTTGAGTTGCTTGAGCACATCCATGCCATGTTTGTCCGGCAGGGATATATCCAGCAGGATCAAATCAAAGGGATGTTCGCGCAACATCTTTATCGCTTGGGCACCTGATTCTGCTTCCCCGTTGACTTTGAAGTCGGGGTTTTCCTCGAGCAGAATCTTCAATCCCTTGCGGATCAGCACATGGTCATCTACCACCAGGATGTTAATCATGTTGTTTTCTTGGCAAAAAGTT
>JBAVGB010000091.1:0-12588 GCA_049684555.1 Gallionella sp. | reverse complement strand
CGAACAAACTGGCCGGAAGCTCACATGCCGCCCGATGAAGGGTACAGCAACCAGGCACACCAATCCCGTGGATGACCTCGAGGCTGCAGAGAAGCTGCGACAATCGCAAAAGGAGATGGCTGAGAATCTTATGATCGTTGATTTGGTTCGCAACGACCTGTCTCGGATAGCGCGTCCCGATACGGTCAAAGTCCCTCATCTATTCTCCATTGAGGCATGGCCGACGGTCTGGCAAATGACCTCAACCATTACTTGCCGGACAAATGAAGACAAGGGACTACTCGAAGTTTTCCGCGCTTTGTTCCCATGTGGATCGGTGACTGGCGCTCCAAAAGCGGCTGCCATGGCCGCAATTAAAGCACTAGAGACAACCCCCAGAGGCGTTTATTGCGGAGCGATTGGTGCAGTGATGCCGGGCGGCGAAGCACTGTTCAGTGTTGGAATACGTACCCCTGTAATTAATGTCGCGAAAGGGATTGCCGTATGCGGTATCGGCAGCGGCATTACGCTGGATTCCGAAGCTGACAATGAATACGCAGAGTGGTTTGCCAAGCAGGCTTTCCTACGGCAGTCTTGTCCTGACTATGAGCTATTGGAAACGCTCCGCTTGCACTAAGGCCGCTACTGGCTCCTGCACCGACACCTAAAGCGGCTCGAACGCAGTGCAAACGCACTCGGCTTTCCATTTGGCGGGAATCGCGTGTCAGAATCCCTCGACACTGCAGCAAGACAATACTCCCATGGACAATGGCGGGTCCGGTTGCGTCTCTCAACCAGTGGCGAAGTGAGTATCGAAGTATTGCCGCTCGATATACTATCTCTTTCACCGCAGATTGCGATTGCAAGCTCTCCTGTGGAAAGGGGCAATCCATGGCTACGCCATAAGACCACGAGACGGGGAGTTTACTCAGCCCTGGCTCGCGAACAGGAAGGAGTTTTTGATACGCTGCTATACAATGAACGCGGTGAGATGACCGAGTTCACACGCGGTAACCTTGTCATCGAACTGCAAGGTCACCTGCTAACGCCGACCGCCACTTGCGGCCTGCTTCCAGGTGTATTCCGTGAAGTCTTGCTAACAAGGAAACGTGTACAAGAGGAAACCGTGTCCATGGATGACTTGGCGCATGCGAGCAATATATGGTTTGTCAACAGTGTGCGGGGGGCGGTTGCCGTTAGGCTGGCTTCCTTCGAGAGGGCTTGTTTAGCATTCCCGTAACAATTTTCACTTTGACTGCACCATGATTTACTCCGGCAGAGGCGAAACATGCATTGCCTTGGCGATCACTTCTCTGGTTAGGTGCGGGGCGAACAGCTCGATGAAGTCGTAGGTGTAGCCACGCAGGTATTCGTTCTTGCGTATCGCAATCCGCGTGATGCTGGGCTTGAACAGATGCCCTGCGTCGAGCATGCGCAAATTTTTGTCGCGCGCGGGGATGAAGGCCATTTTGGCCAGTATCCCGATACCCAGACCCAACTCCACATAAGTCTTGATTACGTCCGCGTCGATCGCGGTCAGCGCGACGGTCGGCTGGATGTTGGCGGCTTCGAACGCCGCGTTGATCTTGCTGCGCCCCGCGAACGCAAAATCGTAAGTGACGATCGGGTATTGCGCGATCCTGGCCAGTGTCAGTTTCTTTTCCGACAGCAAGGGGTGATTCGGCGGGGTAATCACGCAATGATTCCACTCGTAGCAAGGCAGCGTGATCAGTTCGTCATACAGCGCCAAGCTTTCGGTGGCGATGCCGATATCCGCCTCGCCGCTCAGCACCTGTTCGGCGATCTGCGT
Organism: Gallionella sp.; assembly: GCA_049684555.1. Lineage (GTDB taxonomy): Bacteria > Pseudomonadota > Gammaproteobacteria > Burkholderiales > Gallionellaceae > Gallionella. The sequence continues at coordinate 10,799 of JBAVGB010000091.1, read as the reverse complement.
CGGGCTGCCTTGGTGCAGGCCCAGTTTCACTCCGGGATAGCGCTTGATGAACTGCTTTACGGTGGGCGGCAGGGCATACCGCGCCTGCGTGTGGGTGGTGGCGATGGTCAGGTTGCCCTGGTCCTGCGAGCGGAATTCCTCGGCGACCTGCTTAAGGTTGCCGGCATCGTGCAGCATGCGCCGGGCGATGGCCAGCACCGCCTGGCCGGGCTCGGTGACGGCCACGATGCGCTTGCCGTTGCGCACGAAGATCTCGATACCCAATTCCTCTTCCAATAATTTGATCTGCTTGCTGATGCCGGGCTGCGAGGTGTACAGCGCGCTAGCGGCATCGGAGACGTTCAATCCCTGCCGCACAATTTCATTTAGAAATCTCAGTTGCTGCAAGTTCATGGTGTCTTTCCAATATGGTAATTAGTTATAAGATACTAACATAAAAGTATTTAGAGATATAACGTGTGCGGCCTAGAATGCGCTCCATGAATTCCAATGGGTGGTAATGCATGGACTGGATGTACACATTATCCGGCTTTGTGGTCGGGCTGATCGTCGGCGTCACGGGGGTGGGCGGTGGTTCGCTGATGACCCCGCTTCTGGTACTGCTGTTCGGCGTCTCTCCGGTCACTGCGGTCGGCACCGATCTGCTGTATGCCTCGCTGACCAAGACGCTGGGCGGGTGGGTACACGGGCGACGCGGCACGGTGGACTGGAAAGTGGCGGGTCTGCTCAGCTTGGGCAGCCTGCCGGCCGCCGTAATAACCGTCTTCCTGCTGAAATATCTGGCGCTAGACAAGAAAACGCTGAGCAGTCTGGTGACCGGGGTATTGAGCGTGGCGCTATTGTTGACGGCTGCCGCGCTACTGTTGAAAAACAGGATCAAACAGTTCGCGCAGCGTGAGGATGGGACGGTATTCGAGTTGCATCATCGCCATTTGCCGGCTGCAACCATTATCACCGGGGCACTGCTCGGGATCATGGTGACCCTCTCCTCTGTTGGCGCCGGTGCGCTGGGGATGGTGGTGTTGCTGTTCTTATATCCGCGACACGCCCCGGCCAAATTGGTTGGCACGGACATCGCGCATGCCGTGCCGCTGACGGCCGTTGCCGGTCTGGGGCATCTGGCCTTGGGCACAGTGGACCTGGTATTGCTGGGCAGTTTGCTGCTGGGTTCCCTGCCCGGCATCTATATCGGCAGCCACCTCTCCGCCCGAATGCCGGAAAAGGTATTGCGCCCGGTACTGGCCACCATCCTGCTGGTCATCGGTTGGAAGATGGTTTTTGTATAGTCGGCAGGGAAAGATTCATCAGTGATTTTTAAACAATTTAGAAGCAAGGAAAAGCCAAATGTACCTTTACGATAAATTTGATCATCAGATTACCGGCCAACGCATCGCGCAGTTTCGCGACCAGGTACGCCGGCGCCTGTCCGGCGAACTGACCGAAGACGAATTCCGCATCCTGCGCCTGCAAAACGGGCTGTACTTGCAGGTCCATGCCTACATGTTGCGCGTTGCGGTGCCTTACGGTTTGCTGAGTGCGGCACAGATGCGCATGCTTGCAACCATCGCGCGCAAATACGATCGCGGCTACGGGCATTTTTCCACGCGCCAGAATGTCCAGTTCAACTGGATCAAACTGGAGGATGCGCCGGCTGTCCTTGCCGACCTGGCCAGTGTGGAAATGCACGCGAATCAGACCTCCGGCAATTGCATACGCAACATCACCTGCGACGAGTTCGCCGGCGTGGCGCGAGATGAAATCGTCGATCCGCGTCCCTACGCCGAGATCTTGCGGCAGTGGAGCACGTTCCATCCGGAGTTCGCCTATCTGCCGCGCAAATTCAAGATCGCGATCACCGGCGCGAGCGAAGACCGTGCCGCGACGGCGGTGCACGATATCGGCCTGGCGGCGGTGAAGAATGCGCAGGGCGAAGTCGGATTCCGCGTGCGGGTGGGCGGCGGCCTCGGGCGCACGCCGATCCTGGGAACCGAGATTCGCGATTTCGTGCCGTGGCGGCATGTCATCACCTATCTGGAATCGATCGTGCGCGTGTACAACGAATACGGCCGCCGCGACAACCTCTACAAGGCCCGCATCAAGATCCTGGTGAAGGCGATCGGTATCGAGGAATTCAGGCGCCGGGTGGAGGCCGACTGGCAATACACCAAGGACGGCCCATGCACCATCACAGCCGGGGAATTGAACCGCGTCGCGGCCTTTTTTACCGCGCCCGATTACGAGCAACTGCCACCTCACAATGCAGCGATGGCCGCACAGATAAGCGAAAGCCGGGCTTTCTCGAACTGGATGCAGCGCAACGTCAAGCCGCACAAGATATCCGGCTATGCGGCGGTGGTGCTGTCGCTGAAAAAGACCGGCATCGCACCCGGCGATGCAACGGCCTTACAAATGGACGCAGCGGCCGAACTGGCGGAACGTTTCAGCTTCGGCGAATTGCGCGTCACGCATATGCAGAATCTGGTGCTGGCGGATGTCAGACAGTCCGACCTGTTCGATTTGTGGCAAGCCGCGAGGGAACTGGGAATGGCGACGCCCAACATCGGCCTGCTGACCGACATCATCTGCTGCCCGGGCGGGGATTTCTGCTCCTTGGCCAACGCGCGCTCCATCCCGCTGGCCAAGGCGATTGCCGAGCGTTTCGACAACCTTGATTTTCAGCATGACATCGGCGAGATCGAGCTGAACATGTCGGGCTGCATGAATGCCTGCGGACACCATCACGTCGGGAACATCGGCATACTCGGCGTCGACAAGGACGGCGAGGAATGGTATCAGGTGTCGATCGGCGGCGCGCAGGGCAATGACAGCAGCCTGGGCAAGGTCATCGGCCGTTCCTTCAGCTTTGCACAAACACCCGAGGTGGTGGCCCGACTGCTGGAGGTATACGTGCGCGAACGTTTTGCCGACGAACGTTTCATCGATACCGTGCGCCGCATCGGCCATGAACCATTCAAGGACTATGTGTATGCGGTGCCGTTAGACGACGACAAAGCGCTAACCGGCGTCGAGTATGCCCTGTTGGCAGCGGGTGCACCCCATGACAAGCCTTTATATGCGAATGGAATCTGAGACATGATTATCAAGAACAAGACTGTTGTGGATGACGACTGGACCGTGCTCCGACTGGGTGAACACGACACACCTGATGAAGTTGCCGTTCCGTCAGGAAAGATCATCGTGCCGTTGAAGGTCTGGCAGGCGCAGCGCAATGTGCTGCAGGCACGCACCGAGCTGGGTGTGTGGCTGGCCAGCGACGAGCGGGCTGAAGACCTGGAAAACGAACTGGCAAGATTTGCAGTGATTGCCGTCGATTTCCCCAAATTTGCGGACGGGCGCGGCTATTCCATCGCCCGGCAATTGCGCACCCGGCTGGGATATACCGGCGAGCTGCGCGCAATCGGCGATGTGCTGCGCGACCAGATGTTCTACATGCAGCGTGTCGGCTTCGATGCTTTTGCGCCCCGCCGGGACAAGGATATGGCGGTGGCATTGACAGCATTGAACGACTTCTCATTCAGCTATCAGGCGTCATCGGATGATCCTTTGCCGTTGTTTCGCCGTGTGCAGCGAGGGAACAGATTATGAATACATTGCAACATAAAATTGAACAGGTCCAAGCCGTGTTGACAGGGGCAATCCGCGATTTTCCGCCAGTGGTGTTCGCCAACAGCCTGGGGGCGGAAGACATGGTGCTGACCGATATCATTGCCCGGAACCGGCTGGACGTCGGGATATTCAGTCTCGACACCGGACGCCTGCCGGACGAGACTTACAACCTGATGCACAAGATCGAAAATTTTTACGACATACAGCTGAAGGTATATTTCCCGGATCACGCATTAGTGGAGAAATACATTGCACAAAACGGAGTGAATGGCTTTTACGAAAGTATCAAGGCACGCAAGGATTGCTGCTTCGCGCGCAAGGTTGAACCGCTGCGTCGCGCGCTGGCGGGCAAGCGGGCATGGATCACCGGGATGCGCCGCGACCAGGCGGTGACGCGCGGCAACTTGGAAGTCTCCGCCTGGGATGCAGACAACGGCTTGCAGAAATTCAACCCGCTGCTAGATTGGACCAACAAGGACGTGTGGGCGTACATCCGCCAGCACGATGTGCCCTACAACAAGCTGCACGACCAGTTCTATCCCAGCCTGGGTTGCGCGCCTTGCACGCGCTCCGTCACGCCGGGTGAGGATATCCGCTCCGGGCGCTGGTGGTGGGAAGACCCCAACAGCAAGGAATGCGGCTTGCATGGCAGCCCCGTCAAACAGATCGCGCATGGGACCGGCGTTTTCGCGCCGACCAACGACGAGCGCAGCGCGGAGCCGGTCTGAGGCGAAATCATCACTGCGGGGAAAATTATGGAACTGATCGAAAGAGAAAGCATGACTGCACATACATTCACCCACCTGGATGCGCTGGAAAGCGAGTCCATCCACATCATGCGCGAGGTCGCGGCCGAGTGCAAAAATCCCGCACTGCTGTTTTCCGGCGGCAAGGATTCCATCGTGATGCTGCGCCTGGCAGAGAAGGCGTTCCGTCCTGCTAAGTTTCCGTTCGCGCTGGTGCATATTGATACCGAACACAACTTCCCGGAGGTCATCGCATTCCGTGACAAGCGTGCCGCTGAGTTGGGTGAACGACTGATCGTGCGTTCACTGGAAGACTCGATCAAAAAGGGTACCGTGGTACTGAAGAGTGCACTGCAAAGCCGCAATGTGTTCCAGTCTGTGACGCTGCTGGAGACCATCGCCGAATTCGGCTTCGATGCCTGCATGGGCGGCGCGCGCCGCGACGAGGAAAAGTCGCGCGCCAAGGAGCGCATCTTCTCATTCAGGGATGAATTCGGACAGTGGGATCCGAAGAATCAGCGCCCCGAGCTGTGGGACATCTACAACACCCGCGTGCATCCGGGCGAGAACATTCGCGTGTTTCCGATCAGCAACTGGACCGAAATGGACATCTGGCAATATATCGAACGTGAAAAACTGGAGATACCGGCCATCTATTTTGCCCATCAACGCGATGTGATCCAGCGTCCCGGCGGGCTGATGCCGGTCAGCGACCTGGTGCAGCCGCTGCCCGGGGAGAAGGTGGCCAGGAAAACCGTGCGCTTCCGCACCGTCGGCGACATCACCTGCACCTGCCCGGTGGAGTCTCCGGCGAGAAATGCACTGGAGATCATCGCCGAAACCGCAATAACTCCCATCACCGAACGCGGCGCGACGCGCATGGACGATCAAACATCGGATGCATCGATGGAGTTGCGCAAGAAGGAAGGGTATTTTTAATCATGAATGAGGATGTGCAGTTACTGAGGTTCATCACCGCGGGCAGTGTGGACGACGGCAAGAGCACGCTGATCGGCCGCTTGCTGCATGACTCGAAATTGATCTTCGAGGACCAGTTTTCGGCCATTTCAAAAACCAGCGCAAAGCGCGGCATGGCTGCCGTGGATTTCTCCCTGCTGACCGACGGCCTGCAGGCAGAGCGCGAGCAGGGCATCACCATCGACGTCGCCTACCGCTACTTCGCCACGCCCAAGCGCAAGTTCATCATCGGCGACACGCCCGGCCACGAGCAATACACCCGCAACATGGTGACAGCGGCGAGTACCGCCAACCTGGTGGTCATACTGGTCGATGCGCGCAAGGGCGTTCTGGTGCAGACGCGCCGCCATACCTATCTGGCGAGTTTGGTCGGCATTCCGCACATCGTGCTGGCTGTCAACAAGATGGACATGGTGGATTATTCCGAAGAGCGTTTCAGCGAAATATGCGCCGAGTATCTGACATTCGCAGCGCAACTGGGCTTGACCGATATTACCTGCATCCCGCTGTCGGCCTTGATAGGCGATATGCTGGTGGATCGCGGTGACAATATGGACTGGTATCAGGGCACGACGCTGATGAACCTGCTGGACAACATCGTGATCGATCGCGATGTGAACACCACCGACTTTCGTTATCCGGTGCAATGGGTATGCCGTCCTCAAACCGAAGAGCATCATGACTTCAGGGGGTTCATGGGGCGCATCGAGGCAGGCGAGATCGCAGTCGGCGACGAGATCACCGTGCTTCCGTCGGGCCGCAGCACCCGGGTGAAGGGGATCGTCACCTACGACGGCAACCTGCCGCATGCCTATGCGCCGCAATCCGTTACGCTGACGCTGGAAGACGAGATCGATATTTCCCGCGGTGACATGTTCGTCAGAAACAATGCGTTGCCGAAAGTGGCGAAGGAATTCGCAGCGATGCTGTGCTGGCTATCCGAAACCCCGCTGGACAGAAACCGCAAGTACCTGATCAAGCACACCACGCGCACTGCAAAGTGCCTATTCTCGGCTTTAGACTATCGCGTCGACGTGAACACGCTGGAACGGCACGCCACCGATACCCTCCACATGAACGACATCGCGCATGTGGCGATCAAAGTGCAGCAACCACTAGTGTTCGACAGCTATGCGACCAATCGCGCCACCGGCAGCTTTATCGTGATTGACGAGGCGACCAACAATACCGTTGGGGCGGGGATGATCGCCTGAGTATTTCGCTATTTCACAAATATAACGGTGGCCAAGTAATCGTCGCAGTGTACCTTTAGCCCGACGCCATATATATCCAATAGCTATTTAAAAGTAACGAATAAGTATTTCACGGGAATATACAATACCTCTAGACTACATCTCAACAAGTTGTGATTGAATCATTTTATTGAGCTATTGTTCGAGATAAAGAAAGGAATGTGATCTATGTTTAAGTTGATCAAGAATGGCCGCATCGTGTCTGCCCCTTGGAGAACCCTGACCCTCGCGGAAGGTGACACTTCACATAGCGTCAGGTTGCCGGTGGGGCCGGTGTTGGTGCCGCTGTCGGTATGGCAAGCACGTCGTGCCGAATTGATACATCGCGAATATGAACACGGCTGGCCGCTCGGCATCTGGCTTGCTGCTGAAGAAAACGCGGAGGAGATTGAGCACGATATTGACGATTTCACTGTGATCGCCATCGAGTTTGATAAGTTTACCGACGGAAAAGGTCTTTCGTCCGTCCGTCTGTTGCGGGAGCGTTATGGCTACGAGGGTGAGTTGCGAGCTATCGGCGATGTGCCGCTCGACTGGTTGGCCTTCCAGCATCACGTACACTTTGATTCCTTCGCCGTGAGTGAAATCAAGAACACCAACAGGATTGATGGAGCTGTCCTGTCAGGTTGGTTCAACTTCAACTCAGATAATCAGTCTGAACGTCTCGCTGTTGCTGGGTTAATCTGAGGAAATACTTGGCGTCTGGGTACACCGCCTACGCGGAGCATGAGAGTGATCTTGAGAGCAATCTCGATAATTCTGTTGCTAAGTGTGAATTCGGTAGGGGCGAGATTTGTCGCGCCCTTATTCTAATACTTACTGCGAAAATATTTTAGACGTCCACATCATCTCCGCCCGGATTGATCGTTTCGGCAGAAGGGAGAAAAAATGTCCACTGCCCCGTTGCCGGGTTATCGGTAGGTATCATCAGCCAATGGGGGTGGTTCGGACCAGGACTCCGGGGGATATGCCATCTCCAAACTGAAAGATAACAAGTACCGACGAGAACGTAAAGTTGTTGCAAAGTCGCGACGTAGCAACAACGAAAAATTCAAGGTGGGGCGCTATCGAAATTTCTCTGGCCTTGAATGACCGGAACGTGTCGAAAGTGACTGTTCAAAAAACTTCGAAGCGGACATACCGGTAACCCAAACCGTCAGCCTTTTCGGAAAATCGTCACAGTCCGGTAAGGCCGAGAAAATGACGGTCGGGTTCTAAACTCAAGCGGACAGGTAGATCAGACACTTCAGTCGTAGGGTATTATGGTCGGTATCGTCATGGAATATGACAAAAGGCACTGCACCATCTGCGGACTCTACAAATGAAAACGATACCTAAGATAAGCGATCTTTCAGACTATCCCGCCATTAAAAAATTGGCGTCAGCCCTGCATCAGTTTAATGTCAATCAACATGGCGCGGCCATCATGATTGGTGCAGGCTTTAGTCGCAGTGCGGCGCGTCATGTCGGTGGCGAAAGAAAGATGCCGCTTTGGTACGAATTTAGCGAAAGGCTAGTAAAAGAGCTCAATCCCAACGGCAAAATTGCGAGCTTTTCTGACCCATTGCGAGTTGCCGAGGAATACCGCGCGTACTTTGGGCAAGCAGCACTGAATGATCGGATTCGTTCCGAAATAGACAATGACGCTTGGAAAACCGGAGAGCTTTACCAGTCACTATTGGAATTGCCGTGGACAGAAGTTATGACCACAAATTGGGACTCATTGTTGGAGCGTGCTGCCCAGGATATACATAGCCCTTATTACACCCCTGTCACCAAATCATCTGATTTTACGTGGGCTCCATCGCCGCGTATCGTCAAGCTCCACGGCACGATAGGTATGACCGACACCTTCATCTCGGCGCAAGAGGATTACCGAACTTACCCAGAGAAATTCGCTCCGTTCGTCAATTTTGCAAGGCAGGTATTTATCGAAAACGAACTTTGCCTACTGGGATTCTCGGGTGATGACCCAAATTTCTTGCATTGGACGGGCTGGGTGCGAGATCACTTGGCTGGGCACTCCAGAAAAATATATTTGGTTGGAGCCTTGAATCTGACGGCGGCGAGGCGCAAGCACTTGGAGTCCATCAATATTGCGCCGATTGATCTGTGGGATGCAGTGAAGCAACACAAGGATGATCGAGACCTGATGCATCAGGCAGCGACGGAATTGTTTTTACAGGTAATGAAGGATGAGGGGAAGTCTAAGGTAGAGCCGCACAAGTGGACACCAAGTGATTTACATTCACCACAAGTTACTCAGAATGATTTAACACGCCAAGTCAAAGAACCTGAATACGCTGGCGCATTGCTAAAAGGGCAGTTGGAAACATTGCAAGAAAATCGCGAATCATATCCCGGATGGCTGGTATGTCCACCTGCACTACGGTGGAAGGTGCAGAATCAACTGTGTGCCCCATACCCCAATCCCCAAAACGTTGCCGCGCTTGCACCCAACGACCGCGCCCAATTGCTCTATGAAATCGCATGGCGGCACAGCATAACGTTTGAGTACATCGCCCCTTGGCTGGCAGAAGCACTTTTTCAAGTTGCCAATACGGATGAACCAGGCAGCCTCAGCAAACGCCAGCAAATGGAAATTGCCTTGGTGTTGCTCAAGAACAGCCGCTGGCTGGATGTAAACGATGAAGCTGGCAAACAAGCAATTCAAGAGCACATTAAAGCACTGGTTGCCATGCTGGAAAATCACGCACAAAATTTAACAGACTGCGCCGCTGAATTGGCCTATCACCAAGCCCTTGTGGCGCGTGATAATCTGGACTATGTGGGCATGGGAGCATTGGTAGAAAAAATAGTGGGAGAAGACCCTGTTTGGAAACTAAGGCATGCAGCATTACTGATGGAGTTGGGGCGGTTTGACGAAGGAGCGCAACTCATCGCACAGGCTTACGGCGAATTACGAGAAAACCATCGGCGTGATCGCTATTCCATCCATATCCTGTCACGTTTGGTGTGGGCGCACTGGCTGCTGGAAATGGCACATAGAAGTAAATTCGATCAGATATTCGAGGAACTGCCCGCCTTCGCCGAGAGCAATTATCGAAAATGGAAATGCGACCCGTGGACTTGGATCGAGAACATCCAAAAGAAAGCTAGCAAGCTACAGGAAGATCACATCAAAAATCAAAATCCCATCGAACCTTTGTTTGACCAAGGCTACTATCGAGACAATTCAAATCAGCGCTCATTCAGCAACGAAACATCCGAGTTTTTCCTATTAGATGGATTGACCAGAAGCGTAGGCATCCCCTTGCGCTCAGGCGATGCCTTTATGAAAGTCAATTTGCTTGTGGATACTGCCGAGAAATTAGTGCTGTCTGGAGGCGTCGGTGTTGAGCTATGGGATTACACCTTGGCTATTCGCGCAGCCAGCAGTGAAGATTCTCCTTCGATAAAAGGCGTTTTTACGCGCATCGGTGTGGCATGTGCATCACAAACGGTTGTAGATACTTTAGTCACCCGAATCTTGCCAGCAATTGGCTACTGGCGAGAAAAACGTAGCAATGGAACCTCAGAACAGCAAGGCCATGACTTCAAGGCTAATCGCCATCATCGAATCAGGCCGCACCGTGGGATTGCAACAGTTACTTTGGGTGGCAGGTGAGTTGTTCAAAAAACAACGGTTATCCTCAGAACAAGTAGCAACGTTGATTGAAGCCATACCGAATGCCTTTAACGCAGCAGACTACAAAAACATTGAACCCAATAGCCAAGAAGCTATTAGTACATCCAGCATTCGAGAGGCATGTGTGAAATTGGCCAATACACTTGTCAGCCAGTATCCAAACAACCCCGCCCTACAAGGTTTGCTTAAAGAATCCCAAACGGATGCTCTTCCAGAGGTGCGTTTTGCGATTGAACAAGATTAACCTTGAACCGCTCCAGCCTTGCTAGACATTTTTGAATATCTCCTTTGGATCAAAAGTGACGGCTCGAAAAACTTGGAACCGGACATTCCTGCAGGCTCAACCGACAGCCATTTAAGTTAATCGCCACCGTCCGGTATGGTTAAGGTTTGTAGGATGCCTGCTGACGATGAACCACCAATCGTGAACGTGCTGCAACAGAGGCAGGCGTCGTACAAACCTTAACCATACCGGAATGTGGCGGTTTCCCGAAAAGACAGCCGGTCAGCTTGCTGGAAGGTCCGCTTGTATGGTTGGGGTGGTGG
>JBAVGB010000090.1:0-15725 GCA_049684555.1 Gallionella sp. | reverse complement strand
GCGGGTACTCGGCTAGAAGTTCCTGAAGGAGATTTTATGCCGGATATGATAATGCCCTCCAGTTCACACTGAAGGGCATTATAAGCTTCTCAACTACAATTTATACACACCTTTCGCCAACGGCTAGCCGCAAGGTGTCTTTTTTTTGCCGGGCAAAACAGCGCGTGCGCGGGACCGTTGGAATTTCGCCTGCCGGACTTGCAATCAGAACGCAGTCAAGGCCATTGCAGTTCCACCCATTCGCAATTGCCGATGCTGTCGCGTATCACCTGCCCTGGATCATCCGCCAGCAGGGCTTTCGCTGCGACGATCGGATTTTCGTGAGACACCGCCAGCACCGTTCCATCAGGGTGGCGCCCGGAAACGTCATCGAGAAAGCTGCGCACCCGTTCCATCTGCTCCAGAAAGGATTCCCCGCGCTCCGGTCTGGTGCGCACAGGGTCGGCGCTCACCAAATCGTTGAACAGCGCCACCGACAATCCATCCATCCCGGAACGGCGTTCGTTGAGTCTTGCGTCAATATGCAATCGAAGCGGATGATTTCGCAACAGGATGGCCGCGGTCTGGCGGGCGCGCGGGAACTCGGAGGCATAGGCATGGGTGAGGCGCAGCGGGCGCAGCATTTCGGACGCGGCCTCGGCCTGCGCCCTGCCCTTCGCGGTCAGGTTGACGATGCGCAGCGGATCATCGTTGATCTCGTGGATCACGTTGCCCTCGCTCTCGCCGTGGCGAACCAGAAATATCTTCATTTCAGATTTTTCTATGCTTCTTGATCAGGTCATGGGCCAGCTGTATCTCCTGCGCCTGCTCGGTCGCCATCGCGATCATGTCTTCAGGCACGCCCTGCCCGATCAGCTTGTCGGGATGGTATTGGCTCATCAGCCTGCGGTAGGCGCGCTTGATCTCCGCATCGGTGCTGTCACGGCTGACGCCCAATGCGTTGTATGCGTCATCCAGTGCCGAAGCCGCACCCGTCTGCCCGGCGGCAAAATGAGTTTGATTCTGCACCATGTCCAGTAACTGCCTGAACTCGGCATGGTCATAACCAAGTCTGCCGGCGATGCTGGCGAGTAGCGCTTCTTCGGCCGGATGGAAATGCGCATCCGCATGGGCCATCACGATCAGGTAGACCAGCAACACCTGTTTCAAATGCCTGGTGCGCCCGCAAACGGCCATGAACCTTTGGTAGGCCGGGCCGATATCGAAATCAGGGTCGGCCCCCTGCCTGAACAACGCGATCGCCTGCTGGCGATGCGTCTCGGTCATGCCCAGTTTTTGCATGAACTGCTCGACATGGTCGATCTCATTTTGCGAGACATGCCCGTCCGCCTTGGCCAGCCTGCCCATCGAAATGAACACCGTCTCGAGGAACACGGCTTGGCGCAGCGCGTTCTGCAACGGGTTCACCCCGCCCGGGCCGTACGCGATCGTGCGATCGATGATGGATCCGGCGAACAGCCCGATCAGCGCGCCGAAGAAGCCGAAAAAATAATAACCCGCTATGAAGCCGATGAGTTTGAACAAGACCACTCCAGAATGACGAAGGATGAAAGGAACAACCGCGACAAGGTAGGCATTATACCGTCAGCATGTTTCAGCATGGGTTGCTACGCCGGCTTCAACCGCGCGGAAAAACAACCTCCATCATGCGGCGCTTCCAAACCAGGACTGCGTGCCGTTACCGAGGAATTCGTCATAGCGCATGTAATGGGAGCCGTCGCACGAGAAGGTGAGGCTGATCATGCCGTTGAAGATATTGATGGAAGACATGCGCAAATAGATGTTCTCGTCGGCCATGCGCATTTCGCGCAGGGTTGCCAGTATGCGGACAATGTCTTGAGCAGGTATTACCGCATCGGACGGGTAGGATTGCGGCGGGTACACGAGGCAGATATCCGGGTCGCTCAGCGCTTCGTCATCCAGCATGCGATAGCGGTACGGATCATCGACGGTCCAGATCGTCGCCTGACCGCTGGAAAAGTGGATCGAACACTGGAACACGCCACGCTTGGTCAACAGTTCTTCCAGTATCGACAGCGCCTGCTCCAGATGCCTGTCCATCTGGCTCTCAACGCGGCATTGATACATGACCGCGTTCCGTATCGACGGATCGCCCTTCACCTGGCGCCAGGCGGCCGGTTCTTCGTAGCGCTGCGAAGTCACCGGCAGGTTGCGCAGGTCGAAATCGGCGCCGAGATATCCCAAAATTGCGGAATCGGCCTCCACCACCTGCAGGGCAGTGAGCGACGGCCTGCCTTTCATCAGACTGATATAGGCATCAGACAACAAAAATCCCCAGCTCGGCACCGCCTCCTTCATGTATGGACGCCGGGAGCGATTCCGTCCGAAGTGTTCGGGCAGACACCCGGACTGTTGTATGTTGTCGCAAATCTGTACGCCATCCGTGCCCACGCAGTACAGGTAGGTGCAGTGCGGAATCGTCGCAAAACCGTCCAGCAGCACTGCGTTCATCCGTTCGCGGTCATTCCACGCCGGCGCACACTTTTCGGCCAGTCGCGCGATGGGTTCGCGCAGCAAAATCGCGAGCTGCTCGCGTTGCAGGTAGATGCTGTCCTTCCATGTCAATTTCATACCATCATCCCTGATCTCTTTGCGCAGATGAAAGGTATTTCGCCAATCCAGCCGCGGGCCAATTTAAACCGGGAATGTTTCAGTCAGATGAATCCCGGAATCATTAATCCTGGATTCATTAATCCCGGAATCGGAACAATTGAATGATCACAAAATGTGCCTGCACAATTTCATACTACGATTGTCCATGTTCGAATTGGTTCATCCGGCGCAATCCGCTCGGCTGGCAGTCTCTTTATCGAGAGCCTAACGCACCCGGTTGGCAATGCCGCGCAGCAGCCTTCCGAGCAGGTCTGCGCCGGTAATGATGCGTCGTTGTTGCTGCCCCCAAACGAGGATGAGATCGTTATCGATGACGTCATCCTCGGCATGATCCGGGGTCACCTTCATGCGGCCGATCACGTCGCCCAGACGCATGCGCATGTCGGTGACGATGACAGGCCGGTGCCAGAACGACTCCAGCCTGATGTCCGTCGTATCGAACAGCGCGTGGCGCAGAAAGTGATGGGCGTCCATCACCATCTTTGGTTGACCCGACATGTCGGTGATGATCACCCACTTTTTTCCGGACGCATTGAGCTGGCGAAGAAAAGGATCCTGCGGCGAGCGCTCGAAACTCGGCAACACCGGCCGCCCGTCCTTGCCCAGCGGCAGTGTCACCACACTGCACGGGTCGACCGGCTCGCCCTCCTGCACCACCGGGATATCGTCCAGGTCGAGGAAATTCAGCGCCCCCGTGGCTTCCAGGAAGCCGACCTCGCCCGCGACGTTCTCTGCATGCTTCATGATCAGCGCGCGAAAGTCACGCTCACGGAAGAAGGCAATCGCCTCGGGACCGACCCACCAGTCCAGCAGCAGTGCGGTTGGCTTGGCGACCGGATACAGCAGTACCCGGTACATGCCCAATACCGGCTTGAGCCGCGTCGTAATGTGCAGCGCATGGCGCGCAAAATATGCCTGAGGCGCAATCTCCCCGAACAGCGTGATGATCACCGTCGAAAACAGGAAAGCACCAACGCCGGCCAGCACGGAGTTGGAAAGCAGCGTCAGCAGCACATTGATGGCTACGTTGCCCCAGAGCACGGTGGCAAGCGTGAAGTTGGCGTCGCGGCGCAGCTCGAGGAGGCTCATTGCATCGCGGCTTCCGCCTGCCGCCTCGACTTCCAGACGCAGTCGGCTGACGCTGAAAATCGCCAGGTTCAGACCCGAAAACATCGCCGCTTGGCTGATGCAAAGTGCGATTCCTGCCCAGATGAACATTTGCGCAGACCAGGCCGCATTACTCATCGCCTCGCCCCCGGTTTCAAGGCAAATGGCATCAATCTCCTGGCTGGTCGATTGTTCTCTCCGACGGCATCCACCCGATCGCGCCGGCCAGCCGCGGGCGAACCGGCACCGGAAGGAATGGGTGATTCTTCAAATCCATTCAGGGGAATACAATGGCGATAAGTCATGCAATTTTGCGAATATTGGCCGCTCAAATGTCGGATTGAAGGATGATAGTCTGCGCGCAGCCAGCACAATTCTCAAACCGGACGCTTTGTCGAGTCGTGACCGATGACGGCTGCAATGGCCTCGCTAAAGGCGATAATGACTTTGTAATGACGAAAATCATGCCATCTCAAATGTATCTAGCCAGCCATGCTTAAGTAATTTGCTTACACTTCGCCGCGCACGCGCAGCAACCGATAGGCCAATAACTTGACCACGTCGTTGACAAGGAACCAGGCCAGCGCATAAGCCCACATCCACAGCGCGTATTTCCACCCGATGGGCGTGATCAAGAACCCGTAGGCCGCGATCAGGGTTCCCAGGATCTCCGTGCCGAAAGTCGCACCGAACAGCAACGGCGCCGGCCAGGGCCGTCGCCAGAACCAGCCGTCGGTGCGTGTGTTGTACAGGGTGCTGTGGCCTGCGATGATCAACTTCAGGAAGATCATGCTCTGGATCATGGGTTCGGAGAAATGAGCCTCCTTGAGCAGGAAGAACAACAGAAACGACGAAATCACACCCATGGTTCCCAGTACGCTGGAAACGGTCAGCAACTCCTGCATGTTCCAGCGCACCGGCTTTTGGCTTACCTTGGTGTTGTCATAGGCAATGGCCAGTATCGGCAGGTCATTGAGGAGGGCCAGCAGGATGATCATCAGCGCGGTGATGGGATAGAAGTTGAATACCACGATACTGAGGGTCATGAACAGGATGATGCGGATCGTCTCGGCGATGCGGAAAGTAGCGTAGCTTTTCATCCGCTCAAAGGTGATGCGCGCCTGCTTGATTGCCTCATTGATCACGCCCAGACCCGGCGCGGTGAGAATGATGTCCGCCGCGGCCCGTGCCGCATCGGTGGCATTGGAAACCGCGATGCCGCAGTCGGCCTTTTTCAGCGCCGGTGCATCGTTGACCCCGTCACCGGTCATCGCGACGATATGGCCGCCCTTCTGCAGGGTATCGACAATGCGGTATTTGTCCTCCGGCACCACTTCGGCGAATATGTTCACGGAATCGATCATCTCGACGATGGCAGACTCGTGGGTATGGATGAACTCGCGCTCGATCAACCGCGTGTCATACATTTCTCCCACCGCCTTCATCACCTCGCCTGCGAAACTTTGCGCCTGCTTGTTCGTTACCTCCGGCTTGAGCCGCTGATAGATGGCCGCCGACAGCACGGCGGCCATCGCCAGCAGCTCGTTGCTGGCGCTGCCGGACAGTTGCGCGGCACGCATGGTTTGTTGCTTAAGGCCAAGCAGCCGGCCGATCTCCCTGGCGATTGCCAGATTGTCGCCGGTGACCATCTTCACCTCGACGCCGTAATTCAGCATCTCGCTGATGACCTCTTTCGAATCGTCGCGCGGCGGATCGTAAAGCGGGATCAGGCCCAGCAGTTCCAGCGGCGCGTCGCCGCGCTTGCGCCCCACCGCCAGGGTGCGATAACCGTTGGCGGCCAGCTGGTCCACGGTCTGGTTGATGCTGTGCATCTCTCCGTCGGAAAGCTCGGTCATGCCCAGCAAAACCTGTGCAGCGCCTTTCATCGCGACAAAGCGTTCGCCGTCCTCTTCGACCTGCGCTTCGGTGCGCTTGCTGATCGGGTTGAATGGCGTGCAAGAAATCTGCCGGCAGGATTTCCACTCCGCATCGAGCCGCTTTTCCTTGATGTACGCGAAAATCGGCAATTCAATGGGGTCGCGGTTCTCTTCCTTTGACGACAGCGCAGCCACGCGAAACAGGTCGTTCTCATCATGTCCCGCGAAAACTACCGGATTGGATACCTGCATCTCGTTCTTTGTCAGCGTGCCGGTCTTGTCGGAACAGAACACGCCCACCCCGGCCAGTTCCTCGATGGCGGTGAGACGCGAGACGATGGCCTGGCGGCGGGCCAGATTCATCGCACCCACCGCCATGGTTACCGACAACACTGCCGGCAATGCCACCGGGATTGCCGCAACGGTGAGCACCAGCGCGAACCGGGCGATTTCCAGAAAATGCTCGTGACGGAACAGCGAAACCATCACGATCAGGATCACCAGCACGATCGTGATCATGATCAGAAAGTCGCCGATGCGGATCACCATCTTCTGGAAATGGCTGCGCTCTTCGAGCGATGCCTTGGCCACCAGCGCCACCACGGTATGGAAGTTGGTGTTGGCAGCGGTGTTCACCACCACCGCCAGCATTTCGCCCTGCTTGACGATGGTGCTGGCATAAGCGACTTCGTTGGTCTTCTTGTTGACCGGCAGAGACTCGCCGGTGAGCGCCGATTGGTCCAGCGACAGATAATCTCCGTCCAGCAATTGCACGTCGGCAGGAACGATGTTGCCGATGCGCAACTTGACGATGTCGCCGGGCACCAGTTCCCGTGCCGGGATGGTCTTGAATGCTCCATCGCGCAACACGATGACTTCGGCTGACAGGCGCTGTTTGAGCGCCTTCAGAGCGTTCAGCGCGCGATGCTCCTGGAAGAAATCCATGCCTGCGTTGACCAGCAGCATGATGGCGATGATGACGAAGTCGTCCCATTTCTGCACGACGGCCGAGAGAATCGCCGCAACTTCGATCATCCACGGAATCGGTCCCCAGAAGCGGCGGAAGACCCGGTGCCAGCGCGGTTCCTCGTGCTCCTCGATCTCGTTGTACCCGAATCGACCGAGCCGCTTGTGCGCTTCTTCCCCGCTCAGGCCGCGGTCTGCGTCAACGGTCAGCGCGCTTAAGGTCTCGCTGTGCTCTGGAGGGCATAATCGTCTGTTTTCCGCAGCGTCTCTCCATCTTCACCTGAAGGTTTCACCATCGTGGCATCTATTCCTCATCCTGATGTTGCTACCGCAATTCCAATTGGCGACGCGCACCGTGCGGTGCTGCCTGCCGCGGACACAAGCCTCAATGCGACAACAGCACCGGTACCGTCATCGAATTGATCAGCGTGCGGGTGGCGCCGCCCATCATGACTTCCTTTAACCGCGAATGTCCGTATCCGCCCATAACGATCATATCCGCACCAAAATCGGAGGCACGCGACAACATCTCGTTGCCAATGTCGATTTCACTCGCTTTGTCAACGCGCACCTCGACTTGAACCCCGTGTCGTGCCAGGAACAGCGCGATGTCGTTGCCGGGCATCGCGCCGTGTTCGCCGGCTTTTGGATTGACCACCATGACCTGAACGACTTCGGCCTGCTGCAGGAATGGAATTGCATCGGTAACCGCGCGCGTCGCCTCGCGGCTTGCATTCCAACCGACAATGATGCGCTTGCCGATGGTGGGGAAATTGCCGGCGTAAGGAATCATCAGTACCGGACGGCCGGCTTCGAGCATGACGTGATTGGCAAAGCCGCTGTTAACTGCAGAATTATCTGCCGTCCAGGGCTGACCAATAACAATCAGATCGGCATAGCGCCCGTGCAGCGTGACGGCATCCACGGCATCCAGATCGGACGCGCGCCACTCCGACTTGGCAAATCCGGAAGCGGCAAGCGCCTTGCTGAAGGTTGCTTTTCCATTCGTTACCTGCTCTTCGGCATAGCGTTTCCGGAATTCCTCGATTGTCATACCCCCTACCCCTTCCAGCACGTACCCCGGAAGATCGATCCTGGACAGCGCGTTCAGCGCAATCAGATATGCATCGAATTTCTGCGCCAGTCTGATTGCGAACTCGATGCGTGCAGCGCTCCGCTTGCCGGCATCGCTGTGGACGAGGATGGTTTTGTAGGTCATGACAATGTTCTCCAATGAGTTGGTTCATTCAATTTTTTTATCCCGGCCCCGTCCCGCAATGACGTTGTAAAGCCATGCGAACACCGCGCCCCCGGCCAGGCCGTCGAAAAATGCCCAGACCAGGCCGATGATGCTTCCGGTTGGACTGATACTATAACCGCGGTAGAGCTGGCCGATCAATGTGCGCTCGCCTGTCGCACCGTCGAACGCGATGATCCACCAAGTGAGCGCGAACAGTCCGAAACCCCAAACCAGCCCGCACGTCAGTGCAAATGATTTTACGTCAAGTTTCATCTCATCTCTCCCGTTTATTTCAGTTGAATCACAACAAACAGGCTTTCGCCGTTGCGTTTGATCAGGAGCAAGACCTGGTCCGGCGAGTTTCCAAGCGCATGTTCAAGCTCCCCGATGTTGGTGACCGGTTGGTGATTGGCTTCCGTGATAAGGTCGCCCGCCCGCAGGTTTACCATGGACGCCGGGCTGCCTGGCTCGACGCCGGAGATAAGCACGCCCTGCTCGCCTTGCAGGCCGAATTGTTGTGCCAATTGCGGTGTCAGCGTCCGTACGCTCAGGCCTAGCCTGGCCAGTTGATCCGCCGCCTTGCCGGACGGTCTGGACGCCGCGGCCGTTGCGGCAGTCATCTTGCCGATGATGGCGCTAAGTGTCCGTTCCTTGCCGTCCCTGATCACGTCGATCTTGACGCTGCTTCCGGGCGCGGTAGCGGCAACCAGATTGCGCAGTTGCCGCGTATCGCTCACCTCCTTGCCATCCATACGCACGATGACATCGCCGGTCTTCAGGCCGGCTTTGTCCGCAGGCGAACCCTTGTTGACCTGCGCCACCAGTGCGCCGTTCGTGTCCGGCAGACGGAACTGCCTGGCCAGATCTTCGTTGAGATCCTGGATGACGACCCCCAGCACCCCACGGGTGATTGCCCCGCCCTTGACCAGGATGGGCAGCATGGTCTTGATCATGTTTTACGGAATGGCAAAGCCGACGCCGGCAGATTGACCCTGGCCAAACTGAGCACCGCCGGTGGCGATGGCGCTGTTCATGCCGATCACTTCACCGCGCATGTTGACGAGCGGGCCGCCGGAGTTGCCGGGGTTGAACGGCGCATCGGTCTGGAGAAAATCCTCGTAGGCGGCGATGCCGACATCCGAGCGCCCCTTGGCGCTGATGATGCCGCTGGTGACAGTCTGTGCCAGCCCGAACGGCGCGCCCACCGCAATCACCAGATAGCCGACTTTCACTGCGTCGGAGTCACCCAATTGCACCGTTGGCAGATCGTCCGGAACATGGCCGGATAGCCTTATGATCGCGACATCCGTTTTCGGATCCGCCCCGACGATCTTGGCCTCGAAGCTGCGCTTGTCGGCGAGTTGCACCCTGATCTTGTCGACGCCGCTCACCACGTGGTAGTTGGTCAGGATATGCCCCTGCTTGTCGAGGATCATGCCCGACCCCATGCCATTCTGCGGAACCAAGTATGGCTTGCTGTGCAATTTTGGCTTGTGCTGCTGACCGAAAAACTGATTGAAGAAATCATCGCCGAATGGGAAGTCAAACGGAAAATCCTGGGGTTGAACCTTCACCATCTTTTCCGAATAGACGCTAACGACCGCCGGCTTGACGTGCGCGGCCACTGCCGCGAAGGCCTTGCCGAGCTGCTCCGCCGGGGCGACAACGGACTCGCTGACGGTGCCGGCTACAGGAGCTTGCCCGGAGGACGATTTGGTCGCCGCGGTTGTAGAGAACAGGGCGATCAAAACGAATATGGCAACCCCGGCCGAGATGCCGATGGCTCGGGCTTTATTGGATATGTTCATAGTCATCTCCTCCCGATGGTCAGATCATTCTTCAGGTCAATCAAAAACCGGCAATGTCCTTCGCGGCATTCCGCCGCCAGCTGCGCAACTTCAGTTCACGCGTTTCCGAAAAGGGCGTGATGCCAGCATTCCGTCGCCGAGCCACACACGGGCAGCCCGATCGCGATGAAAGCGGGCAAGCGGTTGCTGCGATGTTGCTGGTTTGAATCAGAGGGGCATGTTTACGCGATAGAAATGGCTAGATGGCCTGAATGTTCGATGCCTGCCTGCCCTTGGGTCCTTGTGCGACTTCAAAGCTGACCTTCTGGCCTTCCTTCAGGGATTTGAAGCCGCCCATATTGATTTCGGAAAAGTGCGCAAACAAGTCCGCGCTGCCATCATCGGGCGCGATAAAGCCAAAACCCTTCGCATCGTTGAACCATTTGACTGTACCGGTTGCCATGACTCTTCCTCTTTGGAAAACGGGAAAGCATGCTCATGCGTACCCTGTTACGGTATAGATTGTGGGCTCTGCCCCTGCATCTCATGCGTTGACCGTTGACCACGGACATGAACTCCGGGGACAGGAACACACGGTTTCAGTTCGTCGCCCTTATTACGTGACCGCGACATTGATTGCCTTGGCCTTGTCCTGGGCCTTCGCTGACTTGCCCAGCGTGACATTGAGCATGCCGTCCTTGAACTCGGCCTTTACATTGTTTTCGTCGGCATCATCGGGCACCTGAAAACTGCGCATGAATTTGCCGTAGGAGCATTCGACACGGTGACACTTCTTGCCCTTTTCCTCTTTCTCCTGCTTCCGCTCACCCTGAATGGTGAGCATCCCGTCTTCGATGGTAACCTTGACATTCTCCTTTTGCACCCCGGGAATTTCGCCCTTGATGAGATACGCGGAATCTGTTTCGCTGATATCGACGGAAGGCGCCCAGTCGGCCACCGCCAGCATTTCATTTCCCGCTCCGGAGCCGGCCCCGGAGCGGACGAAAGGCTGCCCGAAGATGCGATTCAAGCGGGCAGAGACATCTTCAAGTTCCCGGAACGGGTCCCATTTAACCAATTTCATGGTAATTCTCCTCGGTTGATTACAGTTACGATTGATACGTCATCCCTTACATGCTCCAAACATACGGCAACGGATCCGAAGGGCCAGGCTCCGGGTTTGCGTGCATTTCACCATCCGGCAAGGCTGGCTCGAAAGGGGATTGATCGCGCCTGGTATCCGGTATGGCTACCCGCGGCTTGACGTCTTCCGGCATCGGCATGAGCGTTCCACAATCATTGCTCTCCATGGCCATCGGAACTAGATCGATTTCCCCAAGTTGAGCGAGACTGCGTTGAGTGAGATTGCGGTTCATCACATCTCCTTTAAGACATGGAAGCGGCTGCCTCAGGCGGCGGCATGTTCGAACCTGTGCCGCTGATAAGCGCGCAGCTGGCGTATCAGCCCGTGGCTCCTCTTCAAATCGCCGAAATAGATCTCATTCCTGTGGGCAAGTTGGTCAAGCATTCTTGAAGCATGTTCGCAACAGATCAGCAACAGCGCGATCAAATCCGCTTTGGGCCGCAACTCTGCATTGCGCACCCTGCCGAGGACCTGTTCAAATGCGGACAGGAATGCAACGACGTGCCTGTCACCACCGAGATCGGCCATGCTGTTAATGACCGGTGCGATACTGGGAAGGCTGTTGGCGATGGCTGTTTCAGCCGGCGCTTGCTTGAGGCGCAACAGCCCGTCCCTGATGTCCCGGATCAACCCGAGTGTGTCGCTCGCTTTCACGGCCGGTGTCCCATTTGCCGCTTATGGCAGTGTCATGCCGGCAAGATGCCAGGCTGTTCTGGAATTCAAACCCTGCCTGCGGTAGTAGCGATAGTCCCTGAGGAACCGCGCAAACCGTGAAAATGTGTGTAACGAAAATGTGCGCAACATGGTCGCCTCCTTCAATTCCCGCTTTCTGGATGACGCGCTTACACTCCATAAACACGACGACCCAATAAAAGGCCGTTAGGACTTTGTGTCGTCGAATGGCTGCACGATCATCCGTATGGTGTGTTTCTCCGCGCCATGCAGCAGCACGAAATGCAATTCACTCAGAAAGACATTGCCCAACCGGTTTGTTGCACGGAAGTGATGTCCGCAATGACAGAGAAAACCGAGCTGTGCATTGAACTGCCCGTCCTTCACCAGTTCGATATCCGAAAGCTCCGGCAAGAGCTTTGAGACATGCTGCCAGACCATGTCCTTGCGGCCGTACCCGAACAGCTTTGCGCCGGCCTTGCTGCAATCGCAGATCATGCCGCTTTCGTCCAGCGTCAGCGCCGGCGGCTCCTGCCATTCGACACGGTAAGGCAAATGTATGCCACTTGCGGCATCAATTTTACCGGCCGGTTTCATGTTGCGACCCTTGCATTCAGTATTCCTGTCATTGCATGCTCCTTGAAAATGACCGGGAAAAGGCCCGGAGAAGCTTGATGATGTGGACACAAAGTTACGTTAGCATTACATTTAAATAAATACGTATGCATACTTACTGCCAGCATGCCGGCTTGCGGCGGTTTCGACTGCTGGATCAAAAAATCAACCTCATGAATCAGCTTGGATTTATTTTGCAGACACGGTGTAATTTAGCCGGAGACAGCAACTTGCCGGGATTTGTTCCCAATCACCGCTATCACCCGGGATGGAGTAGTATCCATCGACTGGAGTGCAAGCCCGGCGCCGGGTAAAGTGCGCAGATCATCGTGCTGATGATGGAGAATGCGGCATGAGCAAAAGACCCAAAGAAAACAAACCCACGCTGGGGGCTGAAGCCGAGACCCGACTCGCTCACGACCACCTGCCGGAGCTTCCTGGCCGGTCTGAAGAGGTGCTGTTGCACGAACTCCAGGTACACCAGATCGAACTGGAAATGCAGAACGAAGAGTTGCGGCGGATACAAGCGGCGCTGGAAGAATCCCGCGATCGCTACCTCGAACTCTACGAATTCGCCCCGCTGGCCGATATCACGCTCACCGATCGCGGCATGATTGCCGAAATCAACCTCAGCGGTGCCGCGCTGCTGGGAGAACAGCGGCAACGCCTGGTCAATCGCGGTTTTTCCCGCTTCGTCGCCGCCGCCGACAGCGACCGCTGGCACCGGCTATTCTCCAGCGTGCTGCAACATGGCGACAAGGAGAACGTTGAGCTGGTCATGCAGCGCGGCGATGGCAGCCACTTTGACGTACAGCTGGTATGCATGCGGTCTGGAAAGACGGGCGAGGCTAGCCATGTGCGCATCATGCTGACCGACATCACCGAACGCAGGCGGGCCGAGCGACTGCGTCGCGAAAGCGAGGAAAGATTCAGGGCCATTTTCAACCAGGTCGCTACCGGCATTGTGCAGTCGGACCTGGTCGGCCGTTTCACCTACGTAAATGACGGCTTCTGCGAGATTAGCGGTTATCCGCGCGAGGAACTGCTGGGCAAGCGATGGCATGATTTCACTCATCCGGAAGATCTGCAAAAGAACATTCAGCTCTACCGGCAGATGCTGCAGGAAGGCAAACCGCTCTCATTCGAGAAGCGCTACGTCCGCAAGGACGGCAAGGCAGTGTGGACCAGCATCAGCGCCTCGCAACTGCGCAATGCGGACAGCCAGATCATAGGCGGGATAGGAATCGTGGTGGACATCTCCAAGCGCAAGCAAGCCGAAGATGCGCTGAGGAAATCTTCCGAACAAATTGCAGACCTGTACAACCATGCCCCCTGCGGCTACCACTCGCTGGACAAGGACGCGATCATCCGCCAGATCAACGATACCGAACTCGCGTGGCTGGGTTATACGCGGGATGAGTTGGTGGGGAAAAAGAAGTGGACGGATTTGATCACCACTCCAAGCCTGAAGGTTTTCCAGGAGAACTTTCCCAGCTTCATGAAGCAAGGATTTGTCAACGACATGGAGTTCGACGTGATCCGCAAGGATGGCACGTCATTTACCGCCCTGGTAAGTGCGACGGCCGTATACGACGACAACGGTAGATACGTCATGAGCCGGTCCATCGTACAGGACATCACCGCACGCAAACGGGCCGAGCAGGAACAGCGCATCGCCTCGATCGCTTTCCAGTCCCAGGAGGGCATCATGGTGACCGATGCCAGCGGCGTCATCCTGCGTGTCAACGATGCATTCACCCGATTGACCGGTTTCAGCGCGGAAGAAGTGGTGGGCCAGACACCGGCGCTGCTCCAGTCCGGGCGACAGGATGAAAGGTTCTACCAGGATATGTGGGCTGCCATGAGACAGAATCATTACTGGCAGGGCGAGATGTGGAACAAACGCAAGGACGGCCACATCTATCCCGAGTGGCAAACCATCTCGGCCGTGCTGGCTCCCGACGGAAGCATCAGCCATTACGTCGCCACCGCTATCGACATCACCGAACACAAGAATCTGGAAAATGAAAATCAACAGTACCGCAATACAATGAATGACTTGCAAAAGCTGCAAATCGCCAGCCAGACCGCCGCTGCGATCGCCCATGAGCTGAGCCAGCCGCTGCTGGCCATCGCCTCCTACAGCGGCGCCGCATCCATCTTGCTGCAAGCGGAAAAACCCGACCTCGACAGGATCCGCCATGCCCTTGAGGCAAACGAGCGGCAGGCCCAGCGTGCCGGACAATCCATCCGCGAATTGCTCGAATACCTAAGCATAAAGGAATTCCACGCCGATGCATTTGACCTCAACAAGGAAATCCTCGACGTCCTGGACACTGCCAGAACGGAGCATGAAATGCAGTTCCATGCCATTCTCCAGCTTGAGCCCGATCTTCCCCCGGTCCTGTGCAACCGCGTGCACATGCACAAGGTGCTGCTCAACCTGTTGCACAACGGCATCGAGGCCATGCACGAAGCCGGCACGCCTGCACCCTCGATCGCCGTCACCGTGCGCACGATGGAAAACAAAAGCTTTGCCCAGGTAACAGTACAGGACAACGGACCGGGCATCCGGAACGAGGATGTTCAACGCCTGTTCGAGCCGTTCTTTACCACCAAGGGCAAGGGCATAGGCATGGGACTTGCGATCAGTCGCTCGCTGATCGAAATGAATGGCGGTCAGCTCTGGGTGGAACCGCAACAAGGCTCCGGTGCCACGTTCCACTTTAGCCTGCCTCTCGCATCATGAACGACCATAACCTGGTGTACATCATCGACGATGACGCAGCGGTGCGGGATGGGCTGACCATGCTGCTGGAAGCGTCAGGCCATGCCGTTGCCGCATTTCGCAGCGCCGGAGAATTTCTCGATGCCTGCACGCCCGACTGGCGGGGATGTATCATTCTTGACGTGGACATGCCCGGCATGGACGGCACCGCGTTGCAGGAAGAGCTGCCAAGGCGAATGGTGCGGCTGCCGGTGATTTTCCTTTCCGGGAAAGGCACCATCCCCTTGACGGTGCGCGCCATCAAGGCAGGCGCGGTGGATTTCCTCACCAAACCGGTGGACCGGAAGGTATTGCTGGATCGTGTGCAAAAGGCATTGCAGCGGGGCGAGGCATTTAATTCGATCGCGTTGCGGCTGGCGGAACTTACCGAGCGCGAACGCGAAGTCATGAAGCTGGCCGTGGCAGGACATACCAACAAGGAAATCGGACAACGGCTCGGCATCAGCTACCGGACGGTGGAAATCCACCGCACCCATGTCATGCAGAAGACCGGTGCAACCAACCTACTGGAACTTGCCCGCATCGCCGACACGTTTGAATCGCACCAAATGCCACGTCAAACGGATCGCCCCCATACGTATTGATACTGATTTCATCCCGCGGTACATTGATGCTAACGTGCAATTTTCTATTTCAGGAGATTGTCAATCATGACCCTAGCCGCTATTGAGAGACCACTCAAAAAAAATACCTTCGAGGCCATACTTGCGCGCCGCTCGGTGAGGTCTTATGCGCCGGACAGGCTTGACCGAAAAACCATCGAATCATTGCTGGAAGCCGCCGTGCGCGCACCGACAGCTATGCACGAGGAGCCTTGGGCATTCGTCGTCGTGCAGGACCATGCGCTGTTGCGACGCGTGTCCGATCTGGCCAAACCGATCTTTGTCGAGGAAGT
>JBAVGB010000089.1:0-1964 GCA_049684555.1 Gallionella sp. | reverse complement strand
AACTCGCGCTCGTCCTCGAGCACATCGACCGGCGGCTGCCACGCCACGCGCGCGCCGCGCGGAAAATCCAGGCGGAAGAACTGCCGCTGCAGGCGCTCGGCCTGGTCCAGCATCTGGCAGGCTTCGGCCCACATCCAGCCGATCGGGTCACGTGAGGGCATAAGGGATCTCCCGGTGAACGGGTTTACAGAGTTTGATTAGCATATAAAATTAGGTAATTAGGGCGAAACGTAACCAAAATAGATCTTCAGGAAGAGTTTGAAAATATTTTCCTGACGATGATTGTAACGGTATTCGATTTCTTTCAAGTACATTGGAAAATGATACCTCGATACGCCCCGATAGTTGTACAGAATATGTTTAGCATAACTCCAAAACCCTTCAATGCCGTTGATATGGTTTTTGGTTTTTTTATTAACAAAGCCTTTGGAATGATTAACCACCATATGTTTTCCATAACGTTGCAGCGATTGATATCTGAATTGACCCCGATTCTCTAGACACTTCACAGTCTCTCGAAATGCCGTCTCTCGAATTCGATGGGAGACAGGCGATCATTGTGACCGTGACGCCGTTTCGGGTTGTAGAACATCTCGATGTAATCGAACACATCCGACCTGGCTTCTTCACGGTCAATATATATCTTGCGCTTGATACGTTCACGCTTGAGCAATTGGAAGAAGCTTTCGGCCACTGCGTTGTCGTAGCAGTTTCCCCGGCGGCTCATGCTGCCCACCAAATTGTGAGCCTTTAGAAAATCCTGCCAGTCATAACTGCTGAACTGGCTGCCCTGGTCAGAATGGACGATCACTTCTTGTCCCGGCTGTCTGCGCCACATCGCCATCAGCAATGCATTGAGCGCCAGTTCCCTGTCGATGCGTGATTGCATTGACCAGCCAATCACTTGGCGTGAGAACAGGTCAAGCACCACGGACAGGTACAGCCAGCCCTCATGGGTGCGAATATAGGTGATGTCGGTTACCCATACCCTGTTGGGTTCGTTGACATCGAACTGCTGTTGCAGATGGTTCGGTACGATCACCGAGGGGCGGCCATAGCGTTTGCCTGGCCGACGGTGGTAACCGGTCTGTGAACGCAGTCCTTCAGCGTGCATCAGTCGATAAACGCGGTTCTTGCCACACCGTTCGCCCAGATCGTGCAGATCATCAGTCACTTTGCGGTAACCATAGACGCCTCCACTCTCCAGCCAGGATTGCTTGATGAGGCCGCTCAGGCGTTGGTCATCCTGCTGTTTGGCCGTAACAGGGTGTTTCCGCCAGGCGTAGTACCCTGAACGATCGACCGCCATGACATGGCATAGCCTGCGCACGGCATACTGGGGTTCATGCTCCTTGATAAAGGCGTACCTCACCGGGATTCCTTGGCAAAGTACGCTGCGGCCTTTTTTAGAATGTCGCGTTCCTCGGTGACACGCTTGAGTTCGGCCTTGAGGCGACGCAGCTCGGCTTGCTGGCTCTGTGTTTCGATGCGATCGGATTCGGGCAGGCTGTAAATCTTCAGCCATTTGTACAGGCTGTGCTGGGACACTCCCAGCCGGCTTGCCACTTCCGAGATCGGATAGCGCTTCTCGGTGATCTGTTTGACTGCTTCAATCTTGAATTCTTCCGGATAACGTTTGCTGCTCATGACACCTCCTTGGTAGCCCTAATTTTAGGCTGAAAGGTGTCTAGTGTTTCGGGGTCAATTCATGCTCGTCAATGTAAATGAGAAACGGCGGCGGTGACGCATCTTGCTCGTTGTATTGGCCTTCATCCAAGCGCTGATCGAAAATGCTACTGAAACGGGTAGACATAGCCCCGCGTGTCCTGGCGTCTGCCGAGCGAAATCGATTCATTGCGGCAGCTGTTATGTGCACAGTGATCTCGCGAGAGTAGTTTCCCGAATTTGGTGCCTTCTCAACCAGAGGCCAATGGCAATGAATAGCGGCCGCCTCCCCAAGCTCC
>JBAVGB010000088.1:0-16324 GCA_049684555.1 Gallionella sp. | reverse complement strand
TTCTGATGGCGGTCAGCAGGCTGCCGATTTCGTCGTGAATCTCGCGCGCGATGCGCAGACGCTCTTCCTCTTTGGCCTCCTGAATGTGCGAGGCGAGTTCCTTTAACTGCTGCTGGGAATGCCTGATTTCAAGTTCGCCCAGTTTGTTCTGGGTGATGTCAAACACAATCCCTTCCCAGCGCGGCAATTCGTTTTCGGCTTTTTGCGGGGTGGCTCCCAGGCTGATCCATTTGACAGTGTTGTCCGCCAGATTCAGGCGTCCTTCCCATTTCCAGAAGCACATCGTCGCCGCCGATTGCTTAAGGGTTTCCAGAAATGCCGGAATGTCCTCGGGATGGATCAGGTTCAGGAAAGATGACGAGTCGTTTTGCAGAACATCCGGGGCGATGCCGAGCAGAGCCGAACAGCCCTCGCTGGCATATGGAAAAGTGATGGTGCCGCCTTCGAGTAATTTGATTTGGCACGCCATTCCGGGCAGGTTGGCGATAAAGCCCTGCAGTTTGTCCGGAGACGGACTGTTTGGTTGATCAGGAATGCTGTCAGGCATCATGTTGGGAAGTCGATAGCTTTATTATTAAATATCTTCTGGCAATGAACATCATCGGGCAAAGTACATTTCAGACTTGTGTGTTGGCTCGCCTTATAAATCAAACTCCCTATCCGATTTTTTCTTGCTGGATTATTAATTATGTAGCTGGATTATTATGTGTTGGTTACCGGATATATCTTCCTACGAATATCCTCAGCGGAAATCATGAGATTATATATACGCTTAAAATTATCTCAACGCAAATTGCATGGTGCAACCTGCGGTTTGACGAAATCATTGTAATAAGTCCGGGTCGGGCGGTTGGGGCCATGCGATTCGTGAAGAATGGAAATTGGCTGTTTCGGGACCTTTCAAAAAATTCATCGGCATCATATGATGCACCCCGCATTTCTCGGCAGGAGTGCGCAGTCTGGGAAACCGGCATCTGCAGCCGTGAAAATAGTATCGGGTTATCGCTTGAATGCATCTGAATAGGCGGGCTTCCTCCGTTTTGCTGCAGTAATGATCCGGGTAGAAAGAATATCAATTGAACGAAGACAAACATGCCGCTGGCTTGCGCAGGGAGAAACAGTCGATGAATACCAATACTTACCCGCCGATGGACCTCAAACTGGCGGTCAGCAGGCTGGACTCTTTGCCGGCCATGCCGGTTATCGCGCAGAAACTGCTGGCGCTGAGGCTGGATAACGATCAGGACGAACAGCAGATGTTGCTGCTGATCGCCCAGGATCCGCTGATCTCGGCAAGGATAATCGGCTTGGCCAATTCACCCATGGCCGGGTCTTCCAGAAAAATCGGCACGGTCAAGGACGCATCGCTGTTGCTGGGGCTGAAACGGGTGCAATCGGTCGCCACCGGCCTGGCGCTGATGTCGCAGATGAACAAGTCCGTCGGTCGCCTGAATATTCCCGCCCTGTGGGTGCACAACATGAGTATTGCCTTCGCGATGCTCGCGATCGTTCATGCCATGCCGGCAAAGAAGCGCATCAACGATGACCTGACATTTCTCGCGGGCATGTTGCATGATGTCGGTTATTCGGTGCTTGCCCATCTCGATGTCGAGCGCAGCGACGAACTGCAGACCCGCATGATCACCGAACCCAACCGTCTGGCGCTGGAAATCGAACGCGAGATCGTGGGGATCACCCATGATGAACTCGGCGCCGAACTGGCCAGCCACTGGAATCTGCCGGAAGAAATCGTCAGTGCAATCCGCTTTCACCATGATGTGGAAAAGGCCGGTTCCACACAGCCCATGGCGCGCATCATCAACCTGGCGGAAAAACTGCTGCCGTCATTCGGTTTTTCCGAACTGATCGAAACTGTCATTACCCCCGAAGACTGGCAGGCGCTGGGCATAGATCCGGAACGTGCGGAAGAGATCGGCGCGCTGGTCGCCGAACAGGCCGAACAGGCAAGTCAGTTCGCCAGTTCCTTTGGCTGACGGTTTGCCAAAGGCGGTTGCATATCATCGCTGTTGATTGGCGATTTCACGGGTCATGGCTTACCATGCCGCGCCTCGGCGGAGTTTCAGAACCTATTTGCTGTACTTTCAGCCCAGTCTGATCGTCGACCGCATTCGAAATAACAATCACCCGGCTGAATATAATTTTTGCACTCCAATGGCCGATCAATCCCCGTCACGCGCAACCTCCACCATTCAGCGCAAAGTCGCCATCGCAGCCTGCTTCGGCACATTCCTCGAATGGTATGACTTCCTCACCTTTGCCTCGCTGGCCACTTACTTCAGCACGCTGTTCTTTCCGCAGGAAAACCCGGTCGCCGCTTTGTTGGCCAGTCTTGCCACCTTCGGGGTAGGCATGCTGGTGCGCCCGCTAGGCGCAGCCATGTTCGGATCGCTGGGAGACAAGTATGGCCGGCGTCCGGTGTTCATCGCGACCATCGTGCTGATGGGACTGGCCACATTTTGCGTCGGCCTGTTGCCCACCTATAGCCGGGCCGGGATGTTGGCACCCATACTGTTGCTGGTGTTGCGCCTGCTGCAGGGATTTGCGGTGGGCGGAGAGATCGGCGGTGCGGCTGTCTATCTTACTGAGCATGCCCAGGCCGGCAAGCGGGGGTTTTATACCAGCGTGCTGCAATTGATGGGGCCGTTGGGTATCCTGGTGTCCACGTTCCAGATCGTGCTGTTGCAGGCACTGCTGAGCAGCAGCGATTTCCAGGCGTGGGGATGGCGCGTGCCATTCCTGCTCTCGATCCTGTTGCTGCTGGTCTCGATCAAGAGCCGGATCAACATGTATGAGTCGCCGGTGTTCCTGCATCTTCGCGAGAAGCATGCCCTCTCCAAAGCGCCTTTGCGGGAATGCTTTTCCAATCCGCATACGCTGGGCCGCATGGCACTGCTGTTTTTTTGCATCTCCGCAGGCGGGTCATTGCTGTTCTTTTCGTCGCAGGTCTACGTCAATGTTTATTTGAAAAGCGTGGTCAGGCTGGACCCGCAGATGGCCGGAGCACTGGTGATGACCAGCACGGTCCTGCTGTTTCCGCTGACCATCTTTTTCGGCTGGCTGTCGGACCGCATCGGCCGCAGGCCGGTGCTGCTGGCCGGCCTGCTGCTCGGTGCAGTGGCGATCTTCCCGGTTTTCAAGGGGCTGATGCACTTTGGCAATCCGGCGCTGGAACGTTTCAACAGCGAGGTTCCGGTGGCGTTGTATGGTCATTCCTGCGCCTACGACCCATTCACCAAGACTGATAATGATTGCGAGTACAACCAGGAATTGCTCTCCAAACTGGGTGTCTCCTATACGCTTTACCCTGCACTGACTCCCCACACCACTCTGGTGCGTATCGGCAAAAACCAGGTTGCCGGATTTGAGCCGGAGGTGATCATGCAGGCGCTAAAGCTGGAAGGCTGGACAGAACATGCCGACAAGACCCGGACCAACCGGTGGATGATATTTTTATTGCTGCTTGTCCTTTTGATCGCGGTCGGGCTGATCACCGGTCCGCAAACCGCCACACTGGCGGAGTTGTTTCCTGCCCGGACACGCTATACGGCAGTCGCGTTGCCGCACAATCTCAGCGCGGGATGGATAGGCGGCTTGTCGCCGTTCATGATCACGCTGTTGAGCGTAAGGGCGGGGGACGCGATATCCGGCATGTGGTACCCGGTCGGATTGCTGGCGCTGGCTTTTGTCATCGGACTGATCTTTCTTCCCGAGACCCGCAACGCATCGCTGGAGGGCTGAGCGTAATGGCTCCGTGCTTGATGACGGGCATGCTCGCCATTCGCCATCGGCTTGTGGCACAATCCTCCCGATACATTCTGTCTATCTTTAATCACCGATGCGTATTCTGATCAGTAATGACGACGGCTATTTTTCCCCCGGCCTGGCCTGTCTTGCCGAACACTTGGCCAGGATTGCCGATACCGTGGTGGTCGCCCCCGAACGCGACCGCAGCGGTGCCAGCAATTCGCTGACGCTGGATCGTCCCCTCAAGTTGCGGTGCGCCGCGAATGGATTTTTCTATGTCAATGGCACGCCGACCGACTGCGTGCATCTGGCGGTGACCGGCATGCTGGACCATCAGCCCGACATGGTGGTATCCGGCATCAACGCGGGTGCCAATATGGGCGACGACACCATTTATTCCGGCACAGTGGCCGCAGCGATGGAGGGATTCCTGCTCGGCATCCCATCGATTGCCGTTTCACTGGTCGGCAAGGAATTCGCCCACTATGAAACGGCCGCCAGGATTGCCGCCCAACTGGTGCAACGCTTTGCGACGCAACAGCACAGCCATCCCTGGCTGCTCAATGTGAATGTGCCGGATGTGCCCCACGACCAATTGCGGGGGATAGAAGTCACGCGTCTCGGCAAGCGGCATAAGGCCGAGCCGGTGGTAAAGGCCAGCAACCCGCACGGCGAGGCCGTGTATTGGGTGGGTGCTGCGGGCAAGGCACAGGATGCGGGCGAGGGCACGGATTTTCACGCTGTCTCGCGGCAGCACGTATCACTCACGCCGCTTCAGATCGACCTCACGCAATACAGCCAGCTCGAAGCGGTACGCAGTTGGCTAGATAAAATATAGATGAGTGCAACCCATAACGGAATCGGCATGACTTCGCAGCGCACCCGCGCGCGCCTGATCGAAAGACTGCGCGAACAGGGTATCAGGGATGAAGTCGTGCTGGCGGCGATGTTCGAAGTGCCGCGCCATCTGTTTGTTGATGAGGCACTGGCGACCCGCGCCTATGATGACGTGTCATTGCCGATCAATTTCAACCAGACCATCTCCCGGCCTTACATCGTGGCGCGCATGATCGAGGTGCTGCGTGGCACACGCGATGGGGCAGATCGCCCGCTGGGCCGCGTGCTCGAGATCGGCACCGGCTGCGGCTATCAGGCCGCGGTGCTGGCGCAGGTAGCGCGCGAGGTCTATACCGTGGAGCGTATCAGGCCACTTTATGAACGCGCCAGAAAGCAGTTGAATGATCTGAAGATACGCAATGTCAGCGTCCGTTATGCCGATGGCACTGCAGGTCTGCCGGAGGCGGCGCCGTTTGACGGCATCATCATGGCCGCAGCCGCACCGGCACTGTCGGCGGCGCTTCGGGAGCAACTGGCGGTCGGTGGTAGAATGGTGCTGCCGGTCGGGATGCAAACGCAAAGGTTGATTTTGGTGGAACGCGATGCGCAGGGGTTTCGCGAAACGCAGCTGGAACCGGTGACATTCGTACCGCTATTGATGGGCAAGGCATGACAAGAAACAAAATCCACGTTTGGCTGCTGACAACGGCGCTGTTGGCGGGCTGTACATCAAGCATGCAGCGCCCGCCGGTTTTCGAGCGTGCCGAGGCGCAAAAGAGTGCCGCCATGGCAAAAAATTCCCCGCGCGAAAAGGATTGGCGGCCCAGTTCGTACACCGTGCAAAAGGGCGATACGCTGTACAGCATTGCCTTTAATTACGGGTTCGATTACCACGATCTGGCGGAGATGAACGGTATCAAGGATCCCAGCCTGATTTCCGTAGGCCAGCAAATCCGCCTGTTTCCGAACCGGGCCGGAACCGCCTCAGCGGCTGCACCGATCGTGGCGAGGCCGGCCGAAATTCTGGTGAAGGATCAGCCCAAGGTGGTGAAATACCCATACAGTGCGGCGGCCATGGCACAAATCGACAAGGTACAGGAGCAGACCGCCTCCTCAGAAACTGCGGTTGCCAAGGTTCCTGCGGCTTCATCTGTCGCGGCAAGCGATGCCGGCACTGATGTCAGAGAGGAACCCGTGCCGGGATGGAGCTTGCCTGCCACGGGCAAGCTGATCGGACAATTTTCGGAATCTGAAAATCGCAAGGGGATTGATATCGCCGGCAAGCTCGGGCAACCGGTGATGGCCAGCGCTTCCGGCAAGGTGGTCTATAGCGGCAGCGGATTGCGCGGTTATGGCAAGCTGATCATCATCAAGCACAACAGTACCTATCTCAGCGCTTACGCGCACAACGAAAAGATACTGGTGAAGGAAGGCCAGAACGTTACGCGCGGACAAAAGATTGCGATGATGGGCAACACCGATGCCAGCCAGGTGGAGTTGCACTTCGAAGTGCGTCGTTTCGGCAAACCGGTCGATCCGGCAAAATATCTGCCGCTTGGTCAATTATGAGTCCAAAATGAATTCCAAAATACTCAGCACCCTAGACCATGACCGGGACAGCGCGGCTTTGCGCTATGTCTATCCGGTGGTATCGCGGCGGGCCGGCGGTGTTTCGGTCGGCATCAACCTCAATACCAACAATGCCTGTAACTGGCGCTGCATCTACTGCCAGGTTCCCGGTCTGACCCGCGGCGCGGCACCTGCCGTGGATTTGGCGGTTCTGGAAAGCGAACTGCGCGGATTTCTCAACGAATTGCTGCACGGCGATTTCATGCAAAGCCGCGTTCCGGAAGCATCGCGTCGCATCAACGACATCGCGCTTTCCGGGAACGGCGAGCCGACCAGCTGCGCCGAATTTGTCCGGGTTATTGCACTTATTGCGCGAATTCGCCGCGATGCGGGTTTGCCGGATACCGTAAAAACCGTGTTGATCACCAACGGCAGTCTGTTGTACCGGGATTCGGTGCGGCAAGGCCTGCGCGACATCGCGAAGATCAACGGCGAGGTCTGGTTCAAGCTGGATCGGGCCAGCGAAGCCGGAATGCAGCTCGTCAACGACATCCACATCAGCATGGACAAGGTCCGCAGCAATCTTGCCGCCGCGATATCAAGTTGCCCGACCTGGCTGCAAACCTGCTGGTTCGCGCTGGACGGCGTACCGCCTTCACGCCGGGACGAAGACGATTATCTGGAATTTGTCGCGGCACTGTTGCGCTCAGGACATCAGCCGCAAGGCGTGCTGCTGTACAGCCTGGCCCGCCCTTCGATGCAAGCCGAAGCACCGCGCTTGTCCGCGCTGTCAGCCGGGCAATTGCAGCTTTTTGCCGACCGCATCGCCGAACTTGGTTTGCCGGTCAAGGTCAGCCCCTGACGCGTTTCTGTTCTGCAGGGTGAAAATGATCCTGTGCCGCGGCACCAATAATTCTGTTGCATGGCCCGGTTTCCGCGACTACCTGTATTGGGAGCACCAACTTTGCGAATCGCCTGGCGTGTTCAGCGTTGAAACGAATACAGCTTGCGCAGGAATATGTCCGGGCTTGCAGTCAACAGGTCTTCGGGGATTGCCGTGCTTTGCACTGGTGCTTCCTGCAGATATAAGTCCGGAATCCATCCGGCAAACAGGACCTCATCTTCATATTCCGATGCCTTGTATTCCGACGCCTTGGAATCGGTATTCTCGACTTCGTAGCTGCCCATATCCATCGTGACTATGCTCATGGCACACCTCGTACCGTTAAGGGATCGCGCGTGAATACGCGGTCCTTGCTTGCTATATCGGCAAACTTCGCGATAAGTTTAGTCCGCTGTCACCCCGTCCCAGACACAAGCCTGATTCGGTTAAACTTCAATCAATGAATAATTCTTTGGTATGGGACAGGGAAGCATTGCTGCGATCACCGCTGTTCACCCCTTTGCATCCTCTGCTTGCCGACCTCAGACCCGGTGTATTCCCCACGCTGCAGGATTGCAACGCGCTGCTCCTGGCCAGGGATAATCCAGTCACTGTGCAGAGCGGAAAGCCGCTTGGTTTTGTGCCGCAACAGCGCGGCAAATTGTCCTTCGAAGCGCAATACGAGCCGCGCTGTTATCTGACCGGCGAGGTGCAGATGCGCACGGACAACTGGCATGACCTGTTCAATGCGCTGGTTTGGCTGACTTTTCCCGCGACCAAGGCGGCCATCAATGCGCGCCATTACCATGTGCTGACAGGTGTGGGAACTGCGGATGTTGCAGCCGGCAGTCAGCGCGGCACGGTGCGCGATGTGAATACCCTGCTGGATGAATCCGGCGTGATCGTGGCTTATGCTGATGCCAATTCCGATGCCAGCCTCGCCGGACTGCTGGTTGATTTCAAGTGGAAGGAGTTGTTCTGGCAACGGCGAGAACAGGTATCCGGCGGCATGGGGTTCTATCTTTTCGGCCACGGTCTGTATGAGAAGGCGTTGCAACCTTATGTCGGCATGACCGGACAAGGCTTGTTGATCAGGGTGGAGCAGGAATTCTTTGCGATGACGCCTGCGCGGCAATTGAAGCTTCTGGACAACCTGCTGGCCGACCGGCTGACGACAAATGAACATTTCCTCAACACCCGCGATCTTTCCCCGGTTCCGTTGCTCGGCATACCGGGGTGGAGCGCAGACAACAACGTCGAGCGCTATTACGACAATACCGCGTATTTTCGTCCCTGCAGGCGCGGCCGGCCTTCACTGGAATAACAGCCAAATCGGGAAATCCTGGTTTTGGTATCATGCAACCTTGCGCTATATCACTTCCATCCCAAGTTTTTTCAAATGTTGAGCAAACTCAATGCCGTGCAACGCGAAGCCGTTATGCACCTCGACGGCCCCTTGCTGGTTTTGGCCGGCGCGGGCAGCGGCAAGACACGCGTGATCACCCACAAGATCGCCTATCTGGTGAATGAATGCGGCTATGAACCGCGCAATATCGCCGCGATCACGTTCACCAACAAGGCCGCCAGCGAGATGCGCGAACGGGTCGGCGACCTGCTGAAGAACACCAGCACTAAAGGCCTGGTCATCAGCACTTTCCATTCGCTGGGCATGAACATCCTGCGCAGCGAAGCAAAGTTGCTCGGTTACAAGCCGCAGTTCTCGATTTTCGATTCCAGCGACACCTGGAAGATATTCAGCGAACTGGCCAACTCCGCCGACAAGCAGGAAATCCGGGACATGCAGGCGCAGATCTCGAACTGGAAATCCGCCTTCGTCTCGCCCGAGCAGGCCGCCGATGCGGCCGGAGATGCCGCAGCCAGGGTCCATGCGCGCATTTATGCGCGCTACCAGGAAACGTTGCGCGCGTATCAGGCGGTGGATTTCGACGACCTGATTCATTTGCCAGTGGTGCTGTTCAATGAGCATCCCGAAGCGCTGCTGCGCTGGCAGCTGAAGTTGCGTTATCTGCTGGTGGACGAATACCAGGACACCAACGATTGCCAGTACCGGATGATCAAGCTGCTGGCCGACATGCGCGGCGCGCTGACCGTGGTGGGGGATGACGACCAGTCCATCTATGCCTGGCGCGGCGCCAGCATCGAAAACCTGCACAACCTGCGCGACGACTACCCCAAACTTCGCGTGATCAAGCTGGAGCAGAATTACCGTTCCTCGCAGCGCATCCTCAAGGTGGCGAACGGGCTGATCAACCACAACACCAAGGTGTTCGAGAAGAATTTGTGGAGTGACCACGGCATCGGCGACCCGATACGCATCTTTGCTGCGCGGGACGAGGAGCACGAGGCCGAGAGTGTGGTGATGAGACTGGTGGCGCACAAGTTCGAGCATCGCACGCGCTTTGCCGATTATGCGATCCTGTATCGCAGCAATCACCTGTCGCGCGCGTTCGAGGAACAGCTGCGCGACCAGCGCGTCCCCTATACCGTCAGCGGCGGGACTTCATTTTTCGACCGTGCCGAGATCAAGGACATCACCGCCTATCTGCGGCTGATCGCCAACCCGGACGACGACCCTGCCTTCATCCGCGCGATTACCACGCCCAAGCGCGGTATCGGCAACACCACTCTGGAAAAGCTAGGCGGCTATGCCGGCGAGCGTCATATAAGCCTGTTCGAGGCGGCCTTCGAGCCGCTCATTCGCGACCAATTGCAGCCGCGCCAATACGAAGAACTGATGCTGTTCTGCAACTTCATCAACCGCATCCAGGACAGGGCCGGCAAGGATCCCTGCGGCGAATTGCTCGACGAACTGCTGCGCGCGATCAATTACGAGACTTGGCTTTATGACTCGCATGATCCGCGCATGGCCGAGAGCAAGTGGAAGAATGTGGATGATTTCATCAATTGGTTGAAACGAAAATCCGAGGCGGATGAAAAGTCCCTGATCGAGATGGTGCAGACCGTTGCGCTGATCAATATGCTGGAGGGCAGGGACCAGGAGCCGGATGCGGTCTCGCTGTCGACGCTGCATGCCGCCAAGGGACTTGAATTCGCGCACGTGTTCATCATCGGCGCGGAGGAAGAGATACTGCCTTTCCGCGACAGCGACGAAAAGCAGATCGAGGAGGAGCGGCGCCTGATGTACGTCGGGATCACCCGCGCCGAACGCAGTCTGCAGATCAGCTACTGCAACCGCCGCAAGCGCGGCAAGGACTGGGTGGCCTGCGAACCGAGCCGCTTCCTCGATGAATTGCCCGAAGATGAACTGGCATACGCGGGCGGCCTCGCCGATGCGGTGCCCACGGTGACCCGGGACGAAGGGATGGACAAGCTGGCCAGGCTGAAAGCGATGCTGAACAAACCGGTCGCAGGGTAATTGCAGCAGACATCCTGCTCACGGCAATAAATTCCGTGAGTCAATGTAATGAATAATAAATTGTTGCATTATGTTTGTTGCATTTTGAGTTCGCAGATGACACTATGCTAATAACACACTGATTGTCAGGTTAATCGCCCTGTCGAACTGAAAGGGTGATAGCAACTGCAAGATAATTGTTGTGGGCGAAGCGATTGCGATAATTATTTCGGAGGTGTCATCATGGGCGCATTAACCGTATTCTTTGTATTTTCACCTTTCATTTTGCTGGCTCTTATGATCATATTTGCGGGGAAACCTTCCTGACAGAACCGTCTTGGTTCATATTTCCAATACCTCGGTATTACCTTCGGCCTGGCTTGGTCCAGGCCGCTTCTATTGCGCTTCGCGGGTCTTTCGTATCGGCTAAGCGCAATCAATTAGCCTGACTACCTGTCCAACGGGTTGCTTAGCCGCCAACCGTATTACGTAGGTGTCCGCCGGGTTTCTACCAAGACACCAAATTAGAGCGTCCAATTGGCTGGTGGCGACTTCCCTACTTGCGTATAATGCTCTCTTTGCCGAGGGCTGTTTCATGCGCATTATTCAAAAAGCACTAACCTTTGACGACGTTCTGCTCGTTCCTGCCTACTCCAATGTGTTGCCGCGCGACGTTAGTCTGCGCACCCAGCTTACCCGCAACATCAATTTGAACATCCCGCTATTGTCGGCGGCGATGGATACCGTCACCGAAACGCGGCTCGCGATCGCACTGGCGCAGGAAGGCGGCATCGGCATCATTCACAAGAACATGTCGGCTGCGGCGCAGGCGGAGAAGGTCGCCAAGGTGAAACGGTTCGAGAGCGGGGTGGTCCAGGATCCGATCACGATCACGCCGGACATGACAGTGAG
Organism: Gallionella sp.; assembly: GCA_049684555.1. Taxonomy (GTDB): domain Bacteria; phylum Pseudomonadota; class Gammaproteobacteria; order Burkholderiales; family Gallionellaceae; genus Gallionella. The sequence continues at coordinate 4,982 of JBAVGB010000088.1, read as the reverse complement.
GAGCGTGATCGAGTTGACGCGCAAACACAAGATCTCCGGTTTGCCGGTAGTGCAAGGCAAGCTGGTGGTAGGAATCGTCACGAATCGCGATCTGCGCTTCGAGAGTAACCTGGACCAGCCGGTCAAGAACATCATGACCCCGCGCGAACGCCTGATTACCGTCAAGGAGAACGCCAGCCTGGAAGAAGCACGCAGCCTGATGCACAAGCATCGCATCGAACGCGTGATGGTGGTGAACGATGCTTTCGAGCTGCGCGGCCTGATGACGGTCAAGGATATCCTGAAATCAACCGAACATCCGAACGCCTGCAAGGACCGATTGGGTCATCTGCGCGTTGGTGCTGCGGTCGGCGTGGGAGAAGGGACCGATGAGCGCGTCACGCTGCTGGCCGAGGCCGGTGTGGATGTGCTCGTCGTGGATACCGCACACGGTCATTCGCAGGGCGTGCTGGATCGTGTCAAGTGGGTCAAGACCCGGTTTCCGAACATCGAGGTGATGGGGGGCAACATCGCCACCGGCGGCGCCGCACAGGCGTTGCTGGACCACGGTGCGGACGGGGTCAAGGTAGGCATCGGCCCCGGTTCGATCTGCACCACGCGCATCGTCGCAGGTGTGGGCGTGCCGCAGATCAGCGCGATCCAGAGCGTGGCCAAAGCGCTGCAGGGTACCGGAGTGCCGCTGATCGCCGACGGCGGCATCCGCTATTCCGGGGACATCGCCAAGGCGGTCGCGGCAGGCGCGCATGCGGTGATGCTGGGGGGGTTGTTCGCCGGCACCGAGGAAGCGCCCGGCGAGATCGAATTGTTCCAGGGGCGTTCCTACAAATCCTATCGCGGCATGGGCAGCCTGGGTGCTATGCAGCAAGGCTCCAGCGACCGCTATTTCCAAGATAGCGAAGCCAACCAGGACAAGCTGGTGCCGGAGGGTGTGGAAGGCCGCGTGCCGTACAAGGGCAGCGTGCTGGCGGTGATCCACCAGCTGATGGGCGGTCTGCGTTCCAGCATGGGCTATCTCGGATGCGCGGATATCGCCACCATGCATACCAAGGCCGAGTTCGTCGAGATCACTTCCTCGGGTATCCGCGAGTCGCATGTGCATGATGTGCAGATCACCAAGGAAGCGCCTAACTACCATATAGAATAGTTACAAGGGCTGAGTGTCAGCAGTTGTCATCCTGATATTCCCGAACTTGCCCCTTGTTGCAGAACCTTCACGTCCAGATCACAAACCATGGCCCACAAAAAAATCCTGATCCTCGATTTCGGTTCGCAATATACCCAGCTGATCGCGAGGCGCGTGCGCGAAACAAACGTCTATTGCGAACTGCATCCTTATGATGTTGACGTGAACTTCATTCGCGATTTCCAGCCGGCGGGAATCATACTTTCCGGCGGCCCGAATTCGGTTACCGAGGGCGATACGCCGCGCGCACCGCAGATCGTGTTCGAACTGGGCGTGCCGGTGCTGGGCATATGCTACGGGATGCAGACCATGGCAGCACAGCTGGGCGGTGCAGTCGAGAATGGCCTGGTGCGTGAATTCGGCTATGCCGAGATTCGTGCCCAAGGGCATTCCGCATTGCTGCGCGGCGTCCAGGACAGAACTAATGCGCAGGGTCACGGCTTGCTCGATGTGTGGATGAGCCACGGCGACAAGGTGACGACACTGCCGCCGGGATTCTCGGTCATCGCCAGCAACCCCAGCACACCGATCGCCGGCATGGCCGACGAAACGCGGCATTTCTACGCGCTGCAATTCCACCCGGAAGTGACCCATACCCATCAGGGCAAGGTGATCATCAACCGCTTCGTGCATGACATCTGCGGCTGTGAGCAGGACTGGAACATGCCGGATTACGTCGGCGAAGCAGTGGCAAATATCCGTGCGCAGGTTGGCAGGGACGAGGTCATCCTCGGGCTTTCAGGCGGGGTTGATTCTTCGGTGGCGGCAGCGCTGATACATCGCGCCATCGGCGACCAGCTGACTTGCGTGTTCGTGGACAATGGCTTGTTGCGTTTGAACGAGGCCGAACAGGTGATGGTCACTTTTGCCGAGAATCTCGGGGTGAAAGTGATTCATGTCGATGCCAGTACAGAATTCCTGCATCACCTGACCGGCGTGTCTGAACCCGAACAGAAGCGCAAGATCATCGGCCGGGAGTTCGTCGAGGTGTTCCAGCGTGAGGCCAAAAAACTGCCCCGGGCAAAGTGGCTGGCGCAGGGCACGATCTACCCCGACGTGATCGAGTCGGCCGGAGCAAAGACGAAAAAGGCCCACACCATCAAGTCGCACCACAATGTAGGCGGTCTGCCGGAAAGCCTGCACCTGAAACTGCTCGAACCATTGCGTGAACTGTTCAAGGATGAAGTGCGCGAACTGGGCGTGGCACTGGGACTGCCGCACGACATGGTTTATCGCCATCCGTTTCCCGGTCCCGGCCTGGGTGTGCGCATCCTGGGCGAAGTGAAACGGGAGTATGCGGAACTGCTGCGCCGGGCCGATGCGATCTTCATCGAGGAACTGCATGCCGCCAAAGATGATCACGGGATATCCTGGTACGCGAAGACCTCGCAGGCCTTTGCCGTATTTGTTCCAGTCAAGAGTGTCGGGGTGATGGGCGACGGCCGCACCTACGAATGGGTGGTGGCACTGCGCGCGGTGCAGACGCAGGATTTCATGACCGCGCACTGGGCACATCTTCCCTATGAATTGCTCGGCAGAGTCTCCAACCGCATCATCAATGAAGTACGCGGCATCAATCGGGTCGTGTATGACATCTCCGGCAAGCCGCCCGCTACAATTGAGTGGGAATAATTAGATTCAGACCGGCAGATTGTGCTGCCCGAAAGCGGACGTTGGCCAAGTACCGTTTTCGACCCTTATGCGACAGATAATCCTTTAATTTCGCTGCCCAAAAGCTGCCGTTCATCCAGAGCAGTCGCAAATCCCGACCAAAACTGGTCATACGAGACTCCAGAAAGAAAGCAGGCGAAGCGGTAAAAGAGTGGGGAAGATTTACTAATGGGTACACGGAAGAAATATCCCACCGCCCTGCTCGTCATGAACATATAGCGGACGGGCATGGCTGCGAACGGTGGGTATTCAGTAACTGGGATCAGCAATCTTCAGCGGAACTCTGCAATTTGCTTTCAAGTAGACCGATTAATAACCTGCGATTTGTATTCTATTAGTCAGAGTATTTGTCGCGACCCATTCAGGTTCCACTTCAGTCGGAACCGAATATTGTGCGAGAAGACCCTTCTGAAAATTAATAAAAGCATTAAAAGCATCCGAGTATGTTTCCGCCGCTATTTTAATCGCTTCATAGTCCTTGGAACTCGCGTGGTGGGATGCTACTACAACAGATGTTAAGTCGTGCCATTTCTTATAAGCGCTGATGACTTCATTATTTTTTGTTGTTAACTCATCCTGTTTGTTGTAATTTTTAGCAATTCCAACCATCCTATTATATTTTGCTCTTTCTGCTGCAAGATGCTTTTCAATATTTTGTTGCACTATTTGTTGCGGAGTGGCCTGTGTTGATGAGCCCGCGATTGCGGCGAATGGCAAACATGACAAAAGCGCTGTACCTGCAACCAGATAAATGTTTTTCATTTTAGATTCTCCTTCAAATTAATCTTTCAATTGGAATCCAACTGGATGGATCGGCTATGAACTAATTAAATCGCTAGGTGCTCCATTGCCACTCATGTTATTTCCCCTTTCATCACTCTGATAATAAAAATGCTCGGGGGCAAAGGATTCGCCTATCGCTTCTATTCGTTGTTGGATCAATAATCCTTCAACTGCAACAGATGGCGAATTATTACTGAGCAGCCATGGCAAATATATCGGGGGATGCTGATTTTGCTATCAGACAGGGCATTAAAGAAGGTAAGAATTTCCCTAGTGGCGAAAATCGAAGAGCGATTAGTCGGCAAAACCGTGCGTTACTGCATGGCGCACCAAATCTGTGACATTGTGAAGATTCATCTTTAACATCAATTTAGCTTTATAGCTACATAGGCAGACCTGTCGGTGCAATCAATGTATTTGCCACGGACGGCAATTCTGCGACCTAATGTGAACAGCTCCTCCTGACACGGAGCAACCCTTCGATCATTGGAATAGCTTACCCGAAAGCGGAACCTGGTGAAGTTCGGCTGGCGACACAAACGAGACCGTGGCGAGGGACAGCTTTCCGGCATCGGAAATTGCACCGGTCTATCCCGCTGGTAATTAGCCGACATCGCCCGTCATGAATTGGGAAGTTGCAAGCGCGGGTTATCGGTACATGACGCACGTTTTCAGCTTAGGAAGCTGCGGTTCTACCATTGAACTACACCAGTGAGGCTGGCGATTTTATGTGGGATACCGGCAATTCAAGTCAACAGCTCTTCGATAGTGTGGCGAGTACTGTGGCGACTGTTGCGTTGATTGTAACGAAGAGGGTTGATGACAGTTTTTGTTGTGGTAGTTAGACGAACAAAATCAGGAAGATTGTTCAAGAGAGTATGTGTTCTTTAGGGATGTTGATAAATCTGAATATGTGGAGGTCTCCGGAAAAACTATTTCCACTTATAAATAAAACCCCCAGGCCTGAACCTGGGGGAAACGTGGTCCTGACGGGAGTTAAGTGTCAGAACATCCGTTTAGAGAAAAGATGAGCGGAAGGCATCAGAATGCGGCTATTAAATATAGCGTGGTCAGACGGTCGACACATAGGCTGTCTTCAGCGCAACTCTGCGATTAGCTTCCGATTAGTCTTTTATGAGTAAGAATATTTGTCGCTACCCATTCAGATTCAAAGTCATGCGGAACTGAATATTGTGCAAGCAGATTTTTCTGCAAATCGATAAACGCCTTATAAGCATCCCAGTATGCATCCGCCGCTACTTTAATCGCTTGATAGTCCATGTAAGTCGGGTGCTTGGATACTAAGGATTTTAAGTCGTGCCATTTTTTATAAGCGCTAATGACT
>JBAVGB010000087.1:0-41428 GCA_049684555.1 Gallionella sp. | reverse complement strand
ACCGTATCCAGTAAAGGACGGCAATAATAATCATCGCACCAATGATCAACCATAAATAGATAGTCCAACCGTCCGGTAGCGTTTCAAAAAAATTAGATAAATTAGACATAATTCATTTCCTAATAATAGAGTCAAAAAAGAATGCCGCCCAGCATCTGCATCGCGGCAATAATTACTGCTACCACAACGCCTAGTATGATTGCGGTAAACAGCAAACGTTCTCCCAGCCTGATTTTTTTTGGGCGATTTTTGTTGAACAGCAACGCAATAATGATACCGGAAAACAGCAATATTCCGACCATCAAGAATACAAAAATCCACTCACTGAACCGTTGACTGCGCATACCCTCGATGCTGAGGTCAAGCTTGGGCGAAATTTCTGGAATTGACTGGGAGACAAGAAGCCGGGTAGTGTTGATAGCGGAAATGAGAATCGTGAGCTCCTATTGCAAAGATGTATAATTTTTAAACAAAAATGCCGCGCCTTTGATTCGGCGAGGCATTTCATGTACTAACATTTACGCTCGGTCAGCCCTGACTTTATCTTGCTATGAATTTTTCTGCGATCACAAGAAAATTACTTCTTCTCATTCCGACGGTCAATGAATAGAGCATAAAATATCGGGAAACCAAAAGCCAATGCAATAATCAACAATATTGCAATCGGGCCGTTGTCAAAATCAATCATTCCAGTTTCTCCTTAAAGTTTAAGTCGGCACGATCGGATTGGCAGCATGCCAATCCGATTATCAAACAGATCAACGATTATGCCTTGGCTGCCAAGTCGACGGGGGCAGCCTCTTGATCAGTATAGTGACCCCGATAAAGAAATAGCTCAGGTAAAAAATGTCAATCAGGTAACCTTTGTCCCACCAAGGTTGCTGCCGTATAACCGTGCCATCGGCCCTCTTGTTGCCCTCGAAATTTGCCATGACGACATGGTCGCCGACAACCTCATAGTCATTCATGTCCACACCCCTAGCCATCAGGGCTTCCATTTCCGGCTTCATGATCCGCAAATCATCCATGCTAACGGGGTGACGCTCCAACATGGCCCGATTAGGATCCCCGGCATTCAGCTTCAATATTTCTGCCATCTTAGCGTCATCGTCCTTCAGGGCGATTACTTCCGGCGAATCCATTGATTTCACGTAGCCTTCATAAATTGAAGCGGTCGGCCGTTGCCCCCACAAAGGAAAGGTGACCGCAAACGCCGTAATGATGGTCAATATGACCAGCAATACGATGGGCATGGGCAAGCGATTGTTATCTTCCACTATCCCGCCCAAATCTTCCTTTTCCCAAAGAGCCTTATCCGCCTCATTCGTGACCGGGTCACACAATGTTCGCAATGGACTATCAAAATTCCAAGCCATGTTATCTACCCCCTGTTATTTCAAGCTCAACATAAAATCAATCAGACCGCGAATTTCGGAATCGCTGGCATAACTAGGAACATCCGGAGGCGAAACACGCTTGCCTTCACGATATTCGTTATACTCTTCCCTCCACTTCGCGAAATCGATCTTCTTGCCATCCGCATCTGTCTTGCCCCACAAATAGTCGAAGCGCGGCATAATCGAGTGTGGCTGAACCAGGCGAGGATTGAAGAAGTGCATCATCATCCATTCCTTGGAGGAGTTTCTCGAACCGACGTGCAACAGGTCGGGTGCCTTGCGATCTGAACCGAATGCGGTAGGCGATTCGCCGTTGAAGTCACCCAGCATAGGCGGCGCACCAAACACCTGCCAGTCCTGTGTCTCTTCAGGAAGCAGCGTATGACACCACCAGCAGCCTTCGCGTATGAACATGGTTTTACCCTTGCCCGCTTCTGAAACATCGGAATCCTTTGCTACGCGCATCACGTCATCCGGAGTCCAACCCTTGGTGGCAGTCAGGTTATCTATGTAGCTATACTGTTTGCCTTCATAGGTTCCCTTGGCGAGAGTGAAGACCGCCCCAACGTCTTTTTTTGCGTCGGTTACATGTCCTTGCTGCACACTCAATTGATCAATCCCTTCGCCCAAAATCCTTGGGTGATCAACCCCATTCGGCAAAGATGTCCCCTTTTCATAGACGTACACCTGCATCCCGCCATCAATGGGCTGATTGGTTTTTGGATCAACCTTTAGCGAAACGCTAATGGGCTTGTTCTTGCCCTGCATCCACGGGTCATCCAGATTGAAGCCCGACTCGTGGCCTATTGCCAATTGCTTTGCAAGGGCAATATCGGTCGATGACACCGACGCAATATTAATGCTCGGAAAAAACAAGGTAATTGTCATCGAGCCGCCCAGCGCCAGGCCGAACAGTCTTGATCCGATTTTATACTCCCTAAATCCAGCCATGCTTGATCTCCCTTATTATACTCGGCTCAATATTAGCGTTCGTATGCCAGCTCATGGGGCAAACGACCCTCTGGTACAACAGTCCCTTTGCGTGCTGTCATCCACATGTTGTACAGCCACAAAACGTTGCCAGAAAACACCATGGTGCCGCCAAGCCAGCGCGCGATCATGTAAGGATGCTCCGCTATGACCACGTCGATATAGGGAACCTCATAGATCTTGCCGGCTCCCTGAATCAGGCCCGCAATCGTCATGGAAACCCAGTAGACCGTAAAGCCGATCAACAACAGCCAGAAATGCATATTGGCCAGCGTGATGGAATATAGCTTGCGTTTCAGTATTGACTGCAACCCGTAGTAAACAGCAGCGGCTTCCAAAAAGGTCGAGAAACCCAGCAACGCCAAGTGGGCATGAGCAACAATCCAGCCCGTTCCATGGATGTACCAGTTGATCGCGCGGGTCTGCTGAAATCCGCCCTGCATATTCAATGGGATCGCCATCAAGCAACCGGTGACGGTAAAGCGAACCTCGATATTCTCCACGAACATGTACCATTTGCCCTGCATGGTAAGCATGATGTTCGAAACGAATGCGATCGCGGGCACCAGGATCAGAACACCCTCAACAGAGGCAAAAGACTTGAGCCACTCCGGCAAAGGTGCAGACATCAGGTGATGCGCCGCAGGAGTCGAGTAGAAAACCACTACCGACCAAAAGTGCAAGTGTCCAATTCGGTGCGAGTACAGCGGGTTGCCTGTCACTTTCGGAATGGTGTAGTACGCGATTGCCGCCGCCACCGGGGTTATCCATAGCCCCAGCACATTATGCGCGAACCACCATGTCAGGTAAGCCTCGGTCAGGCCGGTCAAATGGAAGAACTCGGGCAAATTTCCGATCAGGAACACGATAATGACCATAAAGGTCGCCGCTGCAAAGAACCAGTTTGTGGTGTAAATCCCCTGGGTGCGGCGATTCAGGATAGTCATCCAGACGTTGATCCCGAGCGGAATGAATACACAGGCTGCCAGATACAGGTCGATGGGCCACGGAAAGTCGGAATATTCACGACCCGAGGTAATGCCTGCCCACAGCACCGTCAAGCCCAAGACCAGCCCGCCATTCCACAGAAAGCAATTCCACATACCGAGCTTTTCAGACCACAATTTATTGTTTCCAAGCGCAGGCGTGATGTACATCATGGCCATGGCAAATGCCATCGAAATCCAGCCAAAGATGACCGCCATCACGTGAACCTGGCGCATGTGTCCGAAAGCGAAATATTCGTTGCCTGTCACAAAATCGGGGAACGCGAGCTTGGCCGCATTAAACGATCCCAATCCGGTGCCGATAACGAACCAGACTATGGATGAAAACCCGAAGAACACCGCCGCAGAACCAGACGGAATGTCCTCGTTCTTGGCAAATAGATATTTAAACATGCACTACCCCTCCCTCAAATCGAATGAACACATTAGTGATGACTGGCTTCATCATTTCTTTCGTGTGGAACGATAATGTACCACGACAGCAACATACTCGAGAACGCCAACAGCACTCCAAGTGATCCCGCAATTAAAGCCATAGCAACTTCCCCTTTAAAGAATAATAAATGTCAAACGAACAAGCCCGCACCTCACCTTATCCGGCCGCCTGCTCTAATTTATCATGGCGGGTCAAGCCCACCACCAGAATCACCACAAAAGCAAAACCAAATACAAACATGCACCAATCTATAAAACCGGTGAAAGTCGAAGGGTCATAGGCAGTCAGACCAGGGCCGCCCCATTTGGCGAAACCGCCACGCCCCAACAGGCACATCAAAGTTGCGCCGAACACGCTGCCATTCCCCATACCAGTCAACATCCCGCCTATAACAATAGTCCAGAAGGATCGAGATGTAATCGACTTTGTACTCATGTGAAACCCCCTTTATAAGTTAATTATAATTAACACGTTATTACGATGCCGGCTCAAACAATATATCTATTCAACAACTTAAATAACCGAGACTCAACACCATGCGAAATCTTGGTGTGAACTGTCCCATACCCTGCGTAACATAACCTCAAACGCTCAGTTGCGCACTGACATGGATCAACCAAACGAGATTTATTTGCAGGCCGCATATCCGATCAAAACACTTGGATACAGGATGCTGGTGAAGCTTGAGTATTAACCGCGAGCAATGTTATTGAGCCGCTCCAGATCCAGCAGTTGCACTTGTCGCTGTTTGGTGGCAAGCAGCCCCTCGCTCTGGAAGCGGGTAAACACTCGGCTCACTGTTTCTTCTGCGATACCGAGATAATTGCCAATGTCGCTGCGTGACATGCTCAGATTAAATTCAGTGGCCGAGTAATTGCGCCGCCGGAAGCGTTCGGACAGGCTCAGCAATAAGGTGGCCAAACGCTCATCAGCGCTCTTTTTACCCAGCAACAACATCATTTCCTGGTTGTCGAGGATTTCACGGCTGAGAATTTTCAGCATCTGCTGTCGGATGGTTGGAATTTGCTTGCTGTAAATTTCCAGCACCTCAAGGGGAACTTCACAAACCATTGTGGTTTCGAGCGCCATCGCTTCGGTGGTGAAATAACGAGCCGCGATCGCACCCAAACCAAGCAATTCACCGGCGATATGAAAGCCCGTGATTTGCATACGCCCATTTTTCGTCAGCACATACGTCTTGATGGAACCACTGCGGACCGCGTAGATGGTGCGCACTGGCTCGTCAGTTCTGAAGAGCAATTCTCCGCGCTCGAACAATCTACGGTTTCTGACTATGGTTTCAGGCAGGCTCAAATCCATATCTGGACCATTCACCTCACTGCACAAGCCATATATCCCGCAATCCTTGCAGGTGATCGGAGAGCACAATTCATTGTCTGTAGCAGGTGCAAAGACTGACTCGCCTGGCATCAAACGTAAAATTGCCGTCATATTTCCCCCGCCTAAATGCACTGCATCGCTCACAATTGCAGCATTCCCGGAACCGTTATTGATAAAAACAGAAAACACAGCCACTGTAACCGAAAACCCAGTCTGTAGCAATTCTGGCCCGCCCCAGATAAGGTCAGTTTACTCAGGCGAGGCTTTACTTTCCAGACGCCGCAAAAGCACAATTTCATGGAAATCAATCTCTCATGCGAAGAAAATTGCCGGGAACATTTCGGTAGTGATTTCCGGCCAGGCAAATCCAGTTGATTCCGCAATAAAATCCTGTAGCAATAATTTTCGTTGACCAAATTGACAATTTTTAGTTCGCCCAAGCGCACAGTAAAGTTGTATTCTTTTCCATCGAACCTCTTGGCTCATTGGATTTGGGTAATTCATCGACGCAAGGACAAATAAAATGAACGCTGGATTTGCTTTAACCGACTGCTGGCAACCACCAATGCATATCGCTGGAAACCGTTAACTCGACTGAGATTTCAATTCTGGCGAACAGAATGGAACAACATTTAATGCTGCCAGCAACCCTCAACCTGCAGCTCGATCCGCAAAATGGGAACACCCAGGAAAGGTCCACCATGAGCACGCCAAACCGGACGGGAGTATCCGAACGGATAACCGATGCCGTTGTGGAAATCGGCGCTAAATCCGATCACCTTTTGAATATCCTGCATGAGCTGCAGCAAAGGTTCCTGCATATATCGCCAGAAGCTGTCAGCAGCGTCGCTTCCCATTTTGGCGTGCCGATCAGCCAAGTGGAATCGACCGTCGAATTTTACTCCTTTTTTTCCTCAGCCCCACGCGGAAGATATGACATTCTGTTTAGCAACTGCACCAGTTGCGGATACCTGTCCGGAGGAAAAAATCTGCTCCACATGCTCCGTCAATGTTTAGGCATGGTTGCCGGGGAGACTCGTGCCGATGGATTGGTCAGCGTGGGCGAAACCTCGTGTATCGGGATGTGCGATCACGGTGCCGCATTGCTGGTTAACGGCTTGCCGATCACCGGCATTGATCCCGTCAAAATAAAACGCATCACCGATCTGGTCGAAACTGAAATCCCGATTTCAGAGTGGCCCGCCGAATGGTTCAGGATAGACGACAATATTCGCAAGGAAGATCTGTTACTCAAGCACGGCATTGCCGCGGGCGATGGCACGCGCGCAATGTTGGCGCGCGGAATCGATTCGACGCTGGATGAAATTTCCAATTCGGGACTGCGCGGCCGCGGCGGCGCAGGATTCAGCGCCGGCATGAAATGGAAATTTTGCCGTGAGGCACTGGGCGCAGCGCACTATGTGATCTGCAATGCCGACGAAGGGGAACCCGGCACGTTCAAGGACCGCATCCTGTTGCACAGCCATGCCGATGCGGTGTTCGAGGGAATGACCATATGCGCATCGGTGATCGGCGCCGAACAGGGATTCCTGTATCTGCGCGGCGAATACCGCTACCTGCTGCCGAAACTGCTGGCGGAATTGGCACGCAGGCGCGAACTTGGGTTGCTCGGCAAAGACCTGCTCGGCCGCGCCGGATTGAATTTCGATATCGAAATCGTCACCGGGGCCGGGGCATACATTTGCGGCGAAGAATCGGCGCTGATCGAATCGCTGGAAGGAAAGCGCGGCGTGCCGCGCAACCGCCCGCCGTTTCCGGTGACACACGGCTACCTCGGCCAGCCTACCGTGGTGAACAATGTGGAAACGTTTGTTGCTGCCGCCCATATTGCAGTGCATGGCAGCGCGTGGTTCAGGACTTCCGGCACCGAAAAGTCGGCGGGCAGCAAGCTGCTCAGCGTCAGCGGCGACTGTGCGTCTCCCGGCATCTATGAATACCCGTTCGGCGTCAGCGTCCAGCAGGTGCTGGACGACTGCGGCGCAAAGGATGTCCAGGCAGTACAGGTCGGTGGCCCATCCGGCACACTGATCGGCAGCAGCGGATTCAGCCGCATACTCGGTTTTGAGGACTTGTCGACCGGCGGCTCGTTCATGGTGTTTAGCACTGAACGCGACCTGCTGGATATCCTCGTCAACTTTGCGCATTTCTTCGCCCACGAAAGTTGCGGCTTCTGCACGCCCTGCAGGGTGGGCACGACGCTGCTCAGCAAAGGTCTGGACAAGATCGCCGCCGGGCGCGGCACACGATATGACCTGGATGAAATGAAGCGCATGGCTGCACTGATCAAGCGCCGTTCGCATTGCGGTCTCGGACAGACTGCACCGAATCCCGTCCTGGATGTTCTGCAGCGCTTTCCGCACATCTTGGAGCGGCGCCTGGCGCACAGCGATTTTCAACCCTACTTTGATCTGGATGCGGCGCTTGAAGAAGCACGCCAGGTCACGCATCGCGACGATGCGGCGGCTCACCTGAAATAACAGGGATGATGATATGAGCGAAGATAATAATTTAATCAAATCCGATGTGATCAATATCGACGGGCAGGACATCCCCTTCAAGGCAGGGCAGACCATCATGGATGCGGCATTTGCGGCCGGCGTCTATATCCCACATCTTTGCCACCGCCCCGGACTGACGCCGCACGGCAGCTGCAAACTGTGCACTGTGGACATACGCAACAGGGTCTCGGCTTCAAGCGCGTCGGATCGCAGGAAACAGACAAAATTCACGGTCGATGCCGACAGCCGCAGCGTATCTGCCTGCACCACGCCGGCCGCGGCCGGCCAGCAGATCAGCAACAATACGCCGGCGCTGAACGAAGTGCGCAAGACCATCACGCAGATGCTGTTCATCGAGGGCAATCATCTCTGCCCGTCCTGCGAAAAATCCGGCGACTGCACGCTGCAGGCAGTGGCCTATCATCTGGGCATGCTGGACGGGCATTTTCCGCAATTCTTCCCGCGCCGCGAAGTGGACGCGTCGCATCCGACCGTGATGCTGGACCGCGACCGCTGCATACTCTGCGGACTGTGTGTGCGCGCCAGCCGCGAAGTGGACGGCAAGAACGTTTTTGCGATCGCCGGGCGCGGCACCGCTACGCACCTGATCGTGAATTCGCCCAGCGGCAAACTGGCTGACAGCGATCTTGAAACTGGCGACATGGCGGTGCACATCTGTCCGGTGGGCGCGATCCTAATCAAGGAGCACGGCTATGAAGTGCCGATCGGACGGCGCACCTTCGACCTGCATCATGTCGGCGAAGCCGGGCTGGAAAAAGTCGTGCTGGCCAAAACAAGGCACCGCGATGAATAAGATCAGGATCGCAACGACATCGCTGGCGGGCTGCTTCGGCTGCCACATGTCCTTCCTCGACATGGACGAGCGTCTGGTGGAATTGCTGGAACACGTCGAGTTCGACCGCTCGCCGCTGACCGATATCAAACATTGCGGTCCGTGCGACATCGGACTGGTCGAGGGCGGGTTGTGCAACGCGGACAACGTGCATGTGCTGCGCGAGTTCCGTGCCAACTGCAGGATACTCATCGCGGTCGGCGCCTGCGCGATCAACGGCGGCGTGCCCGCGATGCGCAACCATTTCGATCTGCGTGCCTGCCTGGAAGAATCCTTTCTGAACGGGGTCGGCGTCGAGAACCCGCAGATACCGGATGACGTGGAATTGCCGCTGCTGCTCGACAAGGTACGTCCCATCCATGAAGCGGTGCACATAGATTATTACCTGCCGGGATGCCCGCCGTCCGCAGACGAGTTCCTGAGCGTGCTCGGTGACCTGCTGGCGGGCCGTGAACCGGCACTGCCGAAAAAGCTCATCCATTACGATTAGCGATCACCCGCCATGGAACAAAACCAGGATTCCCAATCCAGTCTCAGGCGCGTGGCGATCGACCCGGTCTCGCGCGTCGAGGGGCACGGCAAGATCACGCTGATGCTAGATGCGCAAAATCACATCCACGAGGCGCGTTTCCACATCGTCGAATTCCGCGGTTTCGAGAAATTCATTCAGGGACGTCCCTATTGGGAAGTGCCATTCTTCGTGCAGCGGCTGTGCGGTATCTGCCCGGTCAGCCATCAACTCGCGGCGGCAAAGGCGGTGGACCATTTGGTCGGTGTGGAGCGGCTCACACCCACCGCCGAAAAAATGCGCCGGCTGTTGCATTTCGGCCAGGTCCTACAATCGCATGCGCTACATTTCTTCCACCTGTCGTCCCCAGACCTGCTATTCGGTTTCGGCAGCGATCCGAAACAGCGCAACATCGTCGGCATGCTGGACAAGTATCCCGATCTCGCATTGAAAGGCGTGAAGCTGCGCAAGTACGGACAGCAGGTCATCGCGGCGATCGCCGGGAAGCGCATCCACGGCACCGCGACGGTGCCAGGCGGCATGAACAAGGCGCTGACCATCCCCGAGCGCGAAATGCTGCTGGCCGATATCAAAGATATCCTGGCCTGGTGCGAGGACGCGGTCGCGCTGAACGAGCAGATCCATATCGACCATGCCGAGCACCGCGGCTTTGCCGCGATCAACAGCAACTTCCTCAGCCTCACCGGCAGCAGCGGGGAACTGGAGCTGTATCACGGCGGCTTGCGCGCGCGCGCGGCGAGCGGCGCAAAGATCTTCGACCAGTTCGATTACCGCGGCTATCAGCAGATCATCCGCGAAGAAGTCCGCCCGTGGAGCTATATGAAGTTTCCGTACCTGATCGAGCTGGGCAAGCAGCAGGGCTGGTATCGCGTCGGACCGCTGGCTCGCGTCAACAACTGCGATCGGATAACCACTCCGCTGGCGGAAGCGGCGCGAAAGCGCTTCAGGAAATTCGGCAACGGCGGATTCGTGCAGGACACGCTGGCGTACCACTGGGCGCGCATGATCGAAGCGTTGCATTGCGCCGAGTCGATCAACGCACTGCTGCACGATCTGGACATCACCGGCAGCGACCTGGTAGCGAAGCCGGGCGACAAACGACGCGAGGGCATAGGGGTGATCGAGGCGCCGCGTGGCACCCTGTTCCATCACTATCGGATCGACGACGATGGATTGATAGAAAAGGCCAACCTGATCGTATCGACCACCAGCAACAACCAGGCGATGAACGAATCGGTGCGCTCTGTTGCCAACCAATATCTGGACGGCCGTGAGATCAGCGAAGGCTTGCTGAACCATCTGGAAGTCGCGGTGCGCGCCTATGATCCCTGCCTGTCCTGCGCCACGCATGCGCTGGGCAAGATGCCGCTGCAAGTGGAATTGCTCGACGCGGACGGCGTGCTGCTCGACCGGCTGGTCAAGGGCGGCAACGGCGTTATCGCAAGAATAATCTGATCATCATGGCTAAACTGCTGCTGTTTGGATACGGCAACCCAGGGCGCGGCGACGATGCGCTCGGTCCGGAGTTGATCGCTCGTATCGCGAAAATGAATCTTGCCGGTGTCGAATGCCAGAACGACATGCAACTGCAAATCGAGCACGTCACCGATCTGCAGGGTTGCGATCGAGTGCTATTCATCGATGCCGACATGTCCTGTGCCGAGCCATACGAGTTTCCCCAGATCAAAGCAGTCAAGGACGACAGCTACACAAGCCACGCGATGAGCCCGGGCGCCTTGCTGCACGCCTATTGCCAGGTTTATCGCACAGCTGCCCCGCGCGCTTTCCTGCTGCGCATACGCGGCTATGACTTCGGGCTGGGTGACCCTTTGAGTGATAAGGCGAAGGATAATCTTGAAGCGGCAATGCGGCAGGCTGCTGAGTTTTGTTCTGCAGAAATTCCTTTTTTTGGAATACCAAAAAAAATTAAAAGCAGGCTCTGGACGATTTCTTGAAGTTCGGGATTGATGGAGAAGAAGCGTCATCCTGCATGTCACATTCAAACGCTTTAATTGGCTTCCCGAGAGCAGCCATTCGCGAAGTTCAGCAATCGACATACCGGACGTTATCTGGATCTAAACTGATTTGTTAAAAAACCGGCTTATCACCGGCTTCATTCTTGTTTCAATATCCTAAAGAATCGATTTCATCAGCAGATAAAAGATATAAGGGGATACTGCGATAGCCCAAGCTCCCATTTGCGGATTTACGAAGAACGAATCCAAGACATCTTTGTACGTTGTATCGGGATCGAAGAAAGTTATGATCAAAGGAATAACGACGAATCCCAAAAAGAAGCAGCCTAGAAAGGCAAGCAATTCCTTCGCAATACGGGGTTTAGTTGGTGTATTCATACTTTGTATCGGTCTAGCCCAACTCATTGATTGCGTTTTGCACAGCATTGGCAACTGATTGCCGGTCTTCTGGTTTACTCCCAATGATGCTATCCCAGTGCAAGCGTACGTAGGCCGATTTATGTCCGGTTTTCAGGATTAGGGTCTGTAGCCCACGCTTTTGGCCGAAGCCATAATCAGTAGAATAGTTAAGCAGGTCCCGTACCCCTTTCTGCCATATCCCCGCTTGGACAGCATCGATGATCGCGGCCATGCATTTTTGAAAAGCTTGGGCCAGTTCGACAGTAAATTGCTTATCGTCCATCGTGGTTTTACCGTTGGTGGGTAACGCTGATGCTGGAAAGACATTGCGCATCGTGCAGTGAATCAAATGGAATATCAAGCTGAAGTTCTGGCTATGACACGCAGGCGCACTTCATTCTGGCATATTGTCCGCTCCAAAGCTGAAATACGAAAATTCCTACTGAACCTTGGGTTTCCTGCCTGGCGAAGCTGGAGGTGTGTAACCAGCTACCCTGTAAATTGTTCCCTCGGATTTCTTTCCCTTGTGAAACCTGATTGAATGGCACGCCACAATCTCATGCGAATCAGTAAGTTCAGCTAACTGCAAACGCACGGAAGCAAGTGAGATACCTGTAGCAGCAGCGATCTCTTTGTCGAGTCGTTCACCATGCATCTTCATATATTGCAGGATTTCATTCATAAGTAGTGCATGATGACACAATTCCGATCTTGGCAAATGCGGCTATTCGCAATGACCGGAACAACAATCCGCCGAATTGCTCGCCCGAAAGCTGCCTTTCGCGCTGTCTTATAGTTGTACTTCATCTAGTTGTACTTCATCCATTAAGTCAGGCGAATCATTTTTCAGACTGTTGACCTTGCGACTAACCGCGTAGGCTTCCATCAAACGTTCCGGGTAAGGCAGGGTCATCGCTTGAATCTTGATGGCATCAGTAAAGTTCGCATCGAGCCAGGATGCATACTCCTCCGGCTTGATAATGACCGGCATCCGGTCATGTATCTTTGCCATCAGGGAGTTGGCGCTGGTAGTGAGTATGGTGAAGGTCGTTACATCACCTTCCGGACCTTGCCAATGCTCCAATAGTCCGCCCATGCCCATTGGCTCACCATCTCGCAGCCTGACCCAGTAAGGCTGCTTTCCGTCTTTAGGTGTCCATTCATAAAACCCATCTGCCGGAACCAGCACACGGCTCTTCCGGTAAGCGTGGCGAAACATCGGTTTGATTGCGGCTGTTTCCGCTTTGGCGTTGATGGGGTGTTGCACTTCTTCAGGGTCTTTGACCCAGGAGGGAATGAGCCCCCAGCGGGCTAACGTGAATACACGATTGCCTGGCCCGTCCAGACGAACGACCGGAACCGTCTGGCTCGGCACGATATTAAAGCGCGGCTTCACGTCCGGTTCATTCGCTGTGGCGAAATGTTCCTTCAGCTTGGCAGGTGTGCGATTGAGGGCGTAGCGTCCACACATAATCGAATCCTAACCCATAACTGGATACCGTTCATTATTGAAGAGTTAATGGCGTGACGGCAGGTTTGACTTTGGGCAATCCGATGGTCATGCTTGGCCTCGGCGACCAGTCCGGCCGCGAGGTACGGTTGGAGTCTATGACGACCAGATAGCGTCCAGACCAAGGCGTAGTCTCGCGATCAAGTTTCAGCATCCAGAAATGCTTGCTGCCTGGTTTGGCGCGCTGATAATCTGCATCGAGTATGCCGTAATGGTCAATCAGCGCGTTCAGCATGGCAGGAATGCGGATGCAGCCCATCGATTGCACCGTTCCCAGGCGGGGTTCGAGGTAACGTGGATCAGTGGTATGCATCTGTAGCCGCATTTTTCCTTCTCCAGGCTTCCATGTTCTTGGTGCGCGCACCCAGCCAAAGTCATACACGCGCATACCCTTGATGCCGTAACCGAGGATGCCTAACCCATTTTCCGAACCCTCGGCGCGAAAATCCAGGTTTGCAGTGGAGTGGTCAAACACACCGAGCGGTGTTTTGTAATACATGAACCCTCCTCTCCGACCTGTCGATATAGGCGATGCACCAATGAATTCTGCAAGGCCGGAATCCGACACCCAGAACAATAACAATGCTTGTACCTTAGGGCTACGATCAACCAGCACCACGTATTGAGGCGGTAACTTGTCCAATCCTGCTTGTTGCAATACATGGATCAGTTGTTCGGCATAGTACCGTTGCTCTTCCTGCGGCACCGTAAGCAGGCGATCCACTTTCTGCTTATATATTTCTCTGAGGTCCAGCGCCGAATCCATGGCAAGGCACTGCGACGCACCGAGCAACCACCAGCCCAAGATCAATATACGGAAATCAACTAAAATGAGGCGACGCATTTGAAATGAAAGCCGATTTGAGGTTATGCCAGCATTGTGGCAGATAACCTGCCCTCTAGCAGGGGGAACTACATCGATGCTTCCAGTTGGCAGCGGTTCAACAGGTGATGTGGAAAAGCCCAATGGTCTTGGCCTTATCCTTGGTTTTGTTGTAGGTCTCGATGGCATCTGGCGTAGGCTGCAGGACCACCCGGCAATCTTGTTGCTCCAAAAACTCAGCAGCCTCCGGTGACAGTTTCACATTCCCATACTGACCTGAGCCCACTACCAAGGTTTTGCACTTCTTTTCATAGATAAATTCCGCTTCTTCGCGCGAAATGATGTGGGATGTTCCGTAATACTTCTTGGAAAGCTTCTTCTTGCGTTTGACTATCTCTCCAGATGAGCGGATGAGGATGTCGTGCGAATAAGTTTTGCCGTTGATGGTGATACTGCCAAATTCGGTGGAATCGATTTTCATGGCAAGCCTTCAAGCTCAATGATTGTTTATAAGCACAACATCAGAATCACTTCAAGGACTGCTTTTGGAATCAAGCAGAACTTCATGGTATCAAGATTTGACGCCCAAAAGCGGTCAGTCATCGCAGTCTTAAATTACGCTCATATTGAAGTTGTTGTTAGATATTTCCCGATACTTTAAGTGAATGGCTAACTGTAGTTTTGCTATTGAATTATTGAGGGAGACTTCACTCCGCTGGCAAGCCATATCCGGCACGCGCCCTCGTCCGACACCATGCAAGGCCCGACCGGCGTGCGCGGCGTGCAGGCAGTGCCGAACAGCTTGCATTTGTCCGGGTAGATCTTGCCCAGCACTACGCGCGCGCAATCGCAGCCCGGCGGCATCTCGCCGACACGCTTGCGTCCTTCCGCTTCATATCCCGTGAAATGTTTGCGCGCATCGTTCTGCTCGAAGCGCTCTGCAAGCGCGAAGCCCGACGCCGGGATGATGCCGATGCCGCGCCAGTTCGCATCGACGACCTGCATCGCCTTTCCGAGTTGCGCTTGTGCCGTTGAATTGCCGCCGGGACGCACCACCTCGGGATAACAGTTGTCGAGAAAGCATTCTTCTTCGATCAGTTGGCGCAACACCGAATACATCGCGGCAAGCAATGACACCGGCGAAAAGCCGGCGACCGCAGCAGGGATCGCATGTTGCTCCGGCACGAACGCCCATTCTTCCGGTCCCATCACGGTAGCGACATGGCCGGGCGCAATAAGTGCATTAAAACCTGGGGCATCGAAACCCGGCTTGCCAGAATCGAGCAGCATCGCAACCGCGGGCCAGGTCAGCCGGCATGACAGCAACAGGAACAAATTATCCGGTATGCCCTCGAGCAGCATCGCAGCGACCGGCGCGGTGGTGGTCTCGAAACCGGCGACGAAGAACACCACTTGTCGTTGCGGATTCTCTTTGGCGATACGCACTGCCTCCTGCGGGCTCGCTACGGGGCGTATGTCGGCACCTGAGGCCTTGGCCTGTTCCAGCGAACGCGGTTCGGCTTTCGGGACATTGACAGGCACGCGCAGCATGTCTCCGAACGCCACCAGTATCACGCCCGCATGCAAGGCCAACCGAATCGCGAGATACACATCTTCCTCGGGACATACGCACACCGGGCAGCCGGGGCCGGGGATCAGTTCGACGTTGTGGGGCAACACTGCGCGCAATCCCGCCATCGTGATAGAGCGCTCGTGACCGCCGCACACATTCATGATGCGCACTCGGCGCGTCAGCGGCAGTCCGTTGATCTTGCCGAGCCAGTCTTGCGCGGTAAAGGGCATGGACTTTTCAGCCTAGGGTTAAGTGATTGCCGATTATTTTACTCCGCTAATGTGATCTCGTCGTTTGATCTTGTCGACGATCGATGATGTGAGCAAAATGCCCGACGATTGTGACTTTCGACACAGAGGGTTCGAACAAGCGTAGCTTTCCGGCTTGCAATCCTTTCTGCTTTAATTGCCGTGGAAAACTTTGGTCGGGGAAATTTGACTTGACTGTATATTAGCGAATGATAATATACAGGCGCATCTACATCGTGAAGTTACCCTGACACTTGCGATAAATGTCTTGGCGCTGTTCATCAGATGGGCAGTCTGGTTTTCAGCCGCCGATGACGTCAACATCGGCGGACAGAAAGTAGCTTCAAAGATTTTCTCCCAGCTACCACAGAAAGAGAAAGAATCTGACCATTCCACGCTGTGGATATTGATCGCTAACGACCATAACATCTATTAAAGGGGAAAATCATGTGGTATTTTCCTGGGTTCTTGGAGTTGGACTTGCGATGGCTTTTGGCATCATCAATGTGATGTGGTGGGAAGCGCAATACTTCAGCAAGATAGGCACTGAAGAAGCAAGAGTGGGAAACGTTGAACTGATATCATCTTTATTCTACCGCAGTTTTGCAGTAATCTGAATTACACATTCGAAAGGAAATAAATGGCACGCATCGTTATTCTGGGCGCGGGTATCGCAGGGCATACCGTCGCCCGGTACCTGAACAAATGGGTTGGCAAGCAGCACGAGGTCGTTGTCGTCTCGCCCAACGCAAAATGGAATTGGATACCTTCCAATATCTGGGTGGGGGTCGGGCAGATGAAGGAGGAACAAGTGACCTTTGATCTGGCCGAGGTTTACCGCAAAACCCGGGTGGATTTTCGGCAGGCCAAGGCTTTGTCGATCAACCCGGAAGGCAATGCCGAAAATCCTTCGCCGTTTGTGACCGTTGAATACACCTTGGCCGACAAGTCAGGCGTGCAGGAGAACATCAGCTACGATTACCTGGTGAATGCCACCGGGCCGAAGCTGAATTTCGGCGCAACCCCGGGATTGGGTCCGGAACACGGCCATACGGTATCGGTCTGCACCGCCAGCCACGCACTGGAAGCGAATGAAAAACTCCAGAAGACCATAGCCGCGATGAAAGCGGGCGAACGCAAAACCATCGTGATCGGCACCGGCCACGGCATGTGCACCTGCCAAGGTGCGGCCTTCGAATACATCTACAACGTGGACCATGTTTTGCGCGAAGCCGGGGTCCGCGACAAGGCGCGCATCCTGTGGATCAGCAATGAATACGAGCTGGGCGACTTCGGCATGGGCGGCGTGCATATCAAGCGCGGCGGCTATGTCACGAATGGAAAAACGTTTGCCGAATCGCTGATGGTCGAACGCGGCATCGAATGGGTCACTCGCGCGCACGTGACCAAGGTCGAAGCCGGGAAGATCCATTACGAGACCCTGGACGGCGCATTCCACGAACAGGAATTCGATTTCTCGATGCTGATCCCGCCTTTTGCGGGGGTGGGATTGAAAGCCTACAACAAGGCCGGCGAAGACATTTCCGCCCAGCTTTTTGCGCCCAACGGTTTCATGAAGGTGGACGCCGATTACACCCAGCGTCCCTACCTGGAATGGAGCGCCCAGGATTGGCCGAAGACATACCAGTCACCGGCCTACCGGAACATGTTCGCGGTCGGCATCGCGTTCGCGCCGCCGCACATGATCAGCAAGCCGATGGAAAGCGCGAACGGCACGCCCATCAATCCGACCGCACCGAGGACCGGGATGCCGTCGGCAGCGATGGCGAAGGCGGTCGCGATGAGTATCCGCGACATGCTCAACGGAGCCGACAAACCCACCCATACCGCATCGATGGCCGAAATGGGCGCGGCGTGCGTGGCATCCACGGGTTCCGATATTTTCCATGGCACCGCAGCCACGATGACCGTCTATCCGGTCGTGCCGGACTTCGAGAAATACCCGGATTACGGGCGGGATATCGACCTGACCTTCGGCGAGATCGGCTTGGCCGGCCACTGGATGAAGTATCTGCTGCACCATGCTTTCATCTATCAGGCCAAGCTCAAACCGGGCTGGTCCATCATTCCAGATTGATGGTCACGCCATCCCGGATGGATCATCATCACCAATAATTATTTCAGGAGCAAGGCATGCCCAACAAAGTCACCAACCGCGAGCCGTATCAGCAAGCATATTATCCGCCGGCACCGACCGGATTTACACGCTATATGCGCACTTCGCTAATATGGCAGGCTATCCGCTTTATTGTCATAAACCTGAAGATACTGAAGCTGATGGCAAAATCGCATCATTAAGCGATTCAGAATCAACCTGTCCAAGCTGACTGATCCTCCCCGTCAGCCTGGCTGGCCAGCATCTCATCGAGCAGTTCCTAGGTCGAGCGTGCCTCCTGCTCGGTCATCTTCTGCAGCGCATAACCGACATGCACCATCACGAAATCGTGCACCGCGACATGTTCGTCCTGCAGCATGAACAGGCTGACATCGCGCATCACACCCTTGGCCGTGCAGCGCGCGTTGTAGCCGTCGATCGCGACGATTTGCATGGGAATGCCAAGGCACATAACGGTTTGCCTGTCGTAAATATATTCGCAGTATGGTCCCAGCTGAAGAACTTGATAATTGCATCAGAATTTAATTACCCGTCGCATCAACTTTGGTTTTATCGGTTCATCTGACGTTTGCGTGGGTAATGGGCATGTTGGCACTTAATCTCTCCATTAATTGTTCAAATATGGCGAGGCGTAAAGGCTTCTGATTATTCCCAACCCAAGCGGCAACTAACACACAGGGCGATGCCTATCCAGGCGGGTACCTGGGTGGACCAGATTTGAATACTCATTCCACTTGCTTGGCTCCCCGCATTCTCTTGATACGCCCAGATTCCTGTCATCTCATGTATTGGTGCACGGGGCAGCGATCTCCCTCGCCTCGTCGGGGCGCTTGTTGGTGCATAGGTGCTGACACGTATTGACCGCCATTTACAGCGAAAGTAGAACGCGCAGATCGACGTTCGACCATTCCTATATTTATTCCGGATTAGTCTCTGGTATCACGTACTTGTTTGTTCCGCAACGGGAATGCCTCATGAATAAACATTCGTTGTAAAGGAGAACAGCAAGGTTTGATGTGGTTCCCAAAAAAGCTGTTGTTTGTATATGAGCTTATGCTAATATTCCAATATCCATATTTGCAGCATGTGTTTTAAAATAGTGCTTTAATTAGAGCATACCCAGTTTCCATTGTTAACAAAGAGGAGCGCCCCATGATCAACGGTACCGTCGTTGAACTTTCACGCTGGCAATTCGCAGCGACTGCCTTGTACCACTTCTTGTTTGTCCCGCTGACTCTCGGACTGAGTTTTCTGCTCGCCGCCATGGAGACAGTCTATTTCACGACCGGCAAGAAAATTTACCGGGAAATGGCCCAATTCTGGGGCAAGCTGTTTCTCATCAACTTCGCCCTTGGCGTGGCTACCGGCCTGACGATGGAGTTTGAGTTCGGCACCAATTGGTCTTTTTACTCCAGTTTCGTCGGTGACATCTTCGGGGCTCCCCTTGCGATTGAGGGCCTGATGGCCTTCTTCATGGAGTCCACCTTCGTGGGCCTGATGGCCTTCGGCTGGCAGCGTCTTTCGAAAGGCCAGCATCTGATCGTAACCTATCTCGTGGCGCTGGGCTCCAACCTTTCGGCGCTGTGGATATTGGTAGCCAACGGCTTTATGCAGGATCCCCAGGGGGCGCATTTCAACCCGATCACCATGCGCATGGAGTTGTCAAATTTCGCTGCCCTCATCTTCAACAATGATGCCCAGGCGAAATTCGTTCATACCACGATCGCCGGTTATGTGACGGCTGCAATCTTCGTCGCCGGCATCAGCGCGTGGTACATGCTGCGCGGCAAGCACACGGAGATCGCCAAGCGCTCGTTCCGGATGGCCACACTCTTTGGCGTGCTGGCAACCGCGGGTGTCATCACCCTGGGTGATGCGCTGGGCTTCGTCGGGGGCAATGCCCAACCCAGCAAACTGGCGGCAATGGAGGCCATGTGGCAGACCGAACCGGCGCCGGCACCATTCAATGTCGCTGCCTGGCCCTCCCAGAGCGAACAGCGCAACACCTGGTCGTTGCAAATCCCCTACGTGCTGACGCCGCTTCTGACCCACACCATGACCAAGGATATACCGGGGATCCAGGAGATCAAGGCACAGGCCGCGGAACGCGTCAGGAGCGGCATTCCCGCGGTGGAGGCGCTCAAGATCCTCAGCAAGGACCCGACCAATGCCCAGGCCCTGACCCAGTTCAAGGCCCACGAGCAGGACCTCGGCTTCGGTTTTCTGGTGCAGCGCTATGCGCCCAATGAAGATGTCGCGCAGGCCACCGATGCAGATATTGCACAGGCCGCCGATGACACCATTCCGGCAGTGGCTGCCATCTTCTGGACCTTCCGCCTCATGGTCGCATTCGGCCTCCTGATGCTGGCCTACTTCATCATGGCGGTGATCTATACCTTGCGTAACGACGTCGAGCGGCACCGCTGGTTTCTCAGGATTGCGCCCTGGATGATCCCTATTCCCTTCCTCGCATGCGAGATGGGGTGGCTGGTCGCGGAGCTGGGACGCCAACCCTGGACGGTGTACGAAATGCTGCCCACCTGGATGTCCGCCTCCACCCACAGCGTGGCGTACATGGTGTTCTCCCTCACAGGGTTCGTGCTGCTATATTCCATTTTTATCGCCGTGGAGATGTACCTGATGGTCAAGTTCATCCGCAAGGGTCCTGACGAGCACCCACACGAACCGGCCCGGCCACAGCAGGCCCCAGGCGGTGCCTATGCTGGCGCGGGCGTCATGATGAAACGCGAGGAGATCTGAGATGGAAGCCTATTTGATACTGAAAGTGTTGTGGTGGCTGTTGCTGGGCGTACTGCTCATTGGGTTGGCCATTATGGTCGGCATGGACATGGGCGTCGGTACCCTGCTGCGCTACGTAGGGCGCACCGACACGGAGCGTCGTGTCGCGCTCAATATCATCGGCCCCCACTGGGACGGCAATCAGGTGTGGTTCATCTTGGGTGGCGGCGCGATTTTTGCGGCCTTCCCCCTGATATACGCCACCGCCTTTTCGGGCCTCTATGTGGTCATGTTGCTGCTGCTATGGAGCATGATCGTGCGACCCCTGGGCTTCGAGTACCGCAGCAAGCTGCCTTCCGCGGGCTGGCGCAATGTCTGGGACTGGGCCTTGTTTCTTAGCGGGTTTCTGCCGATGGTGATTTATGGCGCCGCCATCGGCAACATGTTCAGCGGCGTGCCCTTCCATTTCAGCTGGAACATGACGTCCTATTACACGGGCAGCTTCATCACGCTGTTCAACCCGTTCGCCATTCTTGCCGGCTTGCTCTCCCTGTCGCTGTCGATTTTCATGGGTGGCGCCATGCTCATGGGGCGGGGCGAGGGTGCCCTGCACCAGCGGGCTCGCGGCGCCGTGGTGGTCAGCGGGATTGTGGCTGCAGTGCTGTTCACCATTGGCGGAATCTGGGTGGCCAACATGCAGGGCTTCCAGCTGGTATCAGGGCCTGATCCGGCCGTTGCCCAAACCCCGCTGCAGCAGACGGTCACCCTGGTCGGCGGCGCCTGGTTAGGCAATTTCCACAACCATCCCATCCTCTGGCTGGTACCGGCGCTGGGCTATGTGGGCATGTTGCTCGGGGTACTGTCGGCTCGTGCCGGCAAGTCCACCCTTGCCTGGTGGCTGGGGGCACTGGCCTGGATCGGTGTCCTTGGTACGGCTGGGACAGCCCTGTTCCCCTTCATGATGCCCTCCAGCAGCGACCCCTCGCAAAGCCTGACGGCGTGGAATTCGGGTTCAAGCCAGCTGACCCTTGCCTGGATGACCGGCTGGGCCGCCGTGTTCGTGCCGCTGATCTTGTGGTACACCAGCTGGGCGTTCTATATCATGCGGGGCAAGGTCAAGGGCTCCGCAGTCGAAGCTGACGATCATGCTTACTAAGGAGATACGATGAAAACCTTTTTCCAGTTCCTGCTCTATTTGGTGATCGCCGTTCTCGTCATCGTCCTCGGCGTCATCCTGGGGGCCTCGGCTTCCTGGTACTTTGCGTGGCTGGTCGGCACCGTGATGATCGTGCTGATCTCCGCTGCCGGCGGCGCCCTGTTGGACGCCCAGGAGGACGAGAAGAAACGCAATCCCAGCTAACGTTTCCCGGTTAGCGTTTCGGGATTTTCCATGCCGCCGGGGACCCAGTCCCCGGCTTTTTTTGCCGGATGGAAAATTACGCCCCGAGGGCGTCATGCAGCCTTCTGAAGGGCCCGTCGCGCGCAATCAATTGCGCTACCTTTCCCCGCTCGACGATGCGCCCCTCCTCGATTACCGCCACGTTGTCGACCAGGTGGGCGAGCATCGTCAGACGGTGGGTGATGAGCAGCACGCTGCGTCCCTGCATCAGCCGGTCTATCGCCGCGAGGAGTTCCTGTTCTGTGACTGCGTCCAGACCCTCGGTCGGTTCATCGAGAATGAGAAGGGGGGCGTTTTTAAGAAGTGCGCGGGCGACGGCGACGCGGCGGGCTTGGCCGCCCGAAAGCCGTGTTCCCGCCTCGCCGAGTTCGGTGTCGTAGCCCATGGGGAGGCTCACGATGAAATCGTGTATCCAGGCCGTCCTGCAGGCCTCAACCACCTCCGCTTCGGTGGCGTCCGGGCGCGCCAGGAGCAGGTTTTCCAGCACCGTCGCATTAAACAGGTAGGCGTCCTGCGATACGACCGCAATGTGCTCCCGCAAGTCCGCAGGCTGGTAGCCGCGCAGATCATGACCTCCCAACCGGATCTCGCCCGCCTGGTATTCCCAAAAGCGGACCAGCAGCTGCACCAGGCTGCTCTTGCCCGCCCCGCTTGCGCCAACGAGGGCAAGACGGCCGCCTGCGGGCAGCTCCAGATCCAGTCCTTTCAGCACCCACGGTGCAGCTTCGTCGTACCGGAATTCCAGCCCCCGGATGTGCAGGCTGAAATCTTCAGGCACGGGCGACGGTCCGACAGGCGGCTGCACTGCCGGCTCGGCGTCGATGATCTCGAACAGGCGGCGCGCCGCGGCGAGCGCCTCGCCCAGAACCTGCAAGGCTCGCGGAAGAGGCAGCACCGCCTCGAAGCTCGCCAGCACAAAGAGCGCCAGCATGGGCAGTTGGGGGGGTTGCAGCGCACCGGAGCTTAACAGGGGCACAGCCAGCAGCACGGCACACCAAAGCGCCAGATTTACCAGCAGACCCAGGCTGCCCTGGGAAAATCCGTTGAGCCGACTCAGGGACCGCTGGGCCTGGATATGCTGCGCGGAGATCTCCATCACGCGTTGCGCCTGGCGCTCGACTCCGCCATATACGCGCAATTCCGCCAGCCCCTGGAGGCCATCCACCGCTGCGCCGCGCAAGGCGGCACGGGACTCCACAAGGCGCGTTCCGGGCTCGGCGCCGCGCTTTCGCGTATAAATCGGCAGGCCGACGCCGGCCAGCAGCAAAAAGGCCCCCGCTGCAATCGCCACCCGCCCGCTGAAGAACGCCAGCGCCGTCACCATGATGGCGGTTCCCAGCGCCGCCACGGCCACCGGCACGACAAAATTCAAATAGACCTGATCCAGCGTGTCGATGTCGGCCTGGATGCGGCTCGCCAGATCGGGGCTCCGATATTTCATCAGGCGGGCGGGGGCCAGGGGCTCGAGATGGGCGTAGAACCACACCCGCAGTTCGGACAGCAGGCGGAACGTGGCCTCATGGGTCACCAGCCGTTCCAGATACCGGCCGCCGGTGCGGACTATCGCAAAAAAGCGAATCAATGCGGCGGGCGTAAAATAGTTTATCGTCGCCCCGGCCAGGCCGGCGAGGGCCATGGAGGCGATGAACCAGCCCGATACCGCCATCAGGCCGACATTGGCCAGCAGTGTGGCCAGCGACAGGGCGGCACCCGCCGCCATCCAGCCCTTGTATGGAAGCAATAGCTTGATGATCCGCCAGAAGTCGGCGCGGGAGCTGGTCCCGGGAGATGGCATCCGGCTGCTCATCCCGCCACCACCGTCGTATCGCCAATGCGTGCCAGGCGGGCGAGGGCACGGCCACTGGCCATCAACGCCGCGCGCTCGCCCGCCTCGGCCACACGCCCCTCTTCCAGGACCACCACGTGATGTGCCAGGGCGAGGGTGCTCAGACGGTGGGCAGCCATGATCACGGTGCGGCTTCGCGCCAGTTCGGCGATCGCGTCGATCACCGCCGCCTGCGTGTGGCCATCCAGATGCGCCGTGGCTTCATCCAACAGCACCAGCGGCGCATTCTTCAGGAACGCCCTTGCCAGCGCGAGGCGCTGAACCTCGCCGCCCGAGAGCCCCACGCCACGCTCACCGACGGGCGTGTGATAGCGCCGGGGCATCGCGAGGATGAAATCATGCGCGCCCGCCGCCCGGGCGGCAGCCTCCACCTCTTCGTCGGCGGCTGCAGGCCGCGCCATGCGGATGTTCTCCAGCACCGTGCCGGCGAACACGTGGGGATGTTGCGGCACCCAGGCAACGTGCTCCAGCCAAGCGGCCTCGCCGAAGCCGGCAAGGTCCAGGTTGTTGATTCGGATGCTGCCGTGCTGCGGCTTGGCGAAACCCATGAGCAAGTTCAGCACGGTGCTCTTGCCTGCGCCGCTCGTCCCCACAAGCGCAGTGACACAGCCCGCCTCCGCATTGAAAGTGGTTCCCCTCAGCGCCGGGCGGCCCGGTTCGTATGCAAATTCCACACTCTGGAACTGCACGCCCAACAGCGTGTCCGGAACAGGATCGGTTTCCTGGCGCGGCATTCGGTCGGGTAACGGTGTCTGTAAAATCTCCACCACACCCTCCGCCGCGCCAATGGCCTCCATGCGCGCGTGGTAATGGCCTCCGAGCGAACGCAGCGGCAAGTAGTACTCGGGGGCCAGCAGCAGGACAAAGAAGCCCGGAAGAAAGGCGATATCTCCCCATAGCAGGCGGAAACCGATGAGCACTGCCACGACGGCGATGCTTACGGTAGAGAGAAATTCCAGAACCAACGAAGAAAGGAAAGCGACGCGCAGCACTTTCATGGTGCTCGCCCGGTAGTCCTCGGATATCTCCGCCACCACCTGCGCCTCGCGCCGGCTGGCATTGAACAGCTTGAGCGTGGTGAGGCCCTGCAGCGCATCCAGAAAGCGTCCGCTCATGCGTGCCAACTGCCGCCATTGGCGCTGGTTGAGTTCCTCGGCGCCCTTGCCGATGAGTATCATGAAGACGGGGATAAACGGGGCGGTCAGCACCAGTACCAGGCCGGACACCCAGTCGGTGGGGAACACGGCAACAAGGATCGTCAGGGGCAGCAACACGCTCAGGGCCCGGTTGGGAAGCCAGCGGGCGTAATAGCCATGCAGCGCTTCGATGCCCGTCGCCACGCGATTGGCCAGATCGCCGCTCGCGCGCGAGCCCAGCCATAGCGGCCCCAAGGCCTGATAATGATCGTATAGCTGCTCGCGCAACACCTTCTGCATCTCTGCAGCGCCTTCAAATGCGGCGCGTTCGGAGGCCAGGACCAGAAAGAAACGGATGATGAACACCGGCAACATGAGCCAGAGCAACGGCAGGACCGACGCCTCCGACTCATGCCGGAAGACCGCCGCATTGATCACGAAAGCCAACAGCCACGCCTGCAAGATAACCAGGACGCCGTTGGCCATGCCCAGCATGAGCGAAAGGTTTAGTGACCGTCGGATGCGCGGTTGATGGCTCTTCAGCCAATTTTCTATGGGATTCAATGGATATTTGGCCGCAGTCTTGGCGGCGTGGAGCCGGGTTCCGGCAGTAGCCGCATTCTAAATGCAGGACAGAAGCTTGACTATCTTAATCAATGTATTCGACCAACACCCAGGCCAATGACTTGCCAACAGGCGAACCGCCGACGCCAGTAATCCACGACGATGATCACCTGGCCCGCGGGATTCCGGCCTGGATGGGTCCATGGACTGGGGATGCGCTCAATTTTCGATGGTGTGCGTCGGGAAATTCGAGCTTGTGCGACAAGGTCTGATGACGAATTCGTTGCGAATATGCAAGGGGGATCCATTGTTCACTGGGAGATTAAGCATGACTAACGGAGATGAATTGCAGTCTACCCTCAAGCAGATGGTGCAATCGTGCAAGGGGCCATTGGCACTTTCGCCCGGCGATCTCATTACCTCAAGACTTTACTCTTCATGCTGTCCGCCGGTTTCGCTGGCCAGCATTTCATCAAGTAACTCCCAGGTCGAACGCGCTTCCTGTTCGGTCATCTTCTGCAGTGCATAGCCGACATGCACCATCACAAAATCGTCCACCGCGACGGGTTCGTCCTGCAGCATGAACAGGCTGACATCGCGCGTCACGCCCTTCGCCGTGCAGCGCGCGTTGTAGCCGTCTATCGAGACGATTTGCATCGGAATGCCGAGGCACATGGCGGAGTTTTCCATTGAATCGGGTTTTGCAAGTTTACTCCGATTGCAGCTGAATTAGCCTGAAACATTTTGAAACAAGAGAAAATTACTCGGTTGAAGTTTCAATATCGCGGTGCTAGATTGCTCCTGTCGTCAGCTCAAGGAACATAACCATGAGTACGCTCGGCAAGACACCCAATAAAACGCTGATTCTCGGCATCGGCAACACCCTGTTGCAGGATGAGGGTGCGGGCGTTCATGCGATACGGCAACTTGCCGAACTTGCCGCGCAGCGCGACGACATCGAGCTGATGGACGGCGGCACGCTAAGCTTCTCGCTCGCCGGCGCGATCGAAGACACAGACAATCTGATCGTGATCGACGCCGCGCAATACGACGGCAATCCGGGCTCCATCCGGGTATTCGTCGGCGAGCAGATGGATGCATTCATCGGCAGCAACCGCAAGCGCAGCGTGCACGAAGTCAGCCTGATCGACCTGATGGCGATCGCGCTCCTCTCAGGCCAACTGCCCCGGCAGCGCGCGCTGATCGGCATCCAGCCGCAAACGATCGCCTGGGGCGACATGCCCTCCCCGCCCGTCTCCGCCGCGATCAAACTGGCCTGCGACCAGGCCATGCAACTCGTTGAGGAATGGCACGCATGAATCCGGCCAACAGCAAACTAAAAGACATCCCGATCCACTCACTGTCCGGGGACGGCTATTCCGTGGGCACCATCCGTGCGTTGCTGGCGGAGATCGCGGCCCGTGTTGAAAATCTGGTGCAGACCGGCGAGTCCGGCATGATAGACCTGAACGGCCTGCCGTTCGCCGCGGGCGAATACGAACAGTTACGGCAAACGTTCGGGCAGGGCGAAGTCTCCGCCCGCATCGAGACCATCGGCGCCAGCGAAATCATCGAGACGCGCTACCCCGGCGTGTGGTGGGTCACGCACTACAACGTGGAGGGCGACATCGTCGCGGACATGCTGGAGATCGCGAGCATCCCGGAAATCATCAAGAGCCAGCCAGCGGACGTGCGTGCAGGGTTGGCAGGGCTGCGGGACAAACTCAACGAGTGAGGTAATCAAATGACGGATCGAGAAACCCTGAATCGAGAAACGCCAGACCTTGCAATGACTGACCAGGAAGCGCCTGTCCATGAAATGCCTGTCTGTGAAACCTTGGGGGACAGCCTCGCCCAACAGGGCATCAGCCGGCGCGCGTTCCTGAAATTCTGCACCGCGATGGCCTCGCTGATGGCGCTGCCGCCCGGCACCGCGACCGCGATCGCCGAAGCGCTGGTCAAGGCCAGGCGGCCGTCGGTGATCTGGCTGTCGTTCCAGGAATGCACCGGCTGCACCGAGTCGCTGACGCGCTCTTTTTCCCCGACGCTGGAGAACATGATCTTCAACATGATCTCGCTCGATTACCACCACACGCTGCAGGCCGCCTCCGGTTATGGGGCGGAAAAGTCGCGCGAGGATGCGATGAAGAATTTCTACGGCAAATACCTGCTGGTGGTGGATGGCTCGATCCCGACGCGTGACGGCGGCGTCTATTCCGCCATCGCCGGGCGCACCAACCTCGATCTGCTGCAGGATGTGGCAAAAGGCGCGGCGGCGATCATCGCGGTCGGGACCTGCTCCTCGTTCGGCGGCATTCCGAATGCAAAACCGAATCCGACCGGCGCGGTGGCGGTGTCCGACATCATCAAGGACAAACCCATCGTCAACATTTCCGGCTGCCCGCCGATACCGGCGGTGATCACCGGCGTGCTGGCGCAATACCTGACCTTCGGCGAGCTGCCCGAGCTGGACGAACTGGGCCGTCCCAAATCGTTCTATGGCCAGACCATCCACGACCGCTGCTATCGCCGCCCGTTCTACGACCAGGGCAAGTTTGCCAAGACTTTCGACGATGAAGGCGCGCGCAACGGCTGGTGCCTGTTCGAATTGGGCTGCAAGGGACCGGTCACGCACAATTCCTGTGCCACGACCAAGTGGAACGGCGGCACCAGTTTCCCTATCGAGTCCGGGCATGGTTGCCTCGGTTGTTCCGAACCCCACTTCTGGGATGCGGGCAGTTTCTACAGTGCCTTGTCGATGCCTGCCAGCCCATTGAAGCTGACTACCGAAGCAGCGGTGGTAGGTGCGGCAGCAGGCGTTGCGGTATCCATCGCCAACCGGGTCAAGAAAAACGCCGCGAAATCCGCGCATGAAAACGCCACGATCGCCGATCTGGAGAAATGACATGGAAGCAAAAATCCACATTTCATCCAAACTGATGGAGCTACTAGCCCTCCCACTAAGTTGCCAAACAACGGCAACCAAGTGGCCGGTTATGCTGCGTTGCGGAAGAAATTCCTTGCTTGCATATTCGGCATATTCGGCGCGGCAGAATTTTTTCCGCGCCTTGCATTTTGGCGAACTCTGAATTTTTGAGGCACATATGAACAGTGATCTTTTTCTGACCTGGGTGCGCAGCACCGGACTGAATATCTCGATAGGGATCTTTTTGCTGGGCATGCTGTGGCGGCTGTTCGAGATCTATTCGCTGGGGCGCAAGCCCGATCTCGCCGTGCCGCGCCATCGAACGGGCGCATCGGGCCTGCATACCATGTACCGTCGCTCCCTGACCTCGCCGCGCACCTATGGCAGCTCCGCGCTTGGCTATATTGCGGGCTATGTGTTCCACATCGGCCTGTTCATCATCGTGTTTCTGCTTGCCCAGCATATCAAACTGATCCATGCATTGACCGGCCTGTCATGGCCCGGCCTGCCGGCGCAATTCATCGACGCCACAGCGATAGTCACGCTGGCGACCATGCTGCTGGTGCTGGTGGAACGCATCAACAAACCGGTCAAGCGCTTTCTCTCCACCTTCGGGGACTATGCAGGCTGGGCGCTGACTTTTCTGCCCGTGCTGACCGGCTATCTTGCATCCAGGCATCTGCTGCTGCCCTATACCGCGATGCTGGCGCTGCACATCCTCAGCGTGGAACTGCTGCTGATCTTCCTGCCGTTCACCAAGCTGATCCATGCCTTCACCCTGTGGGGATCGCGCTGGTACAACGGCGATGCCAATGCGAAGAAAGGAGTGCCGGTATGAGCAGGAAGCAGGGGCCCCACTTCGTGGGGATGCGACCGTCCGCGAGAGCGGATGGGTCGTTGCGAAGCAACGGGGCACCCACCGGCCTCCTCCTTGCGAGGGGTGCCGGCAGCCACCGACATGCCGCACTAGACAAATCGCTTCACGTTATGGAGGTGGCCCTATGACAGCCTCACTCAACAAAGGCATCAGTGTCCTGAAGGAGATGATAGACGCACCGATCGCCAGTTACTTCAGCAGCTGCGTGCATTGCGGGCTGTGCGCCGAGGCCTGCCTGTTCTATACCGAGACCGGCGATCCCAAGTACACGCCAATCTACAAGCTGGAACCGCTGCGCCGCATCTATAAACAGGAATACACGCTGCTCGGCAGACTCGCAAAGATGCTGGGCTTGTCCAAACCGGTCAGCGATGAGGAACTGGAAGAATGGAAACCGCTGGTCTACGACAGCTGCACGCTGTGCGGCCGCTGTTCGCTGGTGTGCCCGGTGGGCAACGACATCGTCTACATGGTGCGCACGCTGCGCGAAGGCATGGCGATCTCCGGCCACGCACCCGATGGACTGGTCGGTGCATCCAGGCGTGCGGTGGAGATCGGCAGCCCGATGGGCGTCAAACTGCCCGCGATGAAGGCGCAGATGAAACACGTGCAGCAGGATACCGGCATCGAGATCCCGCTGGATGTGGAAGGCGCGGAATACATGGTGCTGATGTCCTCGATGGAGATCATCAACTTTCCGGAATATCTGGGCGCGGTCGCGAGAATCATGAAACAGGCCGGCAAGACCTGGACGCTGTGTTCGGAAGCGTTCGAGGCCACCAACAGCGGCATTCAGATCGGCGTCTCCGACATCGCCGCGGTGCTCGTCCAGCGCATCGTCGACGGCGCGGAAAAGCTCAAGGTCAAGACCGTGATCAGCCCGGAATGCGGGCATGCCTACACCGCACTGCGCTGGGAAGGCCCCAACCTGGTGGGTCGCGCGTACAGTTTCGAGGTGTTGCACATCCTGGAAGTGCTGGACGGTTTCCGCAATCAGGGCCTGCTCAAGACTTCCAGTTTCGAGGAAGCGCTGCTCACCTTCCACGATCCCTGCCAGCTGGTGCGGCGCGGCGGGGTGCTGGAACAACCGCGCAGGCTGTTGAACATGGTGGCGAAGAACTACGTTGAAATGAGCGACCCCGGCAAGATGAACTGGTGCTGCGGCGGCGGGGGCGGCGTGAGCGCGATCGAAGAGGCAGAGGAATTGCGCTTCACCGCATTCAAGGTGAAAAAGGAGCAATTGGAAAAGGCTGGTGCGAAGACCCTGGTCACCGCCTGCGCCAATTGCCGCATCGTGCTCGAGGAAGGTCTCGAGCATTACAAGATGAACATTCCGGTGGTGGGATTGACCGAGATGATCGCCGATCACCTGAGCAAAGGAGAAGGTAGCGATGAACATCAGCAACGATAACGAGTTCAAGGCTGCGCTGGGCGGACTGTCCGAAGTCAGCCGGCGTCTGGTCGCGGCGCGCTTTGCGGAGAACGTGCTGGCGTTAGGCAAGGACCATAGATTGAAGACAGCAATCGACACAGCCAAGCGGGCAGACATCACCCAGGATGAACTCGCCACCGCGTTCCGGTCGGCCAATGCGGTCAGCGTGGACAGCTATACCCAGTGCGGCCACGATTGCAACTGGAACAACCAGGCTGTCCACTTCGTTGCGCAAGCGGTGCTGGCCGGCCTGAAACCCTCCGAACCAGGTAGCAACGCTGCCTGGGATGCCGCGATGCATGCGCGCATGGCGCGCACCTGCGAGAGCATCGCCAATGGCGACGGCACCGACAATATCGAGGCCGCGGCGCAATACCGCATCCTTGCGGAATTTCTCAATCGTTGAGGAAACAGCCATGAGCAAAGCACAAACCGTCGTCGTCGATCCGATCACCCGCATCGAAGGCCATCTGCGCATCGAGGCGGAGACCGACGCCGACAACCGCATCACGCGCGCGTCCAGCGCCGGCACCATGGTGCGCGGCATCGAGATCATCCTGCGCGGCCGCGACCCGCGCGATGCGTGGGCGTTTGCGCAGCGCATCTGCGGCGTGTGCACGCTGGTGCACGGCATCGCGTCGGTGCGCGCGGTGGAAGACGCGCTGAAATATGAAGTGCCGCCCAACGCGCAGCTGATCCGCAACCTGATGATCGCCGCACAATACGTGCACGACCATGTGATGCATTTCTATCACCTGCATGCACTGGACTGGGTGGACGTGGTGTCGGCGCTAAAAGCCGATCCCAAGGCTACCTCGACGCTGGCGCAGGCGGTAAGTCCTTCCTACCCGAGATCCTCGCCCGGCTATTTTGCCGACGTGCAGACACGCTTGAAAACTTTCGTCGCAAGCGGGCAGCTCGGCATTTTCGCCAACGGTTACTGGGGCAACCCCGGCTACAAACTGCCGCCGGAAGCCAACCTGATGGCGGTCGCGCATTACCTCGACGCGCTGGCATGGCAGCGCGAAGCCGCAAAGCTGCATGCCATCTTCGGCGGCAAGAACCCGCACCCGAACTTTCTGGTCGGCGGCGTGCCGTGCGCGATCAGCATCCATCCGCAACACCAGGGACAGGGCAACGGCCCGCATTTTCGTGGCGGCGAAGCAGCCACCTCGCTCAACATGGTGGGACTGGAAACCGTGCAGAACGTGATCCGGCAGATGCGCGATTTCGTCGACCAGGTGTATGTGCCGGACACGCTGGCGATCGCGGGCTTCTACAAGGACTGGTTCACGCGCGGCGAGGGGATAGGCAATTTCATGACCTACGGCGATTTCCCGGAAAAGGGCATGAGCGACCCGTCCACTTTCCTGATCCCTTCCGGCGTGATCCTGAACCGCAATCTGTCCGAGATCCATCCGGTCGACCTGAATGCCGAAAACCAGATCCAGGAATTCGTCACGCATTCCTGGTACGACTACAGCGTGGGCAAGGAGAAGGGCTTGCACCCTTACCAGGGCGAGACCCAGCTACACTATACCGGGCCCAAGCCGCCCTACGCCAATCTTGACACCGACGCTTCCTATTCCTGGCTCAAGTCGCCGCGCTGGCAGGGCAAGGCGATGGAAGTCGGGCCGCTGGCGCGCGTGCTGATGCTGTATGCGAAGGGACATGCGCAAACGCAGGAACTGGTGAACATGGCGCTGCACAAACTCGACCTGCCGGTCAGCGCGCTGTATTCGACACTGGGACGCACCGCCGCGCGCACACTGGAGACAAAGATCATCGCGGATGCCATGCAGGGCTGGTACGACCAGCTGATCGCCAACATCAAGGCGGGCGATGTGAAGACCCACAACGACAAACTGTGGGAGCCTTCCACGTGGCCGGTTCTAACGAAGGGCGTCGGCTACACCGAGGCGCCGCGCGGTGCGCTGGCGCACTGGATCGTGATCAAGGATGCAAAGATCGACAATTACCAGGCTGTGGTTCCCTCGACCTGGAACGCCGGTCCGCGCGATGCGCAGGGACAGGACGGCCCTTACGAGGCGGCGCTGAAGGGCCACCAGCTGTTCGACCCGATGCAGCCGATCGAAATCCTGCGCACCATACACAGCTTCGACCCGTGCATCGCGTGTGCGGTGCACGTGACGGATCCGAACGGGGAAGAACTGGTCAAGGTCAAAATCCGATAAACCATCCAAGGAGAATCACCATGCGCAACACAAGCACCAAATTCATGCTCACCATACCGCTGCTTGCCATCAGCGGTACCGCGTTCGCCCATCCCGGCCACGATGTATCCGGTTTTGCGGCGGGCCTGATGCATCCGTTTTCCGGCATGGATCATTTGCTGGCGATGGTGGCCGTGGGCCTGTGGGCAGCACAATGTGACCGCAAAGGGGGCGGAATACGCAAGGTTTGGTTGCTGCCCGCCACCTTCATGACCATGCTGACGATCGGCGCAGCCATCGCCACGCAATGGCAATCGCTGCCGCTGGTCGAGGCAGGTATCGCGACTTCCGTGCTGTCGCTCGGGCTGCTGATCATGTTGTCTCTGCAGCTCCCGGTTGCGCTCAGTGTGTCCGTCACCGCAATTTTCGGCCTGTTCCACGGCTATGCGCACGGCCTCGAATTGCCGCAGTCCGCAGCGCCGGCGGAATATGCGCTGGGCTTCCTCATCGCAACCGCGACACTGCATTTCAGCGGCGTCGCTGCAGGACTCGCGATGCGCGAGCGTTATGCCACGTTGTCCCGGCTGCTGGGCAGCGCGATCGCGATCAGCGGCGTTTACCTGCTCGCCGCTGCCTGAAAAAGCAAAGCTATCCGATTTAAAGTGTGCAAGGCAGACTTTTTCGTTAACCAGACAAGGAGAAACTATCATGGCAGACAACAAGAAAAGATTGGTATTCATGGTCACACAGGGTCCGGAAAACCCGGAGCTCGCGACGATCCCTTTCGTGATGGCGACCACGGCGCAAGCCTCGGATGTTGACGTTCTGATGGGCTTCCAGGGCAACGGCGTGATGCTGACGATCAAAAGCATGGTCGACCATGTTTGGGCGGCCGGCTTCCCGCCGCTCAAGGATCTGATGAAGATCTACACCGAGGCCGGCGGCAAGTTGTATGTGTGCGGTCCGTGCGTCGGCTCGCGCAAGATCGTGCAACAGGACATGGTCGAGGGCGCCACCATCGTCGGAGCAGCGACGTTCGTTGCCGAATGCGTCGCCCCCGCAACGAACGTGCTTGTGTACTGAGCCCGTGAACGTTTGTAGTGTCTGGAGGCTCGCGAGCCTCCAGACGAATATTGTTGTCGTTCGATATTGTTATACCTGCATATTCGTTTAAAGACTCATCACTGTAACTCCGATGAAAAAATCCCCTGCGCCCATTCATCGCCTGGCACTGCGCGTACGCGAGATCGCGCAGCTGTTCAACTCGCTGGATCCGACGCCGTTCCTAAACAAGGACCTTGATCCGAAAGCAGAGAGCTTCATCGAATCATGGGCGTCCGGATTTGTGCCGGGAGCCCGCTTTCATATCACCATCCACCTCGAGCAGTGGCCATCCGATGGCGACCCCACCGGGATGTTGAGCGGAGCGATCCATAACAACTTCGCCTACAAATCCGAGCGTACCCGCACTGCATTGAAACTCCTGCTGCAACACGGGATCATGAACCTGATCATCGGACTTGTATTTGTCACCCTGTGCCTGCTTGCGGCCAATGCCATCCGGCAATTCGGGCCCAATACCGGCTCCTCCATCGCGCGCGAAAGCCTGACCATCATCGGCTGGGTTGCCATGTGGCGCCCGCTGCAAACCTTTCTTTACGATTGGTGGCCATTGCAGCGGCAGATACGCCTTTACCAGCGGCTGGGCGATGCTCATATCCAGGTGATTCAAGGGAAATAAATAGCACATATATCCGCCAAGGAAGGAATTTTGCAGTTGGCCATTTGAGATTGTCTGGCACATCGATACCGGGTCGATCGCGTGGTCTGCTAAAATCAGGCTGAAGCCATCACTGATCACCGCTTAGCCAATGGATATGAAAGCATTAGCAGATAATCTTGGGATTTCCTACCTGGCAGAGCCGCTGTTTCTTCAAGTCCTCCTGGTCGTATTCGCGACTGTGCTGGCCAATGTCGTCTCCCACCTGCTGTTACGTTATGCGGAGAAACTATCGCGCCTGACATCCAGCCCGTGGGACGATGCGCTCATTCGTGCGGCGAAGGGGCCGATACCGATCGCTATCTGGCTGATCGGTCTTGCCTTTGCGGCCGACATCATCGGCAAGGAGAGCGGCGCTGCCATCTTCGAGTCCGTGCCCCAGATCCGCAATGTGGGCGTGATCGCCTGTCTGGCCTGGTATCTGATCCGTCTTGTCCACAACGTCACCCGCAACATCGTCGCAATACACGAACAGAAGGGCGAGGCGGTGGATCACACCACCATCGATGCGCTGTCGAAGCTGGCCCGTCTCACGGTGATCATCACCACCATACTGGTGTCGATGGAAACACTCGGCTTCAGCGTTTCAGGGATTCTTGCAGCGGGCGGCATCGGCGGCCTCGCCGTCGGATTCGCCGCAAAGGATCTGCTGGCCAATTTTTTCGGCGGCCTCACGATCTACCTGGATCGTCCCTTCAGCGTGGGCGAATGGATACGCTCGCCGGACAAGCAGATCGAGGGTACGGTGGAATACATCAGCTGGCGCCACACCCGGGTCCGGGCCTTCAACAAGAACCCGATCTACGTGCCGAACGCGGTATTCACTAGCATCGTGGTGGAGAACCCGTCGCGGATGACGCATCGGCGCATCAAGGAGACCATCGGTATCCGCTACGAGGACATCGGCGCGATGCGCGCGATCGTCGCAGACGTGAAGGCGATGCTGCAGCATCACGAAGAGATCGATGCAACCCAGACCCTGATCGTCAACTTCAACACCTTCGGCCCCTCGTCGCTGGACTTCTTTATCTACACCTTCACCAAGACCACCAACTGGATCCATTATCACGAGGTGAAGCAGGATGTGCTGCTGCAAGTGGCCGAAATCATAGCCCGGCACGGCGCACAGATCGCCTTTCCGACACACACCGTGCATATCGATTCAGCCGTCGCGATGGACAACACGATAGCCAGGGGAACATGACACGATTTGCAACCGGATTTTTCAGCCGCCCTTGCGGAAATCCGGGTAAAGCAGCATGCCGCCGTCGACCGGAATGGTGATGCCGGTGATGTAGCTGGCGAGATCGCTGCACAGGAACGCGATCGCATGCCCGACCTCGTCGGGTTCACCGACCCGGCCCATCGGAATCTTGTCGTCGAGATCGGCCAGTCCCTTGGGGTCTTGCCAGACGTTGGCATTGATCGGCGTCTTGATCGCGCCGGGCGCGATTGCGATTACGCGGATGCCCGATGCCGCCACTTCCTGGGCCAGTGTTTTGCTGAACATGCTCAGTCCCGCCTTTGCGCTGGTGTAGGCGCTGTAGCCGGCCCATGGGATGAATTCGTGGACCGAACTGGTGTTGATGATGACGCCATGCCCTTGCTTGCGCATCCTCGCTACCGCCTCGCGTGCGCAGTAATAGGGACCGAACAGGTCGGTCTCGACCACCTGGCTCCAGGCGGCAATGTTGCTGTCCGCGCAAAACGCGCGCGGTCCGTCCGTGCCGGCATTGTTCACCAGGATATCCAGGCCGCCGAGTTCCTTGTCCACCTGCAGGAACAAGGCATCCACCTCCTCTTTTTTCGAGATATTGTCCAGCCTGAAAGTATATGCCTTTACGCCAAATGACCTGGTCAAGGCGGCCACCTTGTCCGCGGCATCGGGTTTGAAACGATAGGTGATCGCGACATCAGCGCCCGCCTGGGCAAGGGATTTTGCCGTCGCCGCGCCCAGACCCGAATCCCCGCCGGTGATGAGTGCCTTGCGGCCCTGCAGTTCGATTGCAATCACATTGTTCTCCTTGTTTTCAGCCGATAACCTGCACTTCGTAATCACGGCCTTCCCATGCGTTCTGCTCCAGCCAGTAAAAGGTGAATTGAACCGTGTCCCCAGCATCGAGCCCGGCGAGCGGGAGCTCGGCGATATGTACCCCAAGGCCGCTATCCCGCGTGTCGCCGTCGCGGATATCGTTCCAGCTGTTGATGCCCCAATGCACGCGGGCCGGCGCCTTGAGCGCAACCGTGAATTGATTGCCCGCCCTGATGCGGCGCGGGCGATAGCACGGTCCCCAGATGTGATGGGCAATCGACGGGCTCTTTCCCTGATAACGGTCCCATGTCGCCGCGGGCCGATCCACCGGGTAACCCAGCGCGCGGCTGTAACACAGCTTGATGAACTCGC
The DNA here is from genome assembly GCA_049684555.1 of Gallionella sp. Taxonomy (GTDB): domain Bacteria; phylum Pseudomonadota; class Gammaproteobacteria; order Burkholderiales; family Gallionellaceae; genus Gallionella. The sequence continues at coordinate 4,413 of JBAVGB010000087.1, read as the reverse complement.
CGTGCGCCCAGACCAGCGGCATCGCCGAGCCGCTCGGTTTGCCCGGCGCCAGACGATGCTCGGGTATCGCTTGACTATCCCATACCTGCTCGGGAATCATGCCTGCCGCGCCGGTCATGTCCGCCATCGCCTGCAGATAGGGAAGCGGGTCTTCTCCCGACAGCAGTTCGTAATGGCCGCGCTCCCCGGTCAGCAACGGCCAGCCTCGCCCGTGTCCGGTGCCATCGAAGGCGCTGCCGTCATTGTGTTCGCCGTAGCCATCGCCGTTGTAGCGGTGCCAGACCGGACCGTGGGGGGTATCCGTCCTGAGCAGCCGGTCGACCACTTTCAGGCTGTCGAGAATGACGGGATCATCGGGACGGCGCAGCCCGTAGCGGACCAATTGCAGGAAGTCCGTGCCGATCTGTTCATCGGCCGGCAGGTCCGGATCGCAGGCACGGTTCTTGATCAGGATATGCTCGGACTGGGCGCCGTCATGCACCAGTGCATCCGCAGGGGAGGTGCGTATGTAATAACCGGCCACCCCGAGACGCCTTGCCAGCTGCGTGTCCTTCACCACCGTCCAGTCTTCGATATGAGCATTCCAGTTGTCGGCGAGCAATAGCGCAAACTGTCGCGCCTCGCCGTCCAGAAAGGCGCTGCCCTCGACCAGCGCGGCAATAGCGATCGCGAGCGTGAATGTATTGATGCCGGGATCCTCTTCCCAGCGGTCCTGTCCGGTGGTCGGGCCCTCGCGCGCGATGAAGGCGAGCGCCCGTCTCACCATGTCGGTAACCGGAATGCCGTTCAGCGCGCCCTGTTCGCGCAACGAGGACGCGAGCAAAACGGGAAAGGCCGCTTCGTCCAGCTGGATTCCCTGCCAGAACGCGGCGCCGCCCAGCCACTGGTTCTGCAGCCAGTGCCCGTCCTGCTGCTGCGTCGCGATCAGGTAGCGCAGCACTTCGCGCGCATCATCGTAAGCGCCTATCGCCACCAGTGCACCGGCGGTTTCCACCAGGTCGCGGCACCACACCAGATGATAGCCGCCGCGGCTGCCGCTGCTGTCTCCCCACGGCACGGCAAGGCTGGCCACCGCGGCACCGGAATAGGTGCGGTCCTGATGAACCTTGAGCACCATGCCGGACAGCGCAAGCAGCTCGCGCAGAGGGTCGGGCAGCTCGGGGAACCGGCACCCCGCCATCCAGGATTCCCAGACCCGGCATTGGGTGTCCCAGGCCGTCGAAAAATCCTCCATCAGGCTCGCTACTGCAAGCGTCGCCGCCGCCCCCTGGCTGGTCCCGAGGCCAAGCGCGAGCGTGGCCTGCGCCGGCAGTTCACCCATCAGCGAGACCGCGCCCGGCCCGGCGCTGTCGTATTGCCAGGTCATGCGCCCGTGGCGGTCGAAATCCTGCCATCCGTCGCTGCTCTCCAGACAGCCGGCGGAACAGCGCAGCCATGCGTCGGCACCATCTTCCCCGACGGCCGCCAGTGCCAGTCCGAACGGGCCCTGCTCCGCCAGCAGCACGGTACGGCCATTGTGCCTGCCGACTGCAGCCCGGTTACTGTTCGCATCTTCGCCGAGGCGGGCGGCCAGCAACGCATAGGGTTTCAGGTCCTGGTCCCCCTCCAGCCGGTAGCGCAGCAACAGCGTATCGCGGTGTTGCGAAGGACAGATTTGCAGCGTGAAGGTAAAGCGCGGGTGGCGATGCACGATGGTGACGGCGGGTATGCCCGGTTTGGGCAGGCTCACCTCGTAGCTTTCGACACGGCGCAGCTCGACCCAGAATCCGCGGTCGTCCGCGATGATGAACCCGAGGTCCCTGATCTGCGGAATATCGATGCGCGGATAGTAGACTTCCGTGACGATGCCCTCGGCGACCGTGAACCAGAGCCGTGAAGATCCGAGACTGGTGCCCACCATATCCTTGGCGGCGCGGGCCCAGGTCGGGTGCGAAAATACTGCCTGCGGTGCTTTCATCGAGGCCTTCTTGTTGATTGTTATGATTAGGCAGACTGGTTTTTTGCCGAATGGTTCATGCTTCCCGCGATGCCGGCAACGATGGTCGACTCAAGGACGAAATATCCCGTAACGGTCATGCTCGAAGTGGTGCAGCTTGGCAACCGCGATCCCCGCGCGATGCCATCCGGCCAGACGGTAAGCGATCACCGCCAGCAGCATGCCCAAAATTGGCCCCAGCCAGTATACCCACCAGTCATGCCAATTGCCGGAGACCAGCGCCGGACCGAAGCTGCGTGCCGGATTGGTGCTGGTGCCGGAAACACCCGCCTCGGCCCAGACCATGAATGCATACAGGAACGGAAAAAGTGCCGGCGTATAGTTCCGCAGGCGACGATGCTGCAGGAAGAAGAACAGTCCGAAGATCAGCGCAAACGTCGTCGCGGTCTCTCCCAGCAATGCCCATCCGGCACCATAAGCCGCACCGGGCAGCGTAGCGCCGAAAGCGATGCTACGCCCCATCGCTCCCCACGCCAGAAGGGGCGCGGCACCGATTGCCGCGCCGGCAAATTGCGCGAGCAGGTAGCCCGGCACATTGCGGGCGCCCAGCTTGCCCATCGTCCAGAATCCCAGGGTAACGACCGGGTTGATATGCGCCCCGCTCTCCTTGCCGAGCGGCGAGAGCGCGATCAGCGCGCCGGTCGTGCCGAACACGAAACCGGTGATCAGCCGCCGCACGCCTGCGTCTGGAACGAGTTGAACCGCCGGGCTGCCCTGGCCGAATGCCAGGATCACGATTGACAGCCCCACCGCAACCAGCAGCGCAGTGCCGATCAACTCGGCACCATATACGATCCAGGGGACGGTACGTTCTTGTGTATTCATTTCATATTCCCGTATGCCTGACTATACGCCCAGAGAACGTCATGACTTCCCTCTCTGTTGCATGGGACAATGCGCCGACATGGAAACAATACACGATTCAAACGGCAGGGACTCGGTTATCTCATGCTCCGATTGCAGGGCCTGCTGCTGCAGGCTGGAGGTCATGCTGATGGGCGATGACGAAGCCGTTCCGGCTGAATTGACCATCCAGGATCAATGGGGCGGATGGGTGATGCGCCGCCTTGCCGATGGCTGGTGCGCGGCATTGGCCCGGGACACGATGAAGTGTGCCATCTACCAGCACCGGCCAATCATCTGCCGCGACTACCAGACAGGCGAAAGCGATTGCCTTGAACAGCGCGCGCAGTTTGCCGATTCGGTCGGGATTGCAAACGGTGGTCCGTCAGAATCATCCACGTAACCATGCCGCCCGTTCCGGCCTAGAGTTCCAGCCTTGATATTTGTTCGGGTTAGCGGCACGATGCGTGCATGAAGTCCAAACGCCAACATGCCGCTCCCGGCAGCCGCATTGAAGCCCGGCGCTGGATCATGGGCGGGCGTGTGCAGGGCGTGGGTTATCGCGCGTTCGTGTTTAACCTGGCACAGCAATATCGCCTGAGCGGCGTGGTGCAAAATCTCACCGGCGAGGTGCGGGTCGAGGCCCAGGGCGATCCCGCACTGCTGGATGCGTTTGCCGCGGCGCTGATCTCCGCAGCGCCGCCGCTGGCGCGGCCGCATGTTGTTTCCTGCCATCCCATTGCGCTGCGCCAATCGGATGATTTTGAAATTCTGCCCAGCGCGGCATCACTGCATGCGCAGGTGCATCTGCCCCCGGATAATTTTCTCTGCGAAGACTGCCGCCGCGAGATGCTGGACCCGGGCGACCGGCGCTACCGTTACCCGTTCATCAACTGCACGCAATGCGGCCCGCGCTATACGCTGATCACGCGCATGCCCTACGACAGGCCGAACACCACGATGGCGGATTTCCCGTTGTGCCATGCGTGCCGTGCCGAATACGAAGACCCGCACAACCGCCGCTTCCATGCCCAGCCATTGGCCTGCCCGGCGTGCGGACCGCAGCTGAGTTTTTCCGCGGCGCACCAGCGCGCAGAGGGAAATGCGGCGCTCGAAGCCTGCATCGCGGCATTGAAGCGCGGCGAAACCGTCGCGGTGAAAGGCATAGGCGGTTATCACATGGTCTGCGATGCGCTCAACACCAAGGCTATCGCGCGGCTGCGGGAAAACAAACACCGGCCGCACAAACCGCTCGCGGTGATGTTCCCGTGGCAGGGCGCGGACGGCCTGCAGCGCGTGCGCGCGGAGTTGCAACTCGATGGGGTGACGCAGGCCGCACTATGCGATGCATCACGCCCGATCGTGCTGCTTCCGCGGCGGGCGGATTCGGCATTGCCCGATGCAATCGCGCCTGGGCTGCGCGAGATCGGCGCAATGCTGCCCTACAGCCCGCTGCATCATTTGCTGCTGGATAGTTTCGGCGCGCCGCTGGTCGCCACGTCCGGCAATGTCAGCGGCGAACCGGTGCTGACCGGCAACATTGAGGCCGAGGCACGGCTGGGCAAGGTGGCGCA
>JBAVGB010000086.1:0-1696 GCA_049684555.1 Gallionella sp. | reverse complement strand
TGAAAAAGTCGGGACAGTCGGGACAAGTTGTCCATATGCGTCCAATGCGGTCTTATATTTCACAGCAAATACAACAACACCCCAAGCATTGCGATCAACAACAGCACGCGGGAAATTGAAAATTGACGCGCCGGCGCTGATTCGCCAGGCTTGATGGTGGACTGCGTTCTGTAGCTGATGCCGCTGCCAGCGATGCCGACGGATGCCCTGGTCCGATCGCCACTGATATTGACCGTTGCTCCGCGAGTGCCGATCGATGTGCTGATTCCGTGCCTACTGAGATTAAGCCTTACGCCGGGCAAAAGCTTGATGCGCTTGCGATAGATAAAACCCATGACAGCTTCCTCCTGAATCGTTCCCGCCATATTGAAATAAAAAAAAGGCCGCCAGTCAATCGGCGGCCTTTACGTAGTAGAACATAGAGCAGCCGATCGAAAGGACAATCTCTGCACTTGATGCGCCCGGTACGCCTCCAGGGAGTGGATAGTTCCCTGCGGTGTGTGAACATAATTTTTCCCCATCAAAGGTCCGACTCGGCTATGTCCACACGTCTCGCCTTGCCAGAGAAGAAAGTATTTAAAACGCCCCATCAATATCATTGCGATGCAAAAGTGCAGCCTGAATTCAATTTCAAACGGTGGCCAGCTTCACGTTGATGTTCACGCCGTTGCCGGCAGCCTGGTTCAGCGTCGGGATCAGCTGGTTGACTACCTGGTCATAGGTAAACACGGACTGCTGGTTGCCGGCGATGGTGATGTTGACCTGCTGTGGCGCTTGCACTGGCGTCGCAGCCGTGGGAGCTGGTGCCTGCAGCGAATTCAATGAAGGCGCGAGCGGTGACGGCGTAGTAACCGCCGCACCTCCGGACCCACCACCGGAACCGTTCGCCCCGGAACCACCCCCGAACGATGCGCCCTGGATCGCGGCAACGTTGGCTGCCACCGCTGCAGCTGCAATCGCGGCCATCGCGGCGCCGCCGGCAGGTCCTCCCCAGCTCGAACCAAAGGTGTAGGACTTCTGCACGGCCGCCCAGCCGTCGACGACCGCCTCCGACATGCGCACCACCTTGTTCAGCTCGAACATCGCCTTGTATTGCGTGCCGGCCACCGAGAGCTGCTGCAGTGCGTTGGCCCTGCCGATCTCCAGTTGCTGCTGATAATGTGCTTTCTGGATATCAGTGAAGGCAGATTGGAACGCCCCTTCTTCTGCCAGCGACAGTGCATGGTTCTGCACTGCCAGGTCGTACTTCGCCTGGTACTCGATCACCTGGTCCTGGTAGCGCTGCTGCTCGCTGCCTTCTGCGCTCTTGTCAGCCAGCTTGGCCATCGCGTGCAGCTTGGCAAAATAGTCGTTTTCGGTTCTCAGGGCGGCTTCGAGCTGCTTGGCCTTGGCAGCCTCTGCCTTCTGGGCATCAGCCAGGCGCTTCTCATTTTCCGCATTGACGTACACGGTATAGGCGGCCTCGTGAGCAGCGCGCGCCTTGGCGCCAGCGGCGCCCGCTGCGGTCAACTCGTCCTCGATCTTTTTCCAGTTGACCAGCCACTTGTTGAACGCATCCTCGTGCGCGACGTTCGCCTGGTCGTCGAAAGACTTGGCTGCCGCGAGCACCTTATCCAGGGCAACCTTCACGGCCTGATCATCAACTTTCGGCGTGAAGTCGGGTTTTTTCTTATCGGCGATGGCTGCCGGCGGGTGT
>JBAVGB010000085.1:0-8614 GCA_049684555.1 Gallionella sp. | reverse complement strand
ATTTGTTTGTATGAGAGGTGCATTGGAAGAACTGGCCTGCGAATTGGTGAATTAGAGCGAGCGTAATCAAAACCAACGTGAGCACGCATAATAGAAATCGGCACTTAGCAAGGAGAAAACGCCCAGTTGCGGTATCACCTCTTTTCGCAAGTACCAGAAGAAATACCCCTTGCTATGGTGATGCTGCGCAGCACTCCAGACAGATCGAATGAGAATGGGGAGCCATAAGACGCCGACGAGAGAAATAGAAACAGGATTTAAAAGATAGCCCGGTCTGTTGTCACTCGGTTTCGATACGTCGCAAATTATGTAGTAAACACCGGAGAAAAAATAGGCAAAAAAAGCGGGCACAATATAAGCAGAAATAACAGGCCACAAAATGTTCATGGCATTGTTCCTTGATTAACTCATCAGGTTTATGGCTTTGACAGATTGCACCTTCAACGCCTAAAGGTCAATTTCAGGATTTGATCGGATTCCCGACGAGCAATCACTAACCATTCAGAAAGTCATGAGTAATGAGTATGGCAGTCAGGTGCCAATCATCTCGTTGAGATTCAGTTCCAGGAAAATGGACTATCCGTTTGGGGTTGATGGAGGCCAGTCGTGACCGCTGCCTGTCGGGCAATTCAATTTCAACTTGTTTGATGGCGATGCATTCGAATTGAATATAGCAATCGTATCGTATGTGTTAATTCAAGTCTGAGCCTATGCGTTATGATTACTCAATGGACGAAATCGAAATTGACTTCACCCAATTTTTTTCTTTCGGTGAGCTTTGTGTTCTCTGATGCGTCTAGCTGTTTTTTTCCAGGTTAACTGAAAACTTTCACCTGCCGGGCATCGGCAGAGTCGAACGGGAAGAGCAAAGCATGAACCAGGGGCGAACTGGATAACTCAGGGCAACAAACGCTGCATCGGCATCGGCGCGACCAGCTGGTATGAAACTTCCGGGGCCGTTTCGGTCCGGCCCGGCTCCAGCCGCTTCAGCATTTCATAGTAGCTGCGTATGCTTTCCACCAGGATCACCGCCTCGCCGCCGCGCGCATAACCGTGCTTCAGTATCTTGTAATACTTCGGCCGGTTCAGCAACGGCATCCATTTCTTTACATCCGCCCAGCTGTCCGGATTCAATCCGGCGCGCTTGGTCAGGATGCGCGCATCTTCCAGATGGCTGGCGCCCTGATTGTAGGCGGCCAGCGCAAACCAGGTGCGATCGGGCTCGGTGATGCGATCGGGCAACTGTTCCTTGAGCATTTCCAGATATTTGGCGCCCGCAATTATGCTTTCGCGCGGGTTCAGGCGATTGCCGACGTTCATCAGGTCGGCGGTATCGCCAGTGAGCATCATCATGCCGCGTACATTGGTATACGAGGTGGCGAGCGGGTCCCACTGCGATTCCTGGTATGACAGCGCGGCCAGCAACCGCCAGTCCATCCCGGTCAGCGTGGCCGCTTCGTCGAAATAGCGGCGAAAGCGCGGCAGTATCGTATGTATTCCGGTGATGAAAGCGGCGGCATCCATCTTGTCCAGCCTGCGGGTGTTGCCGTAATAGCGATCCAGCAAGCGGTGCAGCGTGCCGTCCTGCTGGATGGACGTGAAAAAATCCTGCACCTGTTTGACCAGGTCGGAATCGGCATTGCCCGGGAAAACCCAGGCCAGATCCGACGCCGGCACGATATCAAGCTCGGCGACCAGATTGGGATGATAGTTCAGCGCATCGGCAAACTGGAGCTCGTTGGCAGCCGCGCAGTCCAGGCTGCCGTCGCCGACTTCCGCGAGCAGGTCCTGGGTGGTGAGATCTCGTTCCGCCAGCCAATGCAGCGAGGGAAACATCCGCTGCGCTTCGCGCAGTGCCTCCTCATGGGCCGATCCGGCCGCGACCATCACTTCCTTGCCTTTGAGATCGGACAGGCTTGTGATGCGCGGAACGTCGTTGTTGCATACCAACAATTCGCGCACGCTCTGGTAGGTGGGGCCGAATTGCAGCGCGGCGGGGTTGTTTTCCCTGCGGAATGGAACAGCGGCGAAATGCGCCAGGTGCCTGCGCAAGGCGGCGGGAATCTCATCCTGGGCCAGCGGAATCAATTCCAGCGAGGAATGCATATGCTCGGCGAACATTCGCGCCAACTCGCGTTCCAATTCCGACTCGGGCCACTGATCCGCTTCCGGCACGATCACCACCAGCTTGCCGGCGTTCCAGGGCGGGATCTGCGGGTCGCAGCCTGCCAGCAGCAGACACAGGCTGACAATTATTGTTTTCACATATCGAGTCGGGTTCTGCATGCGATCATTCTGCACCAAATCCGGGGTTGCTGGTAGAATGCGCGCCTTCCGGAGAGGTGGCAGAGTGGTCGAATGTACCTGACTCGAAATCAGGCGTACGGTAACCCCGTACCGTGGGTTCGAATCCCACCCTCTCCGCCATATATCAAGCACCCGCGCCAGTTTGCACGCGATTGCGCATTGCCACCCCTACGCCAACCCGTTTATTCTTGGGGGTTGGCACCTGCATCCCTGTATAGCCGCCCCACCGTTTAAGGGGGCAGCGCCGCACCCAAAAGCACCCCGCAGGCCTCGCATACGAGCGTTTAGGCGCTCCATTCGCATGCGGGCGCGCTGCCCTACCTGCCAAGGGGCCGGAGCGCGTATAAGCCGATGATTCTTAGACTATATTGTTGTCAGGCGAGACAATTCTGGTGATCATTTCCCCTGCGTGCCAAGCCGGTGCGCTAAAGGAGCTAATCATGCAAAGTTGGGTAATCACATACGGGTTCGCGGACACCCTCAAGGCCGGTAAGACCTACATGCTGAACGGGCGCAGGGGTAAGGTGGTGAGGACAAGTTTTGGCGGCGCTGGCAGCGAAGTGCCGATGGCCCTGATTCGTTGGGCATGATCGCATCGCTGGCCGATATGCGCGGCGGCCTGCTGGCGCTGGCCGTGATCGTGTGGCTGCTGTACGCCTGCCTCGTGCTTATTCTCAGGGAATAAAAAACCGCCCCATGTGGGCGGTTAGTGCTGGAGCGCAGCCGAAGACATAAGGGCCGCCACCAGCTTTGCGCTGTTACGACGCCACCTGCGCAATGGGCGCTTGTCGGCAGCTAGGGTGAAGTAGCTGCTGACACTGTCGCTTCCAGCGATGCTACGAATTCCCGCACGCGAGGGCTGAGGCCGCTGGGTTCCACCTGGCGAACATTGTCGAACACGCGGGCCGCGAAGCAGCGGACGGCTGCGCCTTCCAGCATTCGCGCGCAATGTGCTGCCCAATCGCGTTCCACCTGCATACGATACGCGCGCCATGCGCCTTCCGCCTGTTCCTTGGGGAATGGCGCGGGCCACGCGATCAGGTTCGCGCCGAACAACAGATATTCCTTGGTCTGCGGATTCAGCGGCGGAAGGTGCTGATTTCCGGCGCGCAACTGTCGCCTTCTGTTCGTTGTCATGTTCTGCTCCTTATAAATGTGGACGGCCTACCGGCTTCGGCGGCTCAAGGTCAAGATTCAGCGCCTTGAACGAAGACAGCATGGCCGCCCGCGAATCGCGCAGGTACGCGCAGGCCGGATTCGCCTTTAATGTACCGAGACGATCTTTCACCAGCGCACCATGCAAACTGACCAATCGCTGCGCCTCGCGCATTGCGTCGAATGATTCCATCGCCGTTTGCAGCAACAGCAATCCCGCGGAATCCGTGATTGCATACTGCTCAAGAATTTCCTTGCGCCACTTCTCGGCGGCGGCGGACAGCGTGGCCGATTGCGTGGCTGCCAGCTTCGCCGGTTTCTTTGCTGCTTGTTTCCTCATGGTGCCTGCTCCTGACAAAGTAACCGCAAGAAACTTTATTTTTTATCAAATTAGGCATTGGGCGCGCTTGCCGGTCATTTCTTCCCAGCGATTGAACACCCCTATGCCGCAACAGAAACAATATTATCGTTCGCGGCATATCGTCCGAGTGGAACAGCAGACCGCACAGGGCGAACAGGCTTCGGCTGCTTCCGCTTGGTGGACGCTGCAATGCGTTGCTCTGCATCGTGGCGCGTGGGGCAGATATCTACCAATTCCCACACACCATTCCGCAAACGATCAACACACCATGCGCCGCACTGCATCTTCCACATGCGCACAACTCTGCCGCCCGCGCATATCGGCAATGGATTGTCGGCTGCGCTGGCGGCTAGTTCTGCCGCATGTTGCTCGGCCAGTGCGCGCGTCGGGTGCAGCGCCTCATAAAAGAAACGCACGCCTGCCGAACGACCGACCGCCCACTTCCCGCGCCATGCAATGACTTCGTACATGACTCAAGCTCAGGTCTTGCCGACGAGTACGGCGAACGGACTCTTCACCGTTGCAGACCCAAGATCATGCACGACGATGGAATGCCGCATGGTTCCCTTGATGCCGATCTGGTCCTCGCTCCAGTAACGCTGGTCAGACATTGCAACACGGACATCCCTGCGAGTGGCGACAGTCGCGGCTTGAGAGAGGTTGCCGAACCCGATCATCACTTCGCCGTTGTAGTTTGTAGTGGCTGAGTCGGCCATGACGGGCGTGGTGATGATAGGATAACCCAGGAACGTAGGCGCGACCGCGTTCGCGAGATTCTGCATGGAATTCCCCGACGCGGCGATGCTGATCGCATTGAACACCAGCGAAAGCGCAGTCGGGCTGCAATACCATTTCGCATTCTTCTTCGCGAATGTTGGAATCGCCGCCATGATGTTCAACAAGTCATCAGCGTCGATCTCGGCGAATGTGTCGTGGCCGCTCGCCGCTGCAATTTTGGCGAGTGCATGGGTTCCGTCGATGGCCGCCACCAACACGCCGACCTGCCCGCCGTCAGACGCAGAGCCAGTTCCGTTAAATCCAACCGAATCCTCTTTGGTCGCGAAGGCCAAGCTCATTTCTTGTGCCATCTTGTCGCCGAGATTGATTATCGAATCCTCGGATATCTCGGAACTCATGCGCGTCAGCACCATCAGCTTCTTCGCCACGAACTCCACGTTGTCCCAAGATGCGTCCGATTCTGTACCCTCGGTATTCTCACCGACGTAGAAAGCTTCGAGACCGCCGACCCTGCGCGGCACGTTCAGCGTGTCACTGCCCATCGGCAGGTTGTCTGCATTCGCGCGGAATGCGCCGTAGGTTTCTACGAGTTCGATTATGGTGCGGCTCATTTCTTCCGGCACGAGCGCGCCGCCCGAAGTATTGACGCCGCCCGATAATGCCGCCATCGGATCGTAGCGGACGCCGCGCGCCTCGCACCAGCGCATGCTTGACTCGTGGCGCAGGAATGTAGCAGCGAGGAAACGACCCGCGATGTGCGCTTCTTCCCTGCCGCGTGCGGTGTTCGCAAACGCGGAAAGTTTGCCGGAGTGCAGAAGCTGAATTCGGGGCTGGTCGGCGCGCTCTCCGAAATCAGGCAATTCAGCGCTAGGCTGATACGAACGGAATGCGGGGCGGCTCGCGCCTTGCAGCTCATCGTTGATTTCTGCGACGCGGGCAACTGCCTCGTCATAAGTTTGCTGCTCGCTGGCAGTCAACGACCGGCCTTCCGCGTCTGCGACATCCAGCACGGATTCGGCGCGGGCGATAAGCGCAGCACGCTCTTGTTTCAATTTTGCGGTATTCATGTCTTGCTCCTTATGTTGCGGCAGGAGGCGACATGCGATTGATAAAGATTTTTGATCGCGCGCAGCCCTGCCGATGAATTGGTCAGTTGATGTATGCCGCGCGCCATCGGGCTCGCTACTGCGGCCATCAGGTTGCCCCGGCTCCGCAGCGGTGCCCTACACATCATTCAGGGCACCTTGGCAAGAACAGTAGCGCAAAATTTCGCGGCTGACAAGTGCTCAGTGCAACGAGGCAAACGCGGCGGTAACGGCCTCGGCCGCGCGCACGAAAGCTTCTCGGAAGGTAGCCAAGTCCTCCACATCGTCTACGACTACCCATTCACCATCAAGCGGATAAAACGCGCCCGTCCCGGTATGTTCGCAAAATGCTACCGCCGTTCTGGTCGGTCGATGGAACAAACTATGGGCGGCACATTCCGCGCAAATTCCTATTCCTTCCGGAACGCAATCGGGCGGCAACATCAAAGGAACAAATTCATTCATGCTGTTCTCCAAATATCGGGCGTTCGGCGCGACGGTCGATGCGGGCGGCAGCATCGGCAATCTGTTCTAAGTCTGCACGAAGCCGATCAATACGTGCGACCTGTGCATCGGGCTGCGCCGGAGCTTCCGCTGGTGGCGTGCGATGTTTATCGCAGAGGCCGGACAATGTGAGAACCCGACATCCGGGCTGCGCGCAACGAAGCAGCGATTTTCGCTTGGTCATTTCGTCTTACTCCTTTCTTTAAATAATCCCCGAAGCGGGGTGCTGTAAAAACAGCTAATTCCCTCTTTGGTGTGTTGCTGTGGCATTGGTGTGGCAGAGGGAAACCACCACACCAATAGAAAGGGGTAAATACAAGGGCCACATTTTGGTGTGGCACTTGTTTTTACTATAGGCCGCCACACCACCAAAGCACTCAGCTTCGGCATTAGAATTTACCCCCATTTTTCGCCCCTTTTTCATTGGTGTGGTGTTGGTGTGGCAATTCTTCAGGCGGAGTTACCAGAGGGTGCAGGTAGTCGTGCGCCCCACCTCTTTTTGATGTGTGTGACGGAAGGTCTTCGACTTTCAGCATCGGGCCGTTGTTCTTTAGCCAGGATACCGCGCCCCTGATTTGCTTTTGCGATAACGCCAGAGGCTCTGCGCCATCATTCATCAGCGTATTCTGTGAGTAATAAATTCCATTGGTGAACTGCGCGTATATGAATCGGTACACCTGTTCAGCGACACGTTTCGACTTGGCCTCTTTGCTGTTCGGCAGACTCTCCGCGCGCTTGAATACCCAGCCTTCGCGGATTATGAGGATGTCGTTCTGTGTGGGACAGAAGGATATTTTCGGAAGCGCCAGTTGTATGCCGTTAATGCCGGAGTCGGCTGCAATGCCGGTCTCGTCCTGCAGTTCTTCGGGCGACATGCGGTGCATCACCCACACCATGCGCGAACCGTCGCCAAAAGCCGAACCGCCGCGATAGCCGTATTGATCTAAATTCTTGTTGTCGGAATTTACCTTGCCGGTGTGATGCACATACAGCACGCCGCAACCGAGTTCGTTGCGTATGCGCCGTCCGGCTTCTACGAGGCCCTGTTCTGAATCGTTGGGGCGGCTTTCACCTACACCGAAGGAAATGGCTGGGTCAAACGTAACCAGCACAGGATCGCTGGTACGGCATGCCTCTATGAGTATATCCACCTGAGGGCTGGGCACGACGACATCGCCGACGACCTGCGTAAGCCGGAAGCCGGTGCCAGACACATCCACGATATACACGCGCTGCAAGACTTTGTTCATCTCATCATGTTTGAGCGCCATGCCCTCCATGATCTTGAGCAGGCGCGCATACAACATATTGCGGCTGTCTTCGGCTGTGACTATTACCACTGCGCCGGATTTGTATATCGCCTTGCCGAACAATGCCCGACCCAGCGCGATGCTTATCGCCATGAGCAGAAGCATGGTAGTTTTGCCGACGCCGCCCGGAGCGGCGAACAGGCCGACGTCTGCATATAGCATGCTTTCCACGATGCAGTCCGGCGTCAGCTTGGCAATGTTCAATTCTGCGAACGTGTACGGCTTTGGAAGGATAAATGTCGGTTTGTTGTGCTGTACGTTGTCACGCAGCCAGTCGGCAAGATCGGCGTGGCTGGTTTCCAGCGCGAAATCGTTGGCGTCGTAATTCTTTTTCACGCCTTCTGGCATCGGCACCCACGACCCGTTGATTGCCTCGGCGACCCGTTCGGCCCCCGCTTCCTGCCCCGCGTCGGCCACGATCACGATTTCTGCTCCGGGGTGCATCTTGCGCAGCTTCTCGGCGACCACCTTCGTATGGCCGACGCCGAAGGTAATCGAGGCGGGACAGTCCGTTGCGTTGTTGACCGCCCATGCCTGTCCGGGACCTTCGACGATGTAGCGCGTCTTGGCCTTGGGGTTCTCGCCGACCGTGTGCATGCCGTCTTCCGCAAAGGGCAGGCCGAGATTCAGCTTGGGAAATTTTCCGTTCTCGTTCTCTTCGGGTGAAATGAATTGCATCGAACGTAGCAACTGACCGTCCGGGGAAGTGATGGGAATTGCCAGCCACCCCTCGACATTCTGTCCTGCGATAACCATCTTCGGCGCGACATACATGCCGTCCGGCCTGCCCTGCTTCGCTTTTATATACCCGTGCGCCGTCGTTGCCGGTTTGCAGCGCGCCAGAATGCTGATTGCTGCATTCGCACTCTGTCTAGGCGCGACTTTGCGGCCTCCGCGCGGGGCAGCTGTGGCCTTGGCCGGGCTTGCATTCTTGCCGGTCTTTGCTACACTGAGCTTACCCATTTCGCTTTCCTCGCGATCTGGGTTGCCCGTCCGGCAGTTGCACAGCGCCCAGTCCCGCCGACTGGGCATTTTCATTTCTGGTTGTCATGGTTCACCTCACGCGGTTGCGCGGGTGCGCTTCTTGGATTTCTTGGGGCTGGCTTCGGGTTCTTTGGCTTTGCGCGGTTTCTCGGCGGCAAGCTGTTCCACCG
>JBAVGB010000084.1:0-2286 GCA_049684555.1 Gallionella sp. | reverse complement strand
GGCATGTATCTCGCGCGGCCAGGGCCAGCGTCCAAGATTGGCGATGCTCTGCTCGTCGATCGCGATAACAGCGATCTTGTCGCTCGGCGTCCGCGAGCTTGCCAAAACCCCCAGATCGTAGGCCTTGCGTTCCAGGCTCTGCATCAAGTCGCTTTTTGCACCCACCAGAAAAACCAGGGCGACCAGCAAACCCACGAACCAGTCCTTCTGCCAAAACGACCACCTATTCATATCTCCCCCCGAGGCTGCTGACAATCGTGATACCGGTTGTCATGCCAGACACTGCGCAGATACTAATATATTTTCCGGAATCTCACCACAATCCCTCGGATATTGCGGATTGTCCAAAAGCCTTACCTGTCATCAAGATCAGCCGGCCCAAATTACCTGACCAACAACACCGGGCAATCTGCCAGATGCAATACCTTGTTCACCACCGAACCCAGCAACAACGATTGCAATCCGCCCTGCCCCTGCCTGCTCATCACGATTTGGTCCACGCCCTGCTGATGGGCGTACTGAGCGATCGCTTCGGCAGGAGTCCCTACACTGATGTGATATTGATAAGGCAAAGCTGCCGCGTCCAGCGCAGCGCGCGCCGGCTGCAACGCAGCCATGCCTTGCTCGAGATAATAATCCTCGATGGTCTTCTGATTGATGAACAGCTTGACGTTGCCGGCCGCCACATTCCATTGCACGTTCAGCAGCAACACCTGCGGTGATTCTTTCAATGCAGCGGCACTTTTGATCACATAATCGACCGCATGCAATGCATGCTCCGAACCATCGACCGGAACCAGTATTTTCGTCATCGTCTCCCCTTATGTTCTATTGTCCGGCGAATCATCGCCGTGCGATTCATCGACTGGCGCGGCATAGTCCTGTCGCGGGTTCGGCGGCCGATCGGCCGCCTTTACCAAAACCATCTCGTCCACCAGATTGATCACCTCGCTTTTCGCCGACTGGCGCAGCACCAGCCACTTGCCGGCGACCACCACCAGCAGGGCGCAGAATGCCGGAACGAGCCAATGGAAATAGTGCCGCTCTTCCAGCAGCGGACTGAACAAAGCCTCGCTGACCAGCATCTCACCCGCGACGTATCCCAGCAGCGCACCGCCCGCATAAATAATGACCGGAAAACGATCGATCAGCTTCAGCACCAACTGGCTGCTCCACGCGATCAGCGGGATGCTGATCAGCAGGCCGAACACAAGCAGCGCCACATTACCCTTGGCTGCGGCCGCCACACCCAGCACGTTGTCCAGGCTCATCACGAAATCGGCGATGATGATGGTCTTGACCGCGCCCAGCAGCCGCGTGTCGGCCTTGATGCTGCCTGGACCGCGTTCCTCCTCAGGCAGGATCAGCTTGATGCCTATCCACAGCAGCAACAGTGCGCCTGCCAGCTTGAGATAAGGCAGCGCGAGCAGGCTGACTGCGAAGAAGGTCAAAATCACCCGCAATCCAATCGCGCCACCTACGCCGAACAATATGCCCTTCCTGCGCTGATCGGGCGGAAGGTTGCGGCACGCCAGCGCGATCACCACCGCGTTGTCGCCCGACAGCAGCACGTCGATCATGATGATCTCGAGCACATCGACCCAGAATTGGGCGGAGCCCAGCATTTCCAGCATCGGGCTATCCCTTCAGCACTTTTCGCATCATTCGCCCCATCTCGGCGGGATTTCGCGTGATATGGATGCCGCATTCCGCCATCACTGCCAGTTTGTCTTCGGCGCCACCCTGGCCCCCGGATATGATCGCCCCGGCATGCCCCATGCGTTTGCCGGGTGGCGCGGTGATACCCGCAATGAATCCGACCACCGGCTTCTTCATGTTGCCCTTGATCCAGCGCGCGCATTCCTCTTCGTCGCTGCCGCCGATCTCGCCCACCATGATGACTGCATCGGTTTCCGGGTCGTCGTTGAACAGTTTCATCACATCCAGATGTTTCAGGCCGTTGATCGGATCGCCGCCTATGCCCACGCAGGACGACTGTCCCAAGTCCAGCGCTGTCAATTGTCCGACCGCCTCGTAGGTCAGCGTCCCGGAACGCGACACCACGCCGATGCGCCCCTTGCGGTGGATGTGCCCGGGCATGATGCCGATCTTGATCTCGTCCGGCGTGATCAAACCGGGACAATTCGGCCCGATCAACAGCGTGCGCTTGCCCTGCATCCTGTAACGGGTGCGCAACATATCGTGAACCGGGATGCCTTCGGTGATACAGATCACCAGATCCAGGTCCGCGTCCACCGCCTCGTCTATCGCCGCCGCCGCATATGG
>JBAVGB010000083.1:0-13080 GCA_049684555.1 Gallionella sp. | reverse complement strand
AGGCGCACAAAGTGGTGATCTTTTCGGTGACCGAGGGCGAGGACAAGCCGCTCAAGTATCCCGACATGTTCCGCGCCGCGGACGTGATGCTGCTCAGCAAGTGCGACCTGCTGCCGCATCTGGATTTTGATGCCGATCTCGCGGTGGCCAACGCGCGCCGCGTCAATCCGCAGATACGGGTGATCCGCGTATCTGCAAGCAGCGGTGCAGGTCTCACGGAATGGCTTGATTGGATCAAAACTGGATGCCGGGATACGATTGCCGCGAAGCGGCAAGCAATCCTGGCTTGAAACCTGCTACTCCGTTTTTGAAATTTTGCCGAACGACTTCTCCGCAAACATGCTGATCAAGTCGATCGGCATCGGGAACACGATGGTCGTATTCTTGTCTGCACCAATCACGGTCAGCGTTTCCAGATAACGCAGCTGAATCGCCTGCGGTTCCTGCGCAAGTACCCTGGCAGCCTGAAATAATTTTTCCGATGCCTGCAGCTCGCCCTCTGCGTGTATCACTTTGGCGCGCCGCTCGCGTTCGGCCTCTGCCTGCCTGGCGATCGCCCGTATCATCGATTCGGTCAGATCGACCTGTTTGATCTCGACGTTGGCGACCTTGATTCCCCATGCGTCGGTCTGGGTATCCAGGGCTTCGCGGATGTCCGTGTTCAGTTTCTCGCGTTCTGCCAGCATTTCGTCCAATTGATGCTTGCCCAGCACCGAGCGCAACATGGTTTGCGCCAATTGGCTTGTGGCATTGAGGAAATTCTCGACCTGGATGATCGCCTTCTCCGGGTCGATCACGCGGAAATAGATCACCGCGCTGACCTTCACGGAGACGTTGTCGCGCGAGATCACATCCTGGGTCGGCACCTCCAGCACCACGGTGCGAAGATCCACCCTGACAGATTGCTGGATGCCCGGTATCACGATCACCAGTCCCGGTCCCTTTACCTTCCAGAAACGCCCCAGGGTGAAAATGACGCCGCGCTCATACTCGCGGAAAATTCGAAAGCTGGAAAACGCGAGCAGTACAAGCACCACAAAAAAGACACTGACAAAACTGAAGTCCCAGAACATATCAACCTCCATTCCTATTTTTTGACATCAAATTCGCTATCAAACAAAGCAGATCATTCGTTGCGCCCCTGTTCCGGCTCCACGTGCAGAATCAACCCGTCCCTGCCCGTAACCCTGACTTTTTGTCCCTGAACCAAGGGCTGTTTGCTCCTGATGTGCCAGGTTTCGCCATGCACCCGCGCCGTGCCATCCCCGCCGTCGAAATCCTCCAGGACCTCCCCGCTGATGCCGATCATTTGCTCGGCGCCGCTGACCACGGGCCGCTTCCAGGATTTGAGCGCCATGCCGGCCACGATGAAGATGAACAGCGCGCTGGCAAGCGCAACCGGGATGATGACGCTCCAGGGTATGCCGAACCCCGGCATGTCGGTATCGATCAGCAACACCGAGCCGATCACAAATGCGACCACGCCGCCGAATCCGATCACCCCGAAGCTCGGCATGAACACCTCGGCGGTCATGAACGCGAGCCCCAGTATGATCAGGCCCAGTCCGGCATAGTTGATCGGCAGCATCTGGAATGCGAACAGCGCGAGCAGCAGCGAGATTGCGCCGACCACGCCCGGCAATACGAAACCCGGATTGGAAAATTCGAAGAACAGTCCGAAGATGCCCGCCAGCATCAGCAGATAGGCGATGCTCGGATCGGCGATCACGGACAGCAGACGGCTGCGCCAATCCGGTTCCAGCGTGACGATGTCCGCACCGTTCAGATCCAGGGTGCGCTCCACGCCCAGCACGTTGACCTTGCGCCCGTCGAGTTCCTTCAATAACCCGGGCACATCGCGCGCGATCACATCAATCACCTTGAGCTTCAGCGCCTCGTCCGCAGACAGGCTCACCGCCTCGCGCACCGCCTGTTCCGCCCACTCGGCGTTGCGGCCGCGCATCTGCGCCAGGCTGCGTATATACGCGGACGCGTCATTGATCTGTTTGTGTTCCAGCGTTGAGCAGGAGCCCGGCAGCACGCCGCCCGATGTCCCCTTGGCTTTGTCTTTACCTTTAACTTTATCCCCGTCCTGCTGCTTGTCGGGCTGGCCGCTGATGCCGCCGATGCCGATATTGATCGGCGTGGCCGCGCCGAGATTGGTGGCCGGGGCCATTGCGGCGATATGGCTGGCATAGAGGATATAAGTACCGGCACTGGCGGCGCGCGCGCCTTCGGGCGCAACGAAGGCGGCGACCGGAACCGGCGAGGCAATGATCTGCTTGATGATCTGCCGCATTGCGGTATCCAGGCCGCCCGGCGTATCCATCTTGAGCACGACCAACCGGGCCTGGTCCGCTGCGGCCGACTTCAAGCCGCGCACCACATAATCCGCGGTGCCGGGGCTGATCGCCCCGTCGACGTCGAGCACCACCACCGGCGCCGACGACGCAGCGCGGGCCGCCACGGCCAGCAACAGCAAGCCGTACAACAAAGCATGCATGATGAAATGGCGATTCATATGCGCAACTATAGACGCTTTTATTCCATGCGCAAGAATTTTTGTCGGGACAGGAACCGGCTAGGTAAATCGGCAGTATCAGGAGCGGGTTTGCGGAGCAATGGGCCTCCGAGCTGCAACAGGTAAAACAACCTGGGTTGATTGCCGGCCTAAAGATTTCAGCATTGTTGCCGATATTAGTCAGTACCATCCACCCGGCCAGGTCATTCAGGGAAATAAAATGCTATTCGGCAATAACAAAATAAAGCAGCAACTGGAATCGGAAATCACCGGCTTGAAAGCACTGCTTCAACAGCGTGATGAAGCGCTTGCAGCGGCAACGATGCGAGCCGAGCGTGCAGAACAAGAGGCCGTGTCCTTGTCAACGCGAGCCCGGGAGCTGGAAGGGTTGATTCTCAACCTGCAGGTTTTTGGGCAATCGATGACCGACGTGCAAGGATCGTTGGCTATCCTCGCCAAAACAATGAAGGAGGAAAAGGATCATGCCGCGGATGCGCAGGGAGTTTCCCTTACCACTCGTGCTTCCGTTGAGCGTATTTCGGTCAATTTGGCTGAATTGGCGAAAAACTCGCAGCGCGCGGCGGTTCAGATCGGTGAGCTGGATGCGCGTGCGCAGCAGATCAGCAGCATCGTAAACCTGATCAAGGAAATCGCCGAGCAAACCAATCTGCTGGCGCTGAATGCCGCAATCGAGGCCGCCCGGGCCGGTGAACAAGGACGGGGTTTTGCCGTGGTGGCAGACGAAGTGCGCAAACTCGCCGAACGTACCGCCAAGGCCACCAATGAGATCACCGTTCTGGTGTCACAGATTCGCACCGACAGCACGACCAGTAGCAAGCAGATGGGCGCATTGGCGGAACAGTCCGCCGAATTCAGCCAGGATGGCCAGTCCGCTGCGGCAACGATGCACAAACTGCTGGATATGTCTTCCCGCATGGAAGCGGCGATTGGCACTTCGGCACTGCGCGGGTTCTGCGAGCTTGCAAAGGTCGACCATCTGATTTACAAGTTCCGCGTCTATAAAGTGCTGTTTGGACTTTCAGACGAGAACGAAAGTCACTTTGCTTCACATACTGCCTGTCGCCTGGGCAAGTGGTACTACGAAGGCGACGGAAAGGCGCACTTCTCGCATCTGCCCGGATATCGGGAAATAGAAACCCCTCATCAACGGGTGCATGACGCGGCCATCAATGCATTGCGTGCCAAAGCCGGCAACAACACCGCGCAGATGCTGGAGAAAATATCCGCGATGGAAACGGAAAGCCTGGCCGTGCTGGCAGGATTGGAACGCTTGGCGGCCGGCAAGGATGTCGGCGGAGAGAAAGACGGCAATTTATTGCGCAAGGCCTAGATTTATTGCGCAAGGCCTAGATAGCTTGCAGGATCCGGGCTTCGCCACAACAAAAAACACTACCGCCGGAATCAAACAGAATCTTCAGGCTTTAACCCACACTTGGCCCGCGTCTATCCTGACCGGGTAGGTGCATATCGGCTGATCAGCCGGTTCGCAAGTTGGCTGGCCGGTGGCGAGATCGAAATAGCTGCCGTGCAGCGAGCATTTGATCTTTCCGTCCTGGATGCAGCCGAGGTACAGGGAATAATCCTCATGGCTGCACATCTCATCCACGCAAAACAGGGTGCCCGCCGAGTTGCACAGCAGCAGGCGCTTGCCGCCGACTGCGATGCGTTTCATCTGCGCCGGTTTCAGTTCGTCCGCCGCGGCAACCGCAACGTATCCTTCCATCACGCGACCCTTTTGGCGGCACGCCCCGAATCGAGCACCGCGCGGATTTGCGCGGCGGCATCGGCGAGGCTGGCGGCTTTTCCCGCATGGTGCAGCACGATCGCGCCGCCCAGCACCAGCGCGTCGTAGAACGCACCCTTCGTTCCCTTCAATGCGGACATTCCCGCTTCGGCAGCGGCGCGCGCAGTAGCCGGAATGTCTATCGCGGCGACGATTTCGTCCTCGCCTTCCGCAACAGCCACCGATCCCGGCAGCGGCACTGCGCGCACATCCTGGCGGATGCCGATCGCAGACGGATCGACCGCGATTTCGCTTTCGGGTCCGAAGTCGTGGTATTCGAAATAGCGTCCGGGCTGGCGCAGCGACGGCACCACGCCGCCTTCCACCCCGCGGATGATGCATGCGCTGTCGAAGCCCGCCACGCGCGCCAGCTCGGCATAGATCGGCGGGTAGGGCTTGTGCACGAAGCCGGTGATGAATCGGGTCTTGTTGCGTCCGGCGATGGGTTTGGACAGCACCTCCACGGTCGTCAGCACCTGGCGCTTGATGATCTGCGCGCGCAGGCCGACCAGGTTGTGCAAGCCCGGATTGGATTGCGCCTGGTCTAGGTAGGTCCAACCCAGTGCCGGATCGGACAGCCGGGCGGCGGCCTGCGACGGGGACAGGTCCACCGGAACGCCGGCTGCGTTAAGGATATGGCGTGCACACACGCCATATTTGGGACCCACCCGGTCCAGCCCGTGGCTGACCACGTGCACGCCGAGCTCCGCCAGCAGCGGGCCGAGAAAGGGTGCGGTGGGCAGGCAGCGGTTATAGCCGTCATAGGGATCGCCGATGTCGACGACTTCATCAACCTCGGCCACCACGCGCCGGGTTGTCTCCAGCACCGCGTCCAGCACCCCCTTGTTCTCGTCCAGCGTTTCGCGCTTCATGCGCAGCGCGATAAAGAAGATTGCAACCTGCACCGGGTCGATCCGGTTTTCAAGGATGGCCAGGGTGCCGAGCCGGGCTTCTTCGCGGCTGATGTCCTTGGATAATTCAGGACCGGTGGCGATACGCTGGATGATGGAGCGCATCAGCAGTTTGGGGTCGGATGGGATAGCGGTATTCATCGGTATATGGGCAGTAGCAAAGATATCCAGGGAAACGATTCTACCGGTTTTTGGCTGGGAATTTTCACTTCCTGAACAAGTGATCACGACAGCATCTGTGGATACGCTCTTTGCATTGCGTGAAACGCGGAACGATCACGGCGCGATTGACCATTACCGGCTAATCTCCGATGATGTCCCGACTCGCATAAATGGGAAACATCAATGGCAAAGAAAATCGGTATCCTCACCTCCGGCGGAGACAGCCCCGGCTTGAACACGGCGATACGCGGCGTCGGGAAGTCGGCGCTGAACCATTACCGGATGGAACTCATCGGATTTCGCGACGGATTTCGCGGCATGATGAAAAACCGCACAATGAAAATGAATGCAGGCAACCTGTCGGACATCCTGACCCGCGGCGGCACCATACTGGGCACCAGCCGCGACAAACCCCACCGCATGCTGGTCGACGGGAAAGTGGTCGACATGACCGATGTGATCGTTGCCAACTACCATGAGAACGGTCTCGATGCGCTGGTCTGTTTGGGCGGCGGCGGTACCCAGAAAAATGCGCTGCGCCTGAAGGCAAAGGGGCTCAACATCCTGACCCTGCCCAAGACCATAGACAACGACGTTGCCCAGACCGATATCACGTTCGGTTACGACACCGCGCTGGGCATCGCGACCGATGCGATCGACCGCCTGCACAGCACAGCCCACAGCCATCACCGCATCATCGTGGTGGAGATCATGGGCCACCGCGCCGGCTGGCTGGCGCTGGGTGCTGGCATCGCCGGCGGTGCGGACGTGATCCTGATCCCGGAGATCCCGTACGCGGTCGAAAGCGTGGCCGAGGCGATCCGCGAACGCAGCCGGCTCGGCAAGAGCTTCAGCATCGTCGCAATGGCAGAAGGTGTCGTTTCAAGAGAGGAACATGAAGTGCTGCTGGCCAAGCAGGATGACAAGGCCGCCGGCAAGACCAGGGAAGGCAAAAAAACCGACGCGGAGAAATCCCAGGAATCGCAATATGCGGAAAAAACCGTGCGCCTCGCCAAGCAGCTCGAATTGCTGACCGGACTGGAGGCTCGCGTCACCATACTCGGCCACCTGCAACGCGGCGGCATTCCCTCAGCGGCGGATCGCCTGCTCGCCACCCGCCTGGGAACGGCATGCACCGAGCTGATCGATCAGGGCCACTACGGCGTGATGGTCGCGGCCCGCGGCGAAGGCACCAAAGCGGTCAAACTGGAAGAGGTCGCCGGCAAGGTCAAGACTGTGCCGCTCGACCATCCGTGGATATTGAGTGCGCGTCATATCGGCACCAACATGGGTGACTAGCTGCACAATTTGGCGCTCGGGAAATCCGACACGACCCGATCGGCTGCCCGTTCACCCTGTCTGCTTGCGCAACACCTGCATTTGGGGATCACCGAATCCGAGCTTGCGGTAAAAATCCAGCGCGGCTGCATTTTCCTTGTCAGCCAGCAGCGTGATCCGGGTCAGCCCTTGTGCCTTTGCCCATGCGAGCACATGCCCGACCAGCCTTTGCCCCAGTCCGTTGCCGCGATGTTCGGCGCGCACGATCACGTCCTCGAGCAACAACACGCGAGCCCCTTCTGCGGTGCTGACCGTGATCAGCGCGTTGGCCATGCCCAGCACTTTTTCCTTGTCGCGCAGCACGAACAACCGGCCCAGTGCCGGATTTTCCAGGATCAGACGCAAGCCGCGCAGTTGTTTTTCGCGTTCGGGCTTGAAATCGCTTTCCAGCGTGAACAGTTCGGCCAACAGGTCGGAGAGTTGCGGCAGGTCGCCGGCGTTGGCAAAATCGATCTCGATGCTCATTACATCAGCGCCACACTCTTGACCTGCGCATACACCGCCATGCCGGCGGCAAGACCGAGCTGGTCGCGCGAGCGGCGCGTGATGCGCGACAGCAGCACATTCGACTCGCCGACCGTCATGCGCACGATCACCTTGTCCGGTCCCTCGTCAAGTATTTCTTCAATGCGAGCATTCAGGATGTTGTTGATGCTGCTACCCTGCGGCGCCTGCGTCGCGATGCTCACGTCGCGCGCCAGCACCCGGGCGCGCACGCCGCTGGCGAACGGCTGCTCCACCATGCCCACCCACAGGTGGCCGCCCGCAAAATCCACGCGCGTCAGGTGGTATTTCTCGTCATGCTGCGCCACGGCCGCGTCGATCACCGCGCCCGCATCGTCCAGATGCGCGGTGGGCAGATCGAGCCGCGCGAGGGTTTGCTGCAGCGCACCGCTCGCGATCACCCGGCCCTGTTCCAGCAGCACCAGATGGTCGGCCAGCCGCGCCACCTCGTCCAGCGCATGGCTGACGTAGAGCACCGGGATATTCAGCTCGCGATGCAATCGTTCCAGGTACGGCATAATCTCCTGTTTGCTGGCGGTGTCGAGCGCGGAGAGCGGCTCGTCCATCAACAGCAGGCGCGGGCTGGTGAGCAGCGCGCGCCCGATCGCGACGCGCTGGCGTTCGCCGCCGGAAAGTTTCGCCGGATCGCCGCGCCCGATCAGCCGTTCCAGTCCCAGCCAGTCCGTCACCTGTTCCAGGTGCACTTTCCGTTCGGCCGCTACGATGCGTTTCAGTCCGTATTCCAGATTGGCACGCACTGACAGGTGTGGGAACAGGCTGGTCTCCTGGAACACGTAACCCAGCGGCCGCTTGTGCACCGGCACGAATCGCGCGGCGTCCTGCCAAACCTCGCCATTGACGTGCAGCGAGCCAGAGCCACGCTCCAGCCCGGCAATGCAGCGCAGCAGCGTGGTCTTGCCGGAACCCGACGGGCCGAACAAACCCGTCACGCCTGTTGCCGGCGCATCAAAACCCGCATCCAGCGCGAAGCTGTCCAGTTGCAGCTTGAAGCGCGCGATGATGCCGGTCATCGCATCACGCTCGGCGGCTTGCCGCCGGCAAGATACAGGACCAGCAGCACCGCGAACGAGAACAGCACCATGCTGCCGGCGAGCCAATGCGCCGCGCCGTATTCCATCGCCTCGACATGGTTGTAGATCGCCACGGACAGCACCCGCGTCTCGCCCGGGATGTTGCCGCCCAGCATCAGCACCACGCCGAATTCGCCGACCGTGTGCGCAAAGGCGAGCACGATCGCGGTGAAAAAACCCGGACGCGCCAGCGGCAGCGCAATGCTGTAAAAGCGGTCCCAGGTTCCGGCGCGCAACGTGGCCGCGACTTCCAGCGGGCGCTTGCCGATTGCCTCGAATGCGTTGCGGATCGGCTGCACCGCGAACGGCAGCGAGAACAGCACCGAGCCGACCACCAGCCCGGCGAAGGTGAACGGCAGGGTGCCAAGATGCAGGGCCTGGGTCAGTTCCCCCACCGGCCCGCGCGGGCCCATCAATACCAACAGATAAAAACCCAGCACCGCGGGCGGCAGCACCAGCGGCAGCGCGACCAGCGCAGACACCATGCTGCGGTACCATTTGCGATCGTACGCCAGCCACCATGCCAGCGGCGTGGCGACCAGAAGCAGCAGCAGCGTGGCTGCGCTCGCCAGCTTGAGCGTCAGCCACACGGCTTGCAGGTCGTCGGGGTTAAGTACGTGCATGGTGTTGTCAGATCAGGGCAGCGCGTATCCGTAACTGCGTATCACCGCGGCCGCCTTGTCGCCCTTCAGAAAATCGAGAAACGCCTGCGCTGCCGCCTTGTCCTTCGCGCCGGCCAGCAGCACCGCGCTTTGCTGGATCAGTTGGTACATATCCGATGGGACCAGCCACGACGATCCCGCGCTGAGCTTGCCATCGCGCATCACCTGCGACAGCGCGACGAAACCCAGCTCGGCATTTCCGGTCGCGACGAACTGGTAAGTTTGCGTTATGTTCTCGCCTGTCACCAGCTTGGGCTGCAGCGCATCCCACAACCCCAGATGTTCCAGCGTCTGCTGTGCCGCGACGCCGTAAGGCGCGAGCTTGGGATCGGCGATGGCCAGCTTGCCAAAGCCACCTTTGCGCAACACTGCGCCCTGGTCATCCACATAACCCGGCTGCGCGCTCCACAGCACCAGCTTGCCCAGCGCATAGACGAAGCGCGAGCCGTTGACGGTCAGCCCCTCTTGTTCCATGCGTTGCGGCGTGGCCGTATCGGCCGCGAAGAAC
The DNA here is from genome assembly GCA_049684555.1 of Gallionella sp. GTDB lineage: Bacteria > Pseudomonadota > Gammaproteobacteria > Burkholderiales > Gallionellaceae > Gallionella. The sequence continues at coordinate 3,579 of JBAVGB010000083.1, read as the reverse complement.
ACATCGAACGGCGCGCCGCCCCTGATTTGCTCATAGAACTTGCCGGTGGATCCGAAGCTGAGTTTCACCGTGTCGCCGCTCTCTTTTTGAAACACGTCGGCGATCTGCTTCATTGGCGCGGAAAAATTGGACGCCACCGCCGCGTTCACCTCCGAAGCAAACACCGGCGAACTCATCAGGCCGGACAACATCACGGCAGCGGCAACAACGCCGCGCAAACTTGAAATACGCATGATCAACCTCCTTATGAATAAATGCCATGATAACAAGCCAGACAAATGACAGGACTGGATTGTTGCACAACGCCACTGCCAACTGGCAGGCCGTTTTATCAATCGGCGATTGTGGAATCCGGTCTGGCCATGCTCTGCCTGCGCTGTATTCATAACCGGATTCCGCAAGACAGACACGCGCTATGAAAACATGCAACCGCTTGCAAGCGGCGTTAAGATGCCGGTTCGCGTTCTGCATAATGGTCACCCCAAACCCATACCGGAGGTCAGCATGGCCCATCATTTCAAATCAGTGCATTTTGGCGCGTTCAATATGTCTGCCGTCTTTATCCTGCTGACGGCCATGCATGCGGCGCAGGCCGACACCACCGTCTACAAATATACCGGCCCGGACGGCGTCACGGTGTATACCCAATCCCTGCCCGAAAACTACAGCCCTTCTGCCGTGACCACCATCACGATCCAGACCCTGCCCGTTGAAGAACAGCGCGCGGCGGTCAGGATGCTGGGCGCGATGCAGAACCAGGCCGCTGCCGGAATGCAGGAACGGCGTTCGAAACTCGATGAAGCCGACCGGCAGGTAAACGACGCGATCACCAATCTGCAGAAGGCGGAAGCAGCGCTGCAAAGCGGTTCCAAGCCCACCGGCACCGACCGGATCGGCAAGGTCGGCGGCGGAACGCGGCTCAGGGAATCCTACTTCCAGCGCGTGGAGCAACTGCAGCGCGCGGTAGACAACGCAAAACTTGCGCTGGAACAGGCTTACCGCAAGCGCAACGATCTGCGTTAGCCTGCGAGGCTTCCCGTTATCGTACAATCTGATCCAGTCACCGGGTGTGATTGCATGACGACGTTTCCGCCACGCCTTTTTGGACTTTGCAAACTTAACGAGGATAACCATGCCGAATGCTCTGGCCGATACCTACCCCCGTCTGGTGGGTGACATCGGCGGGACCAATGCCAGATTCGCGATGCAGCTATCGCAGGGCACGCCGATCACCGAACCGCTTGCGCTGCCTAGCGGCGATTTCGCCGGGCCCGCCGAAGCGATCGCGCATTACCTGAAACTGACCGGACTGCCCCACCCCCGCTGGGCGGGATTGGCGATCGCCACCGCGATCTCGGGCGACATGCTGGCCATGACCAACAACGGCTGGAAGTTTTCCATCGACGCGACGCGCGACAAACTTGCGCTGACCCATTTGCGCATGCTCAACGATTTCACCGCGCTGGCACTCGCGTTGCCGAAACTCGGGCCAGATAACCTGGTGCAAGTCGGAACGGGTGAACCGGAGGCGGGAAAAGCCATCGGCCTGATCGGGCCCGGTACCGGGCTGGGCGTGTCTGGGCTGATTCCGAGCGCAACGGGCTATAGCGCGATCGAGGGCGAGGGCGGGCATGTGACCCTGCCGGCATTCAATGCGCGCGAGGCGGAACTGGTTGCGCTGACAAGGAAGCGTTACACCCACGTGTCGGCCGAACGGCTGCTCTCCGGCCCCGGCCTGATGATGCTTTACGACGTGATTGCGGAATCCGCCGGGGTAGCGAATGAAATGCTGCAGCCGGATGAGATCAGCGAGCGCGGTGTGGCGGGCAGCTGTCCGGTGTGCAGGGAAACGATAGCAACCTTTTGCGCGATGCTGGGAACGGTCGCGGCCGATGTTGCACTGGTGCTCGGAGCGCGCGGCGGCGTCTACATCGGCGGCGGCATCATTCCCAAACTGGGGGATTATTTTGCGACCTCGCCGTTTCGCGCCCGCTTCGAGGAAAAGGGCAGGTTCAGTTCTTATCTCGCCCGGATTCCAACTTGGGTAATCCATGCGCCTTGGCCGGGATTGATCGGTGCTGTTGCTGCGCTGGACGATGATACCGGGAGCTGGGTTTCCTGAGCAACAGAGCGGGTGCCGGACGATACCTGGCTAATGTCCTGAGTTTGAAACAGTATCGATACACTGGCGATACAATTTTCCCGTTGACGGCACCGCATCGCTGTCGCTAGGATGACAACCAGCTGCTTCGCTGATTATCCACAACTCCGACATCCTCAAGGGAAAACACGACATGAATTTCAGGAACAGATTTACCATCGCTGCCCAGACGCTGGGCGCGGCATTCATCGTGGCGATCCTGGTCGCGGCGTGCGGCGGCGGGGGCGGCCCTTCTGGGTTTGTGCAGTCCTACACAACTTCGGTCGGGGCCGGCGACATATTGCAATTCCGTGTGGATACCGGAAACATGGTGTATTCCGTGAAGGTGATCGAGACGAGCTACTCGGCCTCTGCCGTTGGTCTAGGGCCTGCCTCTGCGGTGTCGCTAACGGAATCCACCACTGGCATGCTCAGCAGCAGGAATGCGGTGGGCAGCTACAATGTCATGCCCTCGATTGACGGATTCATACAGGGCGGCGAGGTGTACCCGCTGCAAAATGGCATATTCGTCGGTCATGTCATCATCAATCCAATCGGCGGCAGTTTAAGACAGATACCGGTATTCGGCGGGGCCAACGCGATGACTTCATTGGCCGGCTTGGCCGGTGAATACAATGTCCAGGGGTTTGGTTGCAATGTGAGGTCACGTGGATTGGTTACCGGAGGAGCATGCGCAAACCACTACGGTACAGCTTGGATCACCCCCGTTACTGGAGGCGCTTCCGCGGCGATAACCACCTGCGATTTCGGTAACTTGACGAGTGCGGCAGGATCGACGGGTTCGACAGCGACAGGCTGCGCTCCGGTCGGAAGCAGGACTCCTTCCGGAAGTACACCAACCAAAACCGGCAACCTGGTCACGACAGCTACGCCGGGTGTTTACAACTTCATGACTGACAGTGTCCATAGGGCATGGTTGTTCGCATTCAGCGTGGCTGGGCAGAATATCGCAGTGTTCGACTATGATGATATTAACGCTCCTTCAATATTCGGTTTTGGCCATGCGGTCGCGATAGCCCAAACCAGCGTGATGACCAGCATGCAGTCCGGACAGATGAACGGATATTATTTCGTCACGAACAATATCGGCGGTCGGCATTTGTTGACCATTACAGGAACAAGTACAGGAGCGAGTTATACCGATAATGACACTGATCTCGGCATCGCTACCCCAGGTACGCTTACACCTGATAGTCCATGGCCAGGTCTTGTCACCTATACAACGAGTGCCACCTCGGGCGTCGCCGATATAGCGACCGCGGGCGCGTTCACCTATACCAGCAACACAGTCCCTTATCTTTTTGGGGTCGGCCTGAGATACTAGCCGGTAACCGCTAGACCAGCACCAAAAATACCCCGGACCATCCGGGGTATTTTGCTTTCGCATCAATGAAAGCTCGGATTTGTTGGGCATTCGC
>JBAVGB010000082.1:0-62200 GCA_049684555.1 Gallionella sp. | reverse complement strand
CGCAAGGCGCCTGGCTACGCGAAGGCTTGACCGGGTACTCGAGATTGCCGCCGGCACTGGCGTCGTCACCCGTCGCCTTGCATCCCTGCTGCCGGAAGACGTTTCCATCGTTGCCACAGACCTGAATTAATGGGGTCAGCTTCACAATATATTTTTCCTCCGCCTTCACCGATCAAACCAACCACCACCTAAGCCAGCAACACCGCCACAAGCCCGCTGATGAATATCCCGTCGAAGCTGCCCGCGCCGCCGATCGAGGCGAACGGCGTGCCCATCTTCCGGATGTCCTTGAGGTGCAGCAGGTCGGCGCCGATCAGCACGCCCAGCGTGCCGCTGATGAAGGCCATGGGCGCAGCATTGGCCGGATCGAGCGCGACGGAAACCAGCGCGGCCAGCACGGGGGCGAGCAGTATCGGCATGCCCATGCCGATGCCGGGCACCCTGTGGCTGATCTTGAAGCTCAGCAGGGCGACGGCGGCAACCGCAATCGTCACGTAAAGGATATTCAACGGGTGGTGCGCCAGCAGGTAAAAACAGAATGCAGCCGGCACCACGCAGCCGCCGACGTTGGCCATGATGACGGTCTTGCCGGTGTACGGCATGCCGCGATACAGCTCGCGCAATTGCGGCGGCAATTCCTCTAGGTTCGGCGGATCGCTTTTCATGCTGAACAGCGGCAGGTTGATCATGCTGCCGGCCAGTATGGTGATGAACAGGAGATAGGCGGAGTCGGCGGAAAGGTCGAGCTTTTCGAATGCCACCGTCAGCAGGCCGTACTGGATGGCCGTGACGAGCAGTACCAGTGCGGCGATCAGCAGGATGAACCGGAGCGGGATTTTGGGCATGCGATATTGTGGCCTAAATGGGCGGGTTAAAGCGGCCGGCATCCATGAATTTTTCACGTATGCAATGCAGAAAAGGCGGCGGCAGCGGATAGCCGCCCGCTGACATGAAAATTAAAACCAGCTGTCCGCCTTGGCGTCCAGCTCCGGCTTGCACTGCTTCAACTGGGCATTATAGGCAGCTGCTTTGCGCCTGACCTTGCCGGCCACCTGCTTCAGCCACTCCTTGTTCTCCCAGCTGCCGCTCTTGTACGCATCGTACCCTTCGTGATAGACGAGGTACTGGTGGTAGGCATCCCACTTGGAGATGCCGAGGGTGCGCTGTGTCGTGTTGGTATACCAGCCGACAAAGTTGATCGCATCGGCAAAATCATCACGGTCATGGCCGCTGTTGCCCGTGTCCTTCATATAGTTCTCCCACGTCTGGTCTTGCGCCTGGGCATAACCATAAGCCGATGATTGGCGCGGTAGCGGGATGAACAGGAACCAGTCGCGTGCCGGTTTTGCATCACTGACAAAACGCGATTCCTGGTCGATGATCGCCATCATTACCCAAACCGGCGTTCCCCAGCGTTTATTTGCATCGAGCGCAGACTTGTACCAATCGGTATCACCACGGAAAATGGAACAGACATTTTCGGTCTGCGCAGGCTGATAAGTCGCACAGCCGGCGATCAACAACATTGCTATTACAGCAAGGCAGGCGCGAAGCGTTGGAATCATGCCGCCATTATCCGCATGTGGGCGCAGCAATCAAGGTACGACCAGTGATAATATGCGGACGGAGCCCAATTAATTCCGACACATGTTGTTGCTCTGCCATCACGACTAGCGCATCCCATTAACTTCACTTTTTAACCAAGGAGACTGAAATGGCAACGGCTATAAAAGCAGCACCCGGCAAACCAGCTGTAAAAAAACCTGCAGCCAAAAAAACAGCCGTCAAGAAACCGGCAGCCCATAAAGCGGGAGCCGATATCATGGCAGCGGCAAGGAAGGCGGCTGCCGAGATCATGGCCGTCGCCAGAAAAGCCGGTGCCGAGTTAAAGCCGGTGGCCAGGAAGGCCGGAGCCGACATCATGTCTGCAACCCGAAAGGAAGCCGCCAAGATAAGGCCGGCAGCCAAAAGGGCGAGTGCCAAGGCAAAGCCGGTCATCCTGAAGGCTGAACAACAGATCGAGGCCGCGGCAAAACGCGCGGGCGTCTCGCTGGAGGATGCGGCCAGGAAGGCTGGGGCCAAGATAATGGCGGCTGCCCACAATGCGGGCGCCAAGATAAAGGCGGCATCCGAGAACAAACCTGCAGCGAACAAGACGACAGCGAAGAAGAAACCGGCCGTCAGGAAAGCGGCGGTGGCCAGGAAAGCCGTCAAGTAATTATGGCGCCCATGGGGTCAACTTCGAAATCGTTTTCAGAATTCTGATCGACTCAGCTTCGTTTCGGCTTTCAGGCAAAACGCAGGGTCTGACTCCATTGATGCGCGGTGTTTTACCAGGGATTGTGTCGGCTCAAGATCGAGCCGATACTAATCAGGCAATCTGCTGCGCAACACATCACGATCAAACCACCATTTGTCGCCGACGATGGCATCCACCACCAGCGCCATGCGCGGCAGGAACGCCTGCGGGTCGCGCAGCCCAAGTTTATCCAGCCACAGGTCCATCGCACCCTGGTCCTGCACCTGGCTGTGGCGCTTGGCCACCATCGCAATCAGATTGTCGACCAGGAAGCTTTGGCTCTCATGCTTGTCGTCCCCGGCGCGCAGGTCAACCACATAGCGCGCAGTGATCGCCGCCACCGCGGCACCGTCTGCATCATCCGGCATTTCGTCGATCGCGTGGACCAGCATGGCCACGGTCAGTTCGGGGTCGACCGGGAAGGTGACGGCCAGCCAGATGCCCATGCCCAGCACCGCAATTGAATCTCGCTGGGCGGCCTGATAGAGCACGTTGCACGCCTCGACGGCATCCTGCCAGGATGCCTGCTGCATGGACCAGGCAAATGCTTCGCGGGCGATTTCCCATGCCTCCTTTCTGCGTTCCAGCGCATTCAGGATCTCGGCGATGTCCAGTTGCAGGTGGGCGCGCTGCAAAGGGTCGGATTCCTCCAGCGCGGTGAGCTGCTGTATTTTTTCCGACAGCTGTATTTTCAACCCGAGTTTCTCCTCGGCGGTCAGACCGTCTTTCGCGTCCTTGACCAGCGAGCCAACGTTGATTAATTGTTCGGTCATGTGATTGCCCGGATGGTGATTGCCTGAATTGGATGGATGGCGGGTGCCGGTAGAATAACGTTGCCAGGTTTCACTATATGATACCCTTTGCCGGATGATACCCTTTGCCGGATGATACCCTTTGCCGGATGATAGCAGTTTGAAACTCGGTAGAACAATCGGGGACACGGCGAATCGATAGTGTAGGACGCCATCGAACGAAGGAATTGAAGGGGTCAAGCTCGAAATAGTTCGTGTCAGCTTCTGAATTATCCTTGTTTATACTGAACGGGCTTTTATTGATCTGTTCACCGGGGAGCGCAGCATGGGCAAGCGTATTCTTTTGATACAGGGGCACCCGGATGCAGGCAAGCAGCATTTTTGCCATGCGCTGGAGGAGAGCTATGCCCGGGGTGCAATAGCAGCCGGTCATGAGGTTAAACGCGTCAACGTGGCCAGTCTTGAATTCCCGATCCTGCACAGCGAGAGCGAGTGGAAAGACGGCGCGCTGCCGGCCAGTCTGGCCGAAGCGCAAGCGGCGATCAAATGGGCGGAACATGTCGTGTTCGTGTTTCCGCTGTGGATGGGCGATATGCCCGCCTTGCTGAAGGGCTTTCTCGAACAGGTGGCGCGCCCGGGTTTCGCTTTCCCGCGCGAAAAGAATCCGATGCTGCACAAGGCGCTCAAAGGCCGTTCGGCACGGGTAATCGTTACAATGGGGATGCCGGCCATGGTGTATCGCTGGTTTTTCTTCGCCCACAGCATCAGGTCGCTGGAACGCAATATACTCGGCTTTGTCGGCATACATCCGGTGCGGGATACCATCATCGGCATGGTCGGAAACATGAATGAGCGGGCCGCAAGGAAATGGCTGGAAAAGCTGGAACGATTGGGAAGCCGGGGGGATTGAACAATCATGAATTACAAGGCACCGCATCGCATTTTTTCAAGGCAGTGAAATGAAAGAAATTCAAAATAACAAAGCGGAACCGGCGCCTTTTGTGACCGACCATCGCAAACGCCCGGACGGGGAAGATGCGAAACCGAAGCGGATCCGCTACAAGCCGAATAGCCGGCAATAAGATCGCTAAACATCACTGCCGCGACCAAGACATGATTCCATGAACCTGGACCCCCGCACCCTGCTGTTTTCGCTGATCCTGACCTATGGTTTGGCAGTTATGAGCATGTTCGTTGCCGCCTCCGGAAGGAAGGGCAGCAAACCGGACGGCATGGGGAAATGGGCGGCGGCGATGTTCTTCGAATGCATGGCCTGGGGGCTGATCGCCGCACGCGGCAGGATTCCCGGTTTCTTCTCGATCGTTGTCCCCAATGGATTCATCGCCGTCGGGTATGCCTTGATACTGGCTGCGATTTATGAATTCCAGCATCGCCGTTTGCCGCGCTGGCAGTATCTGGTACCGGTCGCGTTGACGCTGGCGATGGCAGCCATACTGCAGGATGACATACGTTCCCGTTTCGTCTGGGACGGCATCATTTACGGCTTCCAGTTGGTGCTGATCGCGCGCGCGCTGTTAACCGATCCGGATACCCGTGCCGGACAGGCATGGCAACTGCTGTTTTTCGGAATCGTGTTGCTGCTGATAGTGCTGGCACTGCGAGCCGTGTTCGCCCTGTTTGGCCACAGTTCATTCGCCGAGCCGCAAAATACCCTGATGCTCCAGCCGATCCAGCTTATCGCCTTTATGGCAGCCATGTCGACCGCGCTGCTCGGGTCCTTCGGTTTCCTGCTTCTGGTCAAGGAACGCACCGACCGGGAGATCATGCACCTGGCAATGACCGACAGCCTGACCCAGATCCCCAACCGGCGGGCGTTGAAAGACCATGCCGAACATGCGCTGGCCCGGCGCACCGGTTTGCCGTTGGCGCTACTGATGATCGATGCGGACCACTTCAAGCTCATCAACGATACCCACGGCCACCAGACCGGCGATGAAGTGCTGTGCAAACTCGCCACACTGCTTGCGGGTCGTCTGCGCGGGCATGACCTGATCGGTCGCTACGGCGGGGAGGAGTTTTTGGTGATCGCACCGGATACCGACCCCAAAGGGGCCATGGTTCTGGCCGAATCCCTGCGCAAAATCATCGCCGCCACCCCGTATCCCGCCGCAAACGGGAATATCTCCCTGTCGGTGAGCATCGGCATATCCAATTGCCCCGCGAGCGCCAGTCGTGCGCTGGAAGAGATGCTGAAAGAAGCCGATGCCGCGCTTTACGAGGCGAAGCAGACCGGCCGCAACAAGGTGGTCTGCTTCGCCGGGAACGAATAGAAGTTATGCCGGCAGTTACTTTTTTTCCCGGCAGCGCGAGTTACCCTTAATTTTCCCGAAAATTGGCCGATGAATAGGGAGCCGCCTGCCAATCCGAGAATATTTGCATGGGTCTTGCCGACACTTCCTGCGGCTTGCCGATACTTCCCGCCGGATCCATCGCGGGTATTTTCCGGGAGCCGTCGTGCAGGCACGAAGTCAGCAGGCCCGAATCTGACCGATTGGCAATCCGGCCCAAAGGAGTGGTAATGCAGGAAAATGTTCGCAACAGGTCTTGCTTCGATTCGCCAGTGTTATCGACCCGAAGATATCGCGCCCGCATTTGCATAAGCGCGTTCACTTTTGCATGCGCGACTTGCGGCATCACTGAAACTGCCTTTGCGTTACCGGGGGACGCCCAAACGGAACCGGCACAATCCGGCGTGGCGTCGGCGAAGACCGTTCGGGCCGAAGTCGCCGCATCGGGCGTTGCCGCGACAGAAGCGGTCAAGCCGGCAGAAGCACAATCTTCAGTGGTACAAATAGAATGGTCGAAGCCGCATGTTGCGCAATCTGAAACGCTTAAGCCTTACCTTCCCCAATCCGGCGTTATCCAGACAAAAACGCTTATGCCGGTCGTTGCACCATCGGGCATCGCGCAGGCCGCAACGATCAAGCCGGCAGTAGCACAATCTTCAGTGGTACAAATAGAATGGTCCAAGCCGGTCGTTGCGCAGTCAGGTGTGGCGCGAACGGAAACCGTCCATTCCGGCGCGGTACCGGCGAATACCGCAGCACCGCAAACGGCACGATCCGGGGTGGCCGCCACAGAACCTGCAAAACCTGCAGTTGCCCGCTCGGGCGTGGGTCAGACCGGAACGATAATCCCGGCAGTTGCCAAGCCCGCTGTGCCCAAAGCAGCAACGGTCAATGCGGTCACTCCCCAGTCCGGTGTAGCACCGACGGTAGCGGTGAAACGGCAAGCCGCTCCAACGGGCGCCGCGCAGACACCAGCAGTGCAACCGCTGGCTGCCCAGTCCGGGGTGGCCCAAACCGTAACCATACCGCCAGTAGCCGCCCAATCCGGAGTGGCACAGACAACACACATTCAACCGGTAACCGCCCAGTCGGGCGTGGCGCAGACAACGCCGGTTCCAGCGGTCACGGCCCGGTCGGGTGTGCCGGAAGCGGGAACCCTGGCACCACAGCCAGCCCGTTCCGGCAAAGTGCATGCGGCGTCCCCACCAGCTGAACCGGGGCCGATGGTCGTGGCGATTGGCCAGCCGCCGAAAAGGAAAATCGTATTCGCCCAGTTTGGCGTTGCCGATGTCATGCAGGTGGACGACATCAACGACATCTACGACGGTTTGCCCGCCGCGCTTTCCAAGCGCATCGGCTCAGGGGAAAGTTTCCTATCCACCTATTCGCGTTACTCGATCCCGAAAGCCGATGACACCACCCGCCAGCAGGCGATCGTGCAAATTGCCGCCGAAACGGGAGCGCAATTCGTCATTTCCGGCACAGTCATCGACGCGGGAATCGTCGGAGACACAAGACACATCGAGGTCGAGCTCCATATCCATGACGGATTCACCGGCGCACCGCTGCTGTCGCTCCGCCTTGAGGATCGCGCCGACGGCGATGTCAAGGTGGGAAACGGCATTCCTTTCGGCAGCCGCGCTTTTTACGACACCGCGTTTGGCAGCGCGATCAGCCGGCTGGTCGATTCTGCCGCAAAGGGTATCCAGGCAGCATTGGTCAACGTGCCGTTTGAAGCGCACATCACCCGATATGATGGCAGGGATGTGTTGCTGAATGCCGGGAGCGACTCGCTGTTGCAGCGCGGCTACCAGCTCATGGCATACGTCAAAGCAACCGGACTGGGCCGCGCACAACGTCCCGCCGATGTGATTACCCTGGTCGACGTGATGCCGCAGTTCTCGGTCGGGCAATTGTCGTACGACGCGGCGACACTGGGCATCGAAGCCGGCGATGTGGCCGCCATCAATGACGCGGACCGGCGTTACCTGGCCGCGCATCCGATCGATATCGAGAAGATCGTCAAGGCCAGGCAGCAAGCCGAAGCAAAATGGCTGAAGGAAAAACAAATCGCGAAAGAAAAACAAGTTGCCGAGGAAAAGGAAATCACCGCGGCCGCAGCCTCCGTCGATGACAAAGCGGAAACGCCCACGGCCGAGGCGGAAACAATCAAGGCCGTGTCGGAAAAATCCAGGGTCAAAGCAAAAAAGCACAAGGCCAAACGCAAAGCCAAACCTGAAACGCTAAAGCTTGGCGAAATCAAAAAAACGCCCGCGCCGAATCCAGATAAATCGACACCCGGCAAGTCGGCACCCGGCAAACCGGCAGCCGCCAAACCAGCGCCCAAGCAACCGGGGCCTGACAAGCAAATAGCGGCCAAGCCGGCAGCCGCCAAACCCGATGCTGCCAAGGCAAACTGACACGCATGACCGGCCAGTTCACCGGTGAGCGCGGCGCGCAAATGAAATTGCTGGCAACAATGGCCGGATAAGCAGCTAGAATCGCGCCGCGATCAACCACGATGGGAGCCGCACCATGAATCTGGCAGAACTGTTCAGACACGAAACCGATCTTCAGTCACTTCCCGCCGGCCAAGCCCTGTTCAGGGAAGGCGAGCCGGGCAACCTGATGTATGTGCTGATGTCCGGCAGCGCCGACATCATCGTGCACGACAGGGTGGTCGAGACCGTGGCGGCAGGCGCCATCATCGGCGAGATGGCAATGATCGATGAGGGGACGCGCTCCGCGACCATCATCGCGAAGACTGATTGCAAGCTGCTGGCCATCGACCACAAGCGCTTCAATTTCCTGATCCAGCAGACGCCCAATTTCGCAATCCACGTGATGCGCGTGATCGCGACGCGGTTGCGCAGGGCGGATAGCATGCTGTGATTGTGTGATGCGTGGCCGGAAATTTGAATCGCAAATTTGAATCACGCCGGGATCATGCACCTAACCTATAATAAGCACATGGCGGCATTGATGGTCCGACGGCAGACATGGAAAGGAGCACCTTGGAAATGAGCAATAAGGCAGACTACAGGCTGATCGGCAAATCGACGGTATGTTCGGAAATCACCGAGGACGAAGCCAAAACATTGGCATCGATCATGGGCGTGCGCGAGCTGAAGGATGGCGAGCTGCTGGTCAACGAGGGCGAAGCGGATCATACGCTGTACATACTCGCCTCCGGCAAGCTCGGGGTGATCAGCGCTACCTCTGACGGCAAGCAGATCCTGGTGCACACCATGACCGCGGGCGAATGCGCCGGCACCCGGGCGTTTGTCGACCATTCGCCGCGCAAGGCAACCCTGCGCGCGATTGGCGATGCCACGGTCTACATGCTCACTCCAGAGGCCTTCGACACCGTGGTGGATGCCCACCCGCGCCTGGCCTACAAGGTGATGCGTGCGCTGTTCCGGGTGACCCACGCCAACCTGATGCGGATGAACCAGGAAAGCCAGCAACTTTCCAATTACATCCACAAGACGCAGGGACGCTATTGAATCGCGGGAAATAAAGATTCAATGGCGACACGAACAGATGGTGTCGGCATCGCAATAATTGTTACAAAATGAAATCAAGCAGGGCAGTCTCGTTACGATTTTCTGCCGGCGCCCTGGCCCCCACGCGCTATTCCAGACTCTTCGATTAACCTGACATTGCACGGTTGAAACGATCGACCGGAAGGACTGTTTTAATTTTTTTCAGAAGGAGTAATGTAGAGCCCTTGCCTTTTCCACAACGGAGCTCAGCCATGATGACCAGTACGACAGTAGGGGATTTTGCCAACCAACACCGGTTGCACAAAGGGATGCTGGCAGCCGCGCTTGTACTCGGCATGCCGCTCGCTACACCGTTTGCGATCGCCGCCGAGCCGGAGGTGACGCCGGACCAGGTAGTGACTTCCATCGAAAATGTCTTCGGCGTCACGCCCGGCCAGCGCCGCAACCATATCAAGGGCATCTGCGCGGCGGGCGAGTTTGTCGGGATACACAGCGCGGCCGCCGCCTATACCCGGTCGACACTGTTCTCCGGCAAACCGGTGCCGGTGGTGGCGCGCTTCTCGCTGGCGGGCGGCAATCCCAAGGCGCCCGATACCGCAAAAAGCCCGCGCGGCATGGCGCTGGAATTCAGCCTGCCGAACAACGAATTGCAACACATGACCATGCTGAACGTTCCGGTATTCGGCGCGGCGCAGCCGAAAACCTTCTACGACCAGATGATCGCGCTGAGGCCAGATCCGGCAACTGGCAAGCCCGACCCGAACAAGATGATGGAATTCAAGGCAACCCATCCGGACAGCCTGGCGCTGGCGGATTTCCTGGCGAAGAACAACCCGCCGGTGAGCTACGCGAACAGCGATTATTACGGCATCCATACCTTCAAGTTCATCAATCGCGCCGACAAGACCACGCTGGTGCGCTGGCGCTTTGTCCCGCAGGACGGGGAAAAGCGCCTGACCGATGCCGAACTCAAATCGATGCCGCCGAACTTTCTCGATCAGGCATTGATCGACCGGACCGCGAAGGGGCCGGTGCGCTGGGACATGGTGGTATCGATCGGCCAGCCCGGCGACCCTGTGGTCAACCCGACACTGGCGTGGCCCGCCGACCGCAAGGAAGTGAAGGTCGGGACACTGACGATTACCTCGGCAACGCCGCAGCATGGAGCGCCATGCGAGAACATCAACTACGACCCGCTGGTGATGAGCGACGGCATCGAGCCGACGGATGACCCGATCCTGCAGTTCCGTTCGCCCGCCTATGCGATCTCGTACGCCAAACGGATTGAAGGCAAGTAGAATCCGCGCCGCGCGGCAACGATACGGATGACCCGGGCTGATGATCCGACTCCACAATTCATTGCGTGCATGGGGAGGCGCCGACTTCGAGGCCGTACTCAAACGGGAAATCGAAACGCTGGGCGCCGACAATCTGCCGTTGCAACAGGGTTTGTCCGGCAGCAACTATGTTGCCGAAAACCCGGTCACGGTGATGATCCAGCGCGTTGACGAATTGGAAAGCGCGATCCGGATCAAAGCCGGAATTTTCTACCAGGGGATCATCGGCGGTTGCAGTTGCGCGGACGACCCGACGCCCTCAGGCGAAAACAATGAATACTGCGAAGTTCACATCGACATCGACAAGGCAACCGCGGCAGCGGCGGTTGCGCTGATAGCGGATTGATCGATTCAAATTCGACTGGCTGATATATGAAACCAGACTCGACATGGCCGCCGCGATGGGGATTAATTCAGGTGACTCTTTTCTACCATGTGCTTTTCCGCAACAGTCAGCTATAGCGCCGCCGGCGTGCTGGTCGCCACCGGGCTCTTTGCTGTACGCGAGGTCAGGCAACTGCATTCTCCATTTCTGATGTGGGCGCTGGTACCCGTCTTCTTCGGTTTGCAGCAGGCATTCGAGGGTCGGGTATGGCAGGAGCTGGATGCAGGGCATGCCGCTGCAGCGGTCCCCTATGCGCTGGGATTCCACTTCTTCTCGCATTTTTTGTGGCTGTGGTGGCTGCCGCTTGCCAGCTATATGGTCGAGACCGTTCGTGCCGGCAGGTTCGGCAAGCTGCTCAAATGGATCTTTGCCGGCTGCGCGATGTTCGGCGCTTTCGCCGGCACGCTGGTTTATTCCGTAATGGTCTCCCATCCAGAATGGATGACCGTCGGGGTGAAATTGCACTCCATCACCTACGATTTTTCCGTTCCCTGGCGCAGCTCGATCCACCTGCCGATCACGCCGGCCGCGCTGTATGCGCTGACCATCCTGGTGCCGCTGCTGTTCTCCAACCACATGCCAATCAGGATCTTCGGCGTGCTGGCTGCCACGTCCAGCGTGCTGGCTTCGGCAATCTACGGTTATGCCTACGTCTCGGTATGGTGCTTCTTTGCCGCGGCGCTCTCGCTCTACCTGGTCTTCATGATCCGTCGTATGGTTGCCGCTGCGCAGGATGGTGATACCGTATCCGCGCGGAACGAAGGTTGATTGGCCGGATTAAGCGACCCTGCCTCTATCCTCCGTCGCAGTGACCACGCTGTTGTTCGAAGGCAGAGCAATTCCGCTATACCTCATTTCGGCCTGCTGCGCTCGAATTCACGTGTAACGGCTGCCAACGACGATGACAGCACGGCCCTTGTACAAGCGCTGCATCGCGCGCGTGGATGCAACTAACGGAGCGGAAACATGACGGCTTTTTTTTCGCCTACCCTGAAAAAAAGACCGGGTACGCTCCTGGTGTTGTTGCTTGTGGCATTCGGGACCTGTGCCATCAATGTTTATTACAAGGACGTCGATCTTTCAAAGTTCGTCGACTCGATGGTCGCGATCACCGTGACGTTCCTGTTCTTCCGGATCATCATGGAGCAGATCGTCGCACAGCGCATCCATGAACCCAAAACGCGCTACTCCTTCCGCAAAAAGACCCATATCCTGTTTCTGGTCATATCGTTCGTCATCGTGCTGAGGATCTAGATCGTCAATCCGCAGGCGCTGCTGGTGGCCTACGGCCTGGCGGCCGCCGGTGTTGCGATCGCCCTTCAGGACCTGTTCAAGAATTAAAGGGACTAGGCCCGGCCTTTTTCTGTTTTCATTGATTGATCGTTAATTGACCGCAACTGCGACGCGCAGGTATGTCGCCGGAATGATCGTTGTGTCCTTGCTCGAGCTTTTGTTGTGGCTGTGGAACAAATCTTCCAGCTCCTCTTGCAAATCGCCGGCCCGGCCGCTTTTTTCTGCCGCTTCGAAAGCATTCATGGTTGGTCCATAGAATTTCCTGAATGTGTCCACGAATTTTGACGGTGTATCGGGAAACTCGAACGTGTAGGTATCTCTTGCAAACGAAACATTTTCCCCGGGTATGCCCGCACCGGAAAATCGTTCGATCACGTGGCTTTCGATCCCCCAGGTCATGGGGCTGACAAAGCCTTCCGGCGGCGGTGGCGAATAAGAAGAGCTGACTTTGAGAAGTTGCGCAACCAGTGTCGGGTCATTGGGAATCCAGTTGCCCATGACGATCTTGCCTCCCGGCCGGCTGACGCGCACCATCTCCCTGGCCACGTCGAACGGCCTGGGGGCAAACATGGCGCCGAAAATGCTCACGACGAAGTCAAAGGTTTTGTCCTCGAGCCCGTCAAGGTTGGATGCATCGCCTTCCTGAAACCTGCAATTCGTCAGGCCCTCTTCCATTGCGCGCCGGTTCCCGGCCGCGACCATGTTGCTGGCAATATCGACCCCGAGCACGTCTGCGCCATGTTTTGCAGACGGCAATGCGGTCGTGCCGTCACCGCATCCGAGGTCCAGTACCTTATGGCCCTTGCTGATGCCCAACCCTTTGACGATAGCCTCCCCGCTGTTTCTCATGGATTGCGCAATGCGCGTGAAGTCGCCTTTTTCCCACAGTGCCTTGTTCGGATTCATGATAGCTCCTTGAGTTGGATTGCGATAAATTCGGCTACACGCCGCTGCAGCCTATGCGGCCGGCCACACATGCATGGTAACAACCCCGACTTCAAGCAATAGTGACATTTCGACCGGAAAACTTGACCGAACTACCGGATGATCGCTGATGTAGAATTCGCGGCTAGCAATCCGATATCCAGGGATGGGTCAAACCTATGGATGCATTATCTGAACTGCTGCGCGACATCCGCCTGAGCGGCACCGCATACATCGACGCGGAATTGTCGGCATCCTGGGCGATTCAGACACCCGACTCGGCAGAGATCGCACAGCGGGTTGCTCCCGGTGGCGGCCGCATCATCCCTTATCATATGATTGTCGAGGGAGGTTGCGTTGTGCAGGTCGAAGGAGATGAGCCGATCACGCTCGAGGCGGGCGAGGTCGTCGTGATTCCGCACGGCGATGTCCATGTACTTTCCAGCAAATTCGGCGTGCCGCCGCTGCGCTTTACGGCTGATGCGGTTGTACAGATGATCCGCCGGGATGCGGTGTCCAGAGTGAAACACGGCGGCGACGGCGACCGGACAAGGCTGGTGTGCGGATTCTTCGCCTGCGACAAGACACTTTCCGATCTTCTCATCCTGCCTCTGCCGCGCATGTTCAAGTTTCGCGTTCGCGGCGACAGCACTGCAGCGCTTCTGCCGCACGCGATATGCCAACCCGAAGATTCGCCGGACAGCATTGCAAATCCGGGCGCACAAGCAGTTCTGTGCAAGCTGTCGGAACTGCTGTTTGTCGATGCGGTTCGCTCTTACGCGGAGACGCTTGCCCATGATGGCGCCGGCTGGCTTTCCGGCATCAGGAATCGTTATGTAAGCCACGCGCTCGCGCTCATGCACCAGCAGCCCGGCAGTGACTGGACACTTGATACGCTCGCGCACGAACTCGGGACGTCGCGCACAACGCTTGCGGACCACTTTGTGCAGCACATGGGACGGACACCGATGCAGTACCTGTCGGAATGGCGGCTGCGTTTGGCTGCCGATGCGCTGGCCGGCAGCGATCACGCAATCAAGAGAATCGCCGCCGATTCGGGGTTCAATTCGACAACTGCTTTCAGCCGCGCGTTCAAGCGCGAACTCGGGGTGTCGCCCGGGGAGTGGCGGCGCGGCAAACATGCTGATCACCCGTAAAATCTGTCTGGCGGTCCCTGGCAGCGATATCGGAACGCATGTCCCATTCTTTTTGAATATTCAGCTTATCGGACCGGCATTTTGAAATCCAAGGCAAACTGGGGGCAGGCGCGCAATTGTGACGGATACCACGGTCGAAACGGAGAAAATTAATTGCGGCAGGTTACGCCCGTTGGTCTAAGATATGCGCAAACATGCTTTGCTGGTAACCACTAATGGCCTTGTCATCCCCACCCCGGAATAAATCCAGCTTCTTCAAATTGCCAAACCGGCCGGTGCGTCTGGTGATGCTGCTGTTGCTGCTGGGACTATCCGGCTATATCTACTATCTGGACGTCACCATCCGCGAGGCATTCGACGGCCGCAAGTTCGCGTTGCCGGCGCGCGTATACGGCCGCGCGCTGGAGGTGTATCCGGGGCTGAAGCTGACGCGCGGGCAATTCACCGATGAGATGAAATCGATCGGGTATCACGAGAACCCGCAGCCGGACGCGACGGCGACCTACAAGAATAGCTTGAACGGCATCGACTTCACGACACGCGACTTCGTGTTCGGCGACGGCACGCAGCCTTCGCAGCATCTGCGCATCGAGTTCGCCGACGGCAAGGTTACGCTGCTGCAGGTTCGCGGCAGCACGGATACCGATCTGCCGCTGTTGCGCATGGAGCCACCGCTGATCGGCGGCATCTATCCCGGCCACAACGAGGACCGCGAGCTGGTCAGGCTCAACCAGGTTCCCAAGCTGCTGACCGCCGCGCTGATCGCGACCGAGGACCGGAAATTCTATACGCACTGGGGCATCGACCCGCGCGGCATCGCCCGCGCGCTGTACAAGACCGTGACCGGGCAGCGCATCGAGGGCGGCAGCACGATCACCCAGCAGCTGGTCAAGAATTTTTTCCTAGGCCCGCAACGCACGCTGGCGCGCAAGGCCAACGAGGTGCTGATGGCGCTGCTGCTCGAATTGCATTACAGCAAGGGCGAGATACTCGAGACCTATCTGAACGAGGTCTTTCTCGGCCAGGATGCCAACCGCGCCATCCACGGTTTCGGCCTGGCCAGCTATTTCTATTTCGACCGCCCGCTGGACCAGCTGGAGCCGCAGCAGATCGCCACGCTGGTCGGCATGGTCAAGGGACCGACGGTGTATGACCCGCGCAAGCATCCGGAGCGGGCGCTCAGGCGGCGCAACGTGGTGCTGCAGGAAATGGCCAGCCAGAACGTGATCACCCAGGCGCAATTCATCGAGGCGCGCCGCAAACCGCTGGGTGTGGTGCAGCGCGCTCCCGCCGGCACTTCGCTTTATCCGGCCTTCATGCAGTTTGTTTACCTCCAGCTGGAGCGCGACTATCGCGAGGAAGACCTGCGCAGCGAGGGGCTGCGCATCTTCACCACGCTCGATCCGATCGTCCAGCACCAGGCCGAAAATGCGCTGGCGTCGCGCCTTTCCGCGCTCGAAAAATCGCACCGGCTTCCCGCGAACACGCTGGAGGGGGCGGTGGTAGTCAGCAGCACGCAGACCGGCGAGATACAGGCGATGGTGGGCGGGCGCGAGGCACGCTACGCCGGATTCAACCGCGCCATCGATGCGCAGCGCCAGATCGGCTCGCTGATCAAACCGGTCATTTATCTGACTGCGCTCGAAGACCCGCAGCACTACACGCTGATCACGCCGCTGGACGACAGCCCGCTGGTGTGGCGCCAGCCGGGCACACCGGACTGGAAGCCGAACAACTACGACCGCCAGTTCCACGGAGAGGTGCAGTTGCGCACCGCGTTGGCCGAGTCCTACAACGTCGCGACCGCGCGGCTCGGCATATCACTCGGCGTCGAGGGCATCCTCGGCAAGCTGCCGCTGTTCGGCATCCAGGAACAGCCGCCGCCCTTTGCGTCGTCGCTGCTCGGCGCCTTCGGTTTGTCGCCGGTCGAGGTGTCGCAGCTTTACCAGACTTTTGCCGACGGCGGCTTCCGCACGCCGCTGCGCGCGATCCGCAGCATCGTCGCGGCCGACGGCAAGCCGCTGCAGCGTTTCCCGCTGAATGTCGAACCGGTCGCCCCGCCCGGGCCGGTGTACCTGCTGACCGCGGCGCTTCAGCGCGTGGTGCGCGAGGGCACGGCGCAATCGCTGGTCAACTGGCTGTCCGCCGATTTGAATGTCGCGGGCAAGACCGGCACCACGGACGATCTGCGCGACAGCTGGTTCGCCGGCTACACCGGCGACCGCGTGGCGGTGGTCTGGGTAGGCCGCGACGACAACACGTCCACCGGACTCACCGGCGCCTCGGGCGCCATGACCGTGTGGGGCGAGATGATGAAGAACATCCAGCCGGAACCGCTTGAACCGGTGATGCCGGATGATGTCGAAATGGTGAATGTCGGCCCGGTCAGCGGGCTGCGTTATGATACGGGATGCAAGTCGGGCGTGATGCTACCATTCCTCAAGGGTTCCGCACCGGCCGCAATATCTCCGTGCGATGCGTCGCCTGCCGATGCATCCGCCGCCAAGGTTGAAGCGAAACCCGATGCGACACCCGGCGCCGGGCAGGACACGGGCAACAAAAACTGGTTCCAGAGGTTATTCGATTGAACAACAAATTCGCTTTATTTATGGTTTCCGCGTGGCTGCTCTCGCTTGCCGGATGCGCGAGCGTGACGACGCCGCCGACAACTGCCGCACCCGCCATGGCCGTGCCGCCCGAACAACCGGGCGGGGGTGCGATCATCGCGCCGGCGCCGCTGAAACCCGAGCCAAGCTCGGCCATGTCGGACAACAAGGCGGTTATCGCTTTGCTGGACCAGGCGCAGACCGACAACGGGGCCGGGCGTCGCGAAGCGGCGGGATCTTCGCTGGAACGCGCGCTGCGCATCGAGCCGCGCAACGCCTGGCTGTGGCATCAGCTTGCACAATTGCGCCTGGATCAGGGGCAGTATGAACAGGCGATCACGCTGGCCCGCAAATCGAACAGTTTCGCCGGACACCAAAGCGATGTGCAGGCCGCGAACTGGCAGTTGATCGGCCAAGCGCGCGTCGCGCTGGGCGACACGGCAGGCGCCGGGGACGCGTTCAAGCGCGCCGCAGATGCCGCCCAACAGGACAAGGCGGAGCACGGTTCCATATTCAACTTGCCATGAGCGTGCCATGGAAATGAAACCATGGAGATGAAGAAGATCAATTCGGGCAGACTGCGCGCGTTCGGCTATGACAGTCGCGCCCGGCTACTGCAGGTGCAACTCGACGACGGCAGCACGCTGCAATACAGCGGTGTCGGCGAGGATACCTGGCGACGCCTCAGCGGCTCGGGCGCGGCATGGAGTTTCTATCGCGACAACATCGAGGAAGAATTCACCGCGAAGCGCGTATCCGGCGGCGCACCCGCAGGCAGGAATCCGCTCGACGAGTTATTCAAGAAATCCTGAATCAGCGGGACAGGAATCGAATAGATTACGCCTCGCACGCCGAACAATAACGCCAAGCCAGCCTCCTCAGACGAACTCCTCGCCGAATAATAACGACCAGGCATTTCGATACCCCACTTGATGCCGGGTTTCCGCCGGCAGACAGTTCAGGAAATTTCTGTGGTTCTGATCGTATGCAACTATCTGGTCAAGCCGGTCCCCGCCCAGATCCAGCGCCGATAAAAACCGCTTAGGATACGCAACCATCAGGTCGCGCCATTCCGGCTTGAGAACGCCTTCGGAGGCCCAGACACGCGCATGGTGCTGGTGGCTTAAGATGTATGTTGATTTGAAATCCCTGAATGCGGTATCAAAATGCAGATTCGGATGCAGCTTGATCAAGTTCTCGACATACGAAGGCGAATAACGGGAGGCGCGTTCGATATAGCGGATCTGTGCCAGATGACACCAGATCACCTTCGCCTTCGGATAAAGTCCCAGCATCTTTTCCAGCGGCGGCAACAGCACATCCTCTATTTCGTAGTGTATCTGGGATGAAATGCCGGTTTTCTCGCTGATGCTGAACAGCCGATGCCCGATCGGGCCATCGATCGGGATGGTGACATCGCGATGCTTCTTGCCGCGCCTCAATTCCCTGCCCGATGGATAGTGGCGGAACTCATATTCGCCCAGCAGCATGAATTGCTTCGCCAGAACGCCGGCCTCCTGGGCATCGAGAAATTCCTCTGATGCCTCCGTCAAAGCCGGCGGGCGCGCACCGTTGCCAACCGGGATGAAACGGTCCGGATACCTGGCAAGCAGCCTTTGCTGCAAGTCATCCGTCAGCTCGCCTTCCTCGTATTCCTCTTTGCTGATGTCGGACGAAAGCGCCATCAGCCCGATGTCGAGTCTATCGATGTATTTTGCGATGTAATCAATATCCACTCTGCTTGCCTTGCAGGAGCTCTCTATATCGATGTAGGGCAGCCCGCCGGCTGCCAGAATTCTCTTCAGGCGCTGTGCGTATCCCTCCTTGAGCTTCGCGAAATCAAAAACATCTCCCGCATCCGCCAGCCCGGGCAGAAAGGCGATCAACGGCAGCGCACATAAAATCTTGATGAAGCGTCGTCTATCAGTCATAAGCTGCAATTCACAAATGTCTACTTGCCTCTCCGCCAGCGGTCGATTCAGATCTGTTCGGCTATGCGGCTACGCCTTCTTACCGGACAGCAACAGATGCAACAACTTCATTGAGGTCTTTCCCGGCCATCCCCATTACTTCTGCGATGGTGCCGCCGAACATCATGCCCACGAGTCCGACATTCAGCTGTGAGACGTACACCTGCCCGTGCTTGTCTTCATATACCCCGAGGGCTAGTGGCATGAATGCGGTAACGCCACGGTCAGCGTCGTTCGCCAGAATTTTTGAAGCGTAACGGGGATTGCAGATGTTCATGCTGCCAACCCGTTCAATGGGCGCGAAACTTGAAGTGCTTTTTTGATAGTCGTTCACTGCTTTAACCATCCAGTCCTGTTTGCTCTTGAGTGCTTCGGTTAACGCAGCAATCGTATCCTCGTAGTTCCGATTGCTTTTGCGCTTGACCAGCATTAAGGCTGGCATGGTGAACCACACCATGGTTCCCATCAGAACCATGCCGACCAATACCCAACCTGCCGCCGCTATCGTAGTCATTTTGCAGCCTCCTTCCAGTGATGAAATACCGTTGTGTTCTGGCAGTTATGAAATGACGTACCCCATTCGTTTAGGCTGGCCTTGGTTTTGCAAACAGGAAATATCCATAACCAAAAACAAGCAACAAATAGATTGCAACAGACGACCAGCCAACCGCATTCATCACGCCAGAGGTAATCCCCAGCACGGAAACAATTGCGCCAACGATGTCCGAGATGAGAAGGGAGATGATAATGGCTCGCTGGAAGCCGGGGTCCGCAATATTTCTGATCAGCCAGCAAATCAAGCCGATCCCGACAAGCTCTACCCCAAACAACTGGCCCACAAACGTCACATCTGGAGTCTGTGTGATGCCATACAGCCCTCCCACTTTTGCAGGTATCAATACAAAGCCAATCCCGAAGACGAGCGCAGCGACTGCATTGAAGACCAACACGGATTTGAGTTTCATTTAGTTTCCTCCTTTCGGTAATTATTGGCTTTCATTTTGATTATTCCCTATTCATAAATGATTCGATAATTTGAAACCGATTGGAGGATTGCAGTAGCTTGTCTGCTCCGCCGATGCTGAAGAAAGTCTGCTGTCTGTAGTATTAACCCAACTCATTCGAGCTTTATATTTCGCCGCACGGACCAAGACACTTCGGGTCCGAGTGATGAGTGAACTGAAGCTATGTCTAGTTTGCTGAAAATTGTGAACCGACGTCCTTAATTTGACTATCGGCCGCTCGCTCTGTTAACCGTAAGACAACTGAAGTATTCTGTATCGGTGTTTGTCCTACTTAACAAGTATTAACCAAACACCTGAATGCAGCTCTTGAATTCACAAAAGAATTGGTGCCGAGTTGAAATATTCTCGGCATTTGGGGTTGCCGCGGGGCATTTGTTTTATTCCTCGGGATGAAGTAACGTCGTACCGGTGCAAGCCGGATAAATTCTCAAAGCGAGCGGGGGGAGTCCATGTATTGTCCAAAGTGCGGTGTTGCGAACGATGATACGGCGACATTCTGCAAGGCTTGCGGTGAAGTGCTGCCGCTGCCGGCCGGCAAATTTCAAAAAGCGCAGGGAGGCAGTGGCGTGCCGACTGGTATCGAAGCGTATTACAAGGCTGTGTTGGGGCCGAAGAACCAGTATTATTACCTGGATCGGTTTGCGCGCTTCGATGCCGAAGGAAAGACGAGCGCCACATGGCATTGGCCGGCATTCTTCGTCACCTTCTACTGGCTGCTGTACCGCAAGATGTGGCTGGCCGCATTGGGCTACTTCTTTCTGCCCTCTCTGCTGTTCTGGCTCGTGCGCGGAATAATGGCCGCGGCGACACATGGTCCTGCATACATGCTGGTTGGCGCATGGAACTTGGTCTATTCGGCCGGCATTCTGTTCCTGCCGCCGATGTACGCAAATGCACTGTATTACAATCATTGCAAAAAGAAGATTGCAGCGGCGAGAGCTGCGTCAGCCGATACGCAAATGCAGCTGGGGGAACTTTCCGACAGGGGCGGAACCAGCAACATTGCGATCATCATCCTGCTGTTCTTTGTGTTTTTCGCATTTTTGGGAATCGTTGCCGCGGTCGCGATCCCTGCCTACCAGGATTACACCACCCGGGCACGCGTCGCCCAGGCGTACGAGTTGGGCCGGTCTGCGGAAGAATCCGTCGGCAATTATTGCAAGCGCAACCAGACACTCCCCGGCAATCTCGGCGAGGCCGGTTTTGCTGCATCGTTGCCGCCTTCGGTAAGCGGAATCAGCATGGATACCCGGAATGGCACGCTGACCATCATCATGAAAGGGGCGATCATCGACGGGAAATCCCTTGAGCTCGAGCCGGCGCTGGATGAAAACAAACAGCTCTACTGGCATTGCATGAGCCCTGATCTCCAGGACAGGTATTTGCCACGCGCGTGCCGTCGCAACAATTGAACCATAGGCCGGCTGCAGGAGAATCATTCTTGACCCTATTGCACAGCCGGCATGAATCGGATTGGGTGTGCTGTCACGGAGGTGTTCAATGAATACGGAAGATCGTCTGTCACAGATAGAAGCCAGGCTTGCGGCGATCGAGCTTTATCTCAGAAAATCGGTCACGGTTTCTCCCGCGCCGGGCAACAACCAGAACCCGGCACCTGCGGCCTCCGCGCAGTTGTCGCCCGCAGTTGCAGCGAAGATTCTGCAGCCTCGGCAAACTCCCCAGGATCACAAGCCGGAAGCATCTTCCTCGGTCACCAATATCCTCGGCTGGGCGGGCGCCACTGCGCTGGTGCTGGCTTCGGTCTATCTGGTGGTGATGGCCATCAACGCGGGCTGGCTGACGCCGGTGCGCCAGCTGATGCTGGCCATGCTGGGCGGTTTTGCCTGTATCGGGATCGGGCTGATGTTGCGCAACAGGGACATGCACTATGCGAGCCTGTTGCCAGCCGCGGGGATCGTGGTGCTGTTTCTGTCCGTCTACGGCGCGCACAATTACTACCACCTGATCGATACCGTGTTTGCAACCAGCATGATCATCGCGATCTGCCTGATCTCGCTGTGGCTGAACCGGCTGTTCCTGAGCGAACTGTATGCGCTGTTTGCGGTGGTCGGCTCCTATTCCGCCCCGGTGCTGCTGGGCAGCAGCAGCCACGCCATCACCGACCTGATCATCTACTTTGCCTGCTGGAGCGTGGTGTTCTCGATCTTCTCGATCTGGGTGCAAAAGCGCAGCGTGTATATGCTGGCGATGTATCTGGCACTGGTCCTGTTCGACCTGGTGTGGAGCAGTTCCTTCCAGGATGCATGGCTGGAGGCGCTGGTTTTCCAGACGGTGCATTTCGCGATCTTCGTCGCCGCCGCATCGATCTTCAGCGCGCGCATCCGGGAGATGTCCGAACAGACAGCGGTTGCGCACATACCGGCGCTGGTGCTGTTCTATTTTGTGCAATACCACGTGCTGGACAAGCATGTGCCGGGATTGGCGCCATGGATCGCCGTGGCGAGCGCGGCGGTATTGCTGGCGAGCTATTACATCGTGTATCGCGTGTTGCAGCGCGACCTTGCGGGAGGGCGCACGCTGATCAGTGCTTACGTTGCGCTGGTGCTGGTGCACGCGGGCTATATCGAGTCGGTACCGGCGCAATGGGCGCCCTGGGCGGGTCTTGCCGTCATCCCGCTGGCCGCTGCCTATGAGGTACTGCGCCACGATATCGGGGCGCCCGGCACGCCGGTGTGGTTCGCCGTTGCGCTGATCTTCGCCGCGAATTACTTCCGCCTGTTCGCCGGCCATACCATGATGGCCGACTTGCGCGATGTGCCGGCGCATGACCTGTTGTTGATTTGCTATGCGGCAGAGCTTTATCTTGGCTACTATTTCGTGCACAAGACGGGTGCAATGAAAGACCTGGGCAGGATTGCCCTGTATGCGGGGCATATCGCCGTGATGGGTTGGGCGATACAGGTGTTCGACAACCGCTTCGTCGTATCGCTGATCTGGGGCATGCTGGCGCTGGGATGCCTGTTCCTTTCGCTGAACAGGCGCGATAAAATCCTCGGCCAGTCTTCCCTGCTCATCTTTGCCGCATCGGTATTCAAGGCGCTGCTCTATGACATCGCGCTGGCCGCACCGCCGATACGCATCGCGAGCCTGCTTGTGCTCGGCGCCAGCCTGTACCTCGGAGGATGGCTGTACAAGAAAGTCGCCGCGCTGGAAGAAACCTGACCGCGAAACCTGGGCCGGGGCCGGGACCGGGCTTCGCAATTGAACCTGATGATTTGGCCGCTTCAGGACAAATCGTGAACAGTGCATGAAGTGTGTTGTTGTACCGGAAGGGAGGCAATCATGAACACGGATCCGATTGAGCAATTCAAAAACAAACAACGTGAGACCTGGACGCTGGGCAATTTCGGCGAGATGGCCGTGTTTACCACACCCGTGGCCGGCCATCTGGTTCGCTTTGCCGGTGTGAAGCGCGGTCAGGCGGTGCTGGATGTCGGAACGGGTACCGGCGTGGTGGCGATCACGACACGAAATCTCGGCGCCAAGGTGACCGGGCTTGACCTGACGCCTGCGCTGCTTGCACAGGCAAGGGAAAGCGCCGCGGTGGCCGGGCATGACGATATCGACTGGCATGAAGGCGATGCCGAGGCGCTGCCGTTTCCGGATACCGCTTTCGACGCGGTGCTGAGCCAGTTCGGCCACATGTTCGCACCGCGCCACGATGTCGCCGTGAACGAGATGCTGCGCGTGCTGAAACCCGGCGGCACGATTGCGTTCGCCACCTGGCCCGGCGAGCAATTGATCGGCCGCATGTTCAGCCTGAATGCGAAGTATGTGCCGGCGCCTCCGGGCATCGTTTCGCCGGTGCAATGGGGCGATGTCGGAATCGTGCGGCAACGGCTCGGCGACAGCGTGACGCGCCTGCATGTCGAACGCGGCATCATGGGCATCCCGGCGCTCAGCCCGAAACACTTGCGCCTGTTCCTCCTGGAAGCCAAGACCGGGCCGTTCATCCAGACCGTGAAGGCCTTGCAGCATGATCCCGCAAGACTCGAATCGTGGCGCAATGAAATGGATGAAATGCTGGGCGAATACCTGCACGACAATGTCGTCCGCCACGAGTACCTGCTGATACGGGCGCTCAAGGTGTGAAAGTCGCCACTGTCCGGGTTAGCCGCCATGCGAAATCAAGGCATGCAAACCGGCATAGCGTTCGCCATTCATCTCAAAGGAGCATCACATGATCACGATATCGCCTGAAAGCAGGGAAAACATTCTTGTCCTCGGCGCCACGGGAAAGTTGACCGACAAGGACTACAAGGAAGTGCTCATCCCGCGCCTCGAAACGATCATTCAGGCACACGGCAGGGCACGGTTGCTGCTGGACATGGAGAACGAGTTTCATGGCTGGGAAGCGGCGGCGGCGTGGGATGACGCGCGCTTCGGGCTTGCCCACATGAACGATTTCGAAAAGATGGGCGTGATCGGCGGCCCGAAATGGGTAGAGTGGTGTTTAAAGATCGGTGCCGTCGTAATAAGCGGCGAGATAAAAAGCTTCGCCGCAAGCAAACGAGAGGAAGCAATGCAGTGGATCAAAAGTTGAATCACAAACCTGGAATCGCGTCATAGCCCTTGCATTGGGAGCCAGCAACCTAGAAACCGAATTGCCTGAACACGCGTATCTTGATGAAGTCCAATACGACCAGGTAAACCAGCACCAAAACCATTAACCCGGAAACCAGCCACAGCGGAATGGCAGTCATCAGTATCCCTTGTGTGGAAAGGACAACCACCGCGATGATGTCCAGCAGGGAAGCGATCAACAGCCATCGGCTGGGTGCCGACTTCCAGAAGTGGCTGCGCTCGCGCACCAGGTAGACATTGCCCTGGCCGGTAAAAACCAGCATCACGAAGATCAGTGTCTGCAACTGGTTCAGCGGCAAATGCAGCCAATCGCGCCCGGCAAAAAATACCGAAAACGACAGGACCAGCACGAACCCCGCCAGAATGCCCGAAGTCCGCATCAGGTTGGGAATATTCCAGCGCTCGGGTTTGCGCGCAAAGGAAACGTGATCCGTCGCAATCGACATCGTGACGAAATCATTGGTGAACAGCAGCAGCACGATCAGCAGCGGCGTGATCACGAACACGCCCGTGAGCATCACGCCGACGCTGAGGAAGACGGCGATTTCCATGGTCTTGATGATCTTGTTCATGGTATAGGTGAGCATGCGCTGGTTGATGCGCCTGCTGGTTTCCACCGCCGCCTTCACATCCGCCAATCCGGGGTTGGTCAGCACCAGGCTGGCGGCGGCCTTGGCGACGTCGGTGGCACTGGCAACCGCTATGCCGACCTCCGCCTGCTTGAGCGCCGGTGCATCGTTCACGCCGTCACCGCTCATGCCGACCACATGCCCGCTTTGCTGCAATGCCTGGACCAGACGAAACTTGTCTTCCGGCAATACCCGGGCAAACACGTCATAGTCCAGCACGCTTGTCTGTATCGCACGCTGCAGATTTTCCGGTGCACACACACGGGTGCCGATGCCCACCTTTTCGGCCACCGCGCGGGCCGTCGCGGGGCCGTCGCCGGAGACCATCAGTACCCGCACCCCCAGGTCGTGCAGGTCGCGGATCAGTGCCTGCGAATCCTCCCGCGGCGGGTCTTGCAGCGCCACCAGCCCGGCGAGCTGCAAGCCGTTGCTGCCGGTCTCGGTGGCGATTGCCAGCACGCGGGAACCATCCGCGCCCAGTCGATCCACATCCGCGCCGATGTCGGGCTTACCCCCGACCAGTGCGACTATCACGCTCGGCGCTCCCTTGAGCACGCGCAACTTGTCACCGTTCCGGCTGTATTCGGCTTCCGAGCGCTTGGTCTCCGGATCGAAGGGAATAAAGCTCACGCGTTGCGGTATTGAGGAGAGCAGTCCGCGCGATCTTGCCGCATCCAGAATGGCCAGGTCTATCGGGTCCTGTGTTGCATGGTCGCTGGCCAGCGCGGCCCAAAGCAGCAGATCATTGTCGGTATACGGGGCATATGACTGGAGCGCACTGAGCGCCAAACTATTTTGTGTAATAGTGCCGGTCTTGTCGCTGGCCAGCACATCCATCGCAGCGGCTTCCTCGATCGCCGATAACCGCGTCACCAGCACGCCGTTCCTGGCGAGTTCCAACGCACCCAGCGCGGTTGCAAGGGTGTAAGTTGCCGGAAGCGCAATGGGCACTGAAGCCACCAGCAGGATCAGCGCGAAGGGTAGAACTTCGGTTATCGCAATGCCGTGTATCCAGCTATACAGCAGCAGGGCGGCAACCAGTATCGCGTCAAGCGCCACCAGGTACCTGACGATGGTCATGATCAGAATCTCAAGGTGGCTTGCCGTCCTGGCGCTGCGCACCAATTCGGCGGTCTTGCCGAAATAGGTATGCACGCCGGTCGCAGTGACTTCACCCGATGCCTCGCCGCGCTTGACGATGGTCCCGGCGTTTACGGTCGCCCCGGCACTTGCATCGACCGGCAGGGATTCGCCGGTGAGCGCGGATTGGTCCAGCAGCACCTGGCCATCAAGCAGGCGTATATCGGCAGGCGCAAGGTCGCCCATGCGCAGATGTACCACATCCCCCGGCACCAATTCCTGTGCGGCCATTTGTTGCCAGATTTTGTCGCGCAGCACGCGCACCTGGATCGCCAGCCGGCTTTTGAGCAGTGCCAGCGCATTGTTGGCACGGTTCTCCTGGGCAAAACCCAGCACCGCATTGAAGACCAGCAGGATGGCTATGATGCCTGCCTCGCTGGCCTTGCCGAGGGCGAACTGCAAAGCGATGGTGGCTTCCAGCATCCAGGGAACCGGTGCCCAGAATTTTTTCAGGAACAGCAGCCAGGGAT
This sequence comes from Gallionella sp., assembly GCA_049684555.1. Lineage (GTDB taxonomy): Bacteria > Pseudomonadota > Gammaproteobacteria > Burkholderiales > Gallionellaceae > Gallionella. The sequence goes on along the minus strand of JBAVGB010000082.1, from coordinate 35,793 downwards.
GGGGATGATCTTCGGCCACCATGTTGGGGCCGTACTTCAAGAGCCGTTGCCGGGCTTCGGCGCTGGTGAGTCCTTGCAGGAGAATTTCCTCAGGCATGTCTGGGTAACCGCTGATCAGGATTGTCCGGCAGATGCGCCTTCATGCGGAGTTTTCGGTTGCCGATTACGGACCAGCAGGATGGGCACCGGGCAACCGCGCACGATGCCCTCCGCCACACTGCCCATCAGCAGATGATCCAAACCAGTCCTGCCGTGCGTACCCGCCACAACAAGATCCGCCGGCCAAGCCTTGGCCTCTTCAACGATAGCGTCGGCGATTCGCTCACCTATGTTTTCGGTTTCGAGCAATTTGACTTCGGCATCAATTCCCTCGGTGCGGGCCGAGCTTTGCGCTTTGGCCAATATCTCGTGCCCGGTCTCGATCCAAGCCCGCTCGATTTCAGACGGGTCAACGAATTGGACATCGCTGTAGAGACTGACTTCATCAACCACATAGACGATTCGCAGAACGGCGTGTTGCTCCTTTGCCAGACCGATGGCTTCCTTTAGGGCAAGATTCGATGTCGGGCTATTGTCTACCGCTGCCAAGATGCGCTGATACATGACCTTGATCCCTTTGGGTGAATTGAAACGATTATATCCTGCATCATTCCCGCATGGATTTGCACGCATGATCGCGCGACAGCATTGCCGGCCACCCGCCGGCGGTCCGAAGACAGCGATTCGAAGTTATGTTTAAATGCTTCTTATTTTTTTCGGGAGCTTACACCATGCCACACGCGATCAGGGTTCATCAGACCGGCGGTCCCGAGGTATTGAAATGGGAAGCGATCGAGATCGGCGCGCCCGGTCCCGGCCAGGTCAAGCTCAAACAAACCGCCGTCGGGCTGAACTACATCGATGTCTATCACCGCACCGGGCTCTACCCGCTGCCGCTGCCTTTCATTCCCGGTTCGGAGGGTGCGGGAGTCGTCGAGTCCGTCGGCAATGGCGTCACCGATCTGAAACCGGGAGACCGGGTCGCCTACGGATCGGCGCTCGGCGCCTACGCCGAATCACGGCTGGTTGCAGCGGATCGCCTGGTCAAGCTGCCGGACTACGTCGACGACCGCACGGCGGCGGCGATGATGCTGCAGGGCATGACCGCGCGCTACCTGATCCGCGACATCTACAAGGTCGGGCCGGGCGACACGATCCTGATACACGCTGCCGCCGGCGGGGTCGGGCTGATCGTCTGCCAGTGGGCCGCGGCGCTGGGCGCGACCGTGATCGGCACGGTGTCTACTGATGAAAAGGCAGCCTTGGCCAGAGCCAACGGCTGCCACTACCCGATCGTCTATACCCGCGATGATTTCCAGGCGCGGCTGCTCGAGATCACCGGCGGCGAGAAACTGCCCGTGGTCTACGATTCGGTCGGCAAGGACACCTTCATGAAATCACTCGACTGCCTGCGGCCGCGCGGCCTGATGGTGCTGTTCGGCGCATCGTCGGGTCCGGTTCCGCCATTTGACCTGTCGCTGTTGTCGCAGAAAGGCTCGCTGATGATCACCCGGCCGACACTCGCCACGTTCGTCGCGACCAAGGCATTGCTGGATGAAAATTCGGCAGACCTGTTCTCGGTGGTCGGGTCGGGCGAAGTGAAGATCAATGTGAACCAGACCTACCCGCTGAAAGACGCGGCACAGGCGCACCGCGATCTCGAGGCACGCAGGACCACCGGCTCGACGGTACTGACCGTCTGATCTCTCGATAAGCAACTCGCCGGTTTCCATCGACCAGGAACGAGTCCGCCAAATATTCCTGGTCTGCTTCCGCCGGACCAGACGATTGTGCTACATGCCTGTTGCGGCAATACCTGATCTGAACAAAGGCAAGTCATGTGGATTTTGCAGTCAAGAAGACGATGCACAGAAAGCAGCAGTGACCGTCACGAGTCGGCGTTTGTCGCTCGCAAAGACAAGGCATGTCTGTCTGCTTGCGGGTTGCGGATTCATCCAATGTGTTGCATCGACCGGTTGAAATCGCAAGCCGGAAGCAGACGCTGGCATTCCGAGATACTAACGGGCAGAATGCGGCCACAACCGGACGGTCTTGAAATACACAAAGTTTCGTACATCTCCGTCCCTAAAGTTTTATTGTGACCGAACACAGTAGCTCCCATTCCCATACTCACAGCCACCCTCACATGTAACACCAACGGATGGTTGAAAAAATGCCCTTCCTCCTTGCACTTTTGAGCATTGCAATCCTACATTAGGTTGGTAGACACATTGTCCTTTTCCGCAAAACAGTCCTACTGAAGGAATATTAGCTATGTTTCCTCCAAAGGGTGCACAGAACGTGCCCTGCAATGCAACAGTAAAGCAACCCTTAGTTATTACCACTCCATCGGTGACAGTTACTTTGGCACCGTATGCATGAGCACACATCGTTATCATAAAAATCATTCCAACAATTGCAATTCTGATCATGATATGCTCCCGACTGCGTGACACGTTTACTTTAATTGATTATCCTACTCTTATGCACGGTGACTGCAAAGGGTCGGCAAGAGTCAATCAGGGTCAACTATTATGGTCAGTTTGTACGGCTGCTTTGGGAAGTTTAACGGACACGCCATTCCCGCACGAAAATCCGGGCGATTACACAGAAAAGTGACTCTTCAGGAATGAGTCACCAAATTCATTTCCAGCATGGTTATCCGAGGCGCTATTGCGACTACGTAGTTCAGGCATCATCAATCCTGAATCGGGTTATCGCCCTGCTTGGCGCGTTTATTCCGCGATGCCCATGTTGCCCATTTTCAGCCTGACCACCGAAATTGCCCTGTCCATTTTCCTGAATCTCGACGCGCCGAACCACACGGTGACAATTCCGCTTGGCAGACAAATGAATCCCACCGCGGTAAACCATGCCTCGTGGGAGAAATGAATAATCGATACCCCGGCAATGAACAGCGCGACACCGGAGCGCAGGTAGGACAAAAGGGTGCGCTCGTTTGCGAGCAGGGTGCGGTCGATTGCCAGTTGGTCCCTGAGGATCAGTTCTGCTTTCTCGAATTGTGAATAAGGATTGTGTGCCATTGAGTTTGTTTCCAATCATATTATTGTTGGCAAATGCAAATATCCGCTTGCATGGATAAGCATATTCTAATCTAACGGCCGATGCCGGTGCACCCGAAACAGCAAGCCTGCATTACTCCCCGATCGCGATTTCCAGTTCCAGCCAGCTTTCCTCAAGCTCCGCTACTTGCACTTCCAGTCGCGCGTGTGCCGCATTCAACTGGCTGATGCGTTCACGATCCGGACTGGCGTAGGTAGCGGGATCGGCGAGCTGCCGGTTGGCCGCGGCGAGTTCTGCCTGAGCGGTCGCGAGCACGGCTTCGAGTTTGCCCTGCTTTGACTGCAGCGCCTTCCGGTTGGGCTTGGGCGCGTTTTGCGCGCGCGGCTTTTCCGGTTGCGCGGCGGTTTCGCGCGGGCGCCGTGCCTCGATCCAGTTCTTATAGTCATCCAGGTCGCCGTCGAACAGTTTGGCTTCGCCATCCGCGACCAGCCAAAGTTCGTCGGCCACCGCGCGGATCAGGTTGCGGTCGTGCGACACGATCACCACGGCGCCGGTGTATTCCTCCAGCGCGATGGTCAGCGCGTCGCGCATGTCCAGGTCGAGGTGGTTGGTAGGTTCGTCGAGCAGCAGCAGATGCGGCTTCTGCCAGGCCAGCAGCGCGAGCGCGAGACGGCTTTTCTCGCCGCCGGAGAAACTTGCCACCGGATGGTCTTCGCTGTCACCAGCCAGACCGAAGCGGCCCAGGAAGTTGCGCAACGCCAGCGTGGTTTCCTTAGTCGCGATCCGTTCCATGTGCTGCAGCGGCGTGGCCGTGCTGTCGAGATTTTCCAGCTGATGCTGGGCGAAATAGCCGACGCGGATATCGGGAGTGATCTCCAGCGTTCCTGAGGTCGGCTGCAGCTCGCCGACCAGCAGCTTGATCAGCGTCGATTTGCCGGCACCGTTGGGGCCCAGCAGCGCGATGCGCGCGCCGGAGCGGAGCACCAGTTCGATATTGCTGAACAGCGTCTTGTCCCCATAGGCGAAGCCCATTTTTTCCGCGTGCATTAATAAATCAGGGCAGCGTTCCGGCGCCTCGATCTCGAGTTCGAAATGACCGTCGGTGAGATGCACGGGCGCGATGCGCGTGATCCGGTCCAGCGCCTTGATGCGGCTTTGCGCCTGTTTGGCCTTGGTGGCCTTGGCGCGGAAGCGTCGCACGAAATGTTCCAGATGCGCGATCTTTTCCTGCTGCTTGTTGAACGCCTGGTTCTGCTGCGCGATGCGTTCCGCGCGGGCACGCTCGAAGTCGTCGTAGTCGCCGCTGTAGCAGGTTATGCTCCGGTCGTGCAAATGGGCAATGCGGTTCACGCACGCGTTCAGGAATTCGCGGTCGTGCGAGACCAGCAGGATGCTGCCGGGATAGCGCGCCAGATATTGCTCCAGCCAGATGATGGCCTCGAGATCGAGATGGTTGGTGGGTTCGTCCAGCAACAGCAGGTCGGCGCGGTGCATCAGCGCGCGCGCCAGGTTCAGGCGCATGCGCCAGCCGCCGGAAAAACTGCTCACCGGACGTTCCAGCGTGTCGTTCGCAAAGCCCAGCCCGTCCAGCAATTGCGCGGCGCGCGCCTTTGCGCCGTAACCGTCGATCGCCTCGAAGCGGTGCTGCGCGTCGAACCACGCGCTGTCGTGAATTTCGCGTGCCAATGTTTTTTCCAGCAGCCGCAGTTCGGCATCGCCGTCGAGCACGAATTCCAGCGCGGGCTGGTCCGAATTGGCGATCTCCTGTTCGACGAACGCGATGGTTTTGCCGGACTGCACGGACACTTCGCCGCCATCAGGCTTGATCTCTCCGCGGATCAGCCGGAACAGCGTGGATTTGCCGCTGCCGTTCTTGCCGACCAGGCCGATGCGCTGGCTGGCATATGCCTGCAGATTCACGTCCTGCAGCAGCGGTATGCCGCCTTGCAAATAGGTCAGATTACGGATATCGAGCATGGGCGCGATGATAGCAGGAGTGTATTCGGCGTTCAGGAGTTTGCGCGATGCGTTGCGATCAAACCAACAATGCCGGGCTGCAACACTGATAAAATATCGCCTGAGTTCACAGCCCCGCTCAGGCGGCTCACGACGAACGCTAAGATGTCCACCACCGACAACATTGCAAATCTCCAGCCCCAGCAGGTCTGGGCGCATTTCGCTACGCTGTGCGCGATACCGCGCGCGTCGCTGCACGAGGCCGCGCTGATCGAACATTTGACCTGGTGGGCGCAGGCACGCGGCATTGCCGCCCGCGTCGATGCCGCAGGCAACCTGATCCTGAACAAACCCGCCAGTCCCGGCTGCGAAGGGCGGCCCGGCGTGATCCTGCAGGGCCATCTCGACATGGTATGCCAAGCCAATACCGGCACGCGGCACGACTTCGGGCGCGACCCGATATGCGCCGTGGTGCGCGATGGCTGGGTGGTGGCGGAAGACACCACGCTGGGTGCCGACAACGGGATCGGCGTCGCGCTCGCGCTGGCGGCGCTGGACGAACCCGGCCTGTTGCACCCGCCGCTGGAAGTGCTGCTCACCGTCAACGAGGAATGCGGCATGGACGGCGCGCGCGGACTGGCGCCGGGCACTTTGCACGGCAAGACGCTGATCAATCTGGACACCGAGGAGTGGGGGCATTTCTACCTGGGCTGCGCGGGCGGCGTGGATGTCGAGATGCGCCACGACTGCGAACAGCAGGCGGTCCCGCCGGACTTTGCGCTGCTGCAGTTTGAAGTATCCGGCCTGCGCGGCGGACACTCGGGCATCGACATCCATCTCGGGCGCGGCAATGCGATCAAGCTGCTGGCGGAAGTGCTGCGCGATCTGTCCGCGCACACCGACCTGCGCTTGATCGGGATGCAAGGCGGCACTGCGCGCAACGCGATCCCGCGCGAGGCGTTTGCAGTGTGCGCGCTGCCGGCTGCCGTTGCCGCCAGCATCGACGAGTGGGTAACGCACCGGCACCAGGCATGGCGGACGCGTTTCGCGGAGGTGGATGCAAAAGTGTCGTTCACCTGCAGGCATGACGACACGCCGCCGGGCTTGTCCGTTTCGCGCACCGACCAGGATCGACTGCTGGCTTTCCTCGACAGTGTCGCGAACGGCGTTTCGCTGGTCAGCGGGGATTTCCCCGGCGTGACCGACACTTCAAGCAACCTCGGCGTCGTTGCGCTGGAACACGGCGCATTCAGGGCGACGTTCAAGGCGCGCTCGCTGCACGATGCGCGGGCGGATGCGCTGGCCGACAAGCTGGTCTCGTTTGCATCCGGATATGCGCTGCATGCCTGGAAGGACGGTGCCTATCCGGGCTGGACGCCGGACCCGAGTTCGCCGTTGCTCGATCTGTGCCAGCAGGTCTACACCGCGCAATTCGGCCGCTCCGCGGATCTGCAGGTGATCCACGCCGGGCTGGAATGCGGACTGCTCGCCGCCAGCCACCCGCACCTGGACATGATTTCCTTCGGCCCCGACATACACGGCGCTCACGCGCCCGGCGAGCGCGTCCGGATCGAATCCGTCGCGCGCTGCCAGCAATTGCTCCAGGCAGTGTTGCAGGCAATGGCAACGGCGCAGGTCTTGCCTGAAATCAAGGCGGGAGTGGCATGATGCAAACCGGTCCGCGCGAAATCGTCACGCCTTTCCGGCCGATCCCGCTGGAAGTTCCTGAGGGAATGAAACACAACGAGTTTTTCAACAGCACGGAAAACCTGAACGACCTGGCAAACAACAACGGCCTGCTGACCAATCCGGAAAACCTGCTGCTGTACCGTAAGGCGCTGGGCCACAGCACCGAGTTCGATTGCTCGATCATCTACAACACCTCCAAAATCATACTCAATCCGCTGGGACGGCCGGTGCGCCGCACCCAGGTCGCGGAGAACGTGAAGCACGTCTGGAACCGGATGAACCAGATCATCATCGACTACATGCTGGAACAGTATCCCGATCCTGAGCAGGCGCTGATCCTGGCAGGAGAGGCGAGCCTGGATGCAACCTGGCCGCTGACCTCTCCGGGTGTGCCCAGCATACGGATGCTGCACAATCATTTTGTCGTCTTTCCGATGGAAGCACTGCGCAATGCCAAGCCGGCCGACCCAGGCAATCCCAACCTGACCGACGGCGGCCAACACAGCCTGTTCCAGGCATACATGCGCGATGTGTACCGCGAATTCTTCGACCGGGCGCTGAATCTGAACATCCTCAAGCCGGCCAGCAGCGCAGATGCGCGCATCGCGCTGACCGGATACCCGCAGGGATTGCCCAGCTGGGAGATTCAAGGCGGCGCGGGCGCGCTCAGGGATGTGCATTTCTGGCGGGAATACGACGAGGTGTTGAACGGCTTCATCGATTTCTACCGCACCTTCTTCTCGCAGGTCTCCACGCACAACGCGACTATGCTGCCGGATGTCTATTTCCCGGAGCAGGTCGAAAGCGTGCTGCTGTTCAACAACGACTTCATGAAGACCGCGAAGAAGGTGCGCGACCTGTGCATCGTGGACCCGAAATACGCGAACGCGATACGCTGGCAACCCGCGTTCAAGCAGCTTATCTACCGCAATGATGCAGGCAAGCTGATCGTGACCATCAGCCAGAACTCGATCGGCAACGCGATCACCGAGTTGCTCGGCGTGGTGGTGAACCGCATCCCTGACGCCGAAGCCTATGCCCGGCAGGAACCCGCGTTGATCGGGCGCCTGCTTGAGGTGCGCCGCCGCCTGGTGGAGGCCGATCTTGGCGAGGGGATCGCCACCGCCTACTGGCTCAAGGAATAACAAGGGCCGGGCACGAACAACCCCCGTGCATGAAAAAGCGGAAATGAAGCTGCTGCTGTACGGAACCCGACACTGCCATTTGTGCGAACATGCCGAGGCGCTGCTACATGCGGCCGCGATGACAGCCGACTATGTCGACATTGCCGAAGATGACAGTTTGCTCGAGAAATACCGGATGCGCATTCCGGTGGTATTGCGCACGGACAACGGGGCCGAACTCGGTTGGCCATTCGATGTTCCAGCGCTGCTGCGATTCATCGCCCAGCCGTTCGAGCAAGAATGATCACTCGAGGCTGTCGCCCGATTCAACCGGGTGCACCCGATCAAGGCGCACCCGTTCTTCCTGCTACGCCTTTTTCTGCCTTGTCAGGAACCACCACAATCCCGCGATTGCGATGATGATGATAAGCAGCCAGGGCCAGTAATTTTCCAGGAATCCTTTTTCTTCCACCGGTTGCACTGGCGCCGGCGCAACTGCCGGCGCGGCTGGCACAACGGCTGACTTTGCCTCCTGCTTCACGACGGGTGCAGGTGCGGGTGCCGGCGCGGGCGCGGCTTCCACCGGCTTCGGCGCGGCAGTCGCTTTCTTCATTGTCTTCCTGTGCTTCCTTGCCTTCTTGACCGCCGGCTTGGGTGCAGGCGCTGTGGCAGTCGCCTCGGGCGCAGGCGCCGGTGACGCCTGTTCAACGACAGGTGCCGGAGCCGGCTCGGCGGTGGCTGCCGGTGCGGCAGCGACTGCAACCGGTGCGGGCGCAGCGGCAACTTCATGTTTCGACTGGGTGGCGCAAGCCGATAGGGCCAGCGCCGAAATCAGGATTACGGTAACGTTGTGCGATCTGAACATTGTGTTCTCCAGTGACGTGGTTGATGGGAAGTGGCTGGTTTGTTGATCGGGACTGATTGTGTCAGGGATCAGGCGTCAATGGATCGATTTTTCCATTTCGTTCGCCAGGTTCTGGTCGATCAGCATGATCTCGATCCTGCGGTTTTTCTGGCGTCCTTCCGGCGTATCGTTCGATGCGACAGGATCATATTCCCCCCTGCCCGATGCGACCATGCGTTCCGGCGGCACGCCGACATCCTGCAGGAACCTCACCACGGTGGTCGCGCGCGCGACTGAAAGCTCCCAGTTGGTCGGGTATCTGCCCTGCAGGGATTTGGCGACCGGCACGTTGTCGGTATATCCCACCACCCGGATGATCTTGTCCTGGTATCCTTTCAGCGCATCGCCGACTTTTCTCAATACTTCCTTGCCGCCCGGCTTCAGCGTTGCCCGGCCGGAGTCGAAGAATATCTGCTCCGCCAGATCAACGCTCAGCATGTCCTTGTATTGCCGCACCTGGAGCTGGCCTTTCTCCACTTCCTTGGACAGGTCCTTCACCAGCGCTTCATACTGTTGTTGATGCTGCTTGCTGGCCGCAAGCAAAGCGGACCTTTGCTGCTCCAGGAATCCGACCTGCTCCTGCATGGTCGTGTTCTGCTGATCACAAGTCGCAATTTGCTGCTTCAGCGTGTCGTTGTCCTGTTTCGCCGCGGTTATTTGTTTGCTCAAGGCTGCATTCTGGTTTTCCAATGCATCCTTCTGCTGCTGCAGAGAACCGATCTGCTCATCCTTGCCCGCCTGCATCTTGTCGAATTTCCCGGTGCTGACACAACCGCTGGCGGTGAATGAGGCCGCAAGAACAATAATACCGATGCGCATTTTCCTGTTCATGTTACCTCCGGCAATTCAAGTTCTTTCAAACCCATGCCCGGTTATGGCATATCAACCTGAACGCAAATTACGGGTAACTCTACACTGCACTGGTAAAGTATTCAATCGTCATGAGGCGGCAATATCCCTGCATATCGGGCGATGGCGCCGCCGTGCCGCAATCCGGTTGAACTATCAGCGCCTGCCCTTATCTGATTTGCATGGGTTCGCTATTCGCTTCCGGCATGAACGCCTGTGGTGAATCGAAGCGGCGATTTCGGACATTCATTTTTTTCATTTGGAGGATAACCATGTTTACAGCGATCACCATTCCTTTCGGCGTCAAGATGCTTTTCAATACGATCAAGCTCAAACCCGGTGTCAGCATGGAAGATGTCGAGCTGGCGCTGGGCGAGATGTGCAATGTTGTCAAGGAAACTTATGGCGGGGAACGCGGCGGATTCGTCGCTGGCCAGGTTTTCCAATTCTCGGGGTTTGTATCGGATGAAGGCTCACTGAGCGGCCCGAAATCGGCAGACAGCCATGTGGCTATCGTCACTTACTGGAAGTCGTTCGAGGAACATGAAAAGTCTCACGCCGACGAGGCGTTCAAGGAAAAATTCACGGCATTGTCCGAACTTTGCACGGACAGCAAGGAATTGGGCTACGACATGTTGTGGCAGGGTGTGCCGGAAAATGCGTAGCAGGATTTGATTTGGCGGATTGGCTCGGCATCCTGCCATCTGCAGCGCCTTCGTGCAGGTTTTGACATGCCTGTACCGATGATTTTCACTCGCGATAGTGCTTAACAATTAGATAATGCGGCCGGCATTGTTTAAGATACGGCATTTTGGGTGCTGAGCAATCATGTCCGTCGCGCAAATCATCATCCCGATCTTCCTGCTGATCCTGCTGGGTATCGCGATGCGCCGCTGGTTTGGCCAGCGGGAAGACTTCTGGCCACAACTGGACCGGCTGATCTATTTTGTATTCTTTCCGGCCCTGCTGTTCAATACCCTTGCGCATTTCGAGATCGACTTCACGGCCGCGACGCCCATGCTGCTGGTCTCCACCCTGATCATGTGTTCCGGGATGGCAATCGGCTATGTCGCGAAATACTTTTTGCATGCGCCGTCCAAGGTTTACTCGGCGACTTTCCAGACCTCGTTCCGGTTCAACAGCTATGTCGGCCTCGCGGTTGCCGGCGGACTGCACGGGCATCAGGGCCTGGCCGCGATCGGCTTGCTGATGGGTTTCCTGGTGCCGCTCGCCAACGTCGCTGCGGTGCTCATGCTGGCACGCCACAGTGAGAGCCACTGGCTCAGGGAGATCCTGCTCAACCCGCTGATCATCGCCACGGCCGGCGGCATCGTGTTCAGCCTCGCCGATATCCGGTTGCCGGCGATGTTCAACACCACGCTGGGATTATTGTCGCAAGCCTCGCTGCCGCTGGGCCTGGTCGCGGTGGGCGCGGGGCTGCGCATGCAGGGCCTGCACAGCCATCCCGGCACGCTGTGGTATGGCGTGGCGGTGAAGCTGCTGGTGTTGCCCGCCATCGCGTGGGGTCTGGCTACTGTGTTCGGACTGAGCGGCGTGTATTTTCACATCCCGGTATTGCTCGCGGCACTGCCGGTTTCAACAGTGTCATACGTGCTGGCGAAACGCATGGGGGGCGACGGCGACACCATCGCCGCGCAAATCGTGCTGAGCACACTGCTGTCCGCGCTGACGCTGCCGCTTTGGCTGCTCTTGATGGGATTCTGAATCAGGCGGCAAAATACCGCCGACACCGCTGAGCGATCGGACCCTTTACTGGCCTAATTTCACGACTTTGCCGTTCTCGATCTTGACCCTTTGGTCTATCGCGAGGCTCGGTACGGTGGTCTGGTTGAATTTGACGGTTTCGCCGTTATCCAATCTCACGGTGATATCGTACGACGTGGCTTTCTTCGCATTCTTCTCGATCTTGTTTCCGGCAACCGCGCCGCCGACCGCGCCGGCGACCGTTGCAAGGTCACGCCCCGAACCACTGCCGACCTGATGTCCCAGCAAGCCGCCCAGTACACCGCCGGCGATCACGCCCAGGCCGGATCCCTGCCCTTCGGTTTCGACTGGGTTGATCGACACAACCACGCCGCAGTTCGCGCATACGGCCTTGATTGCCGGCGGGGGCGTGGGACTAGCCATGGCCTGTTGCGACCGGCTTTGTTCTGCAGCCTTGCGCTGAGCGGCGATGCGCCGCTTCTTCTCGGCTGCTGCAGCCGCCGCTTGCTGTTTGCGTTTTTCTTCCGCCTGGACGGCGGCATCCTGCTTGGCTTTTTCCGCTGCCTGCTGCTCGGCAATGAACTGTTGTTTCGCATCTGCGACTGCCTTGTCGACGGCGGCCTGGATTTGCGCGGCATTTTGTTCGGCAGCCGGCTTTTGCGAACAGCCTGTCACCAGTATGATCGATGCCAGGGCCAGTACTACGGCAAAAATATTGGTGAACCGCTTGTGTATCGTGATATCCAACTGAACCTCCATTGATTAACCGGTTTGGTGATGAACCGGGTGGGCATGCATTCCGCACCGGGATAGGACTTGATAATGGGTGATTAGTTCAGTGTTTCGGGCGTTCCGACGCGCCGTTTGCGCGGCACGCCCGTGATGCAGTTACGGCAAAAGGATCAAATCGCTTTCAATGCTGCCAGCGCCGCGTCGTAATTGGGTTCTTTCTTGATATCGCTGACCATCTCGGTGTAACGCACCACGTTGTTGCCGTCCAGCACGACCACCGCGCGCGCGGTCAGTCCGGCCAGCGGACCGTCGGCGATCTTGACGCCGTAATCGCGCATGAACTCGCGCCCGCGCATCGTGGACAGATTGTCCACATTGTCCAATCCTTCGCTGCTGCAAAAGCGCGCCATCGCGAACGGCAGGTCGGCCGAGATATTGATCACTACGGAGTTGCTCAGTCCGGCCGCTTCCTTGTTGAAACGGCGCGCGGAAGCCTGGCAGGTCGGGGTATCGAGGCTGGGCACGATATTCAGCACCTTGCGCTTGTTGCCGTAACTGCCCAGCGTGATGTCCTGCAGGTCCTTGTTAACCAGCGAGAAGGAAGGCGCGGGCTTGCCGACTTGGGGAAAGTCGCCGTAAAGTTTAACCGGTGTGCCGCCGAGGGCTGTGGTCATGCTGGTGCTTTTGGTCATGCTGTTCTCCTTGGGTTAAGTGCGTGAAGCGAGAGCCGGAAGCTCGAATCATTTCGCGGCGAAGATAATACTCCTCCGGCGTCCTCATGCAAGGATGGGTTCGTTCATGTATCGCGGCATTAAGACCATGCGGTAGTCAGGGTGGCGATGGCTGCGGTCGACTTCGGGCTCGAATCCCGGCTGGATCGCCTCGCCGATGCGGATCGCGGTGGAATGCAGTTCGAGGGAACACGCGGGCTGGTCCATGTTGTCGGCGGTTTGATCGCACCGATATTCCTGCTGGGCAACATGGGATCCGTAGAATATGTTGCTATCAAGACCACCCGGATTCGCGCCGCCTGACTGTCGCTCCGCTGCTCAGAACCGATTGTTGTTGCTAGTCGGATTCGCGCTGGATAAAGGCGGTCTGGGTTCCCACGTCTTTCTTTGGTGGCGGCGGCTTGTAGATGAAATTCTCCGCCATTGTGTGAAATATCGGCGTTGGACACACCAGCCGCGAGCAGGCCTTGGCAATGAACGCGGCAGCCATCAGCGGCAATACCATCTCGTGGTTGTCTATCATCTCCATGACGATCACGAAGGCGGTGATCGGCGCCTGCGTGACGCCGGAAAAATATGCAACCATGGCAAGTATGATCGTCGCGCCCACCGGTACGGAAGAAAAGAAGGGGGCAATATTGGCACCGATTCCGGCCCCTGCGGACAGTGTCGGTGCCATGATCCCGCCGGGGATCCCGCTGATGTATGAGATCACCGTGGCGATCATTTTCAGCAGGCCGTAACTTTCCGGCAATATCGAATTGCCATCGACCAGTGTCTTCGCTTCGCTGTATCCGCTGCCATACGTGTTGTTGCCCGAAGCCAGCCCCACCAGCACCAGCAGCAAGCCGCAGACCGCCGCGAATGCAACCGGATTTTCATGGATCCAGTCTCCCATCAGGCCCTTCAACCCTTTGTTGAATTCGATGAGTGTGCGACTGAATGCCCCGCCCAGCAGTCCGCCCGCGATGCCGCAAAAGACCACCACATACCATTCCTTGCCGAAACCCATCGATTCGGAGGTATGGCCGAAATACGAATAGTTGCCGAGTATGGCGAGCGATGCGATACCGGCGATGATCACCGTCATCAGGATGGTGGTGCTGTTGTGTTCCTCGAAGGAACGGCTCATCTCCTCGATCGCGAACACGATCCCCGCCAGCGGTGTGTTGAACGCGGCCGCCACGCCGGCCGCAGCGCCGGCGAGGATCAGCCCCTTTTCCAGGTCATGCTTGGGAAACCGTGCAAGGGTGCCCAGTCTGTGCATGATGGATGCGCCGATCTGCACGGTGGGGCCTTCGCGTCCCACCGATGTTCCGCACATCAACCCCAGGATCGTGAGGATGATTTTCCCGACCGTCACGCGCAGCGAAAGCACCTGCTCGCGGACTTTGCTGCTTTCCTTCGGGTCAAGCGATGCGATGACCTGTGGAATGCCGCTGCCCTGTGCTCCCGGAAAATACTTTCTGGTGATGTAGACAATCAGCGCGAGCCCGAGCGGGGTGACCAGCAGCGGCAGAAAAGACGAAATAGCCAGCATCTTGTGGAACACGCCGTTCGCCCATTCGGCGGCGACCGCAAACAGAATCGCAGCCACCCCTACGCTGAGAGCCCCGCTCCAGAACACCAGGCGGCGCTTCCAGTCCAGAATCATGTCTTCTTCCGGCAGCGGGAATTTCATCGCTTACTCAGGACTTCCGCTCGACAACAGTGAATTCGCAATGCTTCATTGTGGTTATGATTATACATAATCCTTCTGGCGAGATGGCCGCGCAACCCAAAATCATGAATTCCGTTTGCGCGTGGTCGCGATACCAGGCACGATGGTCTGTTTATTTCCGCCGCCCTTTTTTGGAACAGTTGACCGAAGCGATGTTCAGGGTGTCATTGTCAAATGCCGCGCTGACCGGTTTGATCGTGCATTTTTGCCTGGCCGGCGATTTCTTGATGGACACGCTGTAGTCGCTGCCGTCAGGCAGGCGGATGCCGGGAAAAATGAACTTGCCATTGCTTGCGATGGTCAAGTCGTTCGCCCCATTGAGCTGGAGCACCAGTTGATTCCCCGGCCCTTTGCCGGAAAGTCCGGCAACCGTGCCGCCCACGGCGAAGGTCACCGTGGTGCACGTGACCATGATATTGTTGATGTTGGCATTGGCAATCTTGCCGCTGCCCCGGTCGACCTTGCAGGTCTGCTTGACGGGACTTGAAGGCGAAGCCTTGACTGAGACACTATACGAGCTGCCTTTGGCGAGCGTTCTCGGAAAACTGAATTTTCCGTCGGCGCTGACCGGAAGATCGTTTGCCCCGTTGAGCTGCAGTACCAATCCGCTGCCGGGAAGCCCGGAAACCGTACCGCCGACGGTATGCGGTACCGGCGGTGGCGGAACCGGATTGGCAACAGGCTTTGCCTGCTCGCTCTCGCCGCAACCTGCAAGCCCGGCAATCGCCGCCACGATCCATAGTGCACGCGTCGCTTGTGTAAATTTCGCCATCTCTCGCTCCTTGTCGTCCTATTCACCGAACAGGTGTGAAGTTTGTCATTTGACCGACTATCATGCGGACAAAACATGCAAATACTGAATGCCTGCCGAGATTGTACACAATTTGCAACGGCAATAAGCTATGCAGGGCCGGCCTCGCTTCCGGCATATGCTGTTCTGCGCGACGCATACAACAGGGCGGCGGTGTTGAACGCAAGATAGACAACATAACTGGCAACATACAGCCATGCCGCGCGTTCCAGCGTCATCCCGTCGGAGAACAAATACAGCAATAATGCATACAGCGGAAGCGACAATATCTCGCCTGCCATGATCAGTCCGGTCCGGTGCGCGGAAAACAGGCCGAACAGGAACAGCCACGAGGCAATGCGTATCCAGCTGCCGAACATGATCAGCGCGGCCGTCTGGTTGCTCACCACGAATCGCGTGTCATACAGCAATGCCAGCATAAAGCGCTGGTTGAAGTAAATCAGCAGCAGCAGACACGCTGCCGGGACCAGCACGATCACCGCGGCGCGCAACATTTCGCGTTTGAACCGTGAAGAACCGTAAGTGCTGCTGAAGCGCGGCAGGAAGATCAGAGACAACACGCCGGCTGCGGTGGCGGTCACCCATTCGGTGGATCGCCACAATGCCTGCAGAAATCCCACGTCGTTCCATGAAATGGAGCCAGACAGCATGCCCCGCACCAGCAGCATCGACACCGGGCTCATGATCCCGATCGTGAGCCCGACCGGAACGAACCTTGCCAGCTTGCGGTAATATTCACCGCCCTGCACTTGCGCTTCCCTGGGTTGCGACAGCATGCGCAAATAATGCCAGACCGCGGCACCCAGGACCGCCAGCAAGAGGGTTTGTACCCATAACAGCCCGCGCAGGGAAATCCCGTACCATGCGCACGCCGCCACCAGCAGCAATATCATGCTGGCCAGCAATGCCAGCACCAGCATGCGCTGCTGCTGGTGTTTGCCAAGCAGATAGGCGTTGAGTGTGGCGGGAACGACCGTGATGCACCCGCCCAGTGCTGCGAGCACGAACAGCCATTTTTCGATCCTGCTGCGGGTAAGCCAGGCCGCCAGTTCGGGCGAGGCCAGCGCCACCATCAACGCGATTGCCAGCGAAGTGGCCAGGCCGAGTTTGAGCGCGCCCTGCAACAGGCAGCGTTCGTCGCGGGAAT
Organism: Gallionella sp.; assembly: GCA_049684555.1. GTDB lineage: Bacteria > Pseudomonadota > Gammaproteobacteria > Burkholderiales > Gallionellaceae > Gallionella. The sequence goes on along the minus strand of JBAVGB010000082.1, from coordinate 19,342 downwards.
TATTCACCTGGGTGATCAACACCGTCAGACCCTGCAACACTCCAGCCATGGCCACCGCGCTGACCAGCTCGACCATTGATTGCAGCTGTGCCCAAAGCGCCACCATGGTGGGACCGCCCGCCAGCGCCAGCACCTTGTCCAGTCCGGCACGGCCAAGCAAATCGACCAGGATGATGATGAATGCCGCCAAAACGCTTCGGATCGAAGTCAAATGAGCCTCATTGTTGTTTAGCCTGGCAAATACAAATCCCGTCATTCGCATTGCAGGGCTGCGGCGGATGATCGCCCGATGATATACCTCGCCCAACTGCAAAGGAGAATTATAACGACAAGGCGAAACTCCCGCGCCATGCACTGAGCGGCGATAGCGTCGCGCCATCAAGCCTTTCACCCGTTCAGCCGGATAGCGATACAATATTAGTCTGTTTAGCCAGCATAATGATGTCAGCGGCGAACCGGGTTCGCGCGTTAATTGATCCGCAGTTCAACTCCAAAAAAGGAAAATCATGAAAATTGTATCAGCCGCATGTTTTGCCATACTGGCACTCACCAGCCTGTCGGCCCGCGCCGGGACACCCATCATCAACCTGACTGTCGGCGGTGAAATCAGCCCGGGCGTCTATGGCCAAGTGCAGTTCGGCAATGCCCCGCCTCCAGAGGTTATCAATGCCCAGCCTATGGTGGTCGTCCCGCAACCGCGCGGGGCAGTGGTCGAACCCTTGTACTTGCATGTTCCACCGAAACACCAGAAGCACTGGTCCAGGTATTGCCACCGCTATAACGCGTGCAATCGCCCGGTCTACTTCGTGAAAGAGGGCAGGTACCAGCCGGATTACCATGATCATCATGATCGTCATGATGAAGGACACCACGATGACCACCGGGATCATGGCGACAGGGATCACGATCACAGGGACTAACTTGATCAAGCCGGGGCGACTGGATTGGCGAGCCGCTCATCATTCCCTGCAAGCCGCATGAACGACAAGGCCGGCTTTACGCCGGCCTTGTTGTCCCGCTTCCGGCATGACGACATCAGCTGCAGGACAATCCAGCCGGAGGTTCCGCGATGTCAGCCTGGTTGCCGGGGTTCTCCAGGCTGATGCGTCCCAATTTTCCGCCGCGGTATTCGGTCAGCAAGATCATCGCCGCCTTTTCCAGGTCCGGTTCACCGCCGCGCCCTTTCAGCAGACAGCCGCGCTTCCTTGCGATCGCCTCGATCACGTCCACCCCATCGAGCCCCGCCTCGCCAATATCATAGCGAGCGGCGACCAGCCCGGGATAACGCACAAGCAGCGTGGCGGCAAGATATTCCGCGACTTCTTCATCAATAACAGCATTGCGCCCTATCGCATGAATCGCGGCGAGCTTCAACCCGTCTTCCGGTTTTTCGATCTTGGGCCACAACAGACCGGGTGAGTCGGTCAGGGTCATATGGTCGTTCAGCTTGTGGCACTGCTGCGACTTGGTCACGGCGGGCTCGTCTCCAACGTTGGCAACGCGGCGCTTGAGCAGCATGTTCATCAGCGTTGATTTGCCGACATTGGGGATGCCCATGATCATCATGCGCAGCGGCTTGTGGGTGCTGTTGCGATGCGGGGCGAGCGGCTGGCAGAGGTCCGGCACCCTGGCAGCATCGCTTGCATTTTTGCAGCTCAGCGCGACCGCCTTGACACCCGGCTGTGCATTGAAATATTTGAGCCAGGCTTTGGTGACTTCGGGATCGGCAAGATCGGCCTTGTTGAGTATCTTCAGGCAGGGGCGCTGGCGGTGCAAGCGCAGCTCGGTGATCATCGGGTTGCAGCTCGCCTCGGGCAGGCGTGCATCCAGCACCTCGATCACGACATCGGTGAACTCCATCGTCTCGGCTGCCTTTCTGCGCGCCGAGGTCATGTGACCGGGAAACCACTGTATGGACATTGGGTACCTCTAAAAATCCAGATTTTAGTTGCGGCATAACCTAAAGGTTAGCCTTCACAGCAACTTCGTTGTATCCCAACTGATGGGACGACTAGCCATTCCACTAAGTCGCCAAACAACGGCGACCAAGTGGCTGGTTATGCTGCGTTGTGGAAAAAATTTTCTGCTCGCATATACACGATATGCAGCGCTGCAAAACAAAGTTTCAGTGCAGGGTAACCTTCAGGTTGGGCGGAACTAAAAAATTTTGCACGCCTTGCTGACGACTCAGCACGGGCTGCTTCTGCCCGTAGCGGATCGGCGTCCCCTTGTGGGGCATTTGGGCGAACTCTGAATTTTCAGAGACACCTACATTGGATTGGTTAAAATGCAAACGCGGATTTTAACCTGTACTGCAGCCAGCGTCTCATTTCATCAGGAGTCATACTCATTCACGCTGGCGCCAAAAGCTCCAGTTGAGCGTCGTCGAGATAGCACCATCCGCCTTCCGCCAGTCCCAGCGTATCGAGTTTCAAGCCGCCGATCTGCGTGCGCCGCAACGCGACACAGTGGTTCCCGGCAGCAGCCAGCATGCGTTTAACCTGGTGGTATTTCCCCTGCTCCAGCACGATCTCGATCCGGTGGCTGTCGACCCTGCTGCAGGTCAGCGCCGCCAATGGCGCCGGCTCGTCGTGCAGTTTCACGCCGGACAGCAATCTTGCGACCAGCTCCGGTGTGACCGGATCATGCGTGGCGGCCTGATAGACCTTTGCAACGTGCCGCCTCGGCGAAGATTGGCGGTGAATGAACGGCCCGTCATCCGACATCAGCAACAGGCCGGTGGTGTCGTGGTCGAGTCGTCCCACCGGCTGCACATCGCGACGGGCCATTTGTTCCGGCAACAGGGTCAGCACGCCGGGGTGGTGGCTGGCCTTTCTGGAACATTCGAAATCGGCCGGCTTGTCCAGCGCGATATAGACATGTTCGCGATACAGCCACGGCTCGCCGAATATGGTGAATTCCAATCCGCCGGTCTCGACGGCAATGCGGCTGTCGGTGATGGTCTGTCCCGCGATGCGCACTTCTCCCCTCTCGACGAGCTCGCTGCACGACTTGCGTGTCCCAAACCCCTGCGATTGCAGGATACGGTCCAAAGTCATTTTGTTCATGCCCGGACTTTAGCAGAATTGACATGCGGCAATAAAATGTTTGCATATCCGTCCGGGAGTTTGGACGCGGGGTGTGTTTCCACAAATTCCGCACTGGCGTTAAGATGCATCCATGAGTCATTTCCTCCCCCTTTCCCGCGTCACCAAGCTGGTTGGCATATCCCGCCATGCACTGCAGGAAATGATACGCGGCGGCACGCTGGATACCTTCGACGGCATGGTCGAGCTGAACGAGTTGCTGCGCGCCTTCCCCGATACCAAATGGGATGACGATGCCGAATTCCGCCGCGTGACCGAGATCAAGGAGAAGGCTTTCGGCAAGCGCGTGTTCGAGCGCGCGCTGCCGGACAAGGAAGTGTTGTCGGCGCGCCTGATCGAACTGGGCAACGAATATGCCGCCGCCAAGGCGTTGCTGATGCATTACAGCCAGGTGCTGTCGTGGCTGGACGAGAAGATCGACGAATTGGAAGAAGACCAGAGCAGTGAGACGCGCCACGCACTGCACAGCTTGCGCGCCTTCGTCGTGCGCCATTTGGCCGACATACCGGCCGATGCCGCAAAAATACAGGCCGTTATCGCACACGAAAGGATACTCAGGATCATGTCGGCACAAGTCACCATCCAGCCCAGCGGACACGAATTTCCCGTCGAGGGCAATGACACACTGCTCGAAGCCGCGCTGCGTGCCGGGGTGTCGCTCAACTACGGCTGCAGCAACGGGAATTGCGGCGAATGCCGGGCGCGTCTGATTTCAGGCGAAGTCAAGAAAGTCCATGCCCATGACTATGTATTGAGCCAGGCCGAAAAGGATGCCGGCGTGATCCTGATGTGTTCATGTGCGGCGGTGAACGATGTGGTGATCGAGGCCGGCGTGGCCGGCACGCAGGACATCCGCGAACAGCAACTGACGACCAGGATCAAGTCGGTGGAAGTGTTCAATCCGCAAGTGGCCGCGCTGCATTTGCTGGCGCCGCGCAGCCAGCGCCTGCATTTTCTTGCCGGGCAATCGGTCCGCTTGTCGGCCCAGGGCGCGAGTGGTGAATATGCCATTGCCAGCTGCCCGTGCGAGGAAAGGCATATCGAGATCCATATCTTGCGCAGGCCAGACGATGCATTTTCGGAACTGCTGTTCGGTGGCCTGAAAGCCCAGGACAGCGTGGAGATGGCAGGACCCTACGGCGAATTCGTGCTGGAAGACGCTTCCACCCGCCCGCTGATCTTCATCGCATTCGGCGTGGGTTTCGCACCGGTAAAAAGTCTGGTCCAGCATGCGATGTCGCTCGATCTGGCCGAGTCCATCGACTTGCACTGGCTGGCAGACACCGCCGGGCACTATCAGAACAACCTGTGCCGCGCCTGGGCCGACGCGCTCGACAATTTCACCTACATACCGCACGCGCAGGCAGACGATGTCGAATCGACGCTGGACAATATAGTCCGCGATTACCCCGATCTGCACCGCTTCGACGTTTACGCCGCCGGCGCCGGGCCGCAATTGCAGATCGCCAGGGATATGTTCCTGAAACAGGGATTGCAGCCCCAGCATTGGCGGGAATACGCCTGCTAGTCCGGCCCGATGAAGTTCCCGTCAAGATAGAACCACCGTCCATCCTCGCGCACGAACCGGCTGACTTCGTGCAGGCGCGCGGCGCGGCCGCCGGTCATGTAGCGTGCGACAAACTCCACGGTAGCCAAATCGTTTGAAACACAGGCATGTTCCCTGACTTCGAGCGCGACCCATTTGGTGTTGTCATCCGCAAGATCGAGCACGGCGGGGCGGGTGCCGGGATGCCAGCTGGCGAGCAGATAGGGTTCCAGCCCGAGCACATAGGCGCTGTAGCGCGAGCGCATCAATGCTGCGGCATCCGGCACCGGTGCGCCATTGTGATAGCGGCCGCAGCATGCGGCATAGTCTGCACCTCCGCACGGGCACGGCATTGGCTTTGCTTTCATCGCCCGGTCATCTCATGCAACATACTCCGCGACATACCCGGGTCTTCATGATGCCGCGCGAAAGCTGCCCTGCAACACTTCCGGCTCCACCTCGATCATGCCCGCATCGCTGGTCACCATGATATGGTCCTCCTGTATCGTGCATTGCAGCTGCATGGTGCGGCTGGCCAGCGCGGCAAGGGCCATCGTAGACGCGCTGGCCAGCCTGATCACGGTGACGTTGTGCAAGCGTTGCAGTTTGTCCCGATTCTCGTTCCACCAGATGTCGGCGGCGCGCCCGTAGCTGACGACCACGACCTGTTTTGCGCGTCCGCTGGCTTTGCGGATGACGCGTTCATCGGGCAACCCGACTTCTATCCAGCGCTCGATCGCGCCGGTGAGGTCCTTGCGCCACAGGTCGGGTTCCTCATCGCTGCTGAGACCCTTGCCAAACTGCAGCGCATCATTGGCAAACAGCGCAAAAGCGATCAGGCGCACCATCATGCGTTCGTCAGTTTCCGAGGGGTGGCGCGCCAGCGTCAGCGCATGGTCGGCGTAGTAGTGCAGGTCCATGTCGGCAATCTGGAGTGCAACTTTGAATACGGTTGCTTTGATGGCCATGTAATGTCGGTTCAAAGTGGATTTTGGTGCCGGGCATTCTAGCCCGAATAGGCAATGAAAACCCGAGGCTTGCCCAAACCGGCCGGATGGCATTAAGGCTCCGTTCCGACTATAATCCGCACCAAATTTGCGGTTCAACCATAGAGACACGCCGGGATGCAGTTATTCGCCTTTGGTATCAACCACCATACCGCGCCGCTGGCCGTGCGCGAGCAGGTCGCGTTCAACGAGGACGGGATGGAGAATGCCCTGCGCGACCTGGTGGAAAACGGCGCGGCGAAAGAAGCGGCGATCCTGTCCACCTGCAACCGCATGGAGCTGTACTGCAATGCGGCGTACCCGGAACATGCTGTCGACTGGCTGGCACAATATCATCACCTACCCCGCCGGGAGATCGAACCCTATCTCTACACCTTGCCGCGCGAACAAGCCGTCAAGCATTCGTTCCGCGTGGCGAGCGGACTGGATTCCATGGTGTTGGGAGAGCCGCAGATCCTCGGCCAGATGAAGCAGGCAGTGCGCCAGGCCGAACAGGCCGGTACGCTGGGTTTCCTGCTGCACAAGCTGTTTCAGCGCACTTTTTCGGTCGCCAAGGACGTGCGCACCCAGACCGAGATCGGCGCAAATCTGGTGTCGATGGCCGCCGCTTCGGTCAGGCTGGCCGAGCGCATCTTTCCGAGCATCTCGGAACAGAGCGTGCTGTTCATCGGCGCGGGCGAGATGATCGAACTCAACGCGGTGCATTTTGCCGCGCGTTCCCCAAAACGCATCACCGTCGCGAACCGCACGCTGGAGCGGGCGCAAACACTGGCCCGGCGCATCAACGGCACGGCGATCACGCTGACCGACCTGCCGGATCAATTGGCGCATCACGACATCATCGTCACCTGTACCGCCAGCCAGCTGCCGATACTCGGCAAGGGCATGGTGGAGAGCGCGCTCAAGGCGCGCAGGCACCGTCCGCTGTTCATCGTGGATCTGGCCGTTCCGCGCGATGTGGAAGCGGAAGTCTCCAGGCTGGATGATGTGTTCCTGTACACCGTCGACGATATCGCCGCCGTGGTGAAGGACGGCCTGGACGCGCGCCAGGACGCGGTCAGGGAAGCCGAAGTCATCATCGAATCGGGCGTGTCCGATTTTCTGCACTGGATGGAATCCCGCGAAGCGGTCCCGGCCATCCGCGCGCTGCGCGACCACGCCGAGCGCAACCGCCGCCATGAACTGGAAAAAGCCCTGCGCATGCTGGCCAAAGGCGAGAGTCCGGAAAATGTGCTGGAAGCCATGAGCAGCAGCCTGACCAATAAATTCCTGCATGCGCCGACCCATGCGCTGAACCAGGCGCAAAGCGGCGACCGCGAGGCCTTCCTTGAGGTGATCCACCGCCTTTATCGCCTCCACACCGACGAATAACCCCAATCGAATGAACTCCAGTATTGCCGCCAAACTCGCTCAATTGAGCGAGCGACTGCTTGAAGTCAACCAGCTGCTGAGTACCGAAGAAGCCACCAAAAACATGGATGCGTTTCGCAAGCTGAACCGCGAGCGTGCCGAACTGGAACCGGTGGTGGAGCTGTATCGCGCCTATCAGGGCTGCCAGGCCGACATCGGGGCCGCGCAGGAAATGGCTGCCGACCCCGAGATGCGGGAGTTCGCCGAAGCCGAGATCAAGCAGGGGCAGGAACGCCTGCTGCAACTCGATACTGAATTGCAGAAGCAATTGCTGCCCAAGGATCCCAACGACGAGCGCAGCGTATTCCTGGAAATCCGCGCCGGAACCGGGGGCGACGAGGCAGCCCTGTTTGCCGGCGACCTCTTCCGCATGTATACACGATTCGCGGAACGCAAACGCTGGCAGGTGGAAGTGATTTCGGAAAGCCCCGGCGAGATGGGCGGCTACAAGGAAATCATTGCGCGCATCGTCGGTCAGGGCGCGTATTCAGTACTGAAATTCGAATCCGGCGCGCATCGTGTGCAGCGCGTGCCCGAGACGGAAACCCAGGGCCGCGTGCACACTTCGGCCTGCACTGTGGCCGTGATGCCGGAGGTGGAAGACGTCGATGATGTGGTGCTGAATCCCGCCGACCTGCGCATCGACACTTTCCGCGCCTCCGGCGCCGGCGGGCAGCACATCAACAAGACCGATTCGGCGGTGCGCATCACCCACCTGCCGACCGGCGTGGTGGTGGAATGCCAGGACGGCCGCTCGCAGCACCAGAACAAGGCGCAGGCGATGCGCGTGTTGGCCGCCCGCATCAAGGATGCGCAGGTGCGCGCGCAAAATGCCCAGACCGCCGCGACGCGCAAGAGTCTGGTGGGCAGCGGCGACCGCTCGGAACGCATCCGCACCTACAACTTTCCACAGGGCCGTGTAACCGACCACCGCATCAATCTCACCCTGTACAAAATGGATGCGATCATGGATGGCGATATCGGTGAGCTGACCGGCGCACTGATGGCGGAGCATCAGGCTGAACAGCTCGCCGCGATGGCGGAAAATGCCCTCGCTTAATATTCAAGCAATACTGCAACACGATAGCAAACAGCTGGAAGCTGCCTTGAATCTCGATTCAGGCAGCGCGCGCCTCGAGGTGCAATGTCTGCTGCAAACCGTGCTGCAGGTGAATCGCGCCTACCTGCTCAGCCACCCGGAACAGGCTCTGGACACAGGCCAACACGAACGATATATGACTTTGCTTGAGCGGCGCCTGAACGGTGAACCGATCGCCTATCTGCTGGGCGAACGCGAGTTTTACGGACTGACTTTCAACGTTACTCCTGCAACATTGATACCGCGTCCCGAAACGGAATTGCTGGTCGAACTGGTTTTGCAACGCATGCCGCAGCAAGGTCCATGCCGCGTGCTGGATCTGGGTACGGGCAGCGGCGCGATTGCGTTGAGCATCGCGCATGCGCGCCCCGATGCAAACGTGACGGCGACGGATGCATCAGTCGCTGCGCTGGAAATCGCGCAAAGCAATGCACAGCGACTCAACATCGGCAATGTGCGACTGTTACACGGCGACTGGTTCTCCGCTTTGGGCGGTGAACGATTCGATATCATCGTGTCCAATCCTCCTTACATCACCGCCGAGGATGTACATCTTGCACGGGGCGACGTGCGCTTCGAGCCGCGCACCGCGCTGGTTTCAGGCAAGGACGGGCTGGACGACATACGGCACATCTGCAGAGAGGCCAAAGCCCATCTCCGCCCCAATGGATTGCTGATTATGGAACACGGCTATGATCAGGCGGCGCAGGTTCGCGCATTGCTGGAACAATCAGGGTTTGGAGAAATATTCTCTGCGCGCGATTTGTCGGGTATCGAACGTGTCAGTGGCGGAACCTGATAGATTCAAATAAATAGTCCGATGTAACTTTTTTTCCTGGAGTGTTGATATATCAACGTTCAAGCGTAGAATGAAACCGGTAATTCTGTAAACCAACTAATCAGAAAGGACATCATGGCACACATCGTAATCATGGGCGCGGGGATCGGCGGCATGCCGGCTGCATACGAAATGCAGGAAAAGATCGGCAAGGGCGACAAGGTGACTTTGATCTCAAACAGCGAAACATTTCAGTTTACGCCGTCCAATCCCTGGGTTGGGGTCAAGTGGCGCAACCGCAAGGATGTCGAATTTCCGGTGCGCACCTATCTGGAGCGCAAAGGCATCGGCTTTATCTCGACCGGTGTCAAACGCGTGCATCCGGACAAAAATCAGCTTGAGCTCAACGACGGGCAAACGGTTGATTACGATTACCTGATCATCGCGACCGGACCCAAGCTGGCATTCGATGAAGTCGAGGGCCTCGGACCGAACGGCGGTCATACATTTTCGGTTTGCAATGTGGATCACGCGATGAAGTCGCATGAGGCTTGGGAAAATTTCACGAAAAATCCCGGACCTATCGTGGTCGGAGCGGTACAGGGCGCATCCTGCTTCGGTCCTGCATACGAATATGCCTTCATCATGGAAACCGATTTGCGCCGCCGCAAGATACGCACCAAGGTACCGATGACGTTCGTCACCTCCGAACCCTACATCGGTCATCTCGGTCTGGGCGGCGTGGGCGATTCCAAGGGCATACTGGAATCGGGTATGCGCGACAAGCATATCAAATGGATCTGCAACGCAAAAGTCACCAAGGTCGAAGCCGGCAAGATGTTCGTCACCGAACATGACGACATGGGCGCGGAGAAGAAAAAGCACGAACTGCCGTTTGCCTACAGCATGATGCTGCCGGCATTCAAAGGCGTGGATGCGGTATTCGGCATCGAAGGGCTGACCCAGGCGCGCGGCTTTATCATCGTGGACAAACATCAGCGCAACCCCAAGTACAAGAATATCTTTGCAGTCGGCGTGTGCGTGGCGATCCCGCCGGTGGAACCCACCCCGGTACCGACCGGCACACCCAAGACCGGTTACATGATCGAGTCCATGGTGACGGCAACCGTCGATAATATCCATGCCGAGTTGAATGGCCAGCCGGCCGACAAGGAAGGCACCTGGAATGCGGTCTGCCTCGCCGACTTCGGCGACAGCGGTGTGGCGTTTGTAGCGATACCGCAGATTCCGCCGCGCAACGTGAACTGGTTCTCTGAAGGCACCTGGGTACATCTGGCGAAGGTCGCCTTCGAAAAATATTTCATTCGCAAGATGAAAAAGGGCTCAACCGATCCGTTTTATGAGAAGAGCATCATGAAGATGCTGGGCATCGAAAAGTTGAAATAGTCCGTCAGGCATTCCGGCGATATAAAGAAGCCCGGTGCAAGCACCGGGCTTCTTTTATTTTATGTTGCGCCAAATCGCTTGGGCTCTTATCAAATAGGTGACTCATCCATGAAGGTCATTACACGTGAAATATTAAACCGGGCGGCCCGTCGGTTTGCTCATGTTCTTTTGCACTGTTTCAATCATGCAGGTTCGGAGAACAATAAAAAACGGCAAGGTTACCCCCGCCGTTTTCAGTTTATTCAGATCTCATATCACCTTGGCTTTGCGCAGTTTTCCTGCATCTGTTCACTCATGTTCAACAGGAATTGCAGCGAGTTCACGGTTTTTTCATCCGTCATGATATGCCACAGGCTCCCTATGCCGCCCTTGAGCGGCTGTGCCTTGCTATTTTTCGCCGCATTCTCCAGACAACTCAGCATACCGGTTACCATTTCGAGGCGCTCCAGCAACTGGGGCAGACTGGTCGCGATACGTTCCAGCGCTCCGGTGGACTCGAGACGTTCCATCACCTCGACCAACCGCCAGAAGCCGCTGCGGTTGACACGGTCCAGCAGGGACATGCCTTCGCCCAGCGTTTCTGCCATGCGCCCGATCATTTCATCGGTCAGCGCGTCCTGTGCGGCATGATAAACCCGGGCGAGTTGTGACAGGCGCTCGAGGTCGCCGTTGTTGACCATCTCGGCGATCGCCGGGATCGCCTTGCTCAAGCCGGCCCGTCCTGCCTTGTCGACCAGGTCGAGCGCTTCAGCCGCGGAGCCGGCGAGGCGTCCAACCATTTCATCAGTCAACGAATCCCGTCCTGCCGCAACCAGACGTTCGATCTCGAAATTCATGACGGCCTTTTCATCCCTGATTTCCGTATTTTGGGTTTCTGTATTCATCTCACACCTCCACGTTACAGGAGTCCGCGCGCGGATATCCAGTAGAGCTTGTTATAGGCCATCTTGAACCAGTGCACCGCCTTGGTCGGCGCCTTGGGATCGGGCGGGTTCTGGTAGTTGAACATCGCATAGCTCGCTTTGTCCTTGCCGGCCTCTATGAAGCAGAATACTTTGCCGTCGTATTCCCGCACCGGCATGCCCATCTTGACGATCGCGGCCAGGTTTTCGCCCAGCGTGTCCGCTTCGAAGTGCGCAGTCGAGCCTGCCTTGCTGATCGGGATGTTGGTAGTGTCTCCAAGCACGAATACGTTGTCGCGTCCTTCCATGTTCAGCTTGGTCTTGTTGGTCGGGATCCAGCCGCCCTGGCCCAGGCCGTTCTTCTCGATCACTTCCATGCCCTTGTGGGTGGGGATGGTGATCAGCAGATCGTACTTGATTTCGTTTCCTTCCTCGCTCTTCAACACCTTTTTCTTCGCATCCACTTCCTTGATGTTGAAGAAAGTCTCATACTTGATGCCCAGCTTGTCCATTTCCGGGGCAGCCCATTTCGCGACGTTCTCCAGGCTATGCACGCGCCCGATCGGGTAGGTGTACTGCAGCTGCACCTTGTCGGCCATGCCGCGATCCTTGAAGTAGTCATGCAGCATGAAGGTGATTTCCAGTGGTGCCATCGGGCACTTGTGCGGCACGCCGACGGTGATCACGACCTTGCCGCCCTCGAACGATTGCAGACGCTTGAACATCTTCAGCGCGGTTTCCTCGGTGTAGAAAGTCTCCGCGCCTTCCACCATGCCCGGGATGCCTTCCGGGAACATGCGCGAACCGGTAGCGATGGCCATGTAGTCGTAATCGATAATCTTGCCGCTTTTGGTTTTGACCTGGTTGTTGTCGAGCTTGAATTCCTCGACCGGATCGACGTGAAACTCGATGCCCGGTTCGAGCAGGCTTGCCTGGTCGCGGTACAGTTCGTCGGGAGTGATCCTGCCCACCGCCAGATATAGCAGGCCGGGCTGGTACATGTGTTTGTCGGAAGCCGACAGCATCGTGATGCGAAGCTTGCCGGTCTTTAGTTCATTGGTTAATCGTCTGGCCAGGTTGTTCGCCAGTATCGTGCCGCCCATGCCACCGCCAACTATCAGTATCTTTTTCATGTTACCCCCCATGTTAGTTATCGTTACATGAATAACCTACTTCTTCTTGCGCAAAGTGATATGCCACACTCCCCCGTCCTCGGTCGTCGAAATATATTCGTGACCGACTTTGTTAAGCCACTCCGGAATATCGTTGGCCGAACCCTTGTCGGTCGACAACACTTCCAGTTCATCGCCGACCTTTGCCGATTTCAGTGCCACAATCAGCTCCATAAGCGGACCCGGGCAGAAACTTCCCCGTCCATCAACGATTTTCTTTTCAGCCATCCTGTTATTCTCCGAATATCAAAAAGTCCAAATCTGCCCATCCTGCGCATCGTGAAGAAACTTGGTCAGTCCGGTCGCCTTCTGCAGATAACCCTCAAGCCCATCCTGCTCCACGTCGAGTATGTCCATCGCCATCGAACAGGGATAGATTTTCGCATCACCGAGCTCGACCGCCTGTTCGAAAAGTGTCTTGAATTCGGGTACCTTCTTGGTTGCCATCAACTTGCCCATATCACCTTCATGCGGCGCTTTCGAGGTATTGCCTTTGACAAAATACGGCAATGCGTTCATCGATAGGAAAACTATCACCTCCTGGCCGCTAACCGCGCCGACCGAAGCCACCATCGCTGCCATCTGCAAGCGCTCCAGCGAACCCGATACGACCACAACGCAAATCTTGCTGGCTGACATCGTCATACTCCGAAAAATTGAGGACCGAACGGCAAGCTAAACAGAACAATGAATAATGTATACCTCCAGGATCAATTTATCAACAATTCAATTTACGCGAATATTATTTATTGCTAATAAGTTTCAATACAATAAATTGTGCAATTCCGGTCGAGCAAACATGATCGGGCTGGTTATAGTCTGATATGGAGAGGTATTACAGAACCATCGTTCCATCCGAATGACCAATCCGTGCGCTGGCAGAAACTTGCGGCGCTGACTTTCCGCGTTTAGCCAGCCAATCTGCGGGGTTAATTTACGGCAATTCAGCCGACACACAAATGTAACACGGTCTCTTTATATTGATTTGCTGGTAACCCGGAAAAATCCAGCAGTGGAACTCAAATGAACGAAATCCTGCAATACCTAAAGAAGAATGGTGAAAAACTTGATGCCGATATAGCAGATGCTGTCGGCCTGTCGCTTTCAAAAGCTCATTGCTACTTGGCCGAGCTTTTTGCCAAAGGCGAAATTGTGGCATGCCACTCAACACGGTTTCAGAATGGACAGCAAATTGTCGGCATACTTTGCCGGCTTTCCGGAATCACTCCGCAAGCATCACAGGGCAGGAAAACAAAGGCTCTATGACTAAGCGGATTCCCATACCTGCCTGGCGATATATAAAGACAAGCTTGCCATCTATTCTAATCAGCAACTACAAATGCTGCAGCAGTTGCAGAACAGGCATTCGTCATAGTTACGCGACATGAAGCGCTAACTCACTTCAGCACATGACGGAAATGTGTACTGCCTCAGGATTTCAATTACCAGCTGAAAACTTTGTCTTGCGTTCCCTTAGTTTCCGCTCAGAGAAACGCACACATTTTGGTGTTACAAATGCGCCAACCCTACTTGTATCCTTAACTCCCTCAGGATTTCCTGATAGTGCTCGGCAATCCAAAGGGGGAGCATCGTTGCAGATGCAGAAATGGCATCACCTCATATTCTTAAGTGCTGTCATTCTCAATTACCGAAAACAATTAATTGCGCATGAGGTAGCAACAAATTGAATTGCTTTTCGTTTGTGGACGACAAAACGAATTTTCACCATTGGACATATTCAGATATTGGATTCGCAATCTGAATTGTCGATTTACCTTTTTACATTCTCTCGCATTTCACCAGCGGAAGGCAGCAGAATAATTAAGGGTATCGCGATGAGGTTGCGCATCTGAGCTCTGAATCATGAATGGGTAAGATTATCTACGGCTTCATCGACACAACCTGTCGCAACGGGCCTGTAATGCGTGGCAATACGAAATGTCAATTGTGAATTCTCCATAAAAGAGGCCGTTATGGACATTTTGCATGCACCTCCGTCCGTGACCAGCCTGTTACCAATTTACAGAATTCCTTCAAAACTTCTCGAGTTATTTTGCTGCCATTTCAGAAATCTCCACTCTTCCCATATCAATTACTACCGAGCCCGACTCGCCTGCTCCCTTAAAAAGCGGTGATGATTTAAACCATGGTTTTTTGATGAAACCTGCTAGATTGTTTTGGCAATCACTGAAAGGAACAACATGCGAAACGAAAATAGCAGCACTGAAACACTTGCTAGAAATACCTGGTATCTACTCAAAACCATCCGCCGCTGGCCACAACCCGGCAGGGCCAAGACTCATGGGTTCATTTCAGACGCGAAGCTGGTGCCTCCCGCGTGGTACATCGCGCTGTGGCGCATCACAATAACGTTAATAGATACTGCTTGCGGTATTGCGCTGGGACTCGTTGTGGCAGCAATCGCACATTACACCGGCATCGAGGCATGGGTGAATTCCATGCAGGGTTAGCAGTTTCTTCCAGCCAGCCATGTTCAACAGAAACCAGGGGCGCTTGCCGGAACATGCAGCAGCACATTGAAAACAATTACCTTATGTCAATTTGCAATTTTACCGGCGCGGTCAGTCGTTCTGCTTTGCTGTTCAGGGTCCATCCAACCCCGCCACGGCGCGGCGCCCTGCCATTACATCCTGCCGGCCGCAAAATTCCACGCCTCAATCCATCCTGGCTGGCTTTTATTCCACGCCAGCATCTCATTCCCCTGATCAATTAAAGATCGGGGGTATGCGGCTTTGCTGCCGGCAAAAAATAAAAGCTGGGAAATTGGTCGACCTGTGTATTCTGAATTAACACTTTTGAAAGGAAGCACATGAGTACCAAACAATCACGCACGCCCAAAGCTGCCCCAACCCCGTGGTACCGATCACAGTTGGTAATCACGCTGGCGCTGTTCACCTACCTGCCGGTGTGGGTCATCTCGTCAGGCAGTACCAGCCGGGTGCTGGACACCGAACCGACCCAACTGAGCCTGCGCAGCGATCTGTGCGGCTTCCTGAAGGCCAGGGGCGTCGCTACCACCGCCATCGCACCCGGCAACTGGTGCTCGGTGGTCGTGCCTTACCGCAACAACGTGATCGGCGGGGGCGGCGTGATCAAGCTGGGGGACCGGGAGATACAGGTCGCGGGCGACCAGCTCATCGAAGTGGGGGCGGTCGTCGACCAGCCTTGGACGCCGGAACAGACCCGCTCGGCGCTCTGGATGGGGATACGCTTCTTGTTCCTGGTGGCTCTGCTCGGATGGATGATCGTCAACTGAACCGCAATGCATGGCAGGCGCGGGCAATGAACCCGGTGAGATTCATCCCCTTGCCGGCAAACCAACCCTACATAAGGCGCGACATGAGTAAAGAATCCTGCAGCAAGCCCGGATCATCATCCGCCAAGTGGTACGCCTCGCCGTTATTCGCGCTGGTGCTGTTCCTGGTTTCAGTGCTGGCGTGCCTGGTCCTAGCGGGCAAAGCCTCGATTGACTCAGAGACAAAAATGACCCGCCTGGTCCTGAAGCGCGAGGGGTGCGATTTCCTGAAGTCGAACGGGGTCGCGATCCAGGATTCCGGGACCGGCAACGGCTGTGCCGTGCTGGTGACGTTCCGGCAGAGCCTGTTCGGCAATGGCGGACTGATCAGCCTGGACAAACAACAAATCCGGATCGCGGACGACCAGGTCGTGATCATCGGCTCGATCAAGGACATGCCATGGACAGCGGGATCGATCTGGACGGATGTTGGACTCGTGATCAGCATGCTGGCCATGTTCGGCAGCCTGATCTGGATGCTCAGGCTGATGTGCTGATTTGCTGAATTGCTGATTTGTTTAAACAACTGAAAGGAATCCTTACAACATGCACCTGCTCAAAACCCATAGCCTCCCCACCCCACAGGCCGACACCTTCCGGGTGTACTGGACCAACAGCCCGGTGCGCGCCGGCGGATTGCTCAGGGTACGCGTCGCACCGCGGATGGCAGATGCACAGATCGCAGCCGAACTGGCCGCCATTCAGTACCTGCTGGAGGACAAGGGCGTGCTGGGCAATACCGTCGCCGGCAATGCGATGACAAAGTTGATCGTATCGGCTGGGGCGATCCGGAAACTGCGGCGCCGGGGCTCGGACAAGCTGCACCTCGCACCCTATGCAAACTTCCTGACCACGCGGTTTGCCGGCTGCACGCTGGGCGTGGACAAGGATGCGCGCTGGTTCGCGGGTTTCGAGCCAGAGTCGATCGAGGACCTGGTGGTGGCAAGCCCGCGCAGGGAAACGGTCAAGGTCGCAGGCCTGGGCGAGGTATCGGTCACGCAACATGTACTGGAGCGGTTTGCGGACCGGTTTCTGTCCGATACCGCCCCAGACCGGATTGCCCCAGACCAGGTTGCACAGGCCGCATGGAAGAAGCTCACCGATACGGCAGCCGACCCGTCGCTGCGCGAAGTCGCCAGGCGAGGTATCTGGGCCAAGGCGAACTATGCGCGCCAGGGCAAACCTGAAGGACGCTACTTCCTGAACGCCCGGCGCAATCTGGTGCTTGTTATCGCGGATGACCGGCACAAGGGACTGCAGCTGGTGACGGCCTATCCGGCCACCGGACGGTTCCACCCGCTGCCCGATGCAGCTTAAGGAGAAAGCAGGAATGACGATCTCACGATACAAGCAGCAGCTTCTGGCGCTGCTGCACCTGCCGCTGCTGACCAGGCCTCAGCTCAGGCGCCTCATCGCCAGGGCGATTGCCACGAACCCCCGGCCAGCCGCGCGGCGATGGTATGTCTCGCTATGCTGGACCTACCTGGAAGCCATCTTTCTGGTCGCGTGCGGCATGGCTTTGGGGGTGGCACTTGTGGTGATCCTGCATTACACCGGGATCGAGGCCTGGGTGGAATCCATGCACAACCTTCAAAACTAAACAGGAGAAATGACATGATCACCAGAAAGAAGATGCAGGGATTGATCAAGGCGGGTCGGTCGGCTATCGAGTATCGCATGTTGCTGATTCTGGTCCGGCCCAGGGCCTCGACGCAGGCGGACGACGCCGAGATGGAGGAAACGTCGGCGTTGTTGCGCAAGTACAACGCGCTCATGGCGGAATACGAAGAACCCAAACCACCTTCAATCTCAGCCAATGACGAGAACGGAGGCAAGGAATGAACCCACAGTTGAATTTACACTATCGCCATTCGGACCAGTCCCGGGTGTTCCGGGACGTGCGCCGCAAGCCTGTGCCGGACATTGCACAGGATCAATGCTATTTCCTCGGCTTCAGGATTGCCATCGCCCATGATTATCGCTATGAGCATGCGTTGATCGTGGCGGATGACCACGACTCATTGATACAAGGAATCAGGGCAGAGATCAACGCGATTCAAGGCCGGTCATCGGCAGCCTATGCCAGTGACATCGCCGTGGTGTTTGTGCGCAGCCTGCTGATGCATGATCCCGCGATCAGCAGTACGGTCGAGCGTTTAAACATGAAAGCCGAAAGCAGGGAGGTTCTGTCCAGGCGGGACGACAACCAGTTCACCCTGCTGCACAGGCGCCAAGACCGGTTCAGGCTGGCGGCGATCAAAACCTCGGATGCGCTGGCGGCGATCCAGCACGCCCACAAAAGTGACCAACTGGCAGGGAATGATTTCAAGCCACTGGAGGTCTGCCAGGCTCATCCGGTAACAACGGAGTTTGAGGCGCTGTTCCAGTCGACGGCAAAACGGATCCAGTGTTTGATCGGCAGCATGCCCGTAGAAGGCGGCCTCCTGCATTGAGGATCAGGGATTGTTTACGCGCTCGCGCAGTTCCCTGCCCGCCCTGAAATGGGGCACGTATTTGGCTGGCACCATGACGGCGGCACCGGTCTTCGGGTTGCGCCCCTTGCGTGGCGGACGGCGATTGAGACCAAAACTGCCGAATCTGTGGATCTCGATCCGCCCTCCTTTGGCCAAGGACCGTGACATGGCGTCGAAGATCGTGCGGACGATCAGATCGATGTCCCTGGCAGTCAACTGGGGCTGATTCAATGCAAGTTGCCGGATGAGTTCTGCGCGGGTCATGTCAGGTTTGTCTGCCGGACGGGGCCGGACAGCATGGTATGAACGAAGGCGTGAATTATATAGGAGGATGCTGAAATGCTGCGCTGTGGCAATCAGATTACGTTGCACCAACCGGATGCCGACCGCCTGTTCCAGCTCACCAGCGTCAGACCCGCCGGGATCCGCACGGTGGACGACCTGAACCGTTTCATAGACCGGCATCTTCAGGATTTTGAGGACGGCACGCCGGAGTCACGGTTGCTGAAGCTGATGCTGGCCGGCGAGAAGATCACGCCCGGGAATGTAAGCAGCAGTCAATCGTAGATGGTATGGACCGCGGCTGACGACGGGGCAAGCCGTCGCCGCGGACGACGGACAGTAAAGCGCCCGGCATGCCGGGCTCTGTTTAAGGTTAAATAAAGAACGGGGCTTATTTGAAGCGCAAGGTTTTCCACAGCGCGGCAAGTTCCTTGCGAATTTCCGCCTTGAATACCTGGAACACGCTTGCCCGATCGGGTTGCGGCACCATCCAGGTCAACACCGCCAACAGCACCAGAGTGAGTCCACCTGAAAAGGCGACCATCACCTCAACCGCCTTCCAGAAATCCCAGCCATCGATGATCACCAGGAACGCGGTGATGAGCGTTAGTGTCAGTGCGGTCAGTATTGAAGTCCAGGACATTATTTTCCTTTCATGTTTCACGTTTGAGGTTCAACCGGTCGACTGCCGGTTGAACCTCCCTGCGGATTAGGACTACTCGGCCGCGTCTTGGGCTTGAGCCGCTTCCTTGGGTTCGGTTGCCCGCAGCAGGTGCTCGAAGGCGATCGTGGGTACCTGATCTTCTGCCACACCGAGTCGCTCGGCCAGTTCCTTGCGCATC
>JBAVGB010000081.1:0-8338 GCA_049684555.1 Gallionella sp. | reverse complement strand
AAGTTCCTTCACACCGGCGGGCAATTTCTGGCTCAACTCAACCCCAACGGCTCGCCGGGCAACCAGTTCTCGGAGTCCGCGTGGGGGATCATGCCTTCCGACAAGGCTGTGGTCTTTCTTGAGAACCACGACACACAGCGCTCCGGAGGCATCTCCTATCGTGATGGGGCGATCTACCGGCTGGCGAATATCTGGATGCTGGCGCAGCCCTATGGTTATCCGAAGGTAATGTCGAGTTACGATTTTGATATCACGACACAGGCGGGTCGTGATGCCGGGCCGCCGACTACGGCTCCAGGCTGTGCAACCAGTCTTGAAACGGCAATAAACACTGGCCAGTGGGTGTGCGAACACCGTGATCCGACGATCGCGAACATGGTTGCGTTCCGTCATGCGGTTGCCGGCACGGCAGAGACGAACTGGTGGGATGACGGCGCCAATGCGATTGCCTTTGCACGTGCGGGCAAAGGTTTTGTGGTTATCAACGGAGAGGCTTCTTCCGCTATTACTTCTCAATCCTTCGCCACAGGTCTCGCTCAGGGAAACTATTGTGACGTGCTTGCCGGAGGTATCAGTACGGTCGCTCCGGGAACGTGTGTCGGTCAAATGATAACGGTTGATTCGGGCGGCAACGCAACCATCAGCCTCTCCGCATTGACCGGCCTCGTCCTGCAGGCGTGGATCACTGTACCCTGACCCCTTATAGTCCTTTCATGGCCTCTGCGCGTTTTTGTTGGTACTCGGCATCGGTTATCAAACCTTCATCATGAAGGCGCTTGAGTATTATCAACCGCTGCTCCGCCTCGCTTGCGGATGATGCGGGTGCCGCAAGTGTTTTGGTTGGTACCGAGCCGGCTTCTGACGGTACGGTCGCAGGCGCCGTCACTTGTACCGAAGATGCCGTTGCGCCGAAAGTCAATGGTGCGGAAGACGGAAATACTGGCACAGCCCTTGCAGTCAGCACAGCATTGATGTTGAGCCGAAGCCAGTCTGTGCGATTGTTAACCTGCTCGGTGTCGTTGCTCGCCAGCAGTTCGCACCCTACATTCTTGGCTGGCTTGGTTCGGCTGCCGTGATCCAATTCGGGAAATTTGCCAAACGTCTCTTCGTAACCTAGATCCTGCGCTCTCGCACACATGCCAATAAGCAGATTCAACCGGCCGTTTTCGATGAATAGTCGCCCGGCATTGAGCACCCTTGGTACGAAAGGAAAACTATCCGAACGGAATGAGGTGCCAAACTCGATATCCTGGTCAGGCTTAGCTTTGGCAAAGAGGGGAACCAGCCGTGGAGAAATGCGGGAAATTTCATCCTGGCTGAAATACGGCACCGGTTCATTGTTCTTCCCGCGCTTGTAGAATTGACCGAGCAGCACGGTGATTTGCTCGGCACTTACTTTGACAGGATGCTGGTTAATTGCGCTGCCTGGAGCTAGCTGAACATAATCGTTTCCTGCTGTCCAGAGTTTAGGAGTCTCGGTGGCCGAAACGGTGGTTACCAATGCCAGACTGGCAGCCAATAAGCCGAGGCGAACCATATTTCCGTGCTTCATATCCATTTCTCCCAAAGGTGGTTGGCGGCAATGGTTACTGTATCCTCAATCAATTCTGCTTCAAGTCAGGAGTTGCACAACAAATTTCAACCCGCGATTCTTTGCAGGGTATCCATAATAACAGATGGCGCAGACTGGGCCATCGAGGTTTAGAAATCTCCCATTCGTAGCGACTGCGGCATGACATTCCAAGTATTTGGCCTGCCATCCAGTAAAAAATTCTCATTACCAGAACTCCACGCCGTCCTTAAAGATTCAGTCATAAATGGTTTGATAGAGAGGTTGCAGCAGCCCACAGTTTGTGCCGATCTGATCCCGCGGAGCACAGCCACGCTCGATAATATTGATCATGGAAGCTGCAAACTGACCTTGAGATATCGGAATGCCATCCACAAGTTGGCCTGAGTCCATAGCAGAGGAACGGTATCGTTTGGAACATATCGCCCTTCTTCAAGATAATAGAGTTCAGGGCATCTAAATCCTCCAAAACGGCTTGTCTCTTCGGTTATCTGACCCAAGGATCGATTGAAGTAACGAGTCTGGAGTTGTAGGTCGCGCCCCAATCGATATCTCTGGTATCGGACTCCATAGATTATTGAGATGATAGGATCGAAAATACACCATTGTGCCTCTTCGTTCGGTCTGAGTAAGCTGTCTCTGGCAGAAATGTTGTCACTAAAGTCCATGGTTCTTTCCCCTGGCTTGAAATTTTTCTTGTAATTGGCTGACCAGAAGGAGTCTCCCAGATAGCGCCGGATTCCATAATCACCCTCCAGGTTGCAGGTTACGTCCTTAACTATCTGCTCCCCCATCTCTTCCGAAACGACATTCATGGGAAATGCCAGAAAGAGAAGCGCGGCATCATAACGCCTGCCTTTGCCCCGGGTTGTCAAAGGCGATTCGGCAGGCAGAATTTGCATCAGACTCTCTTTTCCCTTGGCAATCAAGTGATCAAGAAAGTCGACCGTAATATATCTGTCGCGGTAGCTATATCCTGATCCGCCCTCGTTTTGAAGCAAAATCCTAAATTCCTGTAGGCCGCGCATTACCACTCCAATACTAGAGGACTCAACCTTACGCGCTTCTTCCCAGTGGCCGCTGTCTTCATCCTGCCAGTAACATATCGTCAGGTAGTAGTCTGTTAAGAGCACTAGGAGTTCTTTTTCTTCTTGCGAAAACGGACAGACCCCGCAATTGTGCAACATGCAGAAAAGCCACATAAAGTAGCCCAGAGCATCGTTTTGTGCATGCGCCCATTTCTGGTTTATTTCTAGGAGATTTTCGCCATTGAACCTAACGTGTGGCCGGTTCATCGGATCGTTGAAATCAGCTGTGCCGTCAATGATGGCCTCAAATCTAGACTTGTGTTTAAGGAAATATCTTGCAAGTGTCTTTACGTTCTCGACAGCTATAGAACTCCGCCCCTCAAGCTGATGGGCGAGGGCAACGTAGATGTTGTCGCGCACCCATACATGCCTGTACCCCGTGTATTCTGCCTCTGCTTGTAAACTAGCGGCAGGGAAAAGACCATTCTGTAACTTGTGAAAATCAAAGGTTCCCTGCTCGATGAGCAGGGTGTAGATTTCGTTGCACTGGTCAATTGAATAATGGTCTTCAATAAGATTGCCAATAGTTTTATTGTGAACGATAGCCATAAAAGATCATCTGCCTTGTACTTGTTTAATGTTATTGCATCACAGTCACAAAAAATTGCACCTGCTTGCTCTTTGTATTCACATTTCAATTTAAGCGGAATGACCCGTCCCATCGATGCGGCGGAGAAGGGAATATCCAACCTCTGGAGACGATTGAACGCTGCCTTAGCAACAGCGATCTGAGTTCAAAGCAAATGAAACGACGCCTGCCACTACCACTAGAGGAGCTGCAAACTGAGTGGATGTAACCGCTGCGTGTCGATTGCTGCATATTACGAATGACCCGCTATAGGGCGGCAAATTCTAATGTCCGTATGTCTCTTGTGGGGCGACATGAGTCAGTCAAGGTGACGGATTGATACCATTTTCTGTCGCTGCTAGACGACCAAAACCAGTCATAGTAAAGGTCTGATTCCTGGTATCTGGATTATTCCTAAAGCAGCCAATCCTGATCCGGGTGGCATGGCAAGTTCCGCGGAAATTGAGGGATGGGCTAGTAACCCTGGGGAATACAGCTCTGCTAGGCAACCGGGAATTCGACATAGAAGCTCGCGCCCTGGCCTTCAACCGAGTCGAAGCCTATCTCCCCGCCCATGCGCTCGACCAGCTCGCGCACAATCGCCAAGCCCAGACCGGTGCCGCCCTTCTGCCGTGTATCGGAAGAATCAGCCTGTGAGAATTTCTGAAACATCCAGCTGCGAAATTCTGCAGGGATACCCGGCCCGCGGTCTGTCACCGTGATACGTACTTTCTGTTGGTCATTTTGTACAGCCACTTCAACCGTGCCATTGTCGGGAGAATACTTGATCGCGTTTGAAAGCAGGTTGGACAGAACTTGCATCAGGCGATGGGCGTCGACATTCACCATGGCGTCATAGGACCGGCCTGTCAATTCCAGCCTGACATTGCGGGCGTTGCCATACCCTTGATTGTCTTCCAGCGCCTGTTTGATCAGCGGCATCAACTTCTGCAGTTGCATCTTGAATTCCATTTTTCCCTCTGCCAGCTTTTCCATATCAAGCAGGTCGTTGATCAGGAGCGACAGTCGCAGGCTGTTTCTATGGGCGATTTCAATCATGTTCTTTGCCTGGGCAGGGAGTTCTCCGAGCGCACCGCCCGCAATCAGTCCAAGCGAACCCACGATGGAAGTAAGCGGGGTGCGAAGCTCATGGCTGACGGTCGAAATGAATTCGCTCTTCATTTTATCGATGCGTATGCGTTCGGTGATGTCATGAAACCACCCCAGCACGGCAGGCTTGCCCTGGTACTGGATGATCAGAAAGGAGGCGAGCGCCCATTTTGTGACAGTTTCCGGATCACCCGGTTTGTGCAGCTCGACGAGCTGATCGAAAACCTGCTCGCCATTGTCAAGCCGGCGCACGATGCCGGCATAAATATCAGGATCAACATAATAGCTTGCAGGGTCCATTCCATACGCGTTTTCCGGTGTCGTGTCGGTCAATTTCAGATAGCGTGTATTGAAAAAGAGAACATTGCCCCTTCTGGATATCCGCGCAGCAGTGGGACAGGTTTCAAGCATGTAACGGAAACGTTCTTCATTCTCCTGAAGCTCATTCCGTTGGAGTCGCAAATCGACAGTGATGTCCTGCGCGAGCTGCTCTGCCTGCTCGCGATGGAAAATTTGCAGTGATACCAGGAAGAACAGCAACAGGCTGATGCCGCTGCCCATCCAGAGTATCGTGGAACCCAGGCTGGATTCATAGTCTGCTTCGAAATTTGATGAGCTATGCAAACTCACGGTCCAGCTATGGCCGTATAACTCGATGCGGCGAAGCTCGTTGAACTCGGCTTGACGTGATTGGCCAGCAGCATCTTCACCGGAGTCATACATGCGCGAATCACTGTCCGCGCTATCGCCGTCGAATATGCTGAAGTCGATCGGGTTGCCACGCAGAAACATCATCCCCTGCATCAGATCATCCATGCGGAACGGGCTGTAGACAAACCCCTTGATCGCCTGCCATTTCTGCTGCGCTGCGGTCGGGGGCAGGCCCTTCGCGAATATCGGCACATACATCAAGAAACCCGCCTGTACCTTGCCATGGGTTTCCTGCACCAGTTTCACTTTGCCGCTGATGGTGGTCATGCCGGTTTCCACGGCAAGACGCATGGCTTTGGCACGGGTCGCCTCGGACATCATGTCATAACCGAAGGCGGCCAGGTTGCGCCCGGAAAACGGTTCCAGATAAATGATCGATGTATAGATCGGCCGCTCGCCCGGCGGTCGCACGGTGTATTGCGGAAATCCTTCGGTTCGTATTCTCTTTATGTGGGATGACAGGTCTTGCGGTTGGATGATTTGGCTATAACCGACCCCCAGTATGCCGGGATAGTTCTTGTCGAGATCCAGGCGCGTCACGTAGGCATGCCATGCATCGCGGCTTACCGACTTGCTGGCGTCAAACAGGCCTGCGCCACCCAGCAATATCTGCTCTTGCTGGCGCATACGGCTTTGAATCGAGGACATAACGTCATCGACACGGACGTTGAATTGCTGCAGGGCAGTACCTTGAATTTGGCGCTGCGTGGCCTGCGCCACAAGTACAGTCAGCAGCACACCCGCTGCCAGGATCATCCACGAAATCAGATTGCGGCGATTAAATATGAGTTTCAGCATTGATTGTTATTCGCGGATATATTTGCGTTTCTTTGTTCGAGGTTAAAGCAGTCAAACAATTTTTACGAGCTGCCGATTCAAACTTCTGAGCACCTTTCCGGAGTCTTTGTCCGGTTGCGGATAGAGATAGACAAGCGTCACCTTCTATCAATAGCACGCAGCTGGCATCAAACGAATTCAGCATATCCGCGGCAAGGGATCGTCCTGCAGTTCCTCCAGCATCCGTTCACCGCCCAGTTCGGTTTCCAAAACCACATGCGCGCGTCCCTCATTTATGCTGCCGATGATTGCGGCATCGCGGCCTTGCGGCAGCGCCTGCCAGCGCGCCAGCGCATCGTTTGCCTGTGACGCATCGACTACCGCCACCACGCGTCCTTCGCAGGCGAGGTACATCGGATCGTAGCCGAGCATCTCGCACACCGCGCTGACCTGTTCGCGCACCGGTATCGACGGCTGCTGCAGGCGCGCCTGCAATTTCGTCGCGCGGCAGATCTCGTGCATCACCGTGGCCAGGCCGCCGCGCGTCGGGTCGCGCATGAAGCGCAGGCCTTCCAGTGGCAGCAGCGTCTGGGTCAGCGGTAGCACGCTGGCCGCGTCCGACAACAATTCCCCGTGCAGGCCGAACTGTTCGCGTGCCAGCATCACCGCGATGCCGTGGTCGCCCACCGGTCCGCTGACCAGCACCGCGTCGCCGGGCCGGATACGATCGAGTCCGAGTTGCAGATGTCTGGGCCGCACGCCGATGCCGGTGGCGGAAAGGTACAAACCGCCGCCTTCGCCGCGCCTGACCACCTTGGTGTCGCCTGCCACCACGACAACATCCGCCTCGCGCGCGGCTGCGGCCAGGCTGATCATGATGCGTTCCAGCTGCGCGATCTGGAAGCCTTCCTCGATGAAGGCGCTCAGCGTCAGGTAATGCGGCACGGCCCCCGATACCGCGAGATCGTTCACGGTGCCGTGCACCGCGAGCGATCCGATGGTGCCGCCGGGAAACTCCAGCGGCTGCACGGTGAAACCGTCGGTGGTGACCATCAGCTCGCCATCCAGATTGGGCAGATGCGCCGCGTCCACATTCACGTTGAGCAGCGGGTTGGCGAGATGGCGCGCGAAGATTTCTTCGATCAGCTCGCGCATGTAGTGCCCGCCATTGCCGTGGGCCAGACTGATATGCGTGTCATCCATACGGGTATGCTGCCTCTATCAATTGGCCCAGCGCCAGGCCGCCGTCGTTGCAAGGCGCTCGCTGCGGCAGGTGCGCATCGAATCCGGCAACCGCCAGCTGTTGCAGCGCGAGCTCGGCGAGCAGTTTGTTCTGGAACACGCCGCCGGTCAAACCCACCGCATCGAACGGCGTGCGGGCGTTGATATATTGCGCCTGTGCCACGATGCTTTGCGCCAGGCTCAGGTGGAACTGCATCGCGCGCTGCGCCACCGGAACCTCTTCGCGCCGCAGTGCATGAAACAGCGGTGTCCAGTCCGCGACAAGCAAACCGTTATTGCTTTCATGCAGCGGCAAGACTATCGCTGCGCTTTCATCCGGTTCACCGCCATCGGTTGCCGCGGCTTCCAGCAGCATTGGTCCCTGTCCTTCATAGCTCGCGTTGTCAATCAAACCGAGCAGGCTGGATGCGGCATCGAACAATCGTCCTGCGGCAGTCGTGGCCGGTGCATTCAGACCGTGCTGCCACGCGCTCTTCAGCAACACCGCATCGCGCGCAGACGAATGCCAGTCCAGACCGCTTTCCCAGCACAGCGCCGCCGCGGAACGCCAGGGTTCGCGCCCGGCGCGTTCGCCGCCGGGCAGCCGGAACGGCTTGAAACTGGCAACGCGCTGCCATGCTCCCGGCTTGCCGTGCAGCGCTTCGCCGCCCCACAATGTTTCATCGCAGCCCAGGCCCACGCCGTCCCAGGCAAGGCATAACCAGTTCTTGCCAATGCCACCCTCGAAGGCGAGGGCGGATGCATGGGCATGATGGTGAAACACGCGCTGCAGCGGCAATCCCTGATTCGCCGCCCAGCGGCTGCTGGCGTAACCGGAATGCGCATCGCAAACGATGGCCTGTGCTCTGACGCCATACAGTTGCTGCAGGTCCGCGATCACCTGCTCGAAGATCGCCAGGCTGCGCGGCGCATCCAGGTCGCCGATGTGCGGCGACAGCACCGCGCGATTTTCCCAGGCCAGCGCAATGGCATTTTTCATGTGGCCGCCCACTGCCAGCAGCGGTTGCGGCAACGTGAAGGGCAGGTCGAATTCCAGTGGCGCGATGCCGCGCCCGGCACGCATCATGCGCGGTTTGCCCGCGATCACGCGCAGCACGCTGTCGTCCGCCGGGCGGGCGATCGGGCGGTTGTGATGCAGGAAGCCCTGCGCCACCTTGCCCAGCCGTGCCTCGGCCTCAATGTTGCCGGTCAGCACCGGTTCGCCGCTGACATTGCCGGACGTGGCGACCAGCGGCGCGCCGAAACTATCCAGCAGCAAATGATGCAGCGGGC
>JBAVGB010000080.1:0-12516 GCA_049684555.1 Gallionella sp. | reverse complement strand
TTCTACCGTCCACGGTTCGTTTATCCCCAGCAAGTGCCGGTACAGTTCTTTGCTTTCCATCGCTCGTCTCCCAACCAAGTCAGAGACGATAGATTAGCTTTTACCCACGCAATTGTCAGATGAACCTATTTTCCAAACCAGTTATCTTTGTATTTCTCCATTTTTTCTGCAAGGTCGTCGTAATCTTTCCAGTCCTCGTCGGTATGGATGCGTACATTTCGATCTGTCCCAGCAAGCTCGCGCATTAGGAAAGGAAGATCGTCGTGATTACGCACGAAATAATGCGAGAAGCGATTGAGCGCCAATGCATAGCCGGCCTCAAACAGCGCACTGGTAGCAAGTTTTTGTGGGTATATTAGAGCGAAGCGACGGCTCTGTTGTAATGCTTTCAAATCGTCGAGCACGGAAATATCGAGAGTATCAAAATCTGACATGCTTTCGATTTTTTCCGCTGCCCAGTAGACCGCAAGGCCGCCGCGCTGCTTAAGGGAATCAAAGATTTTCTTGAATTGCGCGCGCGCATTTTGGTATTCTGCATTGGTGGAGAAGGCTGCCATCGGCGTCGAAAGAAATACGTCATACAAGAAGGAACTTTTAGTCGCCTTTTCTACGGCCAGCTGCAATTTTTTTTCGAGGCCCGGCCATAACGCCTCGAAAGCCTGTTCCAGCTGCTTTTCGGTGCGACTCGCTTTATCAAGCTGTGCATTGATCGCGGTGACCAACTTTGCGATTTCATCCTTTTCGAGCAAAGCGGCATTGAACTGTAACAAGGGGCCAGAAAGGTCTGCCACCTGGATGTCTATCAACAATGGAACGATGCGCGCTTGTTCGAAACGCTTTCCAAGGGCCCCTGCTTCGTAAAGTATCCACGGCGCAGATAGGTTGTCTCGAGTCAGACACAGAACCCCGAACTCACAGTCGTCGAGTACAGAACTCAACTCGTGAAACCATTGGGTGCCTTTGGCAATGTCCTCTGACGACAGAAAGACTTCAATATTTTGATTGATCATCGGCAACCAATCCTTGAGAGCTTTTGCTACATCATGGCTAGCTTCTCCCGACCAACTGACGAACACTTTCATTGCACACACTCCTGAAGAAACAGTTTGGTTTGCGCATCTGCCTGCCACATAACAATCTCATGCAATTCCTGCGAAACGTTCTAACGTCATTTGCTTGCAACTACTTGCCCGACTTGCTGCGGTCAGCTCGGCGTTGAAACACATGTTTGGTGAACAGCTTGTCTTGAAATGGGGCGATGAGCTTCATTGGTACTCCGATTATCTTCTAATAACGACAATCCTTGGCATGAAAGCCATTAGGGCAATTCCCCGCCTTTGGCTTGGTCCTTGAAACTCTCCGGCTCAAGGTCTTGCGTCAGGCGGAAAACACCCTCCACCACATGGCGCTTGAGCTGAACTTCAATCATCAGCGTCTGATTGGGTTCGAAGTATTTTTTGAGGTCTGAAAACTTGCCCCGATGCTCGGCTACCGTGTAGAAGGAATAGCCGGTTGATGGCCGCGCCGCAATCTTGAAACCGAACCTGTCATCGAGCCTGGGCTTTGCAAACCAGTCTGCCATCACATCGTAGTCGATGTAGTACGTGAGCTTGCCGGGATTGATCTGGTTGCGCTGGCGATCGACAAAGAATCCGGGCGGCAAATGGTTTTGGTCGTAATCCGGCCCGGCCGTGAAGATGACATCGTAGTCAACGAGGCTGTTGTCGCGGTCATCGATGATTCTGAAGACCAGCATGCAGTAGCGATTGGTGACGAACTTGCGTTGAAAGATGAAAAGCTCCTTGCTCGTTGTCACATGTTCGCTTTGCTGCGTTTGGTCCGTCAGGTCACCGAGTTCCTTGATCAGCTTCCTGTAGGCATTTGCACTGCCAATCGAGAGACACCGCAATACCCAGTTCACCGTCGGATGCGTTGCATCGTCACCGGGCTTCACGCTGCGCATGATCCCCATATCCTCCCCCGAATGCGAACGGCCGGGCAGGATGCCGAAGGCGAACCGCTCAGTCGGCTTTACCTTGGCGAGTTTGAAATCACTATCCTGCTGCAACAGGCGAATCAGGCCGTAGTTCATGTTTGCCGCAGCGGCCCGGACAACGCCATCGGAACCCTGTTCGCCGGTATATGAATTCAGGTTATCGTAAAAACTGCGATCGATCGACTGCCCGGTGAGCACAAACGTATACAGCCCGGCATCCAGGCAGGCGTAATCGAGCCACGACAGGTTTAGCACCCAGCTTTGATCGCTGCCCAACTCCAGCCAGTCGAGAACGCCGGTGCCGGGCTGAACCCCTTCCGTGAAAAATTTCATCCTCGAAAGACGGCTCTTGCCGAGTTGCGCCAGCGCGGAACCGTGATTGGCGGGCGCCAGCATCACCAGATGCTGCAATGGACATTTGTCCAGCTTCCCCTTAAAGAAGATATCGATCCATTTGCGGACAACCGGCCCGCCGGTGGAATGCGTAATGCACGCGAACCGCTCGCCTTTTGCCAAGCGCGGCAGTATCTCGGTGTTGACAGCATTTTGCATGCCGCGCGCGATGTCGTCGACGTTCACCTCGTCGGAAAAGCTGACGTACTTGCCGAGATAGAGATGCTCTATCTTGATGTCGAGGCCTGGCGGGGCATTCTTTGCGAGGGCGCTCGGCAAGCCGCCGTAGGTATCTGTGTTGGTAACGCTCCAACCGTGGACAAATACAACTAGCATGATTGTCTCCCTTCGAATATTCTGCGAGATGGATACTCAATGCTCAAACCATACAAACCAATACGCATCCCTGTTCACTTCTCCTCGAAGCCAAACATCTTCTTTAAAAAGTTGCGCGCAAAGAACAGCAACAGCCCGACGACAAGCGCGACCAGCCCGACCCAGAATTTTGATATGCCTTCCCTGACGGTTTTCCACATGTCGTACGGAATGACTTTTACGACAACCTCAACTTGCAGATTCGGCGCGTCCTTGGGGTTGGGTGTGCCGGTACAGTCAATTGAGTCATAAAGCCACACGCCTGCGCCCACTCGATATTTACCGGCCTGTTCCAGTTTGGGCCGCAATTCAAAATGTACCGTCGTACCGGTTGGATCGAATTTTGAGCAGGTGCTTTCCGGCGTAACGTCGAATGCCGGTGCATTGGGCGTGACACGGACTGTACTTGGCTTTAGAGGGGTAACGATCACGGCCGAAGCTACCGTCATCCCGGCAGGGGAATTCGCCTGCAGGTCCGGGTCTCCGATCCAGACCCTCAAATCACCGGGATTGCCGGGTGTCGTGATTAGCGGATCGGCCGCCAACTCCGCCTTGATTTTCGTGAAGTCTGTTGTCTTGTTGGCCTCGGCAGGCGCAGGGACTTCCTGCGGCGACATTGGCTTCGCTTTCGACTTGAAGTGCTTGGCTGCCTCCGGAGCAGGCTTGGGCGCGGCAACACTTTTTTGCTCGGGAGCAGGCGCAGCGGTTGTAACTGGAGCAGGGGCAGGTTCAGCAACAACTGGTGCAGGTGCTGTTTGGGTCAAAGACTCCTCAGGGGGTGCCTCTTGCGCCTTTTGCGTGCAAGCGGTTAATGAAACAGCAAGAACGATTACCGACCAAAACCGAAAATTTTTCATGCTCACCTCCCTGAAAAATATCTGTTTTCTTCGTGAGCGCCCCATGCAAAACACACGGGCGCTATGTATTCATCGGTATCAATCTATCAGCAAAAGCCGGTCTTAGCCAGTGGCGAAATCTTTGGCTCCGGACCAAATTCCTATCGTGCCATGCTGGCCAAGCCAAGCAGATGAGTTGCGAGGTCGAGGGAGCGATCCATTTCAATATTTTAAATGGGACACTGATTTTATTTTGTTTGCGTCGATAATTTGATACGAACTTGCGGCGTTTATTTGGAAATCGTTTCCTGACCCTGGTTATTCTTCCTGATTAGTCTTCCCTTTCCGCATAACAGGAAAATTCCCGAGAACTTTCCCCGCCTCCATCAGTCGGATGTTCGGGGATTGTGTCGGTCTCGACCCGTCCTCATTTTCATTCATCCAGCAATGACAAGGAGACGCTCATGAACATCGGAGATATGTTGATTTACGTGCATCCGGAACTGGATGTACAGAAAAGGCGGCATCTGGAGAACTGGGTGTCGGGTTGCATCGGGGTCGATTGTGCCGAGTTCGACCATCACGCGCATCCGCACGCATTGATTGTGAAGTATGACCCGACACCGTGCAGGGCATGGAAATACTGAACATCGTGCGCAGGATCGATCCAGCGGCAACGATGGTTGGCCTGTAGGCAAGATGTAAATATTTTTTATTTGTGCGCCCTGATGGCGCAAACATGGCGGCTCCGGGGGTTGCCATTTTTTTTACTGCGTGAATTGGAGAGATCGAGGATTGAACTGCTCCTCTTCAAAAAATATACCGGTTCGAAAATATACCGGTTCAAAAATATACCGAGCCTGACCCATTTATCCCGGGCATTGCGGTGTCGATCACGCGATGATTTTCTCCGGCGATATCAGGCACTCCCTGCTTCACTTTCCGCAAGCCTTGCCCACGTGCTCGCCGAGAAAATCACCCAGCGTCTTGACCCACTCTTCGCGCATGAAAATGAAACCGTCGTTGTGGCCGCCGGCAAGCTCGAGGAATTGTTTGGGCGGATGCGCCGCGGCGAACAACGCCTGCCCGTGCGCGAACGGAACGATGTCGTCCTGCGGGCTGTGCGCGATCAGCACCGGCACGCTGACGGACTGCAGGTATGCGCGCGTGTCGTAATGGATGCGCGCCAGCCACCTGATCGGCAGATAGCGGTAGAGCTGCTGACCCAGATCGGGCACAGAGGTGAAGCCGGACGCGATCACCAGTGCGGCCGGTTGGTGGCGGGATGTGGCGGCCAGCCATGCGGCGATCGCACCGCCCAGCGATTCGCCGAACAGCACGATGCGGCATTCGGGAATGTGCCGCTGTTCGGTGAGATAACGCCACGCGGCCTCGGCATCGCGATAAGTGCCCTGCTCGTCCGGCTTGCCGCCGCTGTTGCCGTAGCCGCGATAGTCGAAGATCAGCGTGTTGTAGCCAAGTCGATGAAACATCTCCAGCGAATCCAGCCGGTGGGAGATATTCCCCGCGTTGCCGTGCAGGAACAGCACCGTGCCGCGCGGCTGCGCCGCCGGGATATACCAGCCGTGCAGCTCGACGCCGTCGGATGTATGCAGATGCAGGTCTTCGAAAGGCAGGTTCACCGATGCGGGCGTCGCGGCAAGCTCGCGCTCGACGTCGGGATAGAAAACCATGCGCGACTGAAAAATATAAACCAGCAGCGCAAACCCGCCATAGGCCGCGGCCAGTATCAGCAACACATGCGCAATCATGCGCACGGCGCCGCCGCGCGCTGCAAATTGCCTGCCGCATCGCCACAAGTTTGAGAGAACGGGTCGTAGCGCAACGGTTGCTTTGCTCTCATTTGGCATCCTCTGTTGCAAATCACGGAATATGGATCACGGCTTATCCGCATCTCATGAACAGCCACCGCACAAGCATACCGCTCCGCTGCGCGGCAAACAAACAGGTCAATGTTCTTGTGCGGGCGCAGCCCGTCAGGCGCGGTGCCGGCTCTCGCCGGTGGTCACGCCGCCGGCGATCATGTGCGCCACACGCAAGGGCTCCGGCAGCTGGCTGTTTTGCTGCAGAGTGGCGAGCAGCCTTGCCGCGTGCTCCGCTGTGATGCCGCAGCGTTGCACGTAGACCCCGGCCATAGTCTCCATCTGACCGGCTGCCTCGATCAATCGCCATTTGCGCGCACCGCCCGGCACTTGCTCCAGCAGGGCCTTGCGTATCGCCGGCAAGTCGGGCCGGTAACGCGCCACCACCAGCACCGGCAGTCCCGTGGCCTCATGCAGCCGCTGCAGATCGACCACATTGAACCCGGCAAACGCGATGCCCTGCAGCAGGATCGCCTGAAGCTGGTCGAAATATTTGCTGCCGGTGATGCAGTCGATCAACCGTTGCGCCGCATTGGCCCCGTCGCGCCTGACCTTGGTCGAGATCACACCGTCCAGCCGGTTGCCGGCAAACACCGCGCCCACCACCAGCACGTCGCCCCGGTGGCTGCGCTCGAACGGCGCATCGTCGAAGCCCACCACATGGGAGATGTGCCGTCCCCGGCCGCTGGGTTCCACTTCGGCGCGGGCCTGGGCGCGGGATGGTTTATCGGAAGGAATTGCCATGGCTTACAATCATAGCGTCAAAACGCAGGTCTGCATCGCATGCTACTTTATCGTGCCATCTCAAAAGTTCGGTCACACTTGCTTACGAGCGCTGTTGCTTACGCGCGGACAACCGAGCCATGCAGCAGGTGATCGAACACCCCTGGCAGCTGACGCCTGCCGAGGCCGCGGCGTTGCAGAATCAATTGCGCCAGCGGGTGGAACGCAATGACCGCCTGCCGGCTATCCGGCACGTGGCCGGTGTGGACGTGGGCTACGAAGCAGGAGGAACTGTGACGCGCGCGGCGGTGGCCGTGCTCGCCTACCCGAGCCTGCAGCTGGTGGAGACCTCCATGGACCGTTGCCCGACGACATTCCCCTATGTGCCCGGACTGCTTGCCTTCCGCGAGCTGCCTGCCGTGCTGGCGGCCTTGGCCAAACTGAAGATCACTCCCGATCTCATCCTCTGCGACGGCCAGGGCATCGCGCACCCGCGGCGCTTCGGCCTCGCCAGCCATCTCGGCGTGTTGCTGGATGTCCCCACCATCGGGGCGGCCAAGACGCGGCTCACCGGCCATCATGACGAACCGCCAAACGTGAAAGGGACGTGGACGCCGCTGATCGATGGCGCAGAGACCATCGGTGCGGCAGTGCGCACGCGCGCCGGCGTGAAGCCGCTCTACGTCTCCATCGGCCATCGCGTATGTCTCGAGACCGCCATCGAACTCACGCTGGCCTGCGTCACCCGCTACCGCCTGCCGGAGACCACGCGCCACGCGCATCATCTGGCCTCAATGAAAAAGGACGACGCATGACGACAGCCGTGCTCATGGTCGAAGCGGCGATGCCGACCGGGGAAAGGGCTATGGCATACAGCCGCCCGGCCATCGCGGTGTCGATCACGGCATGAGCATCATCGCAAGCTGCGCGACCAGCACCGGCCAGGCCAAATGAATGACCCGCTGGATAAGTTGCGAGGTGGGGGAAACGGGGCGATCCATATCACTATTCTACGGGACGGCTGATTTGGATTTTGTTCGAGGGATCAGCCCGCCTTAACGACGCTCACAATGGGTGCGATGCTGCTCCGATTAACTTCAATTAAATCACCAGCAATCCCATCGCTCCTGCTATAATCTGGTCAGTCTGACTAGATTCAGGAGAACATCATGAGAACATGGCAACTACAGGAAGCAAAGGGCAAGTTCAGCGAAGTCGTCAAACGCGCGCAAAGCCAGGGGCCGCAGAACATCACCGTGCATGGCGAACCGATTGCCGTGCTGCTTTCCCGTCGCGATTATTTGAAGCTCACCCATCCCAAACCCAGCCTGGTCGAATTGCTGCGGGCATCGCCGCTGATGGGCAGCGATCTTGAAATTACGCGTGAGCAGACTCCCACACGCAAAATCAACTTGGGGCGCCTCTAAAAATTCAAGTTTCTAAGCTAGACAAGGCGTAAGTAAAAAATTACGCCGCCGCATATATGACATATGCAAGAAGTAATTTTTTATGAGCAACGCAGTATGGCGACGAAAATTGGATTTTTAGAGGTGCCCTTATGAGTTACCTGCTCGACACCAACGTCATCCCGGAACTGGTGCGCCCCAAGCCAGCCAAAGCAGTGCTGGCCTGGTTCGAAAACATCCCCTCCGAAGCCCTGCACATCAGCGTACTTACCCTGGGCGAAATCCGCAAAGGTGTTGAACAAATGCCCGATAGCGTGCGCCGCGAAAAACTGCGGCTGTGGCTCGAACACGAATTACTTGATTGGTTCGGCTCCAGAATCCTGCCTGTAGACATACCGGTGGCAGACCGCTGGGGCAGGTTGATTGCCCAAATGGGACGACCCGTACCCAGCATAGACAGCCTGCTGGCAGCCACCGCGCTGCATTATGAACTGCGCTTGGTCACGCGCAACCAAAAGGACTTTGTCTACCCCGGACTGGAAGTCATCAACCCGTGGGGTTAGAAATAGTGCGTATCTATAACCAGCCGCTCGCCACGCACTTGGGGACTTAGCGGAATGGCTAGTAGTTCCATCAGGCTCGGTCCCGCAGGCTTGAAAAATATATCGAACCAGGCCCCCTAAACTCGCACGGTAAATAACGCTTGCCAGGCTACCCCATTCGGGCCGGTTCATCGAATGGCGTTTGGCGTTATCATCCGGCTTATTCATCCGGAAAGCCCTGTCCATGTCCACGCGCAATCCCATCAACATCCCCGTTGTTTCCGCCACCGCTCAGGAGGACACCCCGACCGGCAGCAGCTGCTCCGGCAATGAGCTGGTCGCGCTGATGGTCCTTGGCGACAGCATGGCGCCGGAGTTTATCGATGGCGAGATTCTGGTCATCGAGATGGGTGTAACCGCAATAGATGGCTGGTTCGTGATCGCTACGGTGAACGAGGAATTCATCTTTCGGCAACTCAGGCACGACGATCAGGGCGGCTGGCTGCTGCATGCGCTCAACCCCGCCTATCCCGATGTTTCCATCTCCGGCCTTGATGCGATCAAGGGTGTGGTCATCCACAAGAGGAAGCCCGGCTCGAGGAAGTCGGTGAAGTACTACGTGCGGCAGGCGTGTCATTGAGACTGGTTTAAAGGTATTCCGATGTAACAGCATGACCCGGGGCTTTTTATATGAAACCGTGATCCCCAATTATTTTATGCTGAGCCCATAGTCTGCTTGCCATTGGCTGTTTGGCGAGTTGGCTGACGAGGCTGCGACCTTCAGCGCGCTCACCCCAAGGTCCCAGATTCCAACGTCCGGCCCACCACCTCCTGCACATCCTTGGACAAGCCTTTGGCTGCGGCCACTTTCTGCAACGCGGCCTGCATCTGTTGTTTCAGCGCGGGCCGGTATTTTTTCCAGTGATCCAGCGTGCGCACCAGACGCGCGGCCACCTGCGGATTGAGCTTGTTCAGCGCGATCACCTGTTCTGTCCAGAACTCATAGCCGCTGCCATCCGCTGCATGGAACTGTGACGGATTGCCGTTGCAGAAACTGGAGATCAGGCTGCGTGCGCGGTTGGGATTTTTCAGCGTGAACGCGGGATGGGTCATCAGCTTGCGCACGGCTTTTACATCGGTATGCATCGCCACCGCCTGCAGGCTGAACCATTTGTCGACCACCAGCGCCTCGTTTTTGAAATCACGGTAGAAGCGGTTCAACGGCTGTTGTGCAGTCTTGCTGCCGGTGTTGACCAGCGCCATCAGCGCAGCAAGGCGGTCGGTCATGTTGTCGGCGGCGGCGATCTGCGCGTGAGCCAGTTGCAGCGTGGATTCATCTTCCCAACCCAAAAGATAAGACAGGCACAGGTTCTTCAGGCCGCGCTTGCCGGCCGATCTTGCATCGGGGCTGTATTTGCCGGGCGTCAGGTTGGCGGCATAGGCGGCGATGAAATCGGCCTTGAGTCTTTCAGACAACGTCTTGCGCATGAACTGGCGCGCGGTGTGAATCGCCTGCGGGTCTATCACTGCGCACTGTTCGGCCAGCATCAATTCCGAAGGCAGCGTCAGCACCACTTCGCGGAAAGACGGATCAAGCGTCTGGTCGTTGAGCGTGGTGCGCAACGCGTTGATGAACAGATCATCCAGCGCCAGCTTTTCACCCGCCTGCACCTGCCTGATCAGCTTCAGCAGACGTTGCATCGCCAGGCGTTGTCCGGCCTCCCAGCGGTTGAAGGCATCGCTGTCATGCGCCATCAGCAGCGCCAGCTCCCGGTCAGTATAGTCGTATTCCATCACTACCGGCGCGGAGAAGTTGCGCAGCAATGATGGCGTGGGTTTTGTGGTGACGCGGTTGAAGATGAAAGTCTGCTTTGCCCTGGTCAGCTCCAGCACGCAGGTGGTGGGGGCCGGAGTAGCAGCGGCAGTTCCATCGAGATACAGCGCCATGTCGCGGCCCTTGGCATCGAGCAGGCCAACCGCAACGGGGATATGGAAGGGCAGCGTGTTCTTTTTCCCGGCGCCGGGCTTGCAGCGCTGGCTGAGCGTCAGTTCATAGGTCTGTTTGGCGGCGTCGTAGTGGCTTTGCACCTTGAGCTGCGGCGTGCCGGGCTGGCTATACCAGCGCTCGAACTGGGCGAGGTTGCGCCCGCTGCTGTGTGCCATCGCCGCGCGGAAATCGTCGCAGGTCACCGCCTGCCCGTCATGCCGTGCAAAGTACAGGTCCATGCCCTTGCGGAAGCCGTCACGCCCCAGCAGGGTCTGGTACATGCGCACCACCTCGGCGCCTTTTTCATAAATCGTGACCGTGTAGAAATTGCTGATCTCCACAAAACTGTCCGGCCGCACCGCATGCGCCATCGGCCCCGCGTCCTCGGAAAACTGCACCTGGCGCAGCGTGCGTACATCCTCGATGCGCTTCACCGCGCGACCGCTGTCCGTGCCGACCATGTCGGCGGAGAATTCCTGGTCGCGGAACACGGTGAGGCCTTCCTTCAACGACAACTGGAACCAGTCGCGGCAGGTCACGCGGTTGCCGGTCCAGTTATGAAAGTATTCATGGCCGACCACCGCCTCGATATTGGCGTAATCGGTGTCGGTGGCGATGCGGGGATTGGTCAGCACATACTTGGTGTTGAAGATGTTCAGGCCCTTGTTTTCCATCGCGCCCATGTTGAAGTCGCCCACCGCGACGATCATGAAACGGTCCAGATCCAGCTCCAGCCCGTAACGTTCCTGATCCCAGCGGATGCTGTGCTTGAGCGATGCCATCGCATGCTGCGTCTTGTCCAGATTGCCCGGCTCCACCCATACTTGCAGCAGCACGCGGCGCCCGCTGTTCAGCCTGAATGTTTCTTCCTGGCACACCAGCTTGCCCGCCACGAGCGCAAACAGATAGGACGGTTTCTTGAACGGGTCTTCCCACTTGGCATAGTGGCGGCCATGGGGCAGGTCGCCCTGTTCGATCAGGTTGCCGTTGGACAGCAACACCGGATACTTATTCTTGTCGGCGCGCAGCATAACGGTGTATTTCGCCATCACGTCCGGGCGATCGGGGAACCAGGTGATCTTGCGGAAACCTTCGGCCTCGCATTGGGTGAAGAAATTGCCGTTGGAGACATACAGCCCCATCATCGAGGTGTTCTTCTCGGGCTGAACCAGTGTCTCGATCTCCAGCGTGATCTCGTCCGGTGCGTTGGCGATGCGCAATTTTCCGTCTGCGATCGAGTAACCGCCCCTGTTATTCGGGGCACCTTTGCGGAGCGTCTTGCCGTTCATGTGCAAGGCCACCAGCCTGGCACCGTCGCCCAGCAGCTCCACATCATTGTTGGGCGATGCGCTATTGCGCTGCAGCGTGATGCGCGTGGCCACACGGGTTGCCGCGGGGTCGAGATCGAAACCCATTTCAACGGTGTTCACCCAATAGGCCGGGGCAGTGTAGTCTTTGCGATGGATGGTGACGTGCGGTTTCTTGGTCGATTTCTGGGTCATGAGCGGCCGGTCAGGAGGGTGTGAGAAGAATCGGATTTTAACAGGGTTGCCTCTGAAGGCCAGGCTGCTTGAATCAATGATGGCTGAGTCCTATTGATTTTTCCAACAGTTGCACAGCATAACGACATTCGTTATACTGCCACATGATTATCGGATTTGCATCTAAAGAAACCGCGAAAATCTGGGCAGGCGAGGTGTCACGCAAATTGCCGTGCGAGATTCAGCAAGTCGCCTTGCGAAAACTGTTCATGCTGGACAAGGCGCAAACGCTCGTTGATTTGAAGATACCCCCGGCCAATCGGCTCGAAGCATTGAAGAATGATCGCAAAGGACAACACAGCATCCGCATCAACGATCAATGGCGCATCTGTTTCGTGTGGACGAAAAACGGCCCCGATGCAGTCGAAATAGTCGACTACCATTAAGGAGATAAAAATGGGCAAACTTAAAAACATACACCCCGGCGAAATACTCCTCGAAGAGTTTTTGCTCCCGATGGAAATCAGCCAAACCAGACTGGCGAACTCAATAGGCGTGCCGCCACGCCGCATCAACGAGATCGTGCTGGGCAAACGCGGCATCACTGCGGATACCGCACTGCGCCTGGCCAAAGTGTTCGGCACCTCCGTGCAATTTTGGATGGGCCTGCAGGACGAATACGAACTGCGCGAAGCGCGCAGCGAAATCAAGGATCAACTGAAAAACCTGATTCCGATTGCCGCGTAGGAAAAAGAAGGCGACCAATTGGTCTAGCCGTTGGCGAAAGGTGTGTAAAAGGGTGGTGGCCTAAAAACCACCATCTTTTACCACATTATGAGAGATATTCTTAGAACTTTTGGAAGTAGATAATATCTTCCAAACTAACTTTGCCCT
>JBAVGB010000079.1:0-4691 GCA_049684555.1 Gallionella sp. | reverse complement strand
GCAAGGTGCGCATCAGCGTCGCCGATACCGGTCTGGGCATCCCGGCCGACAAGCAGTCGCGGATATTCAATTCCTTCGACCGGCTGGGCAGGGAGACCGGCGCGGTGGAAGGCACCGGCATCGGCCTAGTGATCACCAAGCGCATCGTGGAAGCGATGGGCGGCAGCATCGGGTTTGACAGCACCGCGGGGCTGGGCAGCACGTTCTGGGTGGAACTGCGCTGCGACCATCCAGCTGCGTAATGGCTCTAGTTCTTTTGATGAATGATATGTCGATCCTATGCTATTTTCAGGCACACGATTGTGGCAATATGCTTCGATGCGGCCGAACGTTCGGCATTTAAAAACAATTTTAGAACTGCCAAGTTTTTGAGATGAAATTAAAATCGATGTTTTATCGCATGCCGCTCCTCGAACGTGCGCTTTTGCTGGCCGGCTTGAGCGGACTGCTGGCGGGGGTTGCCGGTGTTCTGGTTTCCAGCGACGTTTCACTGATCAAGTTCTTCGACAACCTGCACTGGACATGCGCCTATGCAGTGGGTGCACTGCTCGCATGGCAGGGTGTGCGTCTTGCCCGCGAGCGCGGTGAGCCGGCTGCACCGTGGTATTGGTTCAGTTTCGGGCTGCTCGCTTATACGATTGCACAGCTGATTTGGGCTGCACAGGTATATGTTGACTGGACACCGTTCCCGGGCCCGTCCGACCCTTTTTTCCTGATGCTTGGCCCCGCGCTCGCAATCGGTATTTACGCGTACGGGCGGACGCACTTCAACCGGGCCGCCTGGCGCATCGTGCTGCTCGATTCGGCCAGTCTGTTGCTCGCGATGCTTACGCTGACGGTAACCTTTTATATGCCGCATCAGGGCAAGATGTCATGGCTCCAGCTATCGGTGATGATCGCATATCCGGCTGGCTTCTGGGCTGCGGCCAGCCTTGGCCTGATGCAGATGCTGGCCATGCGCGCACGGTTCGACGCGCGCGTATTGCTGCTGATCTCCGCAACCATGGCGGATATCGTGCTGTGGAACCAATGGAACTTGCGAATCTTTGCGGATGCGCTCATCGACGGCTCATGGCTGAACATCCTTTTTTCCCCGGTCGCCGTGCTGCTGGGCCTGGGTGCGTTTGTTTGGAGGCTGGAACCGGCATCGGATGCGCGCTGGACCTTTTTTTGCGAGGGTCTGCTGCGGCTGCTGCCGCTGTTCCTGGTGGTCCTTTCCGCAGCCGGGATTATCCTCGCGGTGACCTTGCCCGAAGTCAGTGATGCGGCCCAAGTTACGGCGGTGACGGGCGGTCTGTTGGTGGTGGTCCTGGCGATGATACGGCAAAGCGTAACGCTGCAGGATCGCGACCAGTTGCTTGCGGCGCAGGAGGAAACAATCAGGGGGCGGGCGCTGCTGCAAACCGTCATCGATACGGCCCCTATACGGGTGTTCTGGAAGGACCGCAATTGCCGTTATCTGGGATGCAATACCGACTTCGCAAGGGATGCGGGTATGAGTTATCCAGCTGAGGTGACAGGAAAGGACGATTATCAGCTGGTATGGCGGTCGGAGGCAGCATTATATCAGGCCGACGACCGTGCAGTGATGGAGAGGGGACAACCCCGGCTGAATTTCGAGGAATTGCAACCGACGCGGGATGGACGCATAAACTGGGTGCGCACCTCCAAGGTCCCGTTGCGCGACGATGTCGGCAATGTGATCGGCATCATTGGCGTTTATCAGGATATTACCGAGCGCAAGCGTATCGAGCAGGAATTGGATCAGCACCGCTTGAACCTGGAGGGACTGGTGGAAAAACGCACCCATGAACTGGTAGAAGCAAAGGAAGTCGCCGAACAGGCCAGCCAGGCCAAGTCCCAATTCCTGTCCAGCATGAGCCACGAGTTGCGCACCCCGCTGAACGTCATCCTGGGACATTCCCAACTACTGCGCATGAGCCCGGTTTCACCCGAAGAGACCATGGAACAGGCGCAGGATATCGAGGCTGCGGGGAATCACCTGCTGGTGCTGATCAACGACATGATCGACCTGGCGCGCATCGAGGCGGGCAAGATGGAGCTTTCGATGGAACCCGTTCAGGTCAAGTCCGCAGTCAAGGAAAGTATCGCGATGGTCGTTCCATTGGCCGGGAAGCATGGCATCAGGCTGCTCGATGTGCGCGACCTGGTGCAGGATGAAACCGTGATACATGCCGACAACATCCGGCTGCGCCAGGTGCTGATCAATCTGCTTTCCAACGCCATCAAGTACAACCGGCCGCAAGGCACGGTGCGCCTTTCCTGTCATACAGTAAACGGCAAGGTCCGCATCAGCGTCACGGATACCGGGGACGGTATTCCGGCCGACAAACAAGCCCGTATCTTCAATTCGTTCGATCGTCTTGGCAAGGAGGCCGGTACTGTGGAGGGAACCGGTATAGGCTTGATCATCACAAAGCGAACAGTGGAGGCGATGGGCGGGATCATCGGATTTGAAAGTATGGAAGGGCATGGCAGCACCTTCTGGGTAGAACTCGACGCGATCAACACGGCTTCCCATGGGACCTGAAAGACTGGGCTAGCCTTTCTATTGTTTAATATGAATTTGCCCAAGCCCGCAATTCACGATGTAAGCGCACGAATTGCACGACTGTTTTTCTATCCCGTCAAATCCTGTGCGGGAGTCGAGTTGCAGGAAATGTTGTTGACTGAAACGGGTCCGGAATTCGATCGTACATGGATGGTGGTGGACG
This sequence comes from Gallionella sp., assembly GCA_049684555.1. Taxonomy (GTDB): domain Bacteria; phylum Pseudomonadota; class Gammaproteobacteria; order Burkholderiales; family Gallionellaceae; genus Gallionella. Next base: position 1,956 of record JBAVGB010000079.1, on the reverse strand, counting down.
CGCAGGGTGCATTCGTCACGCAGCGCAAGCATCCGCGCCTGGCGCTGGTCCGCCCGCAATTGACTGCCGGAGAGTTGGTGCTGAACGCTCCCGGAATGCGGGCCCTGCATATTGCGCCTGACCTGATGACGCAGCCTGTTGCGGTGAAGCTCTGGGATGAGCGGGTTGCCGCTTTCGAGATGGGCGACGAGGCTGCGCGTTGGTTCACCGATTTCCTGTCCATGTCCGAAGAGTCTAGTCAAGGCTCAAGACACAATGCCTATCGGCTGGTCCGGTTCGATCCGGCATATCGCCGTATCTCCAGCCCGAAGTGGACCGATGGTGTCGAGGCTCTTAACCGGTTCAATGACGGATTTCCGCTGCTGCTGCTCAGCGATGCCTCCCATGCGCAGCTGAATGAACGATTGGTAGCCGCCGGCCATGCGAGCATTGTTATCGAACGGTTCCGGCCGAATGTTGTGCTGTCCGGACTTCAGCCACACGAAGAGGACTTGCTTGGCGTTATTCACGTTGACGCGGGTGGTATGGACGTATTGCTCAAGCCAGTCAAGCCGTGTCCGCGCTGCCCGATACCCAACATCGATCCGCTGACCGCACTGAGCAGTCCTGAAGTCGGCGATGCTCTGCTCAGTTATCGGCAGGATGCCCGTCTGGATGGCGCGGTGACTTTCGGGATGAATGCCATTGTGATACGCGGTATCGGTAGCACTTTGCGTGTTGGGCAAGCAGTGTCGGCGGATTTTGATTTTGACTGATTGCTGTCGAAGTAATAAGTGGAGGTCCATTGCATTAGACTTGATTTGGCACATACTGCGAGATCGCCGCAATATCGTTTTAATGCCGCACTTGCAATAAATTGAAAAAATTGAATTGCCCAAAAGCAGACGGAGGTGACCGGCAGAAATCGACCCGTTCCGGTCATTCGAAATTCCCGATAGCGGCCATTCCCAAATAACTTATTTGCAAATTGTTGCTGCCGATTCCTGAATTTTTTGGATGGTGCTTTGGTAATTGCTTCGAAAATTACTGGCCATCTCAGCCACCTGGTCTTTTCTTGTGTGACTATCCGCCTGTTCTTTGGTTAATACTATGGGCGGATGCTCACTAAGACCTTGCATGTTAGCTATTGCTCTGGTGTAAGACCATGTTATCCAATGATCCGGTGGCATCACTTCGTCAACAAGCGAGCTATCTTTATCCAGCTTAATTCGAACATCGTAAACTTCCCCTGCACCGTCCAAATTGAAATCAAATAAATATCCTAGATGATCGATCCATGCACCAACGCTAGTCGTTCTGTATAACAGCGTCGTCGTGTCGTCATCTTGCTGAACTGAAATGAGCGAGACTTGCGGGCAGGTCAACCGATATGAATAAGCATGATTTTTTCCAGATGAAATATCTTTATTATTCATCTTTAGTTCATGATTGTATTGTTGCTCCCACTCTTCCCTGTCTAGTGAGATAAGTGGGCTGGTCTCATTTTCCCAATCCTTATTTTCTGGGTCGCTGTCATATGCATTACCGGAAAAATACTGGGGGACAAACAAATTCCCGGTGTGAATGGCCGCCTCAAGGCTCTTGCGTTCCTCCGGGCTAGCTTGCTTCAGATGTTCCTGAACAGATGGGGCAATACTTGTCACCTTGATATTTTTTATTATGGATTCCAGTAACGCTTCTCTTGCAACAGCCAGTTGAGTGAATGTCATCACGGTTAGTGCAGTAATTATTCTTATGAACAACTTCATGTTGCTATCCTATTTGTAGGGTAAACATCCGAATCGGAGGACACCTGCTAATGACCGCTCCTGGCCCAGACCGTGTAAAATCGTAGCGAAAGTGTACACGCAATTACCGGTGATGCGTTGATGCAAATATCGAGGATTTGGTGGGAGCGCAGGCATGAAGCGATTCATACAAGGCGAGGATAGAACCCAGGCAACGATGTTTCCGGAA
>JBAVGB010000078.1:0-79333 GCA_049684555.1 Gallionella sp. | reverse complement strand
GTGCGTGCTGGTGTAAATCAATTCACGGACAAAAAGACCTTTGACGACTTCGCAGTCTGTACCATGCGCTTTGGGACTCAATTATCAATTCTCGAAGCAGTTAACAGCCGGTTTGGGAGTAGTCTTCATGATATTAAGCAGTTGGTGCAAGCAGACCTTTTTGACTCCGAAATGGAGGCTGCTCGAGAACTGAAAGAGTCAGGCTTTCTTCGTGCTGCGGGCGCTGTCGCTGGTGTAGTGCTTGAGAAGCATCTTGGTCAAGTAGCAGCGAATCACAATGCAATCACTCGGAAGCAAAACCCAACGATTAGCGAATTCAACGACCTCTTAAAGGGCGCTGGTGTTCTTGATGTTCCGGCATGGCGAAACATCCAACGTCTTGGCGATCTTCGGAACTTATGTGATCACAACAAACATCGCGACCCCACTGTGGAGGAGATAGACGAATTACTGAATGGTACTGAGAAGATTACTAAGACCCTCTTCTAGGGAGCAAGTGAATAAAAAGCTAGGTTTGGTATATTTGCTAAGCAGAAATTAATTTTAACTTTACCCTTGTAATCATGCCCAAGCCACACGAAAAAATCTGGGATCACGAACGCCAACGACGCAACCGCAAGCTGGAGCGCGCTGTATCGGCGTTGGGCGTTTCGCTGCGCGACAAGGTGGTTCCCGCGGATATGGCGGTGCGACTGCTTGAGGCCGTGATCGAACCGGGTGACCGCGTGTGCCTGGAGGGTAACAACCAGAAGCAGGCGGATTTCCTGGCGCAGGCGCTGACGCGCGTGGATCCTGCTAAGGTCAATAAACTGCACATGCTGCAATCGGTGCTGGCGCTGCCCGAGCATCTCGACCTTTATGAACTGGGCATTGCGGAGCAGGTCGACTTCTCGTTCTCCGGCCCGCAGGCTGCGCGGCTGGCGCGCATGGTGGGCAAGGGGCAGATTCGTATCGGCGCGATCCACACCTATCTTGAATTGTTCAGCCGCTATTTCGTCGACCTGACGCCGCATGTCGCGTTGGTGGCCGCGCAATCCGCCGATGCGCAGGGCAATCTGTACACCGGCCCGAACACCGAGGACACGCCCGCGATCGTCGAGGCGACCGCGTTCAAGGACGGCATCGTGATCGTGCAGGTGAACGAGCTGGTGGACAAGGTACCGCGCGTGGACATTCCCGGCGACTGGGTGAACTTCGTGATCCCCAGCCCGCAGCCCCATTACATCGAGCCGCTGTTCACCCGCGATCCGGCGCAGATCTCCGAGATACAGGTGCTGATGGCGATGATGGCGATCAAGGGCATCTACGCCGAGTATGGCGTGCAGCGCCTGAATCACGGCATCGGTTTCGACACCGCCGCGATCGAATTGCTGTTGCCGACCTACGCGGAAAGTCTCGGGCTGAAGGGCAAGATCTGCCGCCACTGGGCGCTCAATCCGCATCCCGCGATGATTCCCGCGATCGAGGCCGGTTTTGTGAAATCGATACACTCGTTCGGTTCCGAACTCGGCATGGAGGATTACATCGCCGCGCGCCCCGATGTGTTCTTCACCGGGCCGGACGGGACGATGCGCTCGAACCGCGCCTTCTGTCAGGCGGCAGGCCACTATGCCTGCGACATGTTCATCGGCTCGACCTTGCAGATCGATCTCGCCGGCAACAGCTCGACCGCCACGCTGGATCGCATCTCGGGTTTCGGTGGTGCGTCCAACATGGGCGCGGATGCCGCGGGGCGGCGCCACGCCAGCCCGGCCTGGCTGAAAGCCGGCGAACAAAGACGAACCCACAACCCCGGCATTCCGCGCGGCCGCAAGCTGGTGGTGCAGATGGTCGAGACGTTCCGCGAGCATATGCAGCCTGCCTTCGTCGCCAAGCTCGATGCATGGAAGCTCGCCGAATTCGCCAGCATGCCGATCCCGCCGGTGATGATCTACGGCGACGATGTTACCCACATCCTCACCGAGGAAGGCATCGCCAACCTGCTGCTGTGCGCGAATGCCGAGGAAAGAGAACAGGCGATACGCGGTGTTGCGGGATATACCGAGATCGGTTTGGGCCGCGATCAGCGCATGGTGGAGAATCTTCGTGATAAAGGCGTGATACAACGCGCCGAGGATATGGGCATCGACAAGCGCGACGCGACGCGCGATCTGCTTGCGGCTCGATCGATCAAGGATCTGGTACGCGCATCAGGCGGGCTGTACCAGCCCCCGGTGAGATTCAGGAATTGGTAAGGAGCACACAACATGGCCATTGAAAATCTCAAGTATCGCTTTGACGGCGGCGAGCCAACGCCGGGGGCGACCGCGATCGTCGGCGTGCTTGGTTCGGGCAATCTGGAAGTCTTGGTGGAACCGGCCGCGCTGGGCGGTGCATGCGAGATCGAGGTAAAGACCGCGGCGAACGGATTCGGCACGGTCTGGCAGGCGGTGATGAAGGATTTTTTCGCGCGGCATCGGGCCGGCGACATTCGCATTTCGGTGAACGACGCGGGCGCGACTCCCGCCATCGTCAGCCTGCGTCTCGACCAGGCGATCGAGACCTACAAAGGTAAACATAAATAATGATACGCAGCTATTACGAGAGCACCGCACGCGCGCGCATCGCCGGCCTGCTGGATGCAGACAGTTTCCATGAGTGGCTGCCGGCCGCAGACAGGGTGACCAGTCCGCATCTGGCATCGCTGGATCAGCCGGCCGCGTTCGACGATGGCGTGATCGTCGGGCGGGGCAATATCGCTGGGAAGAAGATATTCATCGCCGCGCAGGAAGGCGGCTTTATGGGCGGGGCGGTCGGCGAGGTGCACGGCGCGAAGATCGTCGGCATGCTGGAACGCGCGGTGCGCGAACGTCCTGCGGCGGCGGTACTGCTGCTCGAGACCGGCGGGGTGCGCCTGCAGGAAGCCAATGCCGGGTTGATCGCGGTGTCGGAAGTGATGCGCGCGATCCTGTCCGTGCGCGCGGCGGGCGTGCCGGTTATTGTTGTCATCGGTGGCCAGTACGGCTGCTTCGGCGGCATGGGCATCGCGTCACGCTGTGCGACCACCATCATCATCAGCGAAGAGGGACGGCTCGGTCTGTCCGGCCCGGAAGTGATCGAGACCGCGCGCGGCGTGGAGGAATACGATTCGCGCGATCGCGCGCTGGTGTGGCGCACCGTCGGCGGCAAGCACCGCTACCTGCTCGGCGAATGCAACGCAATCGTGCCGGACAGCATGGACGCCTTCCGGCAGGCGATCGTTGCATCCATCAACAACGGCGAAGATTGGTCGCTGGAGGCGCTGGAAATGGAACATCAACTGCTGGGCGAGCGCGTGAAACGTTTCGGCGAGTGCAGGGACGGCCGCGACATCTGGCGCAAGCTGGGCTGGGACGATCCGGATGCGATCGCGATGCTGGAGAACGACGAGTTTGTCGCCGCTGCGCAGGGGCGCCGGGCACAAAAAACTGCAAAGGCGACCTGATTATGGAATGGAAAAAAGTCGTCGATCAAATGTTTCCGGATGGTCATGATGTCAAACAGGATGGCGACCTGCTGTTGGGGGAAGGTCGCTGCGGAAAACAAACCGTCGCGGTGATCGGCACCACCAATCACACCGAGGTCGGCGTCGAGCTCGCGCTCGCGATGGCGGCTGTGGTACTCGCGGTGATACGCAATCATCCCAAGCGGCCCATCCTGTTCCTGGTCGACACCAGCGGGCAGCGCCTGCGCCATCGCGACGAGATGCTCGGCCTGAACGGCTACATGGCGCATCTGGCCAAGTGCGTCGAGTTGGCACGGCGCAAAGGACACGCGATCATCAGCCTGGTCTACGAACAGGCGCTCTCCGGCGGATTCCTCGCGAACGGCATGATGGCGGACAAGTGCGCCGCGCTGCCCGAGGCCGAGATCCGCGTGATGGGACTTGCGGCAATGGCGCGGGTGACGCGCATCAGCGAAGAGAGGCTGACCCAGCTCGGCAAGACATCGCCGGTGTTCGCACCCGGTGCCGAGAATTATTTGAAGATGGGCGGTTTGGATGAATTGTGGCAAGGCAACCTTTCTGCTTGTTTGCTGAAGGCGCTGGAGCAGATCGATACCACCGATCATCGCCGCAAACTCGGGCTGGAACGCGGCGGGCGCATGCTGGCAGATACGGTCGTGCAGCGGGTGCTGGTCAGTGCCTGATTCCCTGAAATTGCGCAGGCACTCGCTGGTGTGGATACGGCCGGAATGCCGTGCCGGGCTGAGCGCGCAAATCACCGATGATGCGCTACACGCGCACGTCGCCGCATGGCTTGCTGCGGACCGGCCATTGGTCGTTGCACGCCAGCAATGCGGTGCAACAGAATCAGATTCCATCGCGGCCGGAACGATGGCAATGGGATTGGCACTCCCACCCGCGCAGGGCAAGTGCCGCATCGCGCTCAAGGTTTCCATGCACGACATTGCCCGATATACGGAGCCGCTATTGCTTGTTGATGCGATACCTCACGCGGCTATCGAGTGGCAGCCTGCCTTGGCCGAACTGGATGCCGCAGCAACAGGCATCGATATCGAGTTGCGCGTGTTCGGCTCGCTGGCCTGGCAGGCGCTGAGCGGCGTACCATATCTGACCGCGCAATCTGACATCGACCTGCTCTGGCATGCGCGATCGCATGCGCAGCTGCAGCAGGGCATCGCGCTGCTTGCGCGCTGGGAACAATCCAGCGCTTTGCGCGCCGACGGCGAGGTGATGTTCGGCGATAACTGCGCGGTGTCGTGGCGCGAATGGGCGACATTGCAATCCGGCGACGATCGGCGCGTGTTGGTGAAACGCCGATCCAGTGCGGAACTGGTCGACCGGCGCGAGCTGCTGGAGCTGCTGGCATGAATCAACCACTGTTCAAATCACTCGCTGCGGCCGAACCCGATTCACCGCGTACCGCACACCGCATAGCGCGGTTGGCGTTGCGCAGCCTGTACCGGGAACTGGCGCTGTACCCCAAGCCGGGGCTGGTCAGCTTTCGCGACAACGGCGCGCACCAGGACATGGATGCGACGACTTTCGTGCGCAGCCTGTTCTCGTTGCGCGGCTACTTCGTTGCAATCGCCACGGCAGGGATGCTCGCGGCGAAATTCAACGAACTGCAGCAGCTTGGCATCGCCGCCGAGTCACGCATGCTGCGTGCGACGCGCGGCATCAATACGCACCGCGGCGCGATCTTCTCTCAAGGCATACTGGCCGCCGCGGCGGGACACGCCGTTGCGCGCAACATCAAGCCATCGGATGAAAACCTGCGCGCCATCCTTTTGAAAAACTGGAGCGGCGAGTTGCGCGCGATCGCGGTTGCACAGGCCGCAACACCGTCACACGGACAATTGATGGCCGCACGCTACGGGGTCAGCGGTGCGCGCGGCGAAGCGCTGCACGGTTTTCCAGCAGTGTTCGAGATCGCGCTGCCCGCGTTGCGTTATGCGCTGACGCGCGGTGCCGATACAGATCGTGCATTGCTGCATACCTTTTTCGCATTGCTCGCCGTAACCAGGGATACCAATGTATTGTTTCGCGGCGGGGCAGAAGGATTGCTGTTCATCCAGACGCGGGCCGGAGATTTTCTCTCGCGCGGCAGCGTGTTTGTGCCGGATTGGCAGGCGCATGCAGAATCCATGCATCGCGAGTGCTCGGCAAGGAGTCTTTCGCCGGGCGGTTGCGCCGACCTGCTTGCCGCGGCGTGGTTCGTACACCAGTTGCAATCAGAGTTGCCATGAGTTTGGCCATCCTGTGTTCCGGTCAGGGTGCGCAGCATCCGGCAATGCTGGACATGATCGCGGATCATCCGGCTGCCTCGGAAGTCTTCAAAACAGGTGAAGCGGCACTCGGCGTTAATCTGCGCGAAGCGCTCACGCAAAACGACAAGATGTTTCGCAACGGAATCGCGCAACCGCTGATCTGCCTGACCCAGTTGGCGCTATGGACTGCGCTGCGGTCCGATACCCCCAAGCCTGTCGCCTTCTGCGGATACAGCGTCGGTGAACTGGGCGCCTATGCCTGCGCGGGTGCGCTCGACGCGGCCGGGCTGGCGCGCATCTCTGCCGCGCGCGCCGCGTTGATGGATGAAGCAGCGGCTGCTGCTGCGCCCGGGGGCATGCTGGCGCTGCAGGGACTGCGCCGCGCTGAGGTGGAAGGATTGTGTACCGGTCAGCGTGCCTGGATCGCGATCGCGATCGGGGAGGATGAATTCATCATCGGAGGCGAGAATAGCGCGCTGGAAAAACTGGACAAGGCATTTGCCGAGCGCGGCGCCAAGCTCACCCGGCTCAAGGTGGGTTTGGCTTCGCATACGCCGCTGCTCGGCAACGCCGTTCAGCCGTTCCGCGAACTGCTCAATGCCTCTTCTATCACTGCGCCCGCCACTCCGGTGGTCGCCGGTATCGATGGCGCCTGGGTCGTGGGCCGCGAGGCAGCGATCGACAGGCTGGCTCGGCAACTGGATCACACCATCGCATGGGCGGACTGCATGGACACCCTGTACGAGCGCGGTTGCCGCGTATTTCTGGAACTCGGGCCGGGTCGCGCGCTGGCGCGCATGATGCAGGCACGCTTTGTCGATGTCGATGCAAGGTCGGTGGACGAATTCCGCTCGCTGGACGGGCTGTCATCCTGGCTTTCCAGGCATGCCAGGATTGCTTGAAGCTGTGCCACACTGATACAACATGAAAACCGTCCATCTGGTCATTCCCGACCTGTTTCTGCCGAAAGATATGGCCGCCGACGTGTGCGCGGATCTGCCGTTGCCGGCACTGGAAAAACTGCTTGCCCGGGGACATCACGATATCCTTGAGCCCGTGGCGCTTGAGGACATGCTGGGCGAAATGTTCGGCACGTCATGCCGGCTAGAGGCGCCGATCGCCGCTGTTTCCGCCTTGTTCGACGGTCTCGGCGAGGGATGCTGGCTGCGGGCCGATCCGGTGCATTTGCGCCTGCAGCGCGATCAGATGCTGGCGCTGGCACATTCGGAAATCAGCGCGGACGATGCCGGGCAATTTTGCGCGAGTCTGAACCGGCACTTTGCCGGGCAGGGCCTGACCTTCTTCGCGCCTCACCCGCTTAGATGGTATGTACGGATGGACTCCCTGCCGGATATCCGGACCAGGCCGATTTCTCAGGTAATTGGCCGTGACGTGAAGGGTCTCTTGCCGGTCGGTGCCGACGCGCCGCGCTGGAACAGGGTATTCAATGAGATACAAATGCTGCTGTTTGCGCATCCGCTAAACGAAACCCGCGCGGAGCGCGGTGCACTTGAGATAAACAGCCTGTGGCTCTGGGGAGAAGGAGTCGCCGGCGAAAGCGCACCGCTGCAGAGAAATTATGGCCATGTGAGTTCGGATGAAGTGCTGGTCGAGATGTTCGCCAACGCCGCAGGCATTCCATTTGTGAAATGGGCCGGACAATGGCCCGGTGCCGAAGCCGACGGCAGTCAGCTGCTGGTCTGGACAGGCTTGCGATCGGCGTTGCAAAGCGGTGACCTGGCTGCCTGGCGCAACGCATTGCTGGATTTCGAAAGCGGTTATGCCCGGCCGCTTTGGCAAGCACTGCGTTCGGGAAAGATAGGGAATCTGCATCTGGATATCCCCGGCAGAAATGAGATGCGCCGTGTCGCATTGCAGCGGGCTGATCGCTGGGCATTTTGGCGCCGCAGCAAACGCCTGGCTGAATATTCTTCGGCGTAAACGTCGCGCAGCGATTTCTCAACCGCCACGGCGAAGAAGCGCGACTATCAAACGATTCTCCGGTTTGTAGTATTATTGCTGGCGCTCAACGACGGGGGAACAAACATGAAAATATCGTTTCTGGATTTTGAAGGTTCGATAGCCGAACTGGAAGAAAAGATCGAACAACTCCGCTACATGCAGGATGACTCCGCACTTGACATCGCGGATGAGATTTCACGCCTGTCGAAAAAGAGTGAAGCGCTGACCAAGGATGTGTACAGCAAGCTTTCTCCGTGGCAGATCTCGCAGGTGTCGCGCCACCCGCAGCGTCCTTATACTTTGGATTATGTCGATGCGCTTTTTACCGATTTCGAGGAACTGCACGGCGACCGCACATTTGCCGACGACAAGGCGATCGTGGGCGGGCTGGCACGCTTCAACGGACAGAGCGTGATGGTGATCGGGCACCAGAAGGGCCGCGACACCAAGGAAAAGATCATGCGCAACTTCGGCATGCCGCGTCCGGAAGGCTATCGCAAGGCGATGCGGCTGATGCGGCTTGCGGAAAAATTCGGCATCCCGATCATGACGTTCATCGATACGCCCGGCGCGTATCCCGGCGTGAATGCCGAAGAACGCGGCCAGTCCGAGGCGATCGGACGCAACCTGTACGAGATGAGCGAGCTGCGCGTGCCCATCATCTGCACCGTGATCGGCGAGGGCGGCTCCGGCGGCGCCCTGGCGATTGCCGTCGGCGATGCGCTGCTGATGCTGCAATACAGCACCTACTCGGTGATCTCGCCCGAGGGCTGCGCCTCCATCCTGTGGAAGAGCGCGGAAAAGGCGCCCGATGCCGCAGAGACCCTGGGCATCACCGCGACGCGCCTGAAGGCGCTGGGACTGGTTGACAAGATCATCAGCGAACCGCTGGGCGGCGCGCACCGGGACTATGCCGCGACCATGCAGAACGTCAAGAAAGCCCTCAATGACGCGCTCAAGACCGCACAGGGCAAACCGACGGTCAATCTGATGCAGGATCGTTTCAATCGCCTGATGAGTTATGGAAAGTTCAAGGAAGTCGCACTTCATTAATACAGCAATTTCCCGTCATTCCGGGTGCTGACCGGAACGATGTTCATCGGGTTTGAACGTGGCCTCCGATAATTTCCTGGTTGAACGGGTCGAGGCGCTGATTGCACCGCTCGTTGCCCCGCACAGTTCTGTCCTGGCCGGATTGAGCGGCGGGGTAGACTCGGTAGTGTTGCTGCATCTGCTGCACCAGCTTGCCGCGCGTCACTCGTGGCAACTCTCCGCATTGCATGTACACCACGGCATCAGCCGCAATGCGGATGCATGGGCGAAATTTTGTGCCGAACTGTGCGAGCGCCATCGCATTCCGTTCCTCGTCGAACACGTGGATATCGCACCGCTGCGGGGGCATGGGATCGAGGCGGCGGCGCGCAAGGTGCGCATCGCGGCGTTTTCCCGGCAGGCCTGTGACTATGTGGCGCTTGCACACCACGCCGACGACCAGGCTGAAACGCTGCTGCTGCAAATGTTGCGCGGCGCGGGGGTGCGCGGCGCAAGTGCGATGCAGGTGCTGGGCTTGTCGAAGCAGTGCGGGCTTGCCCCCCTCGCCGATTCCCGCGGTTTGCTGCGCCCGCTGCTGCACTGTTCCCGCCGGGAAATTCTTGATTACGCCGCCGCGCATGGTTTGCAATGGATCGAGGACGAGAGCAATGCCGACGACAGCTACCCGCGCAATTTTTTGCGCCATCGCATCATGCCTCTGCTGGAACAGAAATTCCCGGCCTACCGCGACACCCTGGGGCGCAGTGCCCGGCATTTCGCCGAGGCTGGCGAATTGCTGGATGATCTGGCCAGGCAGGATGGGGGACAAGCATTAGACGGCAATACGATGCGCGTAGCGTTACTGCGCGAGTTACCCGCTGCCCGCGCGAAAAACCTGTTGCGTTACTTTCTTCATTCACAGCATGTGCAGATGCCGCAGAGCAACCATCTGGAGGAAATGCTGCGGCAACTCTGCGAGGCCAGGCAGGATTCGGATGTGTATGTTCGCCTGGGGGATTCCCAGCTGCGCCGCTATCGGGACAGCGTGTACCTGTTGCCTGTGACCGAGGATCTTGATCGGGACTATGTCATGCCATGGCAGGGGGAGGCGATTCTGGACTGGCCTCCGCTGGCCGCACAACTGCATTTTTCACATGCGACCGGCGCAGGGATCAGTTTGCGCAAGCTGCAGCGTGCCCCGTTGACACTGCGCTTGCGCAAGGGAGCTGAATCCCTCCGGCCGCATCCGGCTGCGTCGAAACGGACTCTCAAGAACCTGCTGCAGGAACAGCACATCCCGCCCTGGCGACGGGAACGTCTGCCGTTGTTGTTCTGCGGGGATGAATTGGCGTGCGTCGTGGGCGTGGCCATCGACGCCGACTATCTTGCCGATGAAAATCAGGATGGGGTGTTGGTGTCCATCGGCTGAGTGTTTTTGGGCGCTGAGTGTTGTTCCGGGATGAACAAGCAGATGCTGTCGTGGCGCCGTTGCCGTGGCTGATGGGGCGGCTGGTTTTGCCCGCCATGGCCACCTGCATACCCCAGATCAGCCGGTTCCCGGCCAATCTGCTGCGCAATGGATTCCTTTGCCCTGATTGCGCGGACGCTCGGAGGGATATGGCTAGCCATATTCTAGCCATCAATAGCCCTTTTATGCGCCCCAAAACCCGTGCCGTATATGCGACAGCGCATGCAAAGCCTGATAGAATCACGCCCTTGAAATTTTTGATCAACTTTTAATATTGTTTGGAGAAATAAGCATGGCCGTAGAACGTACCCTGTCTATCATCAAACCCGATGCAGTCGCCAAGAATGTAATCGGCCAGATCTACACCCGCTTTGAAAATGCCGGTTTGAAAATCGTCGCTGCGCAAATGCGCCACCTGACGCGGGCAGAGGCGGAAGGATTTTATGCCGTGCATCGCGCGCGCCCGTTCTTCAAGGACCTGGTGGATTTCATGATCTCCGGCCCGGTGATGATACAAGTGCTGGAAGGCGAGGGCGCAGTGCTGAAGAATCGCGACCTGATGGGCGCCACCGATCCCAAGCAGGCCGACAAGGGTACCATCCGCGCCGACTTCGCCGACAGCATCGATGCCAATGCGGTGCACGGTTCGGATTCCGCGGAAAACGCGGCAAACGAGATCGCCTACTTCTTCCCGAAGAACACAATTCATTCACGCTAGAATTGACGATGCAGCAAAACCTCCTCGACTTCGATGCACGTGCGCTGGCGACCTATCTCACGGAAATGGGCGAGAAGCCGTTCCGTGCGCGCCAGCTGATGCGCTGGATCTACAAGGTCGGGGAGCCCGATTTCGCCGCGATGACCGACATTTCTGCCGCGTTGCGAGACAAGCTTGCGCTCGGTGCTTGCGTTACCGCACCGAATGTGATGCGCGAAGAACTCTCCGACGACGGCACGCGCAAGTGGCTATTGAACGTCGGCACGGGCAACGCCGTGGAAGCGGTGTACATCCCGGAAGAATCGCGTGGAACGCTGTGCATTTCCAGCCAGGCCGGATGCGCGCTGAACTGCTCGTTCTGCTCCACCGGCAAGCAGGGTTTTAACCGCAACCTCAGCGTGGCGGAGATTATCGGTCAGTTGTGGTGGGCAAACCATCAGCTCGGCAAGGACGCGGATGGCAACTGGAAGATCAGCAACGTGGTGATGATGGGCATGGGCGAACCATTGCTGAATTTCGACAATACCGTCAGTGCGCTGCGCCTGATGCTGGACGACCAGGCATATGGGCTGTCTCGCCGCCGCGTGACCGTGTCAACATCAGGCATCGTGCCGGCAATGGACAGGTTGCGCGAAGAATGCCCGGTGGCACTGGCCGTGTCGCTGCACGCACCGAATGACAAACTGCGCGACGAACTGGTGCCGATCAACCAGAAATATCCGCTCAAGATGCTGCTGGCTGCCTGCCAGCGTTATCTGGAACGTGCGCCGCGCGATTTCATTACTTTCGAGTACGTGATGCTGGAAGGAGTGAATGATTCGGTGCAACAGGCTCGCGAGCTGATCAACTTGGTGCATGACGTACCCTGCAAATTCAACCTGATCCCGTTCAACCCGTTTCCGCAAACAAAATACCGGCGCTCTCACGCGGATGCGATCCAGCGTTTCCGGGATGTGCTGATGCAGGCGGACATCGTGACCACCACGCGCAAGACGCGCGGCGACGATATTGCCGCCGCCTGCGGGCAGCTGGCCGGCCAGGTTCAGGACAGGACCAAAAGGACGCAGCAACGCACTGTCGGAGTTGTGTAATGAATGGACGAGGTGCATTTTGAACAGATTCATCGCGATATTCGTTGCGTTGGCACTGCTGGGAGCCTGCAGTACCCCCTCGGAAAATACACAAGCTTATAAAAGCGCGAAAGTTCACACCGAACTCGCGGGCTTGTATTATCAGCGTGCGCAGTTCGGCATTGCGCTGGATGAAATATCCAAAGCCTTGAATGCCGACAGCGACTATGCGCCGGCATACAATGTGCGTGCATTGATCCATATGGCACTGCGCGAGGACAAGGATGCCGAGGCTGATTTCAGGAAAAGCCTGGATCTCAACAGCACAAATTCCGACACGCATAATAACTACGGGTGGTACCTATGCCAGAATGACAGGGCAAAAGAAGCGATCCCGCAGTTCATGGATGCGATAAAAAATCCCCTGTATACGACGCCGGGGCTGGCCTACTTGAATGCCGGCCTGTGTTCCAGGAAGGCGGGAAACAACAAGGATGCCGAATTCTTCCTGCAAAAGGCACTGCAGGTGCAGCCCGACTCGTCGCAAGCGATGTTTGCGCTGGCGGATCTGAGCTTTGCCAATGGGGATTACTTTTCGGCCAAAAAATATTTTGCCGGTTTTTCGCAAAAGTCCGACAATCTGACTGCCGAGCAACTCTGGCTTGGCATCAGGATCAATCGCAAGATCGGCGATCGCAACACGGCGGCCAGCTACGCCATGCAATTGCGCAATCGATTCCCCGATGCGCCTGAAACTCAAATGCTGATGAACGGTGAATAATGGAACAGAATCCCGAAGATAGTGCAGAACAGGGCAAAGCTGCCGCCGCAGTCAAGACTCCTTCGCTGGGCGCGATGCTGCGCGATGCACGCAACCAACTCGGTTTGAGCGTTGCAGAAGTGGCAGCCCAGATCAAGTTCGCACCGCGCCAGATCGAGGCGCTGGAAGCGGACGACTTCAAGAATCTTCCCGAAGCTGCATTTTTGCGCGGTTTTGTGCGCAGTTATGCCAAGATATTGAACCTGGATGCACAGACACTGCTGGCAAGTTTGCCGCAAGCAAAAGCACAGGCACCGGAATTGGTACCGGCTTCGGTCGGCGTGCCGTTTCCGGTGGATTATTCCGCGCAAAAGAACCTGATCATGCTGGGCGCCGCATTGCTGTTGGCCGTGATCGTGGCGGGCTTTGCCGTATGGCATTTCACGACTCCGCTAAAGCATGCACAGGTTGTCAAGGTTGAAACCCCGGTTACCTTGCCCGCCGAGATGCAATCCGTCACGCCGCCCGCTGTCCAGCAACAGGAGTCGACTGTTGCAACCACTGTTCCCGAACCGAAGCGGCGCTCGACCATGGAGAAAACCCCGCCTCGAAAGGAGAAGAATGCGATTGATGAAGGGATCGCATCGGCACAGTCGGCAGTTTCCGGCAAACATAAGCGCGCGGCGAACAAATCAACCGCCGCCAGCGGCATAGCGCCAACAATCTTTGTGCCGAAAGATGCTTCGGCAAGAACTGCCTCGTTGCGACTGCAGTTCGATGAAGAGTCGTGGACTGAAATCACGGACGGGAACGGTAAATCGATATCGTCACAGATCAATCCCCCCGGCAGCGAATTGGAGATTGAAGGACAGCTGCCGCTGTCCCTGGTGATCGGCCATGCGTCAGCGACGCATCTATACGAGGACGGCAATCCGATCGACCTGGTTCCCCATACCAGTTCTTCAAACGACGTGGCGCGGATTACACTCAAGTGAGTTTGAGCATGTCCCTTATCAAGCGCCGTCCATCGCAACGGGTGCTGATCGGCAAAGTGGCGCTGGGTGGCGGTGCGCCAGTCGTGGTGCAATCGATGACCAATACCGACACCGCCGATGTGGAAGCGACCACCCGGCAGGTCCATGAGCTGGCCAAGGCCGGTTCAGAGCTGGTGCGCATCACGGTCAACACACCCGAAGCAGCGGCACAAGTGGCAAATATCCGCTCGCGCCTGGACAGCATCGGTTGCGACGTCCCGCTGGTCGGCGACTTTCACTACAACGGCCATCGCCTGCTCACCGAGTTTCCCGATTGCGCGCAGGCGCTGGCAAAATACCGCATCAATCCGGGCAACGTCGGGCGCAGCCGCAAGGAAGACGATCCGTTCACGATGATGATCGAAACCGCGCTGCGCTACGACAAGCCGGTGCGCATCGGGGTGAACTGGGGCAGTCTTGACCAGAGTCTGGTGGTCCGCATGATGGACGAGAACTCGCGTCTTGCCCGGCCAAAAGAAGCCAATGAAGTGACCCGCGCCGCATTGATCGCATCCGCGCTGCAAAGCGCACAGCGCGCCGAGCAGTTGGGCATGGCGCATAACCGCATCGTGCTGTCGTGCAAGGTCAGCGAGGTTCAAGACCTGATCGCGGTGTATCGCGCGCTCTCAATGCAATGCGACTACGCGCTGCACCTGGGTTTGACCGAGGCGGGCATGGGTTCCAAGGGTATCGTCGCTTCGACGGCCGCGTTGTCGGTGCTGCTGCAGGAAGGCATAGGCGACACCATACGTATTTCGCTGACCCCGGAACCGGGCGGGGACCGCACCCAGGAAGTGCTGGTCGGACAGGAAATATTGCAGACTTTGGGGATGCGCGCATTTGCGCCGATGGTGACGGCGTGTCCGGGTTGCGGCCGCACCACCAGCAGCTTCTTCCAGGAATTGGCACAAAGTATCCAGTCCCATCTGCGTACTCAGATGCCGCTGTGGCGCGAACACTATCAAGGGGTGGAAAACATGACCGTGGCAGTGATGGGCTGCGTGGTGAACGGCCCCGGCGAAAGCAAGCTGGCCAACATCGGCATCAGCCTGCCGGGAACCGGAGAGAGTCCCGCCGCGCCGGTATATATCGACGGCGAAAAGGCCATGACCCTGCGCGGCGAAAATATCGCCAGGGAATTCACCGACATCGTGGACAGCTACGTGGCGCGCAAATATGCGCCGCGCGCCGGCCATGAAACGAACCAACCGCAAAGCAGTGCGCTGTACACCGCTTAGACATAGCGCCGGAAAATCATGAGCAGCAACGAAACACTGCAAGCCGTGCGCGGCATGAACGATATCCTGCCCGACGAGGCCGGGCTGTGGCTATGGTTCGAGGATGTGGTGCGCGAGTGGCTGCACAGCTACGGCTACCGCAACATCCGCATGCCGCTGGTCGAGCCTACCGATCTGTTCAAGCGCGCCATCGGCGAAGTGACCGACATCGTCGAAAAGGAGATGTACAGTTTCACGGATGAACTTAACGGCGACCAGTTGACCTTGCGCCCGGAGGGAACGGCTTCCTGTGTGCGTGCCGTGCTGCAGCACAATTTGCTGTATAACGCCCCTCAGCGTCTGTATTACAGCGGGGAGATGTTCCGCCATGAGCGGCCACAGAAGGGACGCTATCGCCAGTTTCACCAGTTCGGTGTGGAAGCGCTGGGCTTTGCCGGCCCTGACATCGATGCCGAACAGATACTGATGTGCGCGCGGCTGTGGAACAAGCTCGGATTGCGCGACGTCACCCTGCAGCTGAACACCTTGGGCGATGCGGTTTCCAGGCATCGCCATCGCGCCAAGCTGATCGCGTATTTCGAGCAGCACAGGGACCTGCTGGATGCCGATGCGACGCGGCGTCTGCACAGCAATCCGTTGCGCATCCTCGACAGCAAGAATCCGGCGATGCAGGAGTTGATCGGCGGCGCACCCAGATTGATGGACGAGGTCGAAGAAGACGCGCTGCGGCACTTTGAAGAGGTTCAGGCGGTATTGGGGCGCCACGATGTGCCATTCGAGATCAACCCTCGCCTGGTGCGCGGACTGGACTATTACAACCGTACCGTTTTCGAGTGGGAGACCAAGCGACTCGGCGCCCAGGGAACGATCTGCGCCGGCGGCCGCTATGACGGGCTGGTTGGGCAGATCGGCGGAAAGCCTACCCCGGGGACCGGTTTTGCGATGGGGGTGGAACGGCTGCTCGCATTGTTGCTCGACGACGGTATGGCGCTGCCCAACCAGCAAGTCGATGTGTACGTGGTGCATCAGGGCGAACTGGCCAGCCGGCTTGCAAGCAAGGTGGCAGAGCAATTGCGCGACAGCGATTTGAACGTGCTGCTGCATTGCGGCGGCGGCAGTTTCAAGTCGCAGATGAAAAAGGCGGATGCCAGCGGCGCCGCGGTGGCGGTGGTTATAGGCGATGACGAGGCACAGGCGAACGAGGTCAGTATCAAGCCGATGCAGGGCGGAGAACAGGAGCGGGTGAATTTGTTAGAACTCACCGCAGCGATGGTGCGGCTCCTGAAACGCTAGCAAACGCAATTCATTGCACTGCAAAACCATAACGGCCGGCGGGGTTGCAGGGTTACAGGATTGAAATATATTTATCAAGCAGGAGTATACGAAATGGCAACTTTGGATTTGCAGGAACAGGAACAAATGGAAGCCCTTAAGGCATGGTGGAAGGACAACCGCAACCATCTGCTCGGCGCGCTACTGATCGTGGTGGTCGCGGTGGGCGGCTGGAGGGGTTGGCAGTATTACCAGAACAAACATGCATCCGGCGCTGCCGCCTTGTACCAGCAACTGATCGAGCAGCTTGCCAGCAACGACCCCAAGCGTATCAACGATGCCGCCGCCGCGGTGACCGATAAATTCGGATCCACTGCCTATGCCGCGCGAGCGGAATTGCTGGCAGCGCGGGTAAACGATTTGAGCAATGACAGGGCGCGCGCCGAGACCCAGTTGCAATGGGTGATCGATAATGCGCGGGAAGATACGCTAAAGGATGTGGCAAGATTGCGCTTGGCGGCGCTGATGCTGGATGACAAACATTTTAGTGAGGCACTCGCCTTGCTTGATACCAAGCACCCCGAATCATTCGACGGACTGTACGCCGACCTGAAGGGCGATGTGTTGAGCGCGCAGGGCAAGACCGATGAAGCCAGAAGTTCCTACAAACTGGCCTATGAAAAAATCGATCCGCAAAGCGTCTACCGCAACCTGATCCAGATGAAACTTGACGCCCTTGGACCGGCCAAATGATCCGGCACGCCAATCTGAACGCGCTCAATTGCGGCGCTGCACGGACCGAAGCGGGATCCAGGCCTGGTTGCAGGATATTGATTGGACTGCTGCTGCTCGCGCTGGGCGGTTGCGCATCCATGGAGGATTCCAAACCCGACTGGGCCGGGGTGAAGGGGGATGCCGAGCCGGCCAGCCTGTTCAATTTCAAGGCAACTGCCAGATTTGATGTGCGCTGGCGCAGCAGTATCGGCGATCCCGGGTCCGATATCCTGCAAACAGCACTGACGCGGGATGCGATTTATTGCGCTACCGGCAAGGGTAGTTTGTTGCGCCTGGATCGCACCACCGGGAGGAACATTTGGCGTATCGAGACCGGCCTCGTCATTTCCGGCGGCGTGTCCAGCGGCGATGGCATGGTATTCGTCGGCGGCGACAAGGGAGATGTGCTGGCATACGGCGAAGATGGCAAACTCAGGTGGAGAAGTCTTGTATCCAGCGAAGTATTGAACGTTTCGCAGGTAACCGACGGCATTGTGATGGTGCGCAGCGGCGATGGGCGGATAGTGGGATTGAACGCGGCTGATGGCAAGCGTGTGTGGCTGTATGAGCGGATCACACCCGCACTGGTCGTGCGCAGCCATGCAGGTGAAGCCATACAGCGGGGCGTGGCCTATGCCGGATTTGCGGCGGGAAAACTGGCAGCGATCCGCATCAGTGATGGCGAGATACTTTGGGAAGCACAGGTTTCGCAGCCGCGCGGCAATACGGAACTTGAACGCATCAGCGACATTACCAGCGACCCGGTGGTGGATGATGATCAAGTCTGCGCGGTTTCCTTCCAGGGGCGCACCGCGTGTTTTGACACAGCGCAGGGCAACCCGTTATGGAGCCGCGATATTGCCAGCTACACCGGTCTGTTGGTGTTGCGCAAATATCTGTTCCTCAGCGATACCAGCGGATCGGTCATATCGCTGGATAAAACCAACGGTGTTATGGAATGGAAAAATTCTGATTTGTTGTATCGCCGTGTCACCGCGCCTTATGCATCCGGAAAGTTCATCGCGGTCGGCGACCTGGAAGGCTATCTGCATGCATTAAATCTCGATGACGGAAGCTTTGCCGCGCGTATCAAGCTGGACGGGGGCGCGATCGTGTCGGCACCGATAGCACTGGATGACGGACTGCTGGTCGAGACCAGCAGCGGCGAATTGTATTCGCTGTCGATCAAATAAGGAAAGCGCCCGAATGTTGCCCACCGTTGTTCTGGTCGGTCGTCCGAATGTGGGCAAATCCACCCTGTTCAATCGCCTTACGCGCAGCCGTGACGCGTTGGTCGCAGACCTGCCCGGGCTGACCCGGGACCGCCATTACGGGCGGGGCAGGGTCGGTGACCGGCCCTTTCTGGTGGTGGATACCGGCGGACTGGAGCCGGTCGCCAAGGAAGGCATCATGTTCGAGATGGCCAAGCAAAGCCGCCAAGCGGTGGACGAAGCCGATGTGGTGTTGTTCCTGGTCGACGGACGCGCCGGCTGCACGCCGCAGGATGCAATCATCGCCGAACAATTGCGCAAGACCGGCAAGCCGATATTGTTGCTGGTGAACAAGGCCGAGGGTATGGCGCGCGCCAGGGTGGCGGCGGAATTCTTCGAACTGGGGCTGGGCGAGCCGTTGCCGATCTCGTCGGCGCACGGCGACAATGTCACCGAAGTGGTCGAGATCGCGCTGGAGAATTTTCCGGCCGAGGCCGAACAGGAAGAAGCGGACCACGAGCATCCTCCCAAGATCGCGATCGTGGGCCGTCCCAATGTCGGCAAATCCACGCTGGTGAACGCGATACTCGGCGAGCAACGCGTGATCGCGTTCGATCAGCCGGGCACCACGCGCGACAGCATCTACATCGACTTCGAGCGCGGCGGGAAAAAATACACCATCATCGACACCGCCGGCGTGCGCCGCCGCGGCAAGGTCGAGGAGGCGGTGGAAAAGTTTTCCGTGATCAAGACCATGCAGGCAATCGAGGACGCCAACGTGGTGGTGCTGGTGGTGGATGCGCGCGACCAGATCACCGAGCAGGACGCGCACGTGGCCGACTATGTGCTGCAGGCGGGGCGGGCGCTGGTGCTGGCGGTCAACAAGTGGGACGGACTGGACGAACACCACCGCGACCAGGTCAAGCGCGACATCGAGCGCAAGCTGCATTTCCTCGGTTTCGCCAAACTGCACTTCATTTCCGCGCTGCACAGCAACGGCATACCGGGCGTGCTGAAATCGGTGGACGAGGCCTATGCGGCGGCGATGTCCAAACTGTCCACACCCAAGCTCACCCGCGCGCTGATTGGCGCGCTGGAAAAGCAGCAGCCGCCGAAATCCGGGCGCTTCATCCCGAAGATGCGCTATGCGCACCAGGGCGGCAGCAACCCGCCGCTGATCGTGATACACGGAAGCGGCCTGGACGACGTGCCGGCCAGCTATACCCGCTATCTGGAACGCACCTTCTGCGAGATATTCAAGCTGAAAGGCACGCCGCTGAAGATCCAGTACAACTCCAGCAAGAACCCGTTCGAGGGTTCCAAGCCCAAGCCGCTTACCGAGGGCGAACAGCGCAGGGCGCATCGCGCCCGCATCCGCGGGCGCAAGCTGTACGGCTGATACGTAACGACGCAGCGATAACCGTGCTGGCCGCCAGCCAGAACTGAACTGCCATTCGGCCACCTGCTGCACTGAAATTATTGCCTAATTTTGTCCGGCCTCCACTTCGGGATACAATCCTGCATCGCACTTTCACCTCATACGTTTTTTCGCAGAGGAGTCTTCGTGGCATCCAGAAAAGCGCCAAAGAAGGACAAGGAAGCTGCAATGCCCGCCGCGGCAGTCGCCCGGAAAAAACAGGAAGAGACTTTTCCCATCGTCGGCATCGGTGCCTCCGCCGGCGGACTGGAGGCGTTCGAGCATTTCTTCCGCAGCGTGCCGGCCAGTCCCGGCATGGCCTTTGTGCTGGTGCCGCATCTCGACCCGGGACACGCCAGCATCCTCACAGAGATCCTGCAACGCAGCACCGCCATGCCGGTGGCGGAGGCTCAGGATCAAATGAAAGTGGCGCCAAACCGCGTCTATGTGATCCCGCCCAACCGCGACATGGCGATTTTCCACGGCACGCTGCAATTGAGCGTGCCGGATCAGCCGCGCGGCCAGCGCATGCCGATCGATGCCTTCCTGCGCTCGCTGGCCGAAGACCAGGGCGAACAGGCGATCGGCATTATCCTGTCCGGAACAGGTACCGATGGCACGCTGGGGTTGCGCGCGATCATCGGTGCGGGCGGCATCTCGCTGGTGCAGGAACCGGCCAGCGCGAAATACGACGGCATGCCAAGCAGCGCGATACAGGCCGGTTATGCCACTCACGTGCTGCCGGTGGAAAAAATGCCCGAGGTGCTTCTATCCGGAGCGCGCATCCAGAGCCTGCGTCAGGAAACCCCGCCTGCACCAGCTGCGGTAAGCGGCATGAGCCGCATCTTGATGCAGTTGCGCAGCACCACAAGCCAAGATTTTTCACTGTACAAAAAAAGCACGATGCGCCGCCGCATCGAGCGGCGCATGTCGCAGCACAACATCGAGGACATGGAGATCTACGCACGCTATCTCAAGGAACATCCGGCTGAGGTGCAGTTGCTGTTCAAGGAACTGCTGATCAACGTGACCAGTTTCTTCCGTGATCCCGAGGCTTTCGTTGTACTGAAGCGGGACATCCTGCCGCAACTGTTCGAGGGCAAGCCGGAAGACTATGTGTTCCGCGCCTGGGTGGCCGGCTGTGCGACCGGCGAGGAAGCCTATTCCGTCGCGATGCTGCTGCGCGAGCACATGGACGAGACCCGGCAGGACTTCCGTGTCCAGCTTTACGCCACCGATCTCGACGACGATGCGATCGCGATCGCCCGCGCGGGACTCTATCCGCCGAATATCGCGCAGGATGTTCCGCCCGAACGGCTGCGGCGCTTCTTCGTCAAGGACGAGGCCGGCTACCGGGTGAAGAAGGATATCCGCGAGATGGCGGTGTTCGCAGTGCAGAACGTGATCAAGGATCCGCCCTTCACCCGGCTCGACCTGCTGTGTTGCCGCAACCTGCTGATCTACCTTGAAGCGGAGCTGCAAAACCGCCTCATCCCGACGTTTCATTACGCGCTCAAGCCGGGCGGCGTGCTGTGTCTGTCACCGTCCGAGGGCATCGGCAACCATCTGGGACTGTTCGAGCCGCTCAACCGGAAATGGAAGATTTACCGTGCCATCCAGACGGCTGATTCAAGCCGCGCGATGATGTCGCGCAATCAGTCCGTATCGTCAGGCAGCCTTGAAAAGGCACCGGAGGAAGCAATGCAGAAAAGCAAGGAGACCGATTTTGCCGAACTGACCCGGCGCGTGCTGCTGCAGTCGCATGCCCCGGCATCGGTGGTGACGGACGTGAAAGGCAATATCCTGTTCGTGCACGGCGATACCGGAAAATACCTTCGTGCCGCGCCCGGCCAGGCCACGCTCAATGTCGTGGACATGGCGCGCGAGGGATTGCAGCTGGAACTGCGCGTCGCGCTGCAGCATGCCGCCGGTGGCGCATCGACCCAGAACCGGGAA
This sequence comes from Gallionella sp., assembly GCA_049684555.1. Classification (GTDB taxonomy): domain Bacteria; phylum Pseudomonadota; class Gammaproteobacteria; order Burkholderiales; family Gallionellaceae; genus Gallionella. The sequence continues at coordinate 57,670 of JBAVGB010000078.1, read as the reverse complement.
GTGGCGATCAAGCACATTGGCGAGGAGCATGCCGTGAAGATCAGCGTGCGCCGGTTGCCCGAACCGGAGGGGCTGTTGCTGGTGAGTTTTCAGGATATCGCACAGCCGGCGCAGGTAAAGCCGTTGCGCGGCAGACGCACAACCGGAACCAGCGAGGCTGGGCGCATCGAGGAACTGGAACACGAGCTTGCGTACACCAGGGAAAATCTCCAGGCGACCATCGAGGAACAGCAGGCCTCCAATGAGGAACTCAAATCCACCAACGAGGAACTGCAGTCCACCAACGAGGAATTGCAATCCACCAACGAGGAATTGCAATCCACCAACGAGGAACTGGAAACCTCCAAGGAAGAACTGCAATCGGTCAACGAGGAACTGACCACGGTGAATGCGGAACTGCAGGCCAAGATCGAGCAACTGGCCGGGATGCAGAACGACATGAAGAACCTGCTCGACAACATCAACATCGGCACCATATTTCTCGACGAACATCTGCTGATCCGGCGTTTCACGCGCGAGGCGGCGAATATCTACCGCCTGGTCGCCAGCGACGTGGGCAGGTCCCTGGGCGACATCAAATCTAACATCGAAGGCGACGACCTGCAGGCCGATGCACAGAAAGTGCTCGAGACCCTGGTGCCGTGCGAGCGCGAGCTGCACACTTCCGGCGGCGTTTATTACCTGGCGCGCATCCAGCCCTACCGCACGCTGGACAACGTGATCGAGGGCGTGGTGCTGACGTTCACAGATATCAGCCAGCGCGTTTCGGCGGAGGATGCGGTAAGGGAAGCGCGCGATATGGCAGAAGCGATCGTCGATACGGTAAGGGAACCGCTTGTTGTGCTTGATGGCACCCTAAACGTGGTTTCCGCCAGCCGTTCGTTTTATCGGGATTTCCACGTCAAGCGAAAGGAGACGGTGGGACGGCCGACTTACGAGCTGGGCAACCGCCAGTGGGATATTCCCGCGCTGCGCGAACTGCTGGAAAAAATCCTGCCACAGGACAAGGAACTGGAGGATTACCTCGTTGAACACGATTTTCCGGCCATTGGCCGACGCAGGATGCTGCTCAATGCCTGCGGTATCATCGGCAGGAACGGAGAAATGAACCTGATTCTGCTGGCAATCGAGGATGCAGGCGAAGACATGGCCTAGGAATTCCGGGACAGTCGATACACAATCATGCTCACCGCCAACCGCGAAGGATATCATGGACAAAAAGCGCAACCAGACCAGCAAGCCGAAAGATAGCAACTCGCTGCGCGCGCGTGCCGAGGGAAAAATCGAACAGGATATGCCGGTGTCCCCGCAACAGCGCCCTGCCGAAGAACTGCTGCAGGAACTCAGGATCTACCAGGTCGAACTGGAGATGCAGAATGAGGCCTTGCGCGAATCCCAGGTCACGCTGGAGGAAGCACGCGACCGCTATCTGGACCTGTACGAATTTGCCCCGATCGGCTACCTGACGCTCTCGCCCGATGATGTGATCAAGGAAGTCAACCTGACCGGGGCCGCGCTGCTGGGCATGGAGCGCAGCAAATTGATCAACCGCCGATTCATGAACTTCGTTGTCCCTGAGGATCAGGATCGCTGGTACCGGATATTCATCCGGACGGCACAACAGGGCGCCCAGCAGAGTTGCGATCTGATGCTGATGCGCGGCGACGGTTCCCGCCTGCATGTCCAAATGGACAGCATACATCTGTTCAGGGAAGGCAAAGAACCGGCGGTGCGCCTCACGCTCACCGACATCACCCGGCACGATCGGGCCCAGGCAACCGAGCGTCGCCTGAACAATCTGCTCGACAATACGCTGGACATGATCTTTATCTTCGAACCCGATACGTTGCGATTCGTGTATGCGAACAAGGGCGCATCAACCGGCACGGGATACAGCCGGGAGGAACTGCTCGAGATGAATCCGCTCGATTTGTTGCCGCAGATTCCCGAGGCGGAGTGCCGAGCGTTCATCGCCCCCCTGGCTGGCGGAAAAAGAAAAAGAAGACGTTTCGAAACGACCGTCAGTCGCAGCGACGGAAGGGATATCCCGGTGGAGACACAGCTGCAATTCATCCGCCAAAATCACGATCAGGGGCTGTATGTCGCAATCGTGCGCGACATTACCGAACGCAAGTTCGCCGAGAGGGAATTGCGCAGACAAAAAAACCTGATGTGGCAGGTGATCGATACTGACCCCAACATGATTTTCGTCAAGGATGAGCAGGGGAGATTTCTGCTGGCCAACCAGGCGATAGCGGATTATTACGAGATTTCGATACCGGACATGATTGGAAAAAGGAATAGCGAGATCAATCGCAACGCCCAGGAAGTAGCAAAATTTCACGAAGCCGACCGTGAAGTGATCGAAAAAAGGCATGAGGTCGTCCTGACCGAATTGCTGGTGAAGAACGGCCTCGAACATTGGGCACACACGGTCAAGCGGCCATTGCAGCAGGACGACGGGTCGGTCAATGTGCTGGGTATTTCGGTGGACATCACCGAGCTGAAGGCGGCCGAAAACAAACTGGCCGAATCCTACCGGGAGCTGCAACGGCTCTCGCTGCACCTTGAAAATGTCAGGGCGGAAGAGCGGGCAATGATTGCGCGCAACCTGCACGACGAGATGGGGGCGACACTTGCCGCGCTGAAAATGCGCATTGCCTGGCTCGCATCCAGACTACCCGCCACAGAGCCGCTTCTGCTGGAAGAGGCGGATCACATATCGGAACTGGTTTCTGCCGGGATAAAGACCATGCGCCGGGTCGTTTCTGATCTGCGCCCGAACTTGCTCGACGATGTCGGACTGGCCGCGGCATTGAAGGATTATGTCAAGCGGTTCGGGCAGGACAGCGGCATCGAATGCAGGCTGGTCCTACCCCAGGCGGATGTCCCGCTCGACGAGAACCAGTCCGTCACCGTGTTCCGGATCATTCAGGAAGCGCTGAGCAACGTGTCCAAGCATGCGCAAGCAAGTCGGGTGGATATCGCTCTTTTCCGTCGGGATGACTCGCTCTTGCTGGAAATAAGGGACAATGGCATCGGCTTTGATCCGGACCGCAGGGGGCATACCTTCGGCTTGCTCGGCATCAAGGAGCGAGCAATGATGGTAGGCGGGACGGCCATGATCTCGAGTGCGCCGGGTGAAGGCACTGTGGTGGCGGTAACCATCCCCGCCGCGCGACCGCCCGATATGGGGGTTCAGGCTTGAATGGTCCGTGCTTTCCGGCAACAAGGGGACCGCGGTTTTGCTGAAGGAGGTGAAGTGTGATCCGGGTATTTATAGTAGATGACCACGTGATCGTGCGCCAGGGGCTGCGCAGGATACTTGAAGAAGCCGAGGGTATCGAGGTCGCGGGTGAAGCGGAAAACGGTGTCGAGGCGCTGAAAGGAATTAACAGCCACGATTGGGACGTGATGCTGCTCGATATTTCCATGCCGGAAAAGGGCGGGGATGAAACGCTCAGGCAGCTCCTGAATGAAAGACGCGATGCCAGGGTGCTGATCCTGAGCATGTACCCGGAAGATCAATACGCCGTGCGGTTGATGAAGGCCGGTGCATCGGGCTACCTGACCAAGGATATCGCGCCGGAACAACTGGTCGTCGCGATCAGACAGGTGATGGGCGGCAAGAAATATATCAGCTCCACGCTTGCCGAATTGATGCTGCAGGAAATCAGTTCTGACGGTGATAAACCATTGCACGCGAAGTTGAGCGACAGGGAATACCAGGTATTGAAGATGCTCGGATCCGGGAAGAAAGTTTCCGAAATTGCCGCGGCCCTGTCATTGAGCGTGAAAACGGTCAGCACCTACCGCGCACATCTGCTCGAAAAATTGAACCTGAGAAACAACGCCGAACTGATTTATTACGTGATCCAGAACGGCTTGATGCCGTAAGGAACCGCCCGGGTTCTTCTTGCCGCTGCGCTTCGGCCTGATCTGCATGCGGCTCCCAATTCCTGCCCGCCTGTTCCCAGATAGCGCGCCTTCCCGTGCAATGCGTGTTCGGGACTTTCATCCCCTTTTGCGCTGTCAGCATGCCGGTGCGGTCTGATGGCATAGGACAAACACCGATAAACAATTTCCTCGATCCATGAGGTGAAAATTAGCGCTGCGCCTATATCGTTGCAGCGGCGGTATCGCCACAATGCAAATCTGCGAGGGACTATAGGTAGTGACCATGTCAAAAACCGTTCATCCTGCTGCGGATGGCCTCCCTGACCACCGGGTGTCCGGCGCTGACAAGGCATCCGGGCCGCGCCCTCCGGCAAGCAGCCCTGCATCGCCTCCGACAGGGATGTTCTCGCTGCGTCGCAGCCAATATTTCAGTCATGCCGAACCTGGCGAGGCGAATCGCGGCGAGCGCAGGACAGCAGGCGAGCGCAGGACGGCAGGACGGCGCCGGGAAGCAAATGCCGGTGCGGATGGCGTTGAACAAACCCGAACAGCAGAAAATCATGTTCCAGACAAACAATGAAATTGTCGAAATCAGATTTATTCAAGGCGCACATCATGAAAGGAGCACATCATGAAAATGGAAGAGATTCGTAACATAGCCAAAGCGCACCATATCAAGTCCGCTCGCCTGTCCAAGCGCGATCTGATCAGATCGATCCAGACTGAGGAAGGTAATTTTGATTTCTTCGCCACTGCCTACAACGGCGTATGCGATCAGCTCAATTGCCTGTGGCGGGAAGATTGCTTCGACGCCGCACGCAACGTGGTGCTGTCATGAACCAGGTCTATCCGGCTTGGAGCAAGCAGCAATAGCAACGATGATCACGGGATATTTTCCCGGTCTAAATGAAAGGAAGATTGAAATGGCAACCGGTACCGTAAAGTGGTTTAACGATTCCAAGGGTTTTGGCTTCATCGCGCCGGATGACGGCAGCGATGACCTGTTTGCCCACTATTCCGCAATCAACATGAACGGCTTCAAGACCCTCAAGGAGGGGCAGAAGATCAGTTATGAGGTCACGCAGGGCCCGAAGGGCAAGCAGGCCTCCAATATCCAGGACCTCAAGCGCTAGACGAGATGGGCCAGCGCGAACTGTCATTTGATGGTGTCCTTTGACACTTGCAAGAAAGTCCCATTAATACTTTAATCAAGGAGATATATCATGAGCAACCTTACACGTTACAACCCGTTCAACGAACTCGCACGTATCGACCCGCTGCTCACCCGATTCGATCCGTTCCGCGACTGGGACGATATGTTCGGTAACTTCATGGCGCGCCCGTTGTTGCGCGAGGGATTGGAGATCGAACCGCAGATCAAGATGGATGTGAAGGAGGCCGATGGCAAGTATGTGGTCAATGCGGAAATCCCCGGGGTCAAGAAAGAGGACATACATGTGACAGTGGAAGGGAACCGGGTGTCCATCAGTGCCGAAGTCAAGCAGGAAAAGGAAGTGAAGGAAGGCGAGCGGGTGATACGCAGCGAGCGCAGCTACGGCATGGCCTCGCGCAGTTTCAGCCTGGCCGATGAAGTCGACCAGAGCAAGGTCCAGGCCAAGTATGCCGACGGCGTGCTTGAACTGACCCTGCCCAAGAAGCCCGGATCATCGCGCAAGGAGATTTCCATTTCATGACCATTTGACCGACCTTGAAGGAGAAGACATGTTCAAGAAATTACCGGTGACAACGGCACTAGCTGGCGCAATGGTGCTTTCGGTGGGCTTGGCACTGGCGGCAGATCAGGATCGCACACAACTGCAGGACCAGACCCGTGACCAGACGCATGACAAGGCCAAGCAACAGGACATGATATACGGCAGCCAGTTGATGACCCGGCAGGAGCGCGCTGAATACCGTGTCAGGATGCGTGCCGCGAAAACGGCCAAGGAACGCGAGCAGATCCGCAAGGAACACCACGAGCGCATGAAAGTGCGCGCCAAGGAGCGCGGTGTCACACTGCCGGATGAACCACCGGCCATGGGTGGCGGCATGGGACCCGGTGGCGGCATGGGACCGGGCGGCATGGGACCGGGCGGCGGACGCAATCCCTGATCACACGGGGCCTAGGCACTGAGAATAGCGAGAGCAGAATGGCAATCAATATCACCCGACTGCGTCCCTTGGACGGTTACTTGCTGTTGAGGCGGCAGGAAAGCGTCCACGAGACAGCCGCCGGTATCGCGATCCCGGATACCGTGCCGGATAAATCCGACCTTGGAGAGATCGTCGCGGTCGGGGCTGGGAAGGTATTGGGCGATGGGAAAGTGCGCCCGCTTGAAGTCAAGGTCGGTGACCGGGTGCTATTCGACCAGTATGCAGGACAGGTTGTGAAAATCAATGGCGAGGAATTGCTCGTCATGCGCGAAGCGGACGTCTTCGCCGTGCTGTAAGCGGTTGTCAAACCGTTCATTTCGGAGAGTCGCATGTCGGCCAAACAGGTTCTGTTCCATGATGCAGCCCGCACCCGAATCATCGACGGCGTGAATGTCCTTGCGGACGCGGTCAAGGTGACGCTCGGCCCCAAGGGCCGCAATGTTGTGCTGGATCGGGCCTACGGCCCCCCGCTGGTCGCCAATTCCGGCGTCATCGTCGCGAAGGAAATCGAGCTCAAGGACAAGTTCGAGAACATGGGTGCGCAGATGGTGAAGGAAGTGGCGAGCAAAACCTCCGATGTGGCCGGGGACGGCACGACCACGGCCACGGTGCTGGCCCAGGCGATTGTCCGCGAGGGGATGAAGTTTGTCGCGGCAGGCATGAATCCGATGGACCTGAAGCGCGGTATCGACACGGCGGTGGCCGAAACCGTCGCGCAATTGCGCACGATTTCGAGGCCCTGCACGACGAACCGCGAGATATCGCAGGTCGGCGCGATCTCCGCCAATGCCGACAGCGCTGTCGGCGACATTATCGCGCAGGCGATGGAGAAGGTCGGCAAGGAAGGCGTGATCACCATCGAGGACGGCAAAAGCCTGCAGAACGAGCTGGAAGTCGTGGAAGGAATGCAGTTCGACCGCGGCTACCTGTCCCCCTATTTCATCAACACGCCGGACAAGCAGATGGTCGCGCTGGAAGAGCCTTACATCCTGCTGCATGACAAGAAGATCAGCAACATCCACGACCTGCTGCCGCTACTGGAGCAGATCACCAAGGCCGGCCGGCCACTGCTGATCATCGCCGAGGATGTCGAGGGCGAGGCGCTGGCGACGCTGGTGATCAACAACATCCGCGGCGTGTTGAAAACAGTCGCGGTCAAGTCGCCGGGCTTCGGTGATCGCCGCCGCGCAATGCTGGATGACATCGCGATCCTCACTGGCGGTACGGTAGTCGCGGAAGAGGTCGGCCTTGCACTGGAGAAGATCACGCTAAAGGATCTCGGCCAGGCGAAGCGCGCGGAAGTTGACAAGGAACACACCACACTGATCAGCGGCGCTGGTGATGCCGCCAGGATACAGGGGCGCATCAGCCAGATCCGCCAGCAGGTGGAAGAAGCGACGAGCAGTTACGACAAGGAAAAATTGCAGGAACGCGCTGCGAAGCTGTCCGGCGGCGTCGCGGTGATCAAGGTCGGCGCAGCCACGGAGACCGGCATGAAGGAGAAAAAGACCCGCATCGAAGACGCGATGCATGCAACCCGTGCTGCGGTGGAGGAGGGCATCCTGCCTGGAGGCGGGGTGGCGCTGTTGCGCGCCAGGACGGCGATCAGCGCGCTGGCCGGGGAAAATGACGACCAGAATGCAGGCATCCAGATCGTGTTGCGCGCGCTGGAAGAGCCGTTGCGCCAGATCGTCGACAACGCTGGCGAAGAACCATCGGTGGTGCTGAACAAGGTGCTGGAGGGCAAAGGCAGCTTCGGCTTCAACGCGGCCACCGGAGAATACGGCGATCTGATCGAGATGGGCATTCTCGACCCGACCAAGGTGACGCGCACCGCGCTGCAGAATGCAGCTTCGATCGCCAGCCTGATCCTCACTACCGATGCGATGGTAGCAGAACTGCCCAGGAAAACGGAAAAGCCTGATGCCATGCACGGTATGGAGCTGCAATGAATTTGATGACGAAATTTAAACCGTTGGATTTGCCGCTGAAGAGCCGGAAATGAATGCGAGCGGAAATTCAATTTTCAGGAGGGGAAATATCATGAACAAGGCAACTGTGTCTGAAGGATTCCGAAGAATCAGCCGTGAAGACGGGATATTCCAGGAACGCGTGCACGATGCATACAAGGCCAGGGGCAAGCTGCGCGAGCCTTCGGTGTGTTCGCAATGCGGCGCGGTGTTTCACAAGGGCCGCTGGCAATGGCTGGACACGCCGCCAGATGCGCATCGCACGGTCTGCCCGGCCTGCAACCGCATCCATGATCATTACCCGGCCGGATTTCTGACACTGAAGGGCGATTTCTTCCGCGCGCATCACGACGAGATCATGAACATGGTGAAAAATATGGAGAAGCACGAGCGGGCAGAGCATCCGCTCAAGCGCATCATGGCGGTGGAAGAAAAGGACGGCACGACGCTGGTAACCACCACGGATATCCATCTGGCCCGAAGCCTGGGCGATGCGTTGCATCATGCCTATCAGGGCGATCTGGAGTATCACTACAACGACGAGCAGAATCTGCTGCGCTTGAAATGGGTGCACTGAATAGTGCTGCGTTGCAGCTTTTTCCCCTGATTGTGTGCGGGACCGAGACCCGGCGAAAAAGGTCAATGCAGTCCAGATCAACCCGGGTATCGCTCCCGGAAGGCAGATCCGCAACGGGTGCATACAGGGGATAGATCAGTAAGGCCGCAAATGATGCGGGCCGCCCGCGGGATCGGATGTTTTGCAAGGTGACATAATTCAAGGAGCAAAGATATGAGCCAGGAACAAACCGGACCGTCCGAAAATCCGACTAGCAGCATGCACGATTATCCTCTGGCGGCCGCGCAAGCAGCCGGTGCAATACATAGCGCACCCGGCAACAGCGGCTTCTCGCTGGAAAGATTCCTGGTGGCAAAAGCGTTGCATGTGTTCGGCGATCCGCCGGTCGATGTTGTGCTGTGGAACGGGCAGGCGATACCGAGCAGGAGTGGCAATGCGGTGGCGCGTGTCCTGATTCGCGACCGCGGCGCACTGTTCAGGCTGGTGGCTGACCCGGAACTGAACTTCGGCGAGCTGTATGCCGCCCAGCGTATCGAAGTGCAGGGTAACCTGCTGGATTGTCTCGAAGCCGTCTACCGCGTCTGGCCGCTGCCCGGCCAGAACAGGATCGACTCGTTGCTGGCCCCGATAGCAAGACGAAACTCCCTGAGCGGATCGCGCCGCAACATCCATCACCACTACGACATCGGCAATGACTTCTACAAACTCTGGCTGGATCAGCGGATGCTGTATACCTGCGCATATTTTGCCGACCAGCACACCGGACTTGAAGCGGCCCAGCTCGCCAAGATGGACCACGTATGCCGCAAATTGCGACTGCAGCCGGGCGAAACGGTGGTCGAGGCAGGATGCGGCTGGGGCGCTTTGGCATTGCATATGGCGAAGCACTATGGCGTATCGGTGTCGGCATTCAATATTTCCACTGAACAGATTTCCTTCGCGCGGGAACGCGCCAAGGCCGAAGGTCTGGACGGCCAGGTCAGGTTCATCGAGGACGATTACCGCAACGTCAGCGGCGAGTTCGATGCATTCGTCTCGGTTGGCATGCTAGAGCATGTCGGGCCGGAAAATTACCGCGGACTGGGTGAAGTCATCGACCGAACCCTCAACGAGACCGGCCGCGGCTTGATCCACAGCATCGGCCTGAATTACCCCAGACCGATGGATCCATGGACCGAGCGCCATATCTTTCCCGGCGCAGCACCGCCCAGCTTGGCGCATATGATGCAGATCTTCGAGCCTTACGATTTTTCGGTTCTGGATGTGGAAAATCTCCGGCTGCACTATGCCAAAACGCTTGAACATTGGCTGCAGCGCTACGAGACCCACTTTGATCGCGTCAACGAAATGTTCGATGCCGAATTCGCGCGGTCGTGGCGCCTGTATCTCGCCGGATCGCTGACGTCCTTCAAGACCGGATTGTTGCAATTGTTCCAGGTCAGCTTCGCACGTGCAGCAAACAACGATATCCCCTTGACAAGGGAATATCTGTACGAATCCACGAAAACAGCGCCGCATGCGTCGGATGAAAAGCGCTGATGCAACTTATCCTTTTATTGACTGACATGGCTAACAACTGACAGGGGAGAACATCATGGCGATCGGTGAAATCTGCAACCGCGACGTGGTCATCGCGACACGAGGCTGCACCATACTGGAAGCGGCCCAGCTGATGCGCCAGCACCACGTCGGCGATGTGGTGGTGGTCGAAGAACGCGGCGGGATACGGGTCCCGGTAGGCATCGTCACCGACCGCGATCTGGTGGTCGAGATCCTGGCACCGGCCATCGACCAGGCGGTGATTACCCTGGGCGACATCATGACAGCCGAACTTGTTTCGGTCAGGGAAAATACCGGTGTTTCGGAAACGATCGAATACATGCGCGCCAAAGCAGTGCGGCGTGTTCCGGTGGTCGGCGAGAACGGCGGTCTGGTGGGGATTCTTGCACTCGACGATCTGCTGGAGCTGCTTGCGGAAGAATTGCTGGCGCTTGCCAAACTGGTGAGGAACGAACAAAAGAAGGAAAAGACCAACCGCCGTTGAACGGAACTCGCGCAGCGGGAGGGTTGCGGGCATCAAGGGTGTTATGATCTGGCATGCAACTGTTTTGGCTGTCAGGGTTGCTTGATATCAATATCGGGAGAAAATCATGCAAATACCATTGCAAATCACCATCCGCGACATGGAACATTCGGACGCGCTGGAAGCGCACATACGCGAAAAGGCGAACAAGCTCGACGAATTCTTCGATCGCATCATGTCATGCAGGGTGGTGGTCGAGATGCCGCACAAACACCATCATCAGGGCAAGCAGTTCAATGTGCGCATCGACATCGGCGTGCCGGGCAGCGAAATCGTGGTTAACCGCGATCATGCCCAAGACGTGTATGTGGCCTTGCGCGATGCGTTCGACGCAGCCAAACGCCAGATTGAAGACTATGTGCGCAAGATCCGCGGCGACGTCAAGACACACAAGACATGGAAGCGCTCGGAAGAAGGTTCGGACGATATCCCGGAACAAGCCGATGATGACGAGTACCAGCCCGTCGTAGACGATCGATGATGGGCGCGGACAGCCGGTCAAATACAACATCGCTGCGAAACATAATTCGACCATGATGCGAGGACCACGATCATGCTGCATTCCCTGAGAGAGACCGGAAGGAACATCGGGCGCAGTCTCGGACGCACTTGGGAGAATCTGTCGTACGGCTGGCGCGAATTGGTGGAGCGAAGCAGTGCTGCGCTGACCCACTTCTCCCGCGACAGGAACGGCGTGCAGGCCGAAGGCGGCGCGCTTGCCGCCTTTCCCCGCTGGAGCCTGCTGGCGGGAGAGGTCGAGGAAACGGATCGGGAAATTCTGGTGCGGGTGGAGGTCCCCGGCTTGGAAAAGAAGGATTGCCGCATTACGATCGAGGGCAATATGCTCTGCGTCAGCGGGGAAAAGCATTACGAGCGCGAGACGCGCGACAGCACCTTCCATGTGATGGAACGCGCATACGGCGCGTTCCGCCGCACCATCCCGCTGCCGCGCAACGTCGACGCTGACAATGCCGAAGCGAACTACCGGCATGGTGTGCTGACCATACGCCTTCCCAAGTCTGGCACCGATAACAGAAGGACGGTCACGGTGACCTGACAGCCTTGGCAAAAAGGAGGATATCGTCATGACGATGAAAATCGTTTCGCCATCGTTCGGGCAGAACGGCGCAATTCCAACCCGCCACACCTGCGATGGGACGAATGTCTCCCCGGCGCTGGAATGGACAGGCGTGCCGGCCGGCACGAAAAGCCTCGCCCTGATCGTCGATGATCCGGATGCCCCCGACCCAGCGGCACCCAATATGACCTGGGTTCATTGGGTGCTATACAACATTCCGCCGGAGACAAATGGTTTGGCAGAGGGTATTGCAGAAAAGAACTTGCCGGCGAGAACCCTGCAAGGGGTTAACGACTGGCACCGCAATGGGTATGGGGGGCCATGCCCTCCGGCCGGCCGACACCGCTATTTTTTCAAACTGTATGCGCTGGATACCGTGTTGCCTGATCTGAAACATCCTGCCAAGGCGGCTCTGGAAAAGGCGATACGAGGACATGTCATCGGACAAGCCGAGCTGATCGGGCTTTACCAGCGCAGCCGCTAGGCAGTTTTTCGGGCCTTGTGCTTCAGCACGATGCCGGCAGTGTTTGTACGGCGCTATTTGAATAAGGCCTACAACAATAAAGAAGGGGAAGGAAAATAAAATGGCCATCATCGGTATCGACCTCGGCACTTCCAATTCCGCCGCCGCCGTGCTGCGCGGCGGACGTCCCGTCATCATTCCCAGCGCGGAAGGCATCAGCATCGGCGGCAAGGCATTTCCCAGTTATGTCGCGTTCACCGCCGACGGCCAGATGCTGATCGGCGAACCGGCGCGGCGGCAGGCAACATCCAACCCGGAAGGCACGGCCAGCGCATTCAAGCGCAAGATGGGCCGGCGCGAAAATGTCCGCCTGCGCGACAAGGATTATTCGCCGGAACAGCTTTCCGCTTTCCTGCTGCAAAAGATCAAGCGCGATGCCGAAGCGTTCCTCGGCGAGCCGGTAGAAAAGGCCGTCGTCACGGTGCCGGCATATTTCGACGATAACCAGCGCGCCGCGACCAAGGATGCCTGCCGCATCGCCGGTCTCGAAGTGATACGTTTGGTCAACGAACCAACTGCCGCGTCGCTTGCCTACGGCCTCGACCGGCTCGGGCAGGAACTGCGCATTGTGGTGATCGACCTGGGCGGCGGCACGCTGGACGTCACGATCATGGAGTTCGGCAAGGGCGTGTTCGAGGTCAAGGCGACCAGCGGGGACACCCAGCTCGGCGGCACCGACATGAACGAGCGCGTATTCGAGCATCTCGCGGAACGCTTCCAGATGTCCACCGGCGTGGATGTGCGCGGCGACAAAAAGGCCGCCGCGCGGCTGATGGAAGCGGCAGAAAACGCCAAGATCGAACTGTCAACCAGCGTCACCACCCACATCAGCGTGCCTTATCTTGCCGCCGTCAATGGCGAGCCGCGCCACCTCGAGCTGGATCTGAACCGGACCGAACTGGAGCGCTTGGTGCGCCCGGTGATCGACCGCTGCAAGGGACCGGTCGAACAGGCGTTGCACGATGCCGGCGTCGCGCCCAAGGAACTCGACCGGATTGTGTTCGTCGGTGGTCCGACACGGATGCCGGTGGTGCGAACCTATTTTGAGGAACTGTTCGGGCGCAAGGCTGAGATGGGCGTGGACCCGATGGAATGTGTTGCGGCCGGTGCGGCGATCCAGGCCGGGGTGCTGGCCGGAGAGGTGGGCGGCATCGTGCTGGTGGACGTCACGCCGCTGACGCTTGGCGTGGAAACGCTGGGCGGTATTGCCACGCCGCTGATCGCGCGCAACACGCCGATCCCGGTGAAACGCACTGAAACGTTCACCACCGCGGCCGACATGCAGACCAGCGTCACGGTCCACGTGTTCCAGGGTGAACGGCCGATGTCCGGCGACAATACCAGTCTGGGGGAATTCAATCTTGGTGGCCTGCCGCCGGCGCCGCGCGGCATCCCGAAGATCGAGGTGACCTTCGACATCGATTCCAACGGCATCCTCAGCGTCTCTGCAAAGGACACCGCGAGCGGCAAGTCGCAATCGATCAGCATCACCGGTTCCACCCGTCTCTCCGAAGAGGAGAAGAAACGCATGGTGGCAGATGCCGCGAAATATGCGGATGCCGACAAGAAGCGGCGCGAGGAAGCCGAAAAGCTCAATGCCGCCGACGCCGGCTGTTACGAAGCCGAGAAGATGCTTGCCAACTATGCCGACAAGCTGACCGAAGACCTGAAAAAACGCATCGAGACTGCGTTGCGCGAGACCAAGGAAGCGCTGACGAAGAAAGATGTCACGCTGGCGACCGAGCGTGCTGAAGCGTTGCGCAAAGTGTTGCAGGAAGCCGGTGCGGTGCTCTATTCTCAATCCGGCCAGGCAGGCAAAGGCAAACCCTACGCGGAAACGCGCTGGGAAGGTCCGGAGCCGGCGCCCGATGTGGGCGCGGCCTCCGGCGAGCCGCGACCGAGCGGATCGGGCCCGCGGGGCAAGGTGGTGGATGCGGAGTACAAAGAAAACAAATAGGCAAATTATCGGTTGCGTGCAAGGTATTGAACGGTGACCGGAAGCAGGTACAACTTTCGCTAGAAAATAAAAATGACCATTCCTACACCACTTCAGCCGCAACAGCTTCACCGTCCCTGCGATCCCGGACAATTCAAATTCCAGACCACGGCAGAGCTTCAGGATATGACCGAGATCGTCGGGCAGATGCGCGCAATGGATGCATTGCGCTTTGGCGCTGGTATCCAGCATGACGGGTACAATCTTTTTGTGCTCGGCCCATCCGGCATCGGCAAACGCAGCATGGTGCGCCAGTTCCTCGAACAGAAAGCGAAGGACGAACACGAACCGTCCGACTGGTGCTATCTCAACAATTTTTCCGAACCGCACAAACCGCAGGCGCTCAAGCTGCCCTGCGGCAAAGGGGTGGAACTGCGCGAAGGCATGGAAAAACTGGTGGATTATCTGCGCACCGCGATTCCGCTGCTGTTCGAAAGCGATGAATATCGCGTCAAGGCAAACGCGATCCAGGAAGAGTTCACCAAACTGCAGGAACAGGTGTTCAAGGAGTTGGCCGAGGATGCCGTGAAGCATGACATCGTGCTGCTGCGCACCCCGGAAGGATTCGCATTCGCGCCGACCCGCAACCATGAGGTGATTCCCCCGCAGGAATATGAAAAACTGCCGGAGGAAGACAGAAAACGGTTCGAAGCCGCCATTGCCGAATTGCAGGAACGTCTGGAAAAAATCCTCAGCCACGTTCCGCAGTGGCAGCGGGAACGAAGCGAGCGGATCAAGCAGCTCAACCGCGAAACCACGCAGGCGACCGTCGAGCACATGATGAACGAACTGCGCACCAGATATACAGATTTTCCCGAGGTGCTGAAATACTTCGACACCGTACAACAGGACATGGTCGAAAACGGCGACGATTTTCGCAAGCAGAAGGAATCCGTCACCCTGTCAGGGATCACTTTCGTCGCCCACGAGACCTTCAATCGCTACCGGGTGAACGTGCTGGTGAGCAGCGGAAAGAATACCGGCGCGCCCATTGTCAGCGAAGACAATCCGACCTACAGCAACCTGATCGGGCGGGTCGAGCACGTCGCCCAGCTCGGGGCGCTGGTCACGGATTTCACGCTGATCAAGGCCGGTGCGCTGCACCGCGCGAACGGGGGCTACCTGCTGCTGGATGTCCGCAAGGTACTGATACAGCCTTTCGCATGGGAAGGGCTGAAACGGGCGCTGCAATCGAGCGCGATCTACATTGAATCGCTGGGGCAGATGTACAGCCTGGTCAGCACCGTGTCGCTTGAACCCGAGCCGATCCCGCTGGATACCAAGGTGGTGCTGTTCGGCGACCGCCTGTTGTATTACCTGTTGCAGGAATACGATCCGGACTTCGGCGAGCTGTTCAAGGTGGCGGCGGATTTCGAGGAACGCATCGAGCGCAACGCCGATACGCAGCAGCTTTATGCCAGGCTGGTCGCGACGCTGGCGCGCAAGGAATCATTGCTGCCGTTCGACCGCGGCGCCGTGGCACGGGTAATCGACCACAGTGCCCGCATGGCCGACGACGCGGAAAGACTGACAACCCACATGCGCACCGTCACGGACCTGTTGCGCGAGGCCGATTACTGGGCGCATGAGGCCGGACATGCAGCAGTCGAATCCGCCGACGTGCAACGTGCGATTGATACCCAAGTCAGGCGGCAGGACAGGTTGCGGGACCGCCTGTATGAAGCGATCCTGCGCGACACGCTGGTGATTGCCACGCAGGGTGCAGTGACCGGACAGATCAACGGCCTTTCGGTGATCGATCTCGGCAACTTCGCCTTCGCCCAGCCGACCCGGATCACCGCCACGACTCGGCTGGGCGAAGGCGAGCTGGTCAACATCGAGCGCGAAGTCAAGCTTTCCGGCGCGATCCATTCCAAGGGCGTACTGATCCTTTCCTCGTTCCTTGCCTCGCGTTATGCGCGGAACCAGCCCCTGGCGCTTTCCGCCAGTCTGGTGTTCGAACAATCCTACGGCTTTGTCGAAGGCGACAGCTCGTCCATGGCCGAATTGTGCGCGCTGCTTTCCAATCTGGCGGATGTGCCGATCAAACAGTCACTGGCGATCACGGGTTCGGTGAACCAGCTGGGCCAGTCGCAGGCGATCGGCGCGGTCAACGAGAAGATCGAGGGATTCTTCGATATCTGCGCGGCGCGCGGACTCAGCGGCGAGCAGGGCGTATTGATTCCGGCCGCCAACATCAAGCACCTGATGCTGCGCCACGATGTGGTGGAAGCCGCGGAGGCCGGCAAATTCAATATCTACGCAGTGGAAAATGTCGACCAGGCGATCGCGCTGCTGACGGACTGTCCTGCGGGAGAGGCGGAGGCCGACGGGAGCTATCCCGACGGCAGCGTCAACAGCAAGGTTGCTGCAAGGCTGGCCGAGCTGACCAGGATCCGCGAGTCATTTGCAAAACGCGCGGCGGGCAAAGCGGGGGCAAAAGAAAATGCGGAATGATTGTTACCGATGGTTTCAGGGCTGAAGCCGGAATATTAGAGGTGAGCCATTATCTCCGCAAAGAGCGACTACTACGAGGTGCTCGGCGTTGCCAAAGACGCCGACCAGAAGGCGATCAAGGACGCGTTTCGCACCCTTGCGCTGAAGTACCATCCCGACCGAAACAAGGAGCCGGGTGCCGAAGAGCATTTCAAGGAAATCGCGGAGGCTTACGCGATCCTGTCCGATCCGAAGAAGCGTGCCGAATATGATGCGCGCGGATTTGCTGGCGTGCAGGGATTCAGCCAGGAAGATTTGTTCGGCGGGATCGATTTCGAGGATATCTTCGGCGGCCTCAACTTCGATTTCGGATTCGGCGGCGACAGCCCGTTCGAGGGGCTTTTCCACCGCCGCAGCAGGGGGCCGGCGCGCGGCGCGAACATCGAAGTCGAACTGTCCGTCCCGCTCGAGAAAGTGGCCGGCGGCGGGGAGGGTAAAATACGCCTGAGCCGCCCCTCCACGTGCCCGGACTGCCACGGCAGGGGCACCGAGGGCGGTACCGAACCGAAGGTATGCGAGGCTTGCAAGGGAACCGGGCGTATCACCCGCAGCAGCCGCAGCAGCGGCAAGGAAGCGGAGCACATCCTGATCCAGCAGATCAGTTCCTGCCCGGTGTGCCACGGACGCGGCAGCATCATCGAGCATCCGTGCGCGAAGTGTCACGGCAGCGGCGCAGTGGAGCAGGAAGAGGACCTGACCGTGAAGATACCCAAAGGGGTGGAAGAGGGGATGGCGCTGCGCATACCCGGTAAAGGCATGCCGAGCCGCGATGCGGGCGGGGAAACAGGCGATCTGTTCGTCGTGGTGCGATCAAAGCCCGACCCGCGTTTCGAGCGATCGGGGGCGGATCTGCTGCGGCAGGAAACCATTTCGCTTACCGATGCGGTACTCGGTGCAACGCTGGAAGTACCGACCCTGGACGGCTCCGCGACCGTGACGATACCGCCCGGCACCCAGCCCGATGCGGTGCTGCGGCTCAAGGGAAAAGGCCTGCCGCAATTCGGCAACGGCCGCGATGGTGAAATGTATCTGCGCATCGCAGTGCATGTACCGGAAAAAATTAGCCGCGAAGAAAGGGCGCTATACGAGCAGTTGCGCGCCATCGGCGGCAAGGAAGGCTGGAGTTTCAAGAAGATGTGGAAGTAATCGTCATCAAATGCAAATGGAGAAGATCATGACATGTCATCCGGTGTCGAGTCTGCGTAGGGGCAACAAACAGGTCGGCAGGTCGCGGCTGTATCCGCATCAGGTACGGATAGAAATCAAGGGAGAATGCGATGGAAAGTTGTGACGTACTGATCGTCGGGGGCGGTCCCGCGGGTTCGAGCTGCGCGTGGCAGTTGCGCCGGCATGGCCTGGATGTGTTGGTGATGGACAAGTCGGACTTCCCGCGCGACAAGGTGTGCGCCGGATGGATCACGCCGGAGGTGGTGGAGGAACTGCAACTGGACACCGCGGATTATCGCCGCAACCATGTGCTGCAGCCGATCACGTCATTCCGCACCGGGATGATCGACGGCAAGGACCTGGAGACCCGTTACCCGACGATTGTCAGTTACGGGATACGCCGTCGCGAACTGGACAACTATCTGCTGCGGCGGAGCGGGGCGCGTTTGCGGTTGGGAGAACCGCTCAAATCCTTGCGCCGGGAGGGCAGCCAGTGGATCGCCAACGAATCCATCACTGCGCCGCTGGTTATCGGCGCGGGCGGGCATTTCTGTCCGGTGGCCCGTTTCATGGGGGCGAAACTCGGGGCGGATGAACCGGCGGTTGCGGCGAAAGAGATCGAATTCGAAATGGACGAAGTGCAACGCGGCAAGTGCCAGGTGCGCGGAGATACGCCGGAGCTCTATTTCTGCCGCGATCTGAAAGGGTATGGCTGGTGCTTTCGCAAGGGTGATTATTTGAATATCGGGCTGGGCCGGCAGGGAAGCCACCGGCTGTCGGAACACCTCAACCACTTTTGCGATTTCATGAAGGAACGCGGCAGGGTACCGCAAGACATCCCGGACCAATTTCATGGTCACGCCTATCTGCTGCATGGGCACGCTGTACGCAAACTGCTCGATGACGGCATGCTGCTGGTCGGCGATGCGGCCGGTCTTGCCTACCCGCAAAGCGGCGAAGGAATAAGGCCGGCGGTCGAGTCGGGCCTGATGGCTGCCGCCACGATACTGGAAGCAGACCGCGACTACCGCAACGCGCGGCTGCAGCCATACGCCAGCCGGCTGGTCGAACGCTTCGGCCATGAGCCGGCATCCGGCGGAACCGGGCCGGCATTCCTGCACAACTTCATCGCGGGCAGGCTGCTGGACAGCAAATGGTTTACCCGTCATGTGGTGCTGGATCGCTGGTTCCTGCATAAAAACCAGCAAGTCCTGTATGCTGCCGGGGACTGAACAATACCGGCGTCAATGTTCTGTGCAAAGATTCCGCGGTAGAATGCCGTTGCATGCAGCCGCCCCGCTCCTTCATCCCGCATGGTGTGTTGAAGCGGGTGCTGCGCAGCCGTGGGATTGCGTTATCCGCTTGAACAACTCCCTTTTTCCGTGATGGCGATCATGCTGGACGAATTCATCCACGAACCGCGCGTGGCCTATTTCTCGATGGAGATTGCGCTGCGCAACGAGATCCCGATCTATGCCGGAGGGTTGGGGGTGCTCGCCGGCGATACGATGCGTTCCGCCACCGATCTTGATATGCCGATGGTCGGCGTCAGCCTGGTCAGCCGCGCCGGCTACTTTCGACAGGAGATCGACAGCCAGGGCAGACAGCGTGAGCAACCGGCGACATGGGAGCCAAAACGCTGGGCGCAACCGCTCGATGCGAAGATCGCCGTGCCGATCGATGGCCGCATGGTCTGGATAGGGGCATGGCTGTATTTGCTTGAAGGCAGCATGGGCGGGCGCCAGCCGGTATTGCTGCTCGACACCGACCTGGATGAGAATAACCACGACGACCGCACCATCACCCACTATCTGTACGGCGGTGACAGCATCTACCGGCTGAAACAGGAGATCGTGCTCGGTATAGGCGGCGTGCGCATGCTGCAGGCGATCGGATGCGAAATCCGCCATTACCATATGAACGAGGGGCATTCGGCGCTGCTCGTGCTGGAACTGATGCGGCGATATGCCTACGCCGCCGAAGATGTGCGGCCCGGCGAATCCATCTATGACCTGCCGCGCGTGCGCGACTTGTGCAGTTTCACCACCCACACTCCGGTCGACGCCGGCCATGACCGCTTTCCCTACGACATGGTGCAGCGCGTGTTCGGCAATGACATAGACATCAGCACCATCAAAAGCCTGTCGGGAGTCGACAGCCTTAACATGACGCGGCTGGCGCTGAACATGAGCGAATATATCAACGGTGTCGCCAAGAAACATGCGGAAGTTTCGCATGCGATGTTTCCCGGCTACAAGGTACACGCGATCACCAACGGCGTGCACCCGTTCATCTGGACGCATGAGAATTTCCGCCAGCTTTACGATCATTACCTGCCGGGCTGGTGCCATGAACCGCAATTGCTGGTCCGCGCCGATTGTTCCGTGCCGGATGCCGCGATCTGGGAGGCGCACATTCTTGCCAAACAGCATCTGATCGACAAAGTACATTCGCTGACCGGGATCACGCTGAAACCGGATATTCCGGTGCTCGGCTTTGCGCGGCGCATGACTGCCTACAAACGGCCGGATCTGCTGTTCAGCGATCTCGAAAGATTGAAGGCGATCGCGCGCAAGCAGCCGTTCCAGATCGTGCTCGCCGGCAAGGCGCATCCTTGCGACGACATCGGCAAACACCTGATCGAGCAGTTGTGCGCGCATGCGCGCGACCTTGCCGGCGCAGTCACGATCGTCTATCTGCCCGATTACGATATGTCGATCGCGCAGACGCTGACGGCAGGGGTCGATGTGTGGCTCAACACGCCGTTGCCGCCGCTCGAGGCCTCCGGCACCAGCGGCATGAAAGCCGCATTCAACGGCGTGCCCAATCTTTCAGTATTGGACGGCTGGTGGGTGGAAGGTTGTATCGAGGGTGTGACCGGCTGGGCGATCGGCGATTCCGCGGGCATGCCGGACAACAATGCAAGCGTGCTCTACGACAAACTCGAACAGGTCGTGCTGCCGCTGTATTACAACAGCGATCACGGCGGGTGGATCAGGATCATGAAGGGCGCGATCAGCAAGAATGCGTCTTTCTTCAACAGCCACCGGATGATGCGCCGCTACGCAACCGAGGCATATGCGCGCTAATATGGCAGCTCGCCCGAGCAAGGAAATGTCATGAAAGCTTCCGCCCTTCACAGCGAAAATTCGGACCCAAACGAAAATATAGACCCGGTTTGCGGGATGACCGTGAAGCCAGATACCACACTGCGCCACGACTATCAGGGCAAGACCTATTTGTTCTGCAATCCCAAGTGCCTGGCAAAGTTTTCCGCCGATCCGGAAAAATATCTGCACCCTGTTGCGGCCGAACCGGAGGTTGCGATACCGGGCGCGGTGTACATCTGCCCGATGGACACCGAAGTGCGCGAGGACAAGCCGGGCAGCTGCCCGATTTGCGGGATGGCGCTGGAACCCGAGAATGCGCTGCCGCAGCCGGCCATCACCAAATATTTTTGCCCCATGCACCCGAAGGTCGTACAGGACATACCCGGTGCCTGTCCCAAGTGCGGCATGGCGCTCGAAGAAAGGACAGTTGCGGCGAAGGAAGACAACCCCGAGCTGCACGACATGACACGGCGTTTCTGGATCGGCCTAGCATTGGCGGTGCCCGTGTTCGTGCTGGCGATGACGCCGGATATCTGGACAGGTTTTGTGCCGCAGTTGATCTCGTTCACGCATCTGCAATGGATCGAGTTCCTGCTGGCGACGCCGGTGGTGCTGTGGTGCGGCTGGCCGTTCTTCCAGCGCGGTTGGGCGTCCATCAAGAGCTGGAACCTGAACATGTTCACGCTGATCGCACTGGGTGTCGGTGTGGCGTGGTCGTACAGCATGGTCGGCACCTTTCTGCCGGAGATATTCCCGGCGACGCTGCGCCGCGCGGACGGGACGGTGCCGATCTATTTCGAGGCGGCCGCGATGATCACCGTGCTGGTGCTGATGGGACAGGTGCTGGAATTGCGCGCGCGCAGCCGCACTAACACCGCGATCAAGCTGCTGCTGGGCCTTTCACCGAATACTGCGCGCATCGTGCGTGGTGATGGCAAGGAAGAAGATATCAAGCTGGAACAGGTGCAGGTCGGGGACCTGCTGCGCGTGCGTCCCGGCGAAAAGATCCCGGTGGACGGCAAGGTGATCGAGGGTAGCAGTGCGGTCGATGAAGCGATGGTGACCGGCGAGGCCATCCCCGTCGAAAAACAACAGGGCGACAGCCTAATTGGTGCCACGATGAACGGCACCGGCGGACTGTTGATGCGCGCGGAAAGGGTCGGTTCGCATACGTTGCTGGCGCAAATCGTGTCGATGGTCAGCGAGGCACAGCGTACACGTGCGCCGATACAGCGGGTCGCCGATGTCGTATCCGGTTATTTCGTGCCGATTGTGGTGATGGTCGCGCTGCTCGCATTCGGTTTCTGGATGGCATGGGGCCCCGAGCCGAGGTTCGCCCACGCGATCGTCGCGGCGGTGTCGGTACTGATCATCGCCTGTCCGTGCGCGCTGGGACTGGCGACGCCGGTCGCCATCATGGTCGGCACCGGCCGCGCTGCGACCGCGGGCGTGCTGATCAGGAACGCCGAGTCGCTGGAGATACTGGAGAAGGTGGACACGCTGGTAACCGACAAGACCGGCACGCTGACCGAAGGCAAGCCCAAACTGGTCTTGGTCGTGGCATTGCCAGCGTTTGAAGAAAACCAGATATTGCAAATGGGCGCCAGCCTGGAACGCGCCAGCGAACATCCGCTGGCGGATGCCATCGTGAAGGGTGCACAGGCACGTAGCCTGCCTTTGGCAGAAGTTACAGAATTTCAATCGACCAGCGGCAAGGGCATCACCGGAATGGTGGCTGGACGCAAGGTCGCAATCGGTAATCAGAAATATCTTGCCGACCTGCGCATCGCGATGGATGAACTGATAACCCGCGCCGATGCATTGCGCGCGGAAGGGCAGAGCGTGATGTTCGCCGCCGTCGATGGCAAACCGGCCGGCCTGCTCGCCGTGGCCGATCCGATCAAGGCCTCCGCGCCGGAAGCGGTGCGTGCGTTGCAGGATGCAGGTCTGGAACTAGTGATGATCACCGGAGACAGCCGCTCGACCGCCGAAGTGGTCGCGAAGAGGTTGGGCATCAAGCGCGTGGTGGCGGAAGTGTTGCCGGGACAGAAGGCCGAGATCGTCAAGCAACTGCAGGCCGAAGGCCGCATCGTCGCAATGGCGGGCGATGGCATCAACGATGCGCCCGCTTTGGCGCAGGCACAGGTGGGCATCGCGATGGGCACCGGAACCGATGTCGCGATGCAAAGCGCCGGGGTGACCCTGGTCAAGGGCGATCTTGATGGCATCGTGCGCGCGCGCCGCCTTAGCCAGGCGACCATGCGCAACATTCGCCAGAACCTGTTTTTTGCATTTGTCTACAACATGCTGGGCGTTCCGATCGCCGCGGGATTGCTGTATCCGTTCTTTGGATTATTGTTGTCGCCAATCATCGCGGCGGCCGCGATGAGTTTCAGTTCGGTATCGGTGATCACGAATGCATTGCGGCTGGGCAGGGTCAAGCTTTAGGCCAGGATAGCAATTCATGCAGAAAATGTGCAGCCTTGAAAACCGACGACGAATATGCTGCTTGCCTCTTGAAATGTCCCCAAACGTCTCCATTTCCATGACGATTTTCGTTTAAATATTTCCGTTCAAATTCATCAAGGGATTCTTATGACTGAAAATACTACCGCCAATCGCGAAACGATGGGCTTCCAGACGGAAGTCAAACAGCTGCTGCAACTGATGATCCATTCGCTGTATTCCAACCGCGAAATCTTCCTGCGGGAACTGGTCTCCAACGCGTCCGATGCCTGCGACAAATTGCGCTTCGAGGCGCTGCACAACGACAGCCTGTTCGAAAACGATTCCGAGCTTCAGATACGCGTCCGCTACGACAAGGCTGCCCGCA
This sequence comes from Gallionella sp., assembly GCA_049684555.1. Classification (GTDB taxonomy): domain Bacteria; phylum Pseudomonadota; class Gammaproteobacteria; order Burkholderiales; family Gallionellaceae; genus Gallionella. Next base: position 33,786 of record JBAVGB010000078.1, on the reverse strand, counting down.
CCCTGACGATCAGCGACAACGGCATCGGGATGAGCCGGGACGAGGTGATCAACAACCTCGGCACGATCGCAAAATCGGGCACGCGGGAGTTCTTTACCAAACTGAGCGGCGACCAGCAGAAGGATGCGAACCTGATCGGCCAGTTCGGCGTCGGCTTCTATTCCTCGTTCATCGTGGCCGACAGGGTTACGGTCACGACGCGCCGTGCCGGCGAAAATGCGGACCAGGGCGTGCGCTGGGAGTCGGATGGCGGCGGAGAGTTCTCCATTGAGATGGTCGACAAGCCGGCACGCGGCACCGACATCACCCTGCATTTGCGGGCCGACCAGGATGACCTGCTCAACGGCCACAAGATCCGTTCCATCATCCACAAGTATTCGGACCACATCGTCCAGCCGATCGTGATGAAGAAGGAAGAATGGAAGGACGGCAACCAGGTCATCACCGACGAGGACGAGACCGTCAACCAGGCTTCCGCGCTGTGGGCGCGCGCCAAGAACGAGATTTCGGACGACGAATACAAGGCGTTCTACAAGCATGTCGGCCACGACTACGACGACCCGCTGGCCTGGACGCACGCGCGCGTGGAAGGCCGCCAGGAATACACCCAGCTGCTTTATATCCCGGCGCGTGCACCGTTCGACATGTGGGACAGAAATGCCCGCCATGGCATCAAGCTATACGTGCGCCGCGTGTTCATCATGGACGACGCCGAGCAATTGCTGCCGAACTATCTGCGTTTCGTGCGCGGCGTGGTCGATTCCAGCGACCTGCCGTTGAACGTGTCGCGCGAGATCCTGCAGGAATCGAAGGATATCGAGGCGATCCGCAAGGGCTGCACCAGCAAGGTGCTGGGCCTGCTCGACGATCTGGCGGCCAATGACAAGGATAAATACGCCAAATTCTGGGGCGAATTCGGCCAGGTGCTGAAGGAGGGTGCTGCCGAAGATTTCGCCAACAAGGACAAGATCGCCGCGCTGTTGCGCTTCGCCTCTACCCATGCCGACACCGATGAGCCTGTCGTCTCGCTGGCTGACTACATCGGCCGCATGAAAGAGGGGCAGGACAAGATCTATTACATCACCGCCGAGACCTTCAATGCGGCGAAGAACAGCCCGCATCTGGAAGTGTTCCGCAAGAAAGGCATCGAGGTGCTGCTGCTCTCCGACCGCGTGGACGAGTGGGTGGTGAGTTCGCTGACCGAGTTCGACGGCAAGGCGCTGGTCTCCGTGGCCAAGGGCGGACTCGATCTGGGCAAGCTGGAAGACGAGTCGGAAAAGCAGGAGCAGGAAAAGCAGGCCAGCGAGCACAAGGAGCTGACCGAGAAGATCAAGAAGACGCTGGACAAGCGCGTCAAGGAAGTCCGCGTGACGCACCGCCTGACCGATTCGCCGGCGTGCCTGGTTTCCGACGAGCACGACATCGGCGGCAACATGGCGCGCATGCTGAAGGCCGCCGGCCAGAAGATTCCGTCAACCCTGCCCATCCTGGAGATCAATCCGACCCATCCGGTGGTGATGCGCCTGAAGGAAGAAGAAAAGTATTTCGATGACTGGTCCGCGGTGCTGTTCGATCAGGCCTTGCTGGCGGAGGGTGGTCAACTCGACGATCCGGCCGGCTTCGTCAAGCGGGTCAATCATCTGATGCTGGAGATGCGCACCGGTTGATGCCGGCGGGATATCGGCGGTTCGGCAGCTAATCGCAATCGGGCCAGTGCATCTGGTTCGGTTGCGGCAATTCCGGCGCAGCCAAGTTGTTCTTCGTTCCGTCGGGCTGCATCTGGTAGGGCTCCATTGTCACCGACTCGAGCCGGTGGCCCAGCAAAGTCAATTGGCCTTCCAGCCGGGTGTTGCCGGTTTCGCTGAATTCGAACCGGTAAGTGCGGCGAAATGCCAGGCGCCCGGTTATATCGCGCACCAGCGCAAGCGCGGTTCCGGCGACCGTATCATCGAGAAACTGCACATGCGCCTCGTCGCAGGCTCGCCTGCCCGCCTTTCGGGCGATTTCGAGCGCATAAATGCTGTTGAGCCAGAACCAGCCGAATGCCGCCAGCAAGATCAGAAATAGCAAACTCAATACGTCCATGCTCTGAATATATCGTGTGGCGGGGGTGGCAATCTTAACTGATACGCAAAAATAAATATCTGATTCAGCTTGCGTTATCGGCCAAACCCGCGTACAAGGCTATCTGGCGTTTGACTCAAAGTTTTTGCAGTACTGGTTTTCCATGTGCAATCTTCGATTCAAATAGTTTTGCGGGGGTTTCCCCCGTTTTATATAGTAGGAGTAATACACATGGCAACAGGTACAGTTAAATGGTTCAACGATGCAAAAGGCTTTGGATTCGTCACCCCGGACGATGGCAGCGATGATTTGTTCGCGCACTTTTCCGCGATCAACATGAGCGGCTTCAAGTCCCTCAAAGAAGGCCAGAAGGTCAGCTTTGAAGTGACGCAAGGCCCGAAGGGAAAGCAGGCTTCGAACATCCAGGACGCCGCCTAAAAACGGTTCTTGAGCAATAAAAAAAGCCCGGCGCGTGAGTGCCGGGTTTTTTTTGTTTTCTGCGCCTGATATAAAAATGGTGGAGGTTGCCGGACTTTTTTGATGGTGTGGATCCGCAACAAGCTATCGTGCCATGCGCAAAAAAAATTCGCCGAAAACAACATTTTGCAGCAAAGTCAATTTGCCATATACTTGCTCGCCAGACAGGGATTTATTAGGCTGCTAAAACTTGTATAACGTTTGTTAGAGAAGTAATGGGGAGTATAAAAAATGCAATTAAAAGTGACATTGCTTGCAGCAATTACCATTTCATTATTTCTGGCAGGTTGCGGAGGCGGCAGCAACAATCCGTACGATGGGACCTGGGCTCTAGCATATCCGGCTCCGAGCACTGAAGTCACACTTCTCAAGGCAACTAGCTGCAGCAATTACCCGTCTAGCATTACAATCACGAATGCTGCAGGTACAGCAACAGTAACCGGATCATGCACGGTTGCATCGGCAGTGGTACCAACTGTTACCTTGGTCAGTGTATCTATTACAGCGAAACAAAACATTACCAGCCCAGACGTATTTACTGCCATCGCGGATGGTGTCACCTATACCGGAACATGCCTGAATAATTCCGCATGTTCTGCAACGGATACTGCAAAAGATACAATGAGCATCAATCGGTAGTCCGCTCCCATTGCCAATATAACTAATTCACTTGCAGTCAAGATTGATTTGGTGGGCGGTACTGGGTTCGAACCAGTGACCTTCCGCGTGTGAGGCGGACGCTCTACCGCTGAGCTAACCGCCCAAGCCCGAGATTGAATCGAAAGATAAAATCGGGCGAATTAGAGCATAACGCGATCATCCCGGTCAATGCCGTTCCACAACCTAGTGCGCACAACGGGTAAAGCCCGTAAAATGCGCGCCTCATTTTGCTTTGATCGTTCAAGTCATGACCGTCCGCACCCGTTTCGCTCCCAGCCCGACCGGCTACCTGCACATCGGCGGCGCACGCACCGCTTTATTCTCCTGGGCATACGCGCGCAAGTTCGGCGGCACCTTCATTTTGCGCATCGAGGATACCGACGTGGAACGCTCCACACCAGAAGCGGTGCAGGCAATTCTTGACGGCATGAAATGGCTGAACCTCGATTACGACGAAGGCCCTTTTTACCAGATGCAACGCATGGACCGTTACAAGGAGGCGTTGCAGCAAATGCTGGAAGAGGGTACCGCATATTATTGCTATACCACCCCCGCGGAACTGGATGCCATGCGCGAAGCGCAACGCGCGCGTGGAGAGAAGCCGCGCTACGACGGACAGTGGAGGCCTGAGCCTGGCAAGGTGCTACCGGCTCCACCGGCGGACACCAAGCCGGTGATCCGTTTCAGGAACCCCACCCATGGCGTTGCTGCTTGGGACGACCTGGTCAAGGGCAGGATCGTGTTCGAGAACAGCGAACTGGACGATCTGGTGATCGCGCGTCCAGATGGCACGCCGACCTACAATTTTTGCGTGGTGGTAGACGATTGGGACATGGGCATTACCCACGTGATTCGTGGCGACGATCACGTCAACAACACGCCACGCCAGATCAATATCCTCAAGGCGCTCGGCGCAACCGCTCCGCGTTATGCACATCTGTCGATGATCCTGGGCGACGATGGCACCAAGTTATCCAAGCGCCACGGCGCGGTCAGCGTGATGCAATATGATGAGGATGGATATTTGCCGGAAGCGCTGGTCAATTACCTGGCGCGCCTGGGTTGGTCACACGGTGATGACGAGATATTTACCGTGGAGCAATTCTGCTCCTGGTTCGATCTCAGCCACATCACGCCATCCGCCGCGCAGTTCAATACCGAAAAATTGAACTGGGTCAACCAGCATTACCTCAAACAGGCCGACAATGCGCGCTTGTCTGTGCTGGTCAGGCTCAGACTGGAGGCACGCGGGGTTGAAGTGGGTGCTTCGCCTGCGCTGGAAGATGTCGTTGCCCTCTACAAGGAGCGCGTGGCAACGCTGAATGAACTTGCCGATGAAGCCGAGGTGTTTTATATCGACCTTCATCCGGCGAAAGAATTGCTGGATGAACAACTTTCAGCAGAAGCTTTACCAGCGTTGCATGAACTTGCCGAACGTTTTGCCGATGTCGCCTGGGAGGCACCCGCATTGGCCGCGCTGATCAAGGAGTTGCTGGCCAAGCACAAATTGAAGATGCCCAAACTTGCGATGCCGTTGCGTGTGATGCTGGTCGGCCAGACACACACCCCGTCGGTGGATGCCGTACTGGCATTGTTTCCGCGCGAGACGGTACTGGCGCGCATGAAAAAGTACCTCTGACATTTGGCGGGCAATAAAAAAGCACGCCGTCAGGCGTGCTTTTTTGTTTTCAGCGCTTGTTGATTTGCCTCAGCGCATCGTCTTAGCGGGTGTTGCCGCGTCCGAGTGTAAAGCCGGGACGATCGCCGTTGCGGCGCGGTGCGCTATTGCCACCGCGGTTGTTGCCGAAGCTGCGCTCCTGGCTGCGAGGCTGCGCTGTACCGTTGCCGCCAAAGCCCTGGCCGCCGCCAACACCCAGGGTATTGCCGTTAGCCTGTCCATGCCATTGGCCGTGTCCTTCCTTCCGTCCGGCATGGCTATGCCGGCTGTCCGGTGTACTGTGGTGAAAGCCATTGCCGGCCTTTCCGGGAAAGCCGCCCGTGCGGTTGCCGCCAAAGCCGGTATTGTTGCCACCGCCGAAACCGCCGCTGCGGCGCGGACCGCTGTTGCTGCGCGGACGATCAGAAGACGGGCCGGTGCGCAATTTGTACTTGGGTTCCAGTCCTTCGATGGTGTGCATCTTGATGGTCTGTTCGGTGTAGCGTTCAATACGCTTCAGCAACTGCGCATCGCGGTTGGAAGCGAACGAGATGGCAATACCCGACGAACCACCACGGCCGGTGCGGCCGATGCGGTGCACGTAGTCTTCGGCGAACTTGGGCAGGTCGAAGTTGATCACATGCGAGATACCGCGCACGTCAAGACCCCGTGCCGCCACATCGGTGGCGACCAGGATGCGCACGTTGCCGTTGCGCATGTTGAGCAGGGTGCGGTTGCGTTCGCGCTGGTTCATGTCGCCGTGCAGCGCCGCCACTGAAAGACCCTGTGCAGACAATCTGTCTGCCAGCGAATCGGCGTCGCGTTTGGTGGCGGTAAAAATCAATGCCTGGTTCATGTCCACGTCAGTCAGCAGATGGCTGAGCAGCTTGTTCTTGTGTGCCACGTCATCGGCGAACATCATGCGCTGCTCGATGTTTTCGTGTTTGTCCTTCGCTGCCGAAACGTTGATGCGTTTCGGTGTCTTGAGCAGGCGCGAAGCCAGATTACCGACCACGCCTTCCAATGTCGCGGAGAACAGCAATGTCTGGCGCGTTTTCGGGGTGGCCTGGGCGATGCATTCCACATCGTCGACAAAACCCATGTCAAGCATGCGGTCCGCTTCGTCCAGGATCAGCACTTCCAGCCGCGAAAAGTCGATGCGGCCGCGCTCCAGATGGTCGATCAAGCGGCCGGGTGTGGCGACCAGGATATCCACATGGCCGGACAGCATACGGTTCTGAACCGGGTAGGGCATGCCGCCCAGGATGCTGATGATCTTGAAGCGCATGTTTTTGCCGTATTTGGTCGCGGCATCGCAGACCTGCTGGGCCAGTTCGCGGGTAGGGGTCAACACCAGCACACGCGGACCTTTGCCGGGCAGTGCCGAGGGCGTGGCCAGGCGGTTCAGCGCCGGCAGTATGAAGGCCGCGGTCTTGCCGCTGCCGGTTTGAGCCGAAGCCATCAGGTCGTGGCCGGCGATGATTTCGGGAATAGCCTGCGCCTGGATCGGCGTGGGTTCGGTGTAGCCGGTATCGGCGATTGCCTTGAGTATTGCGGCGTTCAAATTCAGATCTTCAAATGACATCTTGCTTCCTTTTTATTATCAAAGGGAATCCACTTCGTTATTCGGATACAAACCAATATCCGGCCATATAAAGCCGGATGCCGATTTGTATCGGGCATGACGAACTTGTAAAGTTCCCTGGTGCGCGCACAGTCAGTAATAACGGCCCGTAAAACGGGCAGACGGATTGACCGGCGCATAAAACATCGTTGCTAACCGGAAAACCCTGAGAGAATCTTGAAGGGCTTTTTTAGACAGGCGCGATTTGCATGCGCGCGAGAGATAGGTCAGAAAACGATGAACCAATGCCGCCTTAGTGGCGACAAGGCGCGCATTATACGGATAGAAAAAATAAAAGCCAGCGGAATTTAAGTTGGTCTGTGCAATGCCTTCGCACAACGTAACGAGCGCAGGTGCGGGCATGACACGGCGTTGCGAAGCATCCGGGGCGGGAATGCCCGCGGGCACCAGCTCCCGCAATCTGGCCTTCGGCTAACGTGTCGCAAGTGCCACGAGGAGAAAAGCGGCGAACTGGGTTAGGCAGGGATGGGCGGCTGGGTGTTGACGCCCAACTCGCAAAAACCGGAATGTATTTATCATACATGAGGATTTTAAGCCGCTTTTCGACGAAGTATTACCAAGCGCAGTAGTTGTGGGGTGGCATTGTGCTAGAATGCGCGCCCTTTTCATTAGCAAGGCTGTATCCATGTCCCGCCAACTCCGCAACATCGCCATTATCGCCCACGTCGACCACGGCAAGACCACGCTGGTGGACAAGCTGCTGAGTCAAGCCGGTTCTTTTGCTTCCTATAAACATATTGCCGAGCGCGTGATGGATAGCAACGACCTGGAAAAAGAGCGCGGCATCACCATTCTGGCGAAGAACTGCGCCGTCGATTATGAAGGCGTGCATATCAACATCGTGGACACACCCGGCCACGCCGACTTCGGCGGCGAAGTGGAGCGCGTGCTGGGCATGGTGGACGGCGTGCTGCTGTTGGTGGACGCGGTCGAAGGCCCGATGCCGCAAACCCGGTTTGTCACCAAGAAGGCACTTGCCCTCGGCCTGCGCCCCATCGTGGTGATCAACAAGGTCGACCGCAATGGCGCCCGCCCGGATTGGGTGATCAACCAGACTTTCGACCTGTTCGACAAGCTGGGCGCAACCGAAGAGCAGATGGATTTCCCGGTGGTATATGCCTCGGCCTTGAACGGTTACGCCACGCTGGATCTGGCCAAGCCCAGCACGGACATGCGCCCGTTGTTCGAAGCCGTGCTCAAGAACGTTCCGGCGCCGAATACCGATGTCGATGCGCCGCTGCAATTGCAGATCTCCGCGCTGGATTACTCCAGCTTCGTCGGCCGCATCGGCGTGGGCCGCGTGCGCCGCGGCCGCGTCAAGCCTGGCCAGGATGTGATGGTGATGAGCGGCGATAAACTCCCGAAGCGCGCGCGCATCAACCAGGTGCTCGGGTTTCGCGGTGTCGAGCGCGTGCCGCTGGAGGAGGCGCTGGCTGGCGACATCGTGCTGATCAACGGCATCGAGGAGATCGGTATCGGTGTGACGATCGCCGACGTGAACAAGCCGGAAGCCTTGCCGATGCCCAAGGTGGATGAGCCGACGCTGACCATGAACCTGATGGTGAACACCTCCCCATTGTGCGGACAGGAAGGCAAGTTCATCACCAGCCGCCAGATACGCGACCGCCTGAACAAGGAATTGCTGGTGAATGTGGCGTTGCGTGTCGAAGAAACGGACAACACCGACGTGTTTTTGCTGGCCGGCCGCGGCGAATTGCATCTGACCATCCTGCTGGAAACCATGCGCCGGGAGGGCTTTGAAATGGGCGTCGGCAAACCGCGCGTGGTTTACCGTGAAATCAACGGCGAGAAATGCGAGCCGTTCGAGGTGCTGACCGTGGACGTCGAGGACACCAACCAGGGCGCGGTGATGGAAGAGCTGGGACGCCGCCGCGGCGACTTGCAGGACATGCAGCCGGACGGGCACGGGCGCGTGCGTCTGGAATACCGCATTCCGGCCCGCGGCCTGATCGGGTTTCAATCCGAATTCATGACCATGACGCGCGGCACCGGCATCATGGCGCACGTGTTCGATGATTACGCCCCGGTCAAAGCCGAGATGCCCGGCCGCCGCAACGGCGTGCTGATTTCGGCGGAGCAGGGCGAAGCCGTGGCTTACGCGTTGTGGAAGCTGGAAGACCGCGGCCGCATGTTCGTGTCGCCCGGCGACAAACTGTACGAAGGCATGATCATCGGCATCCATAGCCGCGACAATGACCTGGTCGTCAATCCGATCAAGGGCAAACAGCTGACCAACGTGCGCGCCTCCGGCACGGACGAGGCGGTGCGCCTGACCCCGCCGGTGCGGCTGACGCTGGAATCCGCAGTCGAGTTCATCGACGATGACGAACTCGTGGAAATAACCCCGCTCTCGGTGCGTATGCGCAAACGTTATTTGACGGAAAACGAACGCAAGCGCGCCGGCCGCGGTTTGTAAGGGCGTTTTCTGACATCGCCTGACCGGAGGCAAATCGGACCGGGCTCAGGCTGTACAGACAGAAATGGTTGAAGCGCCGTGCAGTGCTATACTGCACGGCGTTTTTTATGATCCGACGCCATGCTAGAAAACATCGTTATTGCCCTTTTGCTTGCCCTGCTGATCGCCTTGATATTGCTGATGGCGTGGGTGTACCCGCTCAAAAGAATTCAGTCGGAGATGCCGGATATCCTGGCGCGCACCCTGGAAGAAAAGCATCGCCTGATGTTGAGTGACTTGCATGACGGTTTGAACAAACAGGGCGATCGTATGGTGCAAGCCACGCTGGACAGCTCGGAGCGTTTGCGCGAGATCATAGCGCAGGAACTCAAACTCACACGCGAGGCCATGCAAGGTTTGCAACTTGCACAGCACACCAGTCTCTCCGGAACCCGGGAAGAAATATTGAAGCAACTTGCAGAGCAAGGGCGTGCCGACCAGGAATTGATCCAGTCCACCATGAAACGCAACACCGATATGCTGACGCAGACCATCGAAGGCCTGACCAAAAGCACCGATGCGCGACTGGAACAGATTTCCGGCAAGGTTGCCGAACGCCTTGACGAAGGCTTCAAGAAAACCAATGAAACATTCACCAATGTGATGACGCGCCTCGCCACTATAGACGAGGCGCAGAAGAAGATCGACGGCCTGACCACCAATGTGGTCAGCTTGCAACATTTGCTCGGCGACAAACGTTCGCGCGGCGCCTTTGGCGAGGTGCAACTCGAAGGCCTGGTCCGCAATATCCTGCCGCCGGATGCCTATTCATTCCAGGAAAAGCTCTCCAACGGCAACCGGGTCGACTGCTTGTTGATCCTGCCGCCGCCGACCGGCAAGGTGCCGGTAGATGCAAAATTTCCGCTGGAGAATTATCACCGCATGCTGGATTCCGATCTGCCCGATTCCGAAAAGCTCGCTGCCCGCAAACAATTCAAACTGGATATCAAGAAGCACATCGAAGACATCAGCCACAAGTATCTGATCCGCAACGAGACATCGGATGGTGCAGTGATGTTTGTCCCGGCCGAGGCTGTGTTTGCCGAAATCCATGCCTATCATTCGGATCTGGTCGAATATGCGATGCAAAAACATGTCTGGATCGTCTCGCCCACCACCCTGATGGCGGTGCTGAATACTGCCCGCGCGGTGATGAAAGACGTGCAGATGCGTGAGCAGGTGCATATCATCCAGAGCGAATTGGGCAAGCTGAGCATTGATTTCAAACGTTTTGACGAGCGCATGAAGAAACTTTCGGAGCACATTCGGCAGGCGAACAGGGATGTGGATGATGTGCAGATCAGCAGCCGCAAAATCAGCGAACAGTTCGCAAAGATAGAAGCGGTAGAAATGCAGGCAGACGCAAGCCAGGATCAATTGAAATAAGATGAAACTTGCAATCGCACAAATCAATTGCGTGTTGGGCGACCTGGGCGGAAATGCTGCCAGGATTTTGCAATACGCCGAACAGGCCAGGCAGCAGGGCGTGGAATTATTATTGACACCCGAACTCGGCCTGTGCGGATACCCGCCTGAAGACTTGCTGTTGCGCGATGGCTTTTTCCATGCGTGCGCCCGTGCACTGGATGAACTTGCCGGAAGCATTGCGGGTATCGCCGTTGTGGTTGGGCATCCTCATGAACTTGATGGAAAGCGCTACAACGCGGCCTCGCTGCTCAGGGACGGCGTGGTAGCGCAGACTTATCTCAAACATGAACTGCCCAATTATTCAGTGTTCGATGAAAAGCGGTACTTTGAGCAGGGCAGTCACCCTTGCGTGTTTGAAATCGAAGGCATCCGCTTTGCGCTGAATATCTGCGCCGATGTTTGGGAACGCGAGACCGCACAGCTCGCGCGCGAAGCCGGCGCGCAAGTACTGCTAGTGCTGAACGCATCGCCTTATGCGATTGGCAAGCTGGAATGGCGCCATCGCGTGATTCGCGAGCGGATCGCGGAGACCGGCATGACCGTGGTCTATGCCAACATGATCGGCGGCCAGGACGAGTTGATATTCGACGGCGGCTCGTTCGCAATGGATCGCAACGGCGACCTGACCATGCAGTGCGCAGCCTTTTATGAGGGGTTGTCAGTGCTGGAAATTGACGGCGACCTGAGGCCGGCGGGTGAAATGGTTGCCGAATCCGGCGAAGAGGCGGACGTATACCGCGCCCTTTGTCTCGGTGTGCGCGACTATATCGGCAAGAACCGCTTCCCGGGGGTAGTGCTCGGATTGTCGGGCGGGATCGATTCCGCCCTGACCCTGGCGATCGCGGTCGATGCGCTTGGGGCGGACAAGGTCCATGCCGTGATGATGCCCTCGCCCTATACCGCGCAGATCAGCCTGGACGATGCGCGCGAGATGGTGAAAACCTTCGGCGTGCGTTATGACGAAATTTCCATCGAGGCGATGTTCCAGAGTTACCTGGACGCGCTGAAAACATCTTTCGCCGGGCTGCCGGAGGATACCACCGAAGAAAATCTGCAGGCGCGCATACGCGGCAACCTGCTGATGGCGCTGTCTAACAAATTCGGCTCGCTGGTGTTGACAACCGGCAACAAGTCCGAAATGACGGTGGGCTATGCGACCCTCTACGGCGATATGGCCGGCGGCTTTGCGGTGTTGAAGGATGTCAGAAAAACGCTGGTGTACCGTCTGGCGCACTACCGCAACTCGCTGGGGCGGGTGATCCCCGAGCGCATCATCACGCGCCCGCCCAGTGCAGAATTGCGCGCGGACCAGACCGATCAGGACAGCCTGCCGCCCTATGATGTGCTGGACGACATCATGGCCTGCTACGTCGAGCAGAATCTCCCGATTCCGGAAATCATCGCGCGCGGCTTTTCCGAAGCCGATGTCCGCCGGGTGGTGCACCTGATCCGCATCAGCGAATACAAGCGCCGCCAGTCTGCGGTGGGTATACGCGTCACCGAGCGCAGTTATGGAAAGGACTGGCGGTATCCGATCACGGTGCGCTATCAGGATGACTTCTAGGGATATGCACTAATCTAATTCCATTTCCCCGCAAGGTTTGATACAATACGCGGCGTTTTGAGATGGGCTTCGAGCCCGTTTTTCTTTTGTGGACCGTAAATCTATGGATGTGGTGAAGCTGGTCGAGACGACGGTAGCTGGTCTCGGCTATGAATTGGTGGATATGGAACGTTCCGGCCGCGGCCTGTTGCGGGTGTTCATCGACAAGCCTGAAGGTATTTCGGTGGACGATTGCCAGGTGGTCAGCAACCAGTTGACACGCCTGTTCATGGTCGAGAATGTCGATTATGACCGCCTTGAGGTTTCGTCGCCGGGATTGGACAGGCCGCTGAAGAAGGAAGCTGACTTTTCCCGATTTGCCGGTGAAAAGGTTCAGCTCAAACTGCGCATGCCGATGGACGGGCGCAAGAATTTTGCGGGCATGATCGCCGGCGTAAAAGATGGAATATTGCAATTGAATGTGGATGGCAACCTGGTAACGATCGACTTGTCGAATCTGGACAAGGCGCGTTTGGTGCCGACCTTTTAGTTTTTAGTGAAAGCCAACCCGATGTGAATTTCGGGGTAGCAGATAGCCGGAGAATGGTATGAGTCGTGAAATTTTGTTGTTGGTGGATGCTTTGTCCCGTGAAAAGAACGTGGACAAGGAGGTTGTGTTCGAATCGCTCGAATCGGCTCTGGCCTCCGCGACGAAGAAGCGCTTTTCGGATGAAGCGGACGTGCGTGTTGCGATCAATCGCGAAACGGGCGAGTACGATTCATTCCGCCGCTGGGAGGTGATGGACGATGAAACCTTCGAGACACCCGACCTGCATATCAAACTGGAAGAGGCGCAAAAGCGCAACCCCGATATCCAGATCGGCGAGTTCATCGAGGAACCGCTGGAATCTATCGATTTCGGCCGTATCGGTGCACAAGCCGCCAAGCAGGTTATTTTCCAGAAGATCCGGGACGCGGAACGCGAACAGGTGCTGGCCGATTTCATGGAACGCAAGGAACATCTGGTATCGGGTACCGTAAAACGGCTTGAGCGCGGCAACGCAATCATCGAGTTCGGCAAGATCGAGGCATTGTTGCCGCGCGACCAGATGATCGCCAAGGAAAACCTGCGCGTCGGGGATCGCATCAAGGCGCATCTGTTGCGCGTCGATCGCAGCGCGCGCGGACCGCAGGTCATCCTGTCACGCACCTCGCCGGAGTTGATCGTAAAACTGTTCGAACTGGAAGTGCCGGAGATCGAGGAAAAGCTGCTGGAAATCGTCAGTGCCGCACGCGATCCCGGTTCGCGCGCCAAGATTGCGGTAGTGTCGCACGATCCGCGTATCGATCCCATCGGCACCTGTGTCGGGATGCGCGGTTCGCGCGTTCAGGGCGTGACCAACGAACTTGCCGGCGAACGTGTCGATATCATACTGTGGGCGGAAGACCCGGCCACCTATGTAATCAATGCGCTGGCCCCGGCCGAGGTGAGCAGCATCGTCGTGGACGAGGAACGGCACAGCATGGATGTGGTGGTCGAAGAAGAGAACCTGGCACAGGCGATCGGGCGCGGCGGCCAGAATGTGCGCCTGGCCAGCGAACTGACCGGTTGGGAACTCAATATCATGACGGTCGAACAGTCCAGCGAAAAGCACAATGAAGAGTTTTCCAACACGCGCGCGATATTCATGGAAAAACTCGATGTGGACGATGAAGTTGCCGATATCCTGGTACAGGAAGGTTTCAGCACGCTGGAGGAAGTCGCCTATGTTCCGCTTGAGGAAATGCTGGAGATCGAATCATTCGACGAAGCCACAGTGAACGAGTTGCGCAGCCGCGCCCGAAATGCGCTGTTGACGGCAGCAATCGCCAATGAGGAAAAAGTGGAGCACGGTATCGAGGATTTGCTCAAGCTGGAGGGCATGGATGAAGAAACGGCGCGCACTTTGGCTGCCAAGGGTGTGACCACACAAGAACAATTGGCAGACCTTGATGTGGATGAGTTGGTTGAGCTGTCGGGAATGGATAGCGAACGGGCCAATGCTTTGATTATGACGGCACGCGCACCCTGGTTTGCTTGACAGTGTGATTAGAGGATAGCAATGGCAAAATTAAATGTAGCGCAATTTGCGACTGAACTGGGATTACCGGTTGCCCTGCTGATTGAGCAGTTGAAGGCGGCAGGTATTGCCAAGGAGCAGGAGTCCGACCAGATGTCGGAAAAGGACAAGACTAAATTGCTGGAGCACCTGCGTCTGGCGCATGGCGGTGAAAAACCGGCCAAAAAGATCACGCTGATACGCCGCGAAACAACCGAGATCAAGAAGGCGGACAGCTCCGGACGCGCACGCACCATCCAGGTGGAGGTGCGCAAACGCCGGGTGGTTGCTCCGAATGCAAGCGCGGAAGCTGCTGCCGCAGCCGCACCTGTTGAAACCATTGCGGCGCCAAAGAAAGGCAAAGCCGCCAAGGTTGTGGACGAGCAGGAACTGGCTGCGCGTGAGGAAGAAGCGCGTTTGCAAGCCGAACTGGCTGCGCGCCAGGCCGCCGAAGTGCAGGCCAAGCAGGAACGCAGCAAGCGCAAAACCACGAAGAAAGCGGCTGAGCCCGAGCCGGCACCTACTGCCGAACCGGAAAAGGTCGCAGTCGCAGAAGCTCCGATCGCCAGCCTGGCTGAAGGCACCCTGCACAAACCGACTCCCAAACCCGGCGACAAAATAGTCAAGCCGAGCAAAAAACCAAAACCCGAAGCCAAGAGCAGTCCGTGGGACGAAAAGGGGCACAAGAAGCGTACGCCGGTCAAGACCGGCGAGAAACCCGGCGTCTGGACGACTCCCGTGCGTGCACCGCGCCATGACAGGCACACCAAGCACGTTGTTGCTGAACCCGAACACGCATTCTCTTTGCCGACCGAACCGATCGTGCATGAAGTGGCTGTTCCGGAGACCATCACCGTCGCCGAACTGGCGCAAAAGATGTCGGTCAAGGCCTCCGAGATCATCAAGGCGTTGATGAAAATGGGTTCGATGGTGACCATCAACCAGGTGCTCGATCAGGAAACAGCGATGATCGTGGTGGAAGAGATGGGGCACATCGCCAAGGCTGCCAGGCTGGATGATCCGGATGCGTATTTGATGGAAGCGGAAGAACATCACAATGTGGTGCTGGAGCCGCGCGCCCCGGTCGTCACGGTGATGGGCCACGTCGACCACGGCAAGACTTCGCTGCTCGACTATATCCGACGCACGCGCGTCGCATCGGGCGAAGCAGGCGGTATCACGCAGCATATTGGCGCATATCACGTCGATACGCCGCGCGGCATGGTTACCTTCCTGGATACGCCCGGCCACGAGGCGTTTACCGCGATGCGTGCTCGCGGCGCCAAGGCGACCGACATTGTGATCCTGGTAGTTGCCGCAGACGATGGTGTGATGCCGCAAACCAAGGAAGCCATCGCGCATGCCAGGGCAGCAAACGTGCCACTGGTCGTGGCAATCACCAAAGTGGACAAACCGGAAGCCAATGTCGAAAAAGTGAAACAGGAACTGGCCGCGGAAGGTGTCACGCCGGAAGATTGGGGTGGAGATTCCATGTTTGTCGAGGTTTCATCAAAAACCGGCAAGGGAATCGACCAGTTGCTCGAGGGTGTATTGCTGCAGGCCGAAGTGCTGGAGCTGAAGGCACCGCGCAGCACGCACGCCAAGGGGCTGGTAATCGAGGCGCGTCTGGACAAGGGCAAAGGGCCGGTCGCTACCGTGCTGGTGCAGTCAGGCACGATGAAGCGCGGTGATGCGGTATTGGTCGGATCGGTGTTCGGCCGTGTCCGTGCAATGCTGGATGAAACCGGCAAGGCGATCAACGAGGCTGGACCTTCAATTCCGGTCGAGATACAAGGTTTGTCCGAAGTGCCTGTCGCCGGTGAAGAATTGATGGTCTTGGCTGACGAAAAGCGCGCCCGTGAAATCGCGCAGTTCCGCCAGGGAAAATATCGCGGCGTGAAACTTGCCAAGCAGCAGGCCGCCAAACTGGAAAACATGTTCGAACAAATGGCCGAAGGCGAGGTTAGAGTCCTGTCATTGATCGTGAAGGCCGACGTGCAGGGTTCCGCCGAGGCAATTGCGCAATCGCTGCAGAAACTTTCCACCAATGAAGTGAAGGTCAATCTGATCCATGGCGGTGTCGGGGCGATCACCGAATCCGATGTGAACCTGGCTTTGGCTTCCAAGGCGATCATCATCGGTTTCAACACGCGAGCCGATGCCGCGGCAAGAAAGCTCGCCGAATCTTCCGGTGTCGACATTCGTTACTACAGCATCATCTACGCGATGGTGGATGAGATCAAGGCGGCGCTCTCCGGCATGCTGGCCCCCGAAAAACGCGAAAGCGTCATGGGCACTGTTGAAGTTCGCCAGGTGTTCACCGTATCCAAGGTGGGTACCATCGCCGGATGTATGGTGCTGGATGGCGTGATCAAGCGCGGAGCCAGAGTACGTGTGATGCGCGGCGGCGAGGTGATACACGACGGCGAACTGGATTCCCTCAAACGTTTCAAGGACGATGTCAAGGAAGTCAAAGCCAATTTCGAATGCGGTTTGTCGGTCAGGAATTTCAACGATCTGGCGGTGGGCGACAAGCTCGAAGCCTATGAGATCATCGAGGTCGCGCGCGCGCTCTGATGGCAAATTTCGCCCGGACCGATCGCATCGCGCAGCAAATCCAGCGTGAAATCGCAGAACTGGTGCGCCTGCAGATCAACGACCCCCGTGTGCGTCTGGTGACCATCACCGGGGTAGAAGTCGCGGGCGACTATTCCCATGCCAAGATTTTCTTTACGCGCCTGGATGGCAAGCACGAGGAAGCGCAACAAGGCCTGGAGCATGCCAGCGGATTTCTGCGCAGCCAGTTGGCTCACAGCATCAAGCTGCGTGTGATGCCGCAGTTGCATTTCGTTTACGACGCTTCCGTGGAGCGTGGCAGCCACTTGTCGCAGCTGATCGATCAGGCGGTCGCCAGCGATCATCACCACGACGAAAAGCAGTAGTCTCCAGAGGTTGCACTGATGGCACGAAATTATCGCCAGCTGGACGGCGTGCTGTTGTTCGACAAGCCGTTGGCATTGAGTTCGAATACCGCACTGCAACACGTCCGCCGTTTGTTTCGGGCCGAGAAGGCCGGGCACACCGGCACGCTTGATCCGCTTGCCACCGGCCTGCTGCCGGTCTGCTTCGGGGAGGCCACCAAATTCTCGGTCGCCTTGCTGGATGCGGACAAGACCTACCGCGCTGTGTTGTGTCTTGGGCAAACCACGACTACCGGCGATGCCGAGGGCGACATCATCGCCGAACTCCCAGTAGACGTTACGCAATCCCAGGTTGAAGAAGCGCTGGCCCGATTTCATGGCGAAATCCTGCAGACACCGCCAATGCACAGCGCACTCAAGCATGCCGGCAAGCCGCTCTACGAATATATCCGCAATGGCGTAACCATAGAGCGGGAGCAGCGCAGCGTGACGATACACGAGTTGTTGCTGAATTCATTTTCAGGGAACCGGGTGGATATTGCCGTGCGTTGCAGCAAGGGCACTTACGTTCGCACGCTTGCCGAAGACATCGGTGCGGCGCTCGGCTGCGGGGGCCATCTGATTGCCCTGCGCCGCACCGCAATCGCGCATTTCGATTTGAAAGCGGGTTATACCATGCCGCAATTGGATGCGATGACCGATGCGGAGCGCGATGCTTGCATCCTGCCGCTGGAGAGCCTGATGCCCGATATACCCAGGCTGCAGCTGGATGCCGTGCAGGTCCAGCGCTTGGCCCAAGGACAACGGCTGGGACTGGAACACGGCCTGCCTGACGGCAAGATCAGCCTGCATGGTCCGCAGGGATTCATCGGGATAGGGCTGCTGGCGGGTCGCCGCCTGTCTCCCGAACGGTTGTTGTCCGATGTGGCAAAACAGGCCGCGCAAGCCATTTCGGCGCGAAATATTGGGGTTGAGTAACAACCCCGTTAAAGGGTAGAATGCTGCACTTTTATCAGGAGAACGAAAGCAATGGCAATAACCGCCGCGCAAAAAGCGCAAATCGTAACCGACTTTCAACGCGCCAAGAGCGATACCGGT
This sequence comes from Gallionella sp., assembly GCA_049684555.1. Taxonomy (GTDB): domain Bacteria; phylum Pseudomonadota; class Gammaproteobacteria; order Burkholderiales; family Gallionellaceae; genus Gallionella. Next base: position 15,718 of record JBAVGB010000078.1, on the reverse strand, counting down.
TCCCCGGAAGTACAGGTGGCCTTGATCACGGCACGCATCACCTATCTGACCGAGCATTTCAAGGAAAATGTCAAGGATCACCATTCCCGTCGCGGTTTGTTGCGCATGGTAAGCCGCCGCCGCAAGCTGCTTGATTATCTCAAGCGCACCAATGACGAAAGCTATCGCACGTTGATCCAGCGTCTGGATATCCGTAAATAAGAATTTATACCCAGCGGGTCGCATCAGCGGCCCGCGTTGTTTATGTCTGTTCAATTTTGTTTGGCCACAACGTATGCCGCGATTGCGCGACATGCCATGCTTAGAGGGGTTTATCTTGAGTCACTATAAAAAAACAATCGCATACGGCAATCACCAACTTACCCTGGAGACCGGTGAGATCGCTCGTCAGGCTTCCGGCGCCGTGATGGTCAGTCTGGATGACACCGTGGTGCTGGTCACCGTCGTCGGCAGGAAGGATGCCAAGCCAGAGCAGGACTTTTTCCCGTTGACGGTCGATTATCAGGAACGCACTTACGCTGCGGGGAAGATACCCGGCGGTTTCTTCAAGCGCGAAGGCCGGCCCAGCGAAAAGGAGATCCTTACTTCCCGGCTGATCGACCGCCCGTTGCGTCCGCTGTTTCCCGAAAGTTTCTACAACGAAGTGCAGATCGTCGCAACAGTGATGTCTTCCGATGAAGAGATCGACTCCGATATCCCCTCGATGATAGGCGCCTCTGCCGCGCTGGCTTTGTCCGGTATCCCGTTTGACGGCCCGATCGGCGCGGCGCGCGTCGGTTATGCCAACGGCCAGTATTTGCTTAATCCGACCGCGACCGAATTGCTGACTTCCCAACTGGATCTGGTGGTCGCTGGTACCGAGCGTGCCGTGCTGATGGTGGAATCCGAAGCGCAACAATTGCCCGAGGATGTGATGCTGGGTGCGGTGATGTTCGGCCACGACCAGATGCAAGTCGTGATCCAGGCGATCAACGAAATGGCCGATGCGGTGGGTGCCGATGCCTGGGAATGGACTGCGCCGGCCAAGGATGAAGCCCTGATTGCACAGATTGCCAGCCTCGCAGAATCCGATTTGGGCAAGGCATACGCGATTCGTTCCAAACAGGCACGTACCGTAGCGGTTGATGCCATTCGCGACAAGGTGATGGCGGCAATGTCGCCGGAAGTAATGGCAACCCAGAAGAATCACGTCAATGATCTGTTCAGCGCGCTGGAAGCCAAGATCGTGCGCGGTCAGATCCTCAGCGGGGAACCGCGCATCGATGGCCGCGACACGCGCACCGTGCGCCCGATCACGATACGCAACGGCGTATTGCCGCGCACCCACGGTTCGTCCCTGTTCACCCGCGGAGAGACGCAGGCGATCGTGGTGGCGACTTTGGGCAGCATGCGCGATTCGCAGAAAATCGATGCGCTCCAAGGCGAATTCAGCGACCGCTTCATGCTGCATTACAATTTCCCTCCCTATTCCACCGGCGAGACAGGGCGCGTGGGTACGCCCAAACGCCGCGAGATCGGCCATGGCCGTTTGGCGAAGCGTGCGCTGGTGGCGGTGTTGCCCAGCGAGGAAGAATTCGGTTATGCGATGCGGGTGGTATCGGAAATCACCGAGTCCAACGGTTCCAGCTCGATGGCTTCTGTGTGCGGCGGATGCTTGTCGTTGCTGGATGCCGGTGTGCCACTCAAAGCACATGTGGCGGGTATTGCGATGGGACTGATCAAGGAAGGCAACCGTTTCGCCGTGCTGACCGATATCCTCGGCGACGAAGATCACCTGGGCGACATGGACTTCAAGGTGGCCGGATCTGAAACGGGTGTTACCGCTTTGCAGATGGATATCAAGATCAACGGTATCACGCGCGACATCATGCAGGCTGCGCTGACCCAGGCCCGCGAAGGGCGTATGCATATTCTTGGTTTGATGAAGCAGGCCATGCCCAATGCGCGTACGGAAGTTTCCGAATTTGCTCCGCGCATGATCAAGATGAAGATCAATCCTGAAAAGATCCGTGATGTGATCGGCAAGGGTGGCGCGGTGATTCGCGCTTTGACGGAGGAAACAGGCACGACAATCGATATCGATGACACCGGCAACGTCACGATCTCCTGCGTAAGCGGTGAAGCGGGTGAATTGGCCAAAAAACGCATCGAGGACATCGTGGCAGACGTGGAGGTCGGCAAGATATACGAAGGTCCGGTGGTCAAATTGCTCGACTTCGGCGCATTGGTGAACGTGCTACCGGGCAAGGACGGCCTGTTGCATATTTCCCAGATCGCCCATGAGCGCGTGGCCAGTGTAGCCGACCACCTTAAGGAAGGTCAGATCGTTCGCGTGAAAGTGCTTGAAGTCGACGACAAGGGACGCATGAAGCTGAGCATGAAAGCGCTGCTGGCGCCACCTGCGTCCGCTCACGCCGCCGAGTAGCCAGATAGACGGAAAAAAGCCCCGCCAAATTGGCGGGGCTTTTTTATTTCCGGACAGGAAGTTACTTGGCTACCTGCTTCTCGCGTATCTCATCCAGCGTCTTGCAATCTATGCATAGCGTGGCGGTAGGCCTTGCTTCGAGCCGGCTCAGGCCGATCTCAACACCGCAGTTCTCGCAATAGCCATACTCCCCGCTATCAATCTTTGCAAGCATCTCATTGATTTTTTTAATTAATTTACGCTCACGATCGCGGTTGCGCAATTCCAGGCCCATGTCGGATTCCTGCGAGGCGCGGTCATTCGGGTCGGCGAATACGGTTGCCTCGTCTTGCATGGTGTGCACGGTGCGATCAATGTCCTTGCCTAGGCCAGCCTTGATGTCATTCATGATCTGGCGAAAGTGTTCCAGCTGTTTGGGGTTCATGTAAGTCTCGCCTTTCTTGGGTTTGTAAGGCGTGACGGGTTTTTGTGGCTGTACCTGCATTGCACTTCTCCATACGGGATAAAAACTCAATCTGATTTAATACCAGAAAGCGGGTTTCAGGGCAACTAAAATTAACTTTTCCCGAGCAGCAGGAATAGGCTGGGCCGCTTGTTCAATTGCGGCAAGGGTTGCGATTTCCATTGGGCGATAATGCGGGTCTGGATTTGCTCCCCCGGCAAGGTGATGTCGGTGGCCACACATAAAAGTGTTTCCGGACGGCACTGGCCGAGCAGGGCGGCCAACATTTTGTCGTTACGGTAAGGTGTTTCAATGAATACCTGTGTCTGCTTGCGTTTGATGGATTCGGCCTCCAGATTGGCAATAGCTCGTTTTCGCTCCGTTTCAGCGACAGGCAGGTAACCGTGGAAGGCAAAGCACTGTCCATTCAGTCCGGAAGCCATCAACGCCAGCAATATGGAGGATGGGCCTACCAGCGGCACGACGCGAATGCCGTGACGGTGAGCCAGATTGACCAATTCCGCACCCGGATCGGCGATTCCCGGACAGCCTGCTTCTGAAATGATGCCCACATCCTGCCCAGTCAACAGCGGGGCGAGCAGGTCGGGCAATTCATCAGCCGTCGTGTGTTCGTTTAGTGTGGCGAAGTGCATAGTCTGGATCGGCTGCTCGGGTTTGAGCAGGGAAAGGAAATGCCTGGCGGACTTGGGTTGTTCGACCACAAAATGCCGTAGCTTGCGCACCAGGCCGATCACATGCTGCGGCAACACCTGTTCGGCAGGGGTGTCACCCAGCGCATTTGGAATCAGGTAGAGCGTGCCCGGTTGCGTCACCATCTCAGAACATGCGAACGTTTTCGCGGAGCAGCATTTCAGTCAGCAGGATCAGCGGCAGTCCGATCAGCGCATTCGGGTCGTCGCCGGAAATCCGGCTGATCAGTGCGATGCCTAGCCCCTCGGTTTTTGCGCTACCGGCGCAGTGGTATGGTTGTTCCTTGAGCAGGTAGTTTTCGATGTCCTGGTCGCTGAGTTTGCGCAGGGTGACAAAATTTTCAGCCATGCCGGTTTGCAGACGGCCGGTTCTGCTGTTCAGCAGCGTCAGCGCAGTATAAAAGTGCGTGGTCCTGCCGCTCATGGCGCGCAGTTGCTTTACCGCATTGTCGTGGGTTATCGGTTTGCCAAGTTGTTTGCCGTCCAGCAGGGCAACCTGGTCGGAGCCGATGATAAGCGCGTCTGGGAAATGGTCGGCTACTGCCCTGGCTTTGACCCAGGCAAGGCGTTCCGAGGTTGCCCGGGCAGATTCATCAGGTAAGGGCGTTTCATCAACGTTCGGCGCCATGGTCTCGAACGGGATTTGCAGCCTTTTGAGCAGTTCATTGCGGTAGATCGAGCTGGAGGCAAGGACAAGCAACTGAGAATTCAAAGATATTCCTTAGGATTTTTGACATGAAGCGGCGAAAAATATATCATGCGCGCCTCATGTATGCACGGCCTTTCATAGACAGTCTGGATTTTGCCCGAAAATGGCGTGAAATCAGCGGCGAAATGCCTATAGCCGAATTGCCGCGATTGCAGGAAATGCTGGATTCGTCCCGGGGAGTTTTGCATTACACAGTGCAAGGCGGCGTAGATAAGCAAGGCATGCACTTTCTTGATGTGAGTTTGACTGGTCTATGCCGATTGCGTTGCCAGCGTTGCCTGCAGGGCCTGGATTATCCGGTTCAGCTTGATTCGCGCTTGTTGCTTCGCGATCAGGCAAGCCTCAAGGTGCTGGATATGGTCGTCGACAATGAAGAAGAGTTCGATAGCATTGCCGCGGATTCGAATTTGAATCTGCTGGAATTGCTGGAAGAGGAGCTATTGTTGAGCCTGTCAATCGCGCCCAAACACGAATTGGGAGCCTGTCAGGCGACAGATGCAAATAATTCACACTTGGAAGAACAGAATCCTTTTGCGGTCTTAGCGGAATTGAAGCGTAATTAAACAGTTTTTTAGGAGTAGATACCATGGCAGTTCAGCAAAACAAGAAATCCCCGTCCAAGCGCGGTATGCACCGTGCCCATGACTATTTGACCGGCCCTGCGACCGCGATCGAGCCAACCACGGGTGAGACCCACTTGCGCCACCACATCAGTCCTACCGGATTTTATCGTGGCAAGAAGATAATCAAGACCAAGGGCGAATAAACCTTCAAGTAGCGCAGCCGATCATTAAAGGTCGGCTGCGTTTTCTTTTTGTCAGACTTGCCGAGGATCGTTTAGTGGATGTCACATTAGCTATTGATGCGATGGGAGGCGACCACGGTACGACGGTTACTATCCCCGCAGCAGTTGAGTATTTGAAGCGGTTCCCCGGCGATACCATCATTCTGGTCGGTATTCCCGATGCCATTGAAGCCGGGTTGCGTGCATTGGGCATGAAACCCGGCATGCACTTGCGCATACATCCTGCCAGCGAAGTGGTGGGCATGGATGAACAGCCGCAATCGGCCTTGCGCGGCAAGAAGGATTCCTCGATGCGAGTCAGCATTGATCTGGTCAAGAACGGTGAAGCATTGGCCTGTATCAGCGCCGGCAACACCGGCGCGCTGATGGCAACGGCTCGATATGTGCTGAAAACCATCCCGGGCATCGATCGTCCCGCGATTGCGTCATTTTTGCCGACCATGACCGGTCAAGTCTGCGTGCTCGACCTGGGTGCAAATACCGATTGCAATGCGGAACACCTGCTTCAGTTCGCCTTGATGGGTTCCACACTGGTTACCGCATTGGAGCAAAAATCCAATCCCAGCGTCGGCCTGCTGAATATCGGCAGCGAAGACATCAAGGGCAACGAAGTGGTAAAACAGGCAGCCGAGTTGCTGCGCGCCAGCGACCTGAATTTCTACGGGAACGTCGAAGGCAACGATATATTCAAGGGTACCACCGACGTGGTGGTTTGCGACGGCTTTGTCGGCAATGTTGCGTTGAAAACCACCGAAGGATTGGCGCAAATGCTGGGCGGATTCCTGCGCGAGGAATTTGGCAGGAATATCTTTAGGAAGCTGGCCGCCCTGGTTGCGTTGCCGGTGCTCAAAGCCTTCAAACGCAGGGTGGATCCCCGCCGTTACAATGGTGCCAGCCTGCTAGGGTTGAAAGGCATTGTGGTCAAAAGTCACGGTTCTGCAGATGTCCTCGGCTTTCGCTGTGCCATCGAGCGCGCCGCGGAAGAAGCGCGCGGCGGCATGCTCCAGCATATCAGCGAACATATCGAAAAATGGCACCATACCAACCAGCAGAAAGCTTCGGAGGCTTCTTGATATATTCAAAGATCATCGGCACCGGAAGTTATCTCCCGGAGAAAGTAACGACCAATTTCGACCTGGAAAAGATCGTCGATACCTCGCATGACTGGATCGTTTCGCGTAGCGGCATCGTCGAGCGGCATTTCGCGGCAAAAGACGAACTGACCAGCGACCTGGCTCTGCAAGCCAGCCTGAAGGCAATCGAGTCAGCCGGCATCGACGCAAACGATATCGACCTGGTGATCGTCGCCACCACCTCGCCGGACCAGATATTCCCCAGCACGGCCTGCATCCTGCAAGACAAGCTGGGTATCAGGAATCGGGGGGCGGCTTTCGACATGCAGGCAGTGTGCGGCGGGTTTGTCTATGCGATGAACACGGCTGATTTGTACATACGCGGTGGGCAGGCCAGGACGGCTTTGGTGGTAGGCGCGGAGGTGCTGTCGCGCATGTTGGACTGGAATGACCGGACCACTTGCGTATTGTTCGGTGACGGTGCCGGGGCCGTATTGCTGCAGGCCTCTCAGACGCCAGGCATCATCTCGAGCAAACTGCACGCGGATGGCAGCCATCGCGATATGTTGAAAGCCGAGGGAAATATTCGCGATGGGGAAGTGCACGGCGATCCATTTATCAAGATGGAGGGCCAGGCGGTGTTCAAATTTGCCGTTAAAGTGCTGAGTGAAGTGGTCGAGGAATTACTGGAAGAAAACCACTTGAAGGGATCGGACGTTGACTGGCTGGTTCCGCATCAGGCCAATATTCGCATCATGGAAGCCACCGCAAAGAAGCTCGGTCTGAATATGGACAAGGTCATCGTTACGGTCGCCTCCCATGGCAACACTTCTGCCGCCTCGATTCCGCTGGCATTGGATACAGCAGCGCGCGATGGCCGAATCAAGCCGGGGCAGAATATCCTGTTGGAGGCGGTAGGCGGCGGGTTTACCTGGGGTGCAGTACTCATACGCTGGTAATTTGTGTGCGTCTGATAGACGTGAGTATCAGGTAAAAATATGTATGCCCACCAATCTAGAATCTACGTTTAACCTCTTCTAAAATAATACTGCTTTTAAATTATGACCAAATTTGCATTCGTATTTCCCGGCCAGGGTTCCCAATCTCGCGGCATGATGAATGGCTTTGCCGATTTCCCTGCAGTACGCAACACTTTTACTGAAGCCTCCGATATATTGCATCAAGACCTATGGCAACTGGTCGAGGAAGGCAGCGATGCAGACCTGAGTGCCACCGTGAACACCCAGCCGGTCATGCTGACCGCAGGTATCGCGGTATATCGGGAATGGCAAAGCCGGCATGGGGCGGCACCATCAGTTATGGCCGGACATAGTCTGGGGGAATATACCGCAATGGTCGCTTGCGGAGCGTTGAGTTTTACCGATGCGTTGCCGCTGGTGCGTTATCGTGCACAATGCATGCAGCAGGCCGTTCCCGAAGGCGTGGGCGGCATTGCCGCAATACTCGGGCTGGATGACGAGGCGGTCCGCTCTGTATGCGCGGAAGGTGCGCAAGGAGAAGTGCTGGAAGCAGTGAACTACAACTCGCCGGGGCAAGTTGTAATCGCCGGCAATCGTACCGCGGTCGAGCGCGGCATGGAACTGGCCAAGGCTATGGGCGCGAAGCGCGCGATCATGCTGCCGATGAGCGTGCCATCGCATTGCGTTTTAATGAAAGGTGCGGCGGAACAATTGGGCAATTATTTAAAAAATATCAAAATTCAGCGCCCATCCATACCTGTATTGCATAATGCCGATGTAAAAAGCTACTCGGATGAGGCTTCAATCAAGGATGCATTGGTGCGGCAGTTGTATTCGCCGGTGCGCTGGGTCGAAACCGTGCTGGAATTCGGCAAACAGGGCGTCACCCACAACGTGGAATGCGCACCTGGCAAAGTGCTGGCAGGACTGAACAAACGCATCACAACCGACCAGCAGGCATTGGCCATCAACGACGGCGAGGCACTGACTCAGGCCTTGGCCACACTCGCATAAGGAAAGCATACATGACATTGCAAGGGCAAATCGCTTTAGTGACTGGAGCCAGTCGCGGCATCGGCCAAGCCATCGCGCTGGAACTGGGCAAGCAGGGCGCTACCGTTATCGGCACGGCCACCAGCGAATCCGGCGCACAAGCGATCAGTGCGTATCTGGATGCTGCCGGCATCAAGGGGGCCGGCATGGCGTTGAACGTCAATGATACGGCTCAAACCGAACAGGTTCTGGCGGAATTGCGCAAGCAATTCGGTGAGGTCTCGATATTGGTGAACAACGCGGGCATCACCCGCGATAACTTGCTGGCACGCATGACAGACGAAGAATGGGACGAGGTGTTGTCGACCAATCTCAAATCGGTGTTTCGTCTAAGCCGTGCCGTGCTGCGCGCGATGATGAAGGCCAGATTTGGGCGCATCATCAGCATTTCCTCGGTAGTCGGCAGCATGGGGAATGCGGGACAAGCCAATTATGCCGCTTCCAAAGCGGGTATGGTCGGTTTCACCAAGTCCCTTGCCCAGGAAATCGGCAGCAGGAACATCACCGTGAACTGCGTCGCCCCGGGATTTATCGATACCGACATGACACATGCGCTAGGTGAAGAGCAGCGCAGCAAGCTGGTCGAACAGATTCCCCTAAAACGACTTGGACAGCCCGCCGATATCGCAGCCGCCGTGGCATTTCTTGCTGGACACGGGGCTGCTTACATTACTGGTGTTACTCTGCATGTGAATGGCGGCATGTATATGGAATAGTGATTTTCACCCGATTTGAATTCGCATCGGCTCGATTCAACTGCTTTTTTTTGATTGCCAATTCTGTCACATGAGCAACTCAAGTCCGACGACCAATCGGCAAATGCCGAAACAAATTCGTCGGGGCATTTTCAAATATCCCGGCAGGTTATTCAGAGGTTTGTTCGCTGGGATGCAGAAACAAAACCGCCACACCTGTTATCATGGAACGCCTCGAACTAAAATCTGACTGGAAAAGGATTGCAAATGGCCAAACCAAATTATTCGTTCGAAAAGCGTCAAAAAGAACTCGCCAAGAAAAAGAAACAGGAGGAGAAGCGTCTTCGGAAAATATCCCCGCAGGATGGACAGCAAGAAAATGTACCATCCCAGCCGCCCGGCAACGAACCCCCCGAAAGCTGATGCCGTTAGCCAGGAATGATCCGGGTGTCCCGGTACATGCGGTACCGAAACTTTACCGACACAAGTTATTTGGATTTCTTTGCAAATTTGATACAATGCCCCTGTTTTTTTGAACTTTAATCAGGGTGGGAGAGTTAAGATGTCTATTGAACAACGTGTTAAGAAGATCGTTGCCGAACAACTGGGCGTGAACGAAACTGAAGTCAAGAATGAGTCGTCTTTTGTCAACGATTTGGGAGCGGACTCGCTGGATACCGTTGAATTGGTGATGGCACTGGAAGAAGAATTCGAGTGCGACATTCCTGACGAAGATGCAGAAAAGATCACGACCGTACAACAAGCCATTGACTACGTCCTGGCACACCAGAAGTAACCTGCTTCTTTATTCCATTTACCTTCATTTTCTGTTTTTCCATCCTTTCTGTTTGGCGGAGCCAATTTGTCTAAGCGTAGAGTCGTCATTACCGGGCTGGGGGTGGTTTGCCCGGTCGGGATAGGGATTCCCACGGTCTGGCAGAATATCGTCGCGGGGAAATCCGGCATCACCAAAATTACCCACTTTGATGCCAGTTCGATGCCGGCCCAAATTGCCGGCGAAGTCAAAGATTTCGACGCCACGCAATTTCTGTCCGCCAAGGATGCACGCCGCATGGACCGGTTTATCCATTTCGGCCTGGTTGCCGGGATCGAGGCGTTCAAGGATTCCGGACTGGAAGTATCCGAACAAAATGCTGAGCGTATCGGTGTAAACATCGGTTCCGGGATAGGGGGGTTGCCGATGATCGAGGACACCCACAACGATTACCTCGCAGCGGGCCCGCGCAAAATATCGCCGTTCTTCATCCCGGGCACCATCATTAACATGATTTCCGGCAACCTTTCCGTGATGTACGGATTTAAAGGGCCGAATCTGGCGATGGTTTCTGCCTGCACCACCGGTACCCATTGCATCGGTGAATCGGCTCGCATCATCGAATATGGTGATGCGGATGTGATGGTGGCCGGCGGCTCCGAAGCCACGATAAGCGCATTGGCCGTGGGCGGGTTTTCCGCGGCACGTGCGCTGAGCACTCGCAACGATGATCCGGCCACTGCAAGTCGCCCATGGGACAAGGATCGCGACGGTTTCGTGATGGGTGAAGGCGCGGGGGTTATGGTGCTGGAAGAATATGAACACGCGAAGGCGCGCGGTGCCAGGATCTACGCTGAATTGGCCGGATATGGCATGAGCGGCGATGCCTACCATATCACCGCTCCGAATACAGATGGCCCGAAGCGCAGCATGCTGAATGCGCTGCGTAATGCGGGATTGGATCCGCAAACCGTGCAGTACGTCAATGCGCATGGTACGTCGACCCCGTTGGGCGACAAGAATGAAACCGAGGCCATCAAAATGGCTTTTGGCGATCATGCGAAGAAAATGGTGGTGAATTCGACCAAGTCAATGACAGGCCACCTGCTGGGAGGTGCGGGCGGAATCGAGTCGGTCTTCTGTGCGCTGGCCGTATATAATCAGATTTCCCCTCCGACCATCAATATTTTTGAACAAGACCCGGAATGCGATCTGGACTACTGCCCGAACGTTGCACGCGCGATGAAAATCGATGTCGCGATGAACAATAATTTCGGCTTCGGCGGGACCAACGGCACACTGGTGTTGCGCAAGGTCTAGTTTCCTGCTGCGATGCTGCTCAACAGCAAGCCTGGTCAACGGAGCACGCAAACTAATGAAAAAACTTTTGACCTTGCTGTCACTGGTACTCATGCTGAGTATCACAGGTGTCGCCTATTACGCCTTTATCCCTTTATCGCTGCCAAGCAACCCGTTTGATTTCACCCTGAAACAGGGCAGCAGCCTGAAAAGCACCGCACGGGAAATGCAGCAATCCGGATTGCTTGAGCACGGCTGGCGATTCGTCTGGCTCGCGCGTTTACTGGGGAAATCGGGACAGCTAAAGGCGGGAAATTATTCGCTGGAACATCCTGTTTCGCCGCTGCAACTGCTGAAGATCATCAGTTCTGGGGAAGTCAGCCTGAGCCAGATCAGTTTGATCGAGGGCTGGACATTCAAGCAAATGCGCGACGCGCTCAATGCCGATCCGGATATTACCCATGATTCGAGCAAACTCAGCGACGCGGAAATAATGCAACGTATCGGCGCGACGGAAATCCATCCGGAAGGTTTGTTTTTTCCAAACACCTATTACTTCGCGGCGGGCAGCAGTGACCTGAAGATCATGAAACGCGCATATCTAACCATGCAAAAACACCTGCAAAAGGAATGGGTGGCGCGCGCACCTGATCTGCCATTTCAGGAACCCTATCAGGCCCTGATACTGGCTTCCATTATCGAAAAGGAAACCGGAACGCCCAGCGACCGCGATATGATCGCCGGCGTGTTTGTGAACCGCTTGAGGAAGGGCATGAGGCTGCAATCCGATCCAACGGTCATATATGGCCTGGGCGATAAATATGACGGCAACCTGCACAAGCGCGATTTGCTTGCCGACAGCGCTTACAATACCTATACGCGCGTGGGATTGACGCCCACGCCGATCTCACTGCCGGGCGTGGCCGCTTTGCAGGCCGCCTTGCACCCAGCGCAGACAGACGCCTTATATTTCGTTGCGCGCGGCGATGGCAGCTCGCAATTTTCCGACAATTTGTCCACGCACAACCGTGCAGTGAATCGGTACCAGAAATAAGCCGGTACAGCCTGCCGGGATTTGCTCTCCGCTTGCAAACAGTCCCTCTTCGCGGTAAACAGTAAGCGTAAGCAACGAATAGATAATGACAGTCATAAATGAATAAATTCATTACCTTTGAAGGTGTCGATGGCGCGGGAAAAAGCACCCACATAGCATGGTTTGCCGACTCCCTGCGGAATCGCGGTCTCGAAGTAGTGGTCACCCGTGAACCCGGCGGCACGCAGCTCGGAGAGCAATTGCGCGAGATTTTGTTGAGCCGGCCAATGAGCATCGGCACCGAGGCGTTGCTGATGTTTGCCGCACGCCTGGAACACATCGATCAAGTCATCAAACCCGGCCTGCGTGCCGGCAAGTGGGTAATTTCGGACCGTTTCAGCGATGCCAGTTTTGCCTACCAAGGGGGGGGCAGAGGTCTGAGCTGGGAAAAACTAAGCCAGCTTGAACAATGGGTGCATCCCGATTTGCAGCCCGACCTTACATTGTATTTCGACATTCCGATCGACGTTGCGCGGCAACGCCTCGCGAACAACGTCTCGCTGGACCGCTTTGAACAGGAGCAGGCCGATTTTTTCGAACGCGTCAGGGCCGGTTACCACAAACGAGTACAGGAACATCCGCAAAGATATGCTGTCATCGATGCGGCCCAGAACATTGAAAATGTTAAATATCAACTTGAGAATATTATCTCAACACTATGATATGAATAATATTTACCCATGGCAGAATAGGGACTGGACACGTTTGCAGGCATTGCGAAAAAGCCCGGCTCACGCACTTTTGTTCAAGGGAAGCGCAGGTATCGGCAAGCTTGATCTGGCGATCAATTATGCCCAAAGTCTGTTGTGTGAACATCCTGACGAAGTGGATTTTGCATGCGGGGGATGCCCCTCCTGTCACTGGTTCGGGCAAGGCACACACCCGGACTTTCGCTTGATACAACCTGAAATCCTGAGTCTGGATGGCGAGGATACAGAATCCGGAAAAAAACCCAGCAAGCAAATCTCTGTCGAGCAGATCCGCAGTCTGGCGGATTTTTTCGGCATGACCGCGCATCAAGGCGGCAGGCGTGTAATCGTCATTCACCCTGCGGAAAGCATGAACCCGAATGCCGCCAATGCGTTGCTGAAAAACCTCGAAGAACCTCCCCCGGGACTGTTGTTTATACTGGTATCACACAAACCGCAGCAATTGTTGCCGACCATCCTGAGCCGTTGTCTGGCTTTCGCGTTGCCGGCTCCGGATACCGCGAGCGCAGCGAACTGGCTGGCCGGGCAGGGCGTAAAGAATCCGTACGAAGCGCTCGCAGCATCCGGATTTTCACCGTTGCATGCCCGACTGGATCAGCAAACTGGCAGCGCTGAACGCGCCCTGATGCTGCGCGCCGTGCGTCAACCCGACTCGCTTGACGTGTTCGCGCTGGCTGATGCGCTGCAAAGAACCGAGCAGGTGATGGTCGTGCAATGGCTGCAACAATGGTGTTACGATCTGACTTCGATGAAGCTCGCAGGCACGCTGCGCTATCATCCTGGTGAAGAAGCCGTCATCGGAAAGCTGGTTGAATCAGTCACTCCGCTAAACTTGGCGCGCCTGCAAAAATACCTGCAAACATCAAAAAGGGAAGCGAGGCACACACTCAATCCCAAGTTGTTTTTTGAATCCGTGTTTCTTTCATACCGCCAACTGATGCTTGAATAACCATGCATTTCGCCGATTCCCATTGCCATATCAATTTTCCCGAGCTCGCCGCCAACATGAACGATGTGCTGGCGCAAATGCGCGACAACGACGTGATCTGCGCATTATGTGTTTCGGTCAATCTGGCGGATTTTCCGCAGGTATTGGCGCTCGCCGAGCAACATCCGCAGATATATGCCTCGGTGGGCGTGCATCCCGATTACGAAGGCGATGCTGAACGCAAAAATGGTGAACCCGATGTCGCCCGCCTGGTGGCTTTGGCGCAGCACCCGCGGGTCATTGCCATCGGAGAGACCGGCCTCGACTATTTTCGCCTCAAGGGTGATCTGGAGTGGCAGCGCGACAGATTTCGCAACCATATCCGCGCCGCATGCCAGAGCGGCAAGCCGCTCATCATCCATACCCGGGAAGCGGCAGCAGACACCTTGCGCATCATGGCGGAAGAAAATGCTGCCGAGGCGTGCGGTGTGATGCATTGCTTCACAGAAACCTGGGACGTCGCCGAAGCCGCAATGGACATGGGCTTTTATATTTCCTTTTCCGGAATTGTCACCTTCAAGAATGCTGCACAGCTCAAGGAGATCGCCCGGCGCGTGCCGCTGGAGCGCATGCTGATCGAGACCGACTCGCCGTATCTTGCCCCTGTACCGCATCGCGGCAAGCTAAACCAGCCGGCTTATGTGAGACATGTCGCTGCAGAGATTGCCACGCTGCGGGGCATCGGCCTGGACGAAGTCGCCCGGCGCACCACTGAAAATTTTGCGCGTCTGTTCAAGCTTGGCGATATATTCCACTAATTGCCGGGAGCGAAATTATTGACAGGAATTTGAATATCCCTATAATGCGCAACTCGTTTCGCGGGAGTAGCTCAGTTGGTAGAGCGCAACCTTGCCAAGGTTGAGGTCGAGAGTTCGAGACTCTTCTCCCGCTCCAATTCTGAGGGAAAGCATTCTGGCTTTCCCTCGATCATTTCAAGCTGTTGATTCGCAGTGCGGCGAGATAGCAAAATGGTTATGCAGCGGATTGCAAATCCGCCTATCCCAGTTCGATTCTGGGTCTCGCCTCCAAATACCCGCCCGGGTGGTGAAATTGGTAGACACAACGGACTTAAAATCCGTCGCTTGGGTAAAACCAGCGTACCGGTTCGATTCCGGTTCCGGGCACCATCAGGTTGTTCAACGAAGTCCAAGAAAGTTCACAAAACCCGCATGAATAAACGCTTGTCGGTTTTTTGTTGTCCAGGTCAATGCAGTAACATTTATTGAAAATCACGGTAAAATGCAGTAACATTTGCAGTAACTTGCATTGTTACTGCATTTCGTTTGAGGAGTTACTGCAATGGCACGACACAAAATCAAGTCGGATGCGACTCTCAAGAGCATTAAGCCCCTTCAATCCACGCTTCGCGTGAGTGATGGTGATGGACTTTACTTGCTGGTCAAGCCGGATGGAGCGAAGTGGTGGCGATTTGATTACTCCATTGGTGGCAAGCGTAAGACGCTTTCCTTAGGTGTATACCCTGATACATCGTTAAGTTCGGCACGGAAAAGTGCTAACGAAGCGCGCGAGCTGGTAGCAGGGGGAACAGACCCAAGTGATATACGCAAGGCCGATAAGCAGGTAAAGGAGAAAAAGCTGGAAGCCGAACGGCGGATAGATAATGGCTTGCCTGTTGCTGGCTCTTTTGAAGATGTTGCACGTGAATGGGCATCTGTGCCAACGGACAGACGATCCGACAAGCAAACGGAAAAAATTATCAGATGGATGGAGAAAGATATTTTCCCTTGGCTAGGGAAACGACCGATAAATGAAATCACTACGCCTGAAATAGATGCAGCCGTCCAGCGCATTGTAGACAGAGGCGCACTGGATATTGCCCGCCGCGTTCTTTGGAATTGTGGCCGAATATTTGGATATGCCGCCAAAAAAGGATACTCGCAAGGTGATCCGACTGCGCGTTTATCCGAATACATGCCCAGCAAGAAAGTAGAACATCACGC
>JBAVGB010000077.1:0-25955 GCA_049684555.1 Gallionella sp. | reverse complement strand
CCGAGTTGAAGCTGGACCGCAGCTTTGTCAACAAGGGGACAACGGATCCGGCAGCGCGTGCCATTCTGGAAGGCAGCATGGACATGGCGCGCAAACTGAAACTTTCCTCGGTTGCAGAAGGCGTCGAAACACAAGCCGAACTGGAATTGATACGCTCTCTGGGGTGTGAACGGGTACAGGGCTATTTGATCGCCAAGCCGATGCATCCGGATGACTTGCTGGCCTGGCTGCGCAGCCGTTAGCCAGCGCCGGCCAGCATCACCCGATTACGCCCGGTGTGTTTGGCCAGATAAAGCTGTTTGTCCGTCGCTTCGCACATTCTGTTGGAATCGCTAAGTTGTGTGGTAGCAGTGATCCCGCAGCTGAAAGTGCAGAAGAATCCCGCGCCGTTTGCCTGATGCTGAAGCTTGGAAAAATCTTCGCGGATGCTATCCATCAACCCGAGTGCGGCCAACCCGCCGGTATCGGTCAGAATGACAGCGAATTCCTCTCCGCTGTAACGGCCCACCATGTCGGCCTCGCGCAGGCGCTGTTTTAGCAACCGCGACAAGCTTTTGATTACCTTGTCACCGACCGGATGGCCATAGTTGTCGTTGACCTGCTTGAAACTGTCAATGTCTATCATTGCAAATGACAAAGGCTTTCCCTGACGCCTGGCGCGCGCCAGTTCATGGTTCAACTGGTCCTTGATGGCAGTATGATTGAGCAGGCCTGTGAGGCTATCGCGCACCATGTACGAGCGCAACACGGTTGAGCGCTTTATCCGGTTGGCTACCGCGGAGACCAGATGCTGCGCCTCTATCGGCTTGGTCAGGAAATCGTCGCCGCCCATGCTGAGCGCGGAAAGCTGCTTGTCCTGGTTGGTCTCTCCGGAAAGAAACACGATCGGGATACTGACGAACGCATTGATTTGCCGTATGACTTGGGCCAGCTCCATTCCATTGCATCCAGGCATATACATGTCGATCAGAATCAAGTCCGGTGCGAACTCGAACATCGGCTTCAGCGCCATCAGCGGATTATTCACCACATTAACCATCATTCCTGCCTGCTTCAGGGTCTCGGCGTAGTAATTTGTCAGGTGCGTCTCGTCATCCACGATCAAAACCCGGTAAGCGTCCGGCTCATGTGCCGAAGTCAGTTTATCAAGCATGTCGACCAAGGCACCGAAATCCACAGGCTTGTTCAAATAGGCGACGCAGCCGGCGCGCACTGCCTCGAGCCTGATCTCCATTTCACTGTGGGAAGACAGGAACATCAGCGGTATCGGAACTTCCCGGCCCTGTTGAAGTTCCTTCATGACATGTATGCCTCCCCTGTCATTCCCGGGGAAACTGACATCCATCAGCACGATGACATTGGGGTCGGATTGCATCGCGTTGCGAAAATCATCGGTGTTGCGGAATATGTTCGATTCATAACCGAAATAACCAAGCTGAGCCTCCATGTCTTTCGCAATCTCGCGATCATCTTCCACGATGAAAATACGCTGGGAAACGCGATGCCCGCTATTGTTGGGAGCGATGGCGATCAGGTGGGGTTGACCTGCGATGGTGCCATTCTGAAGGAAGCTGGCTTGATGGATTTCGTCCAGTGAGCGCTTTATCCGATCGAGCTGGTCGCTGCTTAATGCTATCTTGGCTTCGGCGATCGGGACGAGATAGGTTTCCAGCTTGCGCGCGGCATCGCCGAGAGCGGCAAAGCCGAAAGTCTTTCCCGAGCCGGACAGGCTGTGCACGGAACGGTAAAGGGTTTGGAAACTTTCCTCGTCCCAGGCGGGCGATCCCTGGCTCGTCTGCCACTGGCCCCATGCCAGCATGAGTTGATTCATTTTCTCGGGCAGCTGCGCGGCGTAAGCGTCTTTCAGTGCCCTTAACTTTTCCTGTATTTCGGCCTGGTCAGCCATGACAGCGATTCCAGATGGCTTGCACCTGACCCGCCAGTGTCATCGGATCGAATGGCTTGGGGATGACATCTGCCGCACCAAGCTCCTTGTATCCCGACACTTCACCGGGTTGTATCTTGGCTGTCATGAACACCACGGGCGTGTCGGCGAATTGGGGAAGATTTCTCAGCATCATGAGCGTTGTCTGCCCGTCTATGCCCGGCATCATCATATCAAGCAGGATAAATTGCGGATCAAAACCGGGGGCACGGGCGAGTGCCTCCTCGCCGGAGCTGCAAATCTCCACGGTAAAGCCGCCCAGGGACTCCAGCGCGAGCCGCGCCACCATCTGGATGTCACCCTCATCTTCTGCATAGAGGATGCGCGTCAACTTGTCTGTCATGTCCAACCCCTCCCCCGTAAACAACTCTCGATGCTATCCAGCACGCTGCCCGCATTGAACGGCTTGACGACAAAGCCGGCGGCACCCAACGATAACGCAACGGTAACCTTGTCCATGGTGGAATCGGCACTCACCATCATCACCACCGTTTCCGGATTTGACTTGTGGATTTCCTCCAGCGCCTGTAATCCGTCCATTTTCGGCATATTGATGTCCAGCAATATCAGCTCTGGTTTTAATCTGGCGGCTTGTGCCAGCGCATCCTGGCCATTGGATGCTTCTCCGACCACCCGATAGTTCTCGCTGAGCAAAATCAGCCTGAGCATGCCACGCAACATGCTGTCGTCGTCGACAAGCAACACCGAGGGCTTTCTGCCATTAACTGTCATATTACGCTGTTCCATGATATGTTATTGATGTCGGCCGGCAATTTAACCTCGTCGATGCTTCCTGCGTCGCATTTACCAGTTCTCGCCCAAATCGTGCTGCAAGCACAACCGAACCGTCATATCCTGCACTCCGGATCATGCAAGACCAACGATACGCTTGATCGTTGCCAGCAATTGCTCATTGTCGGTGCGCGATTTGACCAGGAATGCCTGTACCTGCACGGCCACCTCCTTGGTGATTTCATGGGCCGAAAACACCATTACCGGTACCGGCGGCGACGCGCTGTTCAGTTCACGCAATAATTCCATACCCGAACCGTCCGGCAGTGTAACGTCGAGGATGGCCAGATCAAAATGCCTATCCCTGAGCAGCTTTCTGGCAGCGGCAACCGTGGGTGCATTCTCGGTATCGGCGATCCCACCGACGATGGTATGCACCACGCGATAGATGTCCGCATCATCCTCGACATGCAATACCCTGGGTCGAGTACTTGCGGACTGGGCAATCGCCTGTTCCAGCGCTGAAACCAGATGCGCATGGTCGATGGGCTTGTTGATCCAATCGATGACGGTGAATGCGTCGCCATTCAACTCTTTGCGTCCCTTGCTGGCATTGGCCGAGACCACGATGATAGGCAGGTAGGCAGTCTTTTTGTTCGTACGCAGTTCGCGGATCAGGGATATGCCATTCTGGTCCGGCAATCCCAGATCCAGTGTCATTGCCGCATAATCATGCAGCCCCAATAATTGCCTGGCTTGGGCGGCATTGCGCGCGACGTGGGTCAACAGCCCGTTTTGCTCCAGCATCAGGCGCAGCAACGTGGCGATATCCTGATCATCCTCGCAAACAAGCACGCGTTTAGTCTTGTCCAAAATTTTCGCGTCGGATTCGACGGCCACACGCTCCTGCCAGATTGGAAAATCGACGAAGAACGTCGTCAATACATTCGGCTGGGAATCAAAACCGATGCTGCCACCCATTTGTTCGACAATCGCCTTGGTGATGGAAAGCCCAAGGCCGGTGCCGCCTTTCATGCGTGTGTCGGATGAATCGGCCTGGGCGAATTTCTGGAAGATTCGGGTGCGGAATTGTTGCGGAATGCCGCTACCGTGATCGCTGACCGCGATGCGTACTTGCCGGCCGTCACTCGTTGCTGCAACGACCACACGACCTCCGGCCCGGGAAAATTTGGCGGCGTTGGACAACAGGTTGGCCAGCACCTGCAGCATGCGATTGGCGTCGATATTCAAGATGACCGAGTTCAGTGAGCTCTCAAGCTCGTAAGTCACGCAGAAATGCTGGGCGTAGGCACGGTTGCCTTCAAGAGCCTGGGTTAGGAGCGGCAACAACTCCGTTGGCTTGGGCCGAAACTCCATCTTGCCGCCTTCGATCTTTTCCATATCGAGGATGTCGTTGACCAGCAGGATCAGGCGCTCGCTATTCTTTTGCGCGACATCGACTAGCGCCTTGGCTTGGGCGGGAAGTTCCCCCGCAACCCCTCCCGCGATCAGTCCCAGCGAGCCCCGTATAGAGGTCAACGGGGTGCGCAATTCATGGCTGACGGTGGAGATGAATTCGCTTTTCATGCGTTCGTTCCTGACCCGTTCCGTAATATCAGTAGCGATGCCCATAAAGGCATAGATTTCTCCGTTGGAATCGCGCAACGCAGATACGGTCAGCGACACCGGGAAGCGAATACCATCCTTGCGTATGTAGGTCCATTCGTGCGTATCACCCATGATTTGCTGGCGGGAACCCAAGACGAAAACCTCGAAACCCGGGTCGACGGGTTGTCCTGCATTCGTCAACTCCTGCGCGCGGCGAACTATCTCATCGGGGTCATGGAATACTGCGGGCGTGAATTTGCCGATCAATTCATCGGCCCTGTAACCCAGACTTTGCTCAGCGGCGCGGTTGAAGGCCATGATCACTCCATCGGTATCAGTGGTGATGATCAGGTGGCCGGCGCCTTCGACGATGGCGCGATGGAGATTGCCGATGCGGACCAGGGATTCCTCCGATTTTTTCCGCTCTGTGATGTCGGTGTTCGTCCCGATCATGCGCAATGCCCTGCCTGAAGCATCGCGTGCGATGACTTGGCCGCGGCTTTCTATCCATATCCAGTGACCGAGGCGATGGCGGACCCGGTGAACCACCCAGTAGTCCTTTTTTTCACCCTTGAGAGTGGCAACCATGTGATGTCTGATTTTCGGGGCCTCATCGTCCGGAACCAGTTGAGTTAACTGCTCGAAAGAAATATCAGTCTCGTGCAGTTCTTCTCCCAACATTTGCGACCAGTGCACATCCAGCACGATGCGCCCGGCGACAAGATCAGCATCCCACATGCAGCTTTTTGACGCGGTCAATGCCAGATTCAGCCGTGCAGCACTTTCCTGGAGTGCCTCTGCCACATGCTGGTAATCCATGAAATTGAGCTCGTTCTCGACCAGCACACCAAGATCGCGCAAGCCATCGAGCTGAACATGGTTCAGCTGGCGCGGCTTGATATCGAACACACAAAGCGTACCCACGCGGCGACCATTCAGCACCCTAAGAGGTTGCCCGGCATAGAAGCGGATGTACGGGGCGCCGGTTACCAGCGGGTTGTCGGCAAAGCGCGGGTCGTGCAGCGTATCGGGGATGATGAAGATTTGGTCATTATGAATGGCATGGCCGCAGAATGAGATGCTGCGCGGTGTTTCGCTCGCATCCATTCCCTGGCGGGATTTGAACCACTGGCGATCGCTGTCGATCAGCGATACCAGCGCAATCGGCACGTCCAATAAATGTTTCGCGAGCCTGGTCAACCGGTCGAAGCGCTCTTCGGTTGGAGTATCCAATATCTTCAAACCGCGCAACGTGGCGAGGCGGCTTGCTTCATCAAGCGGTTCGGAGGGTTCTAACAATGGGTCTCCTTTATGCGGGCCATGCAGCGTACTCTAATGCAAAAAAACGAGGCCGGCTTAACAGCCACCAATCTGGCGGTACGATGTTAAATTGTATAAGAGTCGCGATATTTTCTCCCAATTCGTTTCGTCGAAAAACGGGCGAGAGATGCCGCTTATCCGGGTATAGCAAGGGTGCATGAATAGACATGCCTGAGCCTAGACTGTATCCCGACGGCCAAAAGATAGCCTCGATAACGCAAAATGAAAACTTCGTCTTTCATACAGCCGCCTGCAGCGGAATCAAGTGCTTAAGGCGCGAAGGGGCTAGGGATTTGATCAGGGGTTTGAATAGAGCAGAACCAGACGATAACCGGACGGTTTGATATTCGCGGTGTTGAGGTGCAGCGCGATGTTGAGTTCGTGGTCGGGTTGCAGTCCGGCAGCTTCAACTTCTCCCTGCTGCAAGTAATCGGACGGCTTGAACATGCGGCGCGCGAGCGGCCTGTCATCAACATCGTTGAGCGTGAGCTCCAGATCGGGAAATGCCTGCGCATAACGCGCCCGGTTGCGCAACAGCGCATTCAGCACGATCTGATTTTCGTTTGCAGTGTCGGCCTGGAGCGCCGATGATTCGATGCTGATCAGATCGGCATGTTGCGGCAGCGGCACGCTGCATTTCAGCAACTTGCAGTAGGCGATCAGCGCGGGTTTTATGACAGGGAGTTGTGCTGCTAGGTCCACCCGGAAAAAATAGGCGGCCTGCCCGAGCAAAATCAGCAGTGCCAACAGTGATGCAAGCATCCACGGCCAGGAACGAGATTTGCTTTGAAGCTCGCCTTCGATCTCGTCTTGCACGATGGCGACCTGCTCGGCCAGCGTCATGGGCTGCAAAACGGCCAATTTGGAATCGGGTGGTGCGTCGGTCGTTCCCAGTACCGGCAGATCAAGCGGCAGGTCCAGCTGATCGGGAGCGAAGTTGGGAAGGGTATCGAAGGGCTGCAGACAATTGCCACAGCGCACCATGCCATGGTGCGCTTCCAGCTGCGCTTTGGTGATCTTGAAGCGGGTATGGCAGTGCGGACAAACGGTGGTTCCTTGCATTTTAGCGCTTGCGTCCGGACAGACAGGACCAGCCATCCTCGAAAATCGGCATGTTCAGATCGAACCATTGTTGATAGATAGTCATCACGTCCTGAGCCTGTTTCTCTAGTATCCCGGATAGCACGATCTGCCCGCCTGGCCGCGTCGCATTAGCCAACAGCGGCGCAAGCATGCGCAGCGGATTGGTCAGTATGTTCGCTATGACCAGATCGTAAGTTGATCGCGGTGCATCATCGGGCAGATAAAACTGCACGTTCCCTCCCTGGTTGGCGGCGGCATTGTCACGGCTGGAGATCACGGCCTGCAAGTCTACATCAACGCCGATCGCATGGGCAGCCCCGAGCTTGATCGCGGCAATGGAAAGTATCCCGGAACCGCATCCGTAATCCAGCACACTTTCACCGCCCTGCAGATTGCTGTCCAGCCAGCGCAAGCACAGACGTGTGGTGGGGTGGCTGCCGGTGCCGAACGCCAGCCCGGGATCGAGCGCGATATTGATCGCTTGCGGGTCGCTAGCGATATGCCAGGTCGGCACGATCCAAAGCCGGGAAGAAATCCGGATAGGATCGAATTGGGATTGGGTCAGGCGCACCCAGTCGTTGTCATCCAGGGTTTCGATGCGATGTTCGGGAATGTTGTCGAGGCCGATGGCTGTGCAGGCATCGCGCAAGATCGCATCAACATCACGGTCACGGTCGAACAGCGCGCTGACGCGGTTATGCTGCCACACCCCCGGTGGTGGTTCACCGGGTTCACCGAAAATCGCCTGTTCATCCGGTGTGTTGGCATCGGCATCAAGCAGATCAGCCGACAGTGCGCCGAGTTCGAGCAATGCCTCGCTCAATGCCTCGGCGTACTCGGCATCGCTAGTGACAACCAGGCTCAGCCACGGCATTTATTCCAATCCCATTTCGCAGGTCAAACAAGGCGGCGACAGGCGAACGACGCAGGCAGTGCGATAGCCGTTCCGACACGGTGTGGGCGTAGCCCTCCGGTGCGGGAGGAACGGCCTAGCAACGGCTCCCGCGAACGGCTGTCTGCGCCAGTAACGTGTCGCCGTTGCGCGACTATAACCAACGACTTGCCTATCGTCTTTTGATAGCCTAGTCGAATGGCTAGTTGTCTCATCAGGAGAGAGTAAGGAAGCCAACGCAGTTTCACCGATGAGTTGGGATTGGAATTATTTGCCTTTTGTTCGCTCAGCCAACCGCTCTTCCAGATAATGTATGTTGGTGCCGCCGCGCAGAAAAGCGGCATCCTGCAACAACTCTCGATGCAGTGCGATATTGGTCTCGATGCCTTCCACGGCCATTTCCGACAGCGCGGTGCGCATCCGCGCCATGGCCTGTTCGCGGGTGTCGCCATAGGCAATGATTTTTCCTATCATCGAATCATAATGCGGCGGCACGAAATAGTTGGCATAGACATGTGAATCCACGCGGATACCGGGGCCTCCGGGCGGATGCCAGGTGGTTATCCGTCCGGGCGAAGGGATGAACTTGTAAGGATGTTCCGCATTGATTCGGCATTCGATGGCATGACCGCGAAATTCGATGTCGCGCTGCTTGAAAGGCAATTTTTCATTGGCCGCAATGCGTATCTGCTGCTGGACGATGTCGATCCCGGTGATCATTTCTGTCACCGGGTGTTCGACTTGCACGCGAGTGTTCATCTCGATGAAATAAAACTCGCCGTTTTCATACAGGAATTCGAATGTTCCCGCGCCGCGATATCCGATCTTGCGGCAAGCCTCTGCGCAGCGTTCGCCGACCTTGTTGCGCATTTTTACATCAAGCAGCGGCGCCGGTGCTTCCTCAATGATCTTCTGGTGCCGGCGCTGCATGGAACAATCGCGCTCGCCCAGATAGACCGCATTGCCGTGTTGGTCGGCGAGCACCTGGATCTCGATATGGCGCGGATCCTCCAAATATTTTTCCATGTACACCATGGGATTGTTGAAAGCTGCCTGAGCCTCGGTACGCGTCATGGTGACGGCGTTCAACAGGGCAGCCTCGGTATGTACCACGCGCATCCCGCGTCCGCCGCCGCCGCCGGATGCTTTGATGATCACCGGGTAACCGATGCTGCGCGCGATCTTGATGATTTCTGCCGGCTTATCCGGCAAAGCTCCATCGACCCCAGGCACGCACGGCACGCCAGCTTTCTTCATCGCAGTCTTGGCGCTGACCTTGTCACCCATCAGGCGGATCGTCTCGGCGCGCGGGCCGATGAACACAAAGCCGCATTTTTCGACGCGCTCGGAAAAATCGGCATTTTCGGAAAGAAATCCGTAGCCCGGATGGATTGCTTGCGCATCTGTTACCTCAGCCGCGCTGATGATCGCCGGGATATTAAGGTAACTTTGTGTGGAAGAGGCAGGTCCGATACAAACCGACTCATCGGCAAGCTTGACATATTTTGCATCGGCATCCGCTTCGGAGTGCACCACGACAGTTTTGATGCCCATTTCGCGGCAGGCGCGCTGAATACGCAATGCGATTTCTCCGCGATTGGCAATCAGGATTTTTTCAAACATGAATGTTCTCCGCAATGGAATAGCGTTTGCGGCGTTCAGACAGCGGGTGATTTTGTTGTGCCGCTACGCTGCCTCCGGGTAATCGGTCGAAGCGGTTGGCAATCATGAAAGTGTCAAGCATGGTGTCGGCTCCGGATTTGGTACCTGCACGAAATCGCGACATATCGATCAACCAATCACGAACAGCGGCTGGCCAAACTCGACCGGCTGGCCGTTCTCTACCAAAATCGCCTTGATAACTCCGCTTTGATCTGCCTCGATTTCGTTAAGCAGTTTCATCGCTTCGATGATGCAAAGGGTATCGCCGCTGTTCACGGATTGGCCAACATCCACGAATGCCTTGGAACCGGGCGAAGCCGAACGGTAAAACGTGCCAACCATCGGCGATTTGACCACGTGACCTTCTGCTGCAGGGGGCTTGGCGGGCTCGGCTCCCGGAGAGACGGCCTGCGGGGCGGAAGCTGCTGCAGCGACAACGGGTTGCGGAACCGGTGCATAGGTTTGCTGCACAGATGCCGCGGTGCGGGTGATGCGAACGCGTTCTTCACCCTCGCTGATTTCCAGTTCGGCTATGCCGGAACTTTCCACCAGCTCAATCAACGTTTTCAACTTGCGTAAATCCATGGTGACCTCCGTAATATACTTTTATTTTTTGTTAAGCGCAAATTGCACTGCAAATTCATAGCCTTCGGATCCAAGTCCGCTGATCACGCCTACAGCCAGATCGGAAAAATATGATTCCTTGCGGAAAGCCTCGCGTGCGAACACGTTGGAAAGATGCACTTCGATGAAAGGGACGGCGACAGCTGCCAGCGCATCGCGCAATGCTACGCTGGTATGTGTGAATGCGGCCGGGTTGATCACGATGAATTGTGTTCCATCAGTTTGCGACTGTTGCACTCGCTCTACCAATTCGGCTTCGGCATTGCTCTGGAAGCAGGACAAGTTTGCGCCGGCTTTACTTGCTAACGCAATCAAACTTTCGTTAATTTCTTTTAATGTGACGTGTCCGTATACTGCCGGTTCGCGGTTGCCGAGCAGATTGAGATTAGGACCGTGCAACACAAGTATCTTTTTCATGTGTGCAGTTTGCCGTAAATTAGGGCAATTAGTCCAGCATTTTGGCGAAGATGCGTAAAATAAATTAAAGCCCTGCAGTATCAAGGGTCTTTAGAAACTGGGAGGCATCCTGATAGCCCACTACGCGGTTATTTGCCAACTCTGTGCCATGCGGGTCAAAAAACAGGATACCCGGGGGCCCGAACAGTCCGAAACGTTTGAGCAGGGCTTTGTCCGCCTCGCTGTTTGCAGTGACATTGGCTTGTAGCAGCAATACCGGTTTGAGTTTGGCTTGTACCGTATCATCGGAAAAGGTGTAGCGTTCCATCTCCTTGCATGAAATACACCAGTCAGCATAGAAATTCAGCATTACGGTCTGTCCGCGTGCACCGGCAATCCGTTGATCAAGATCAGCGATGTCCATGACCCGGGAAAACCGCAATGAGGCGGGAACCAGTGTTTCGGCGTGTCCAACGTTGCCAAGCGGCCGGAGGATGTCACGCGCTCCCGACAGTGCTCCGATCAGATAGGCCGCACCCAGCAACAAGGCGAACAGACCAATCCCTTTAAGCAGCTTGTGCCAGCCTCCGGCGTTGTGCGGCAGTGCATCCAATGCTCGCAGGTAAATTGCGGAAAAGATCAGCAGTGTCGCCCATAGCAGCATCTCTACGCTGACGGGCAGCAGCGGCTGGATGATCCAGATCGCCAAGGCCAGCAACATCACCCCAAAAAATTGCTTGACTGCTTCCATCCACGCGCCGGCCTTGGGCAACAATACACCCGCCGAAGATCCGATCAGAAGCAGCGGTGCGCCCATGCCCAGTGCCATGACAAACAGCGCAACGCCGCCCAGAACAGCATCATGAGTCTTGCCAATATAAAGTAGCGCACCCGCCAGCGGGGCAGCCACGCACGGACCAACGATGATCGCTGATAGCGCGCCCATCAGGAACACCCCGCTGAGGTGTCCGCCGTGCAGGCGGTTGCTGGCATTGCTCAGCTTGCTTTGCAAAGCGGTGGGGAGCTGTAACTCATAAAATCCGAACATGGACAACGACAACAGAACGAACACGGCGGCGAAGCTGCCGAGGACCCAGGGTGTTTGCAATGCATTCGAAATCAGGTTGCCGGAATACCCGGCCGCCACACCGGCAACTGCGTACGTGATCGCCATGCCCAGCACATAGGCCAGCGACAGCAGGAAGGCGTGCATGTGGGTGATTTTATGGCCGCGCCCGACGATGATGCCGGACAGGATCGGGATCATCGGAAATACGCACGGCGTGAGTGACAGCAGCAACCCCGCCCCGAAGAAAAAAGAAATGACCAGCCAGAAATTCCTTCCCCTGAACAGCTTCGCAATTTTCGAATCTTCGGAGACGGGTTGGGATGAGGCTGGTACAGCTTCAGACAACATCGGGGGCGCCGGCAGGCTTGAGGTCACTTCAGGCAGTGAGACACGCAATGTCTTGGTAATCGGCGGATAGCATAGGCCCAGCTCACTGCAGCCCTGATAGACGGCGTCCATCGTGATGCTTTTTGCGGCATTGCTGGAACGATCGAGCGAAATTAACCCTTGAAATGAATGATGGAAAACTTCAGTGTCGCCAAAATTGGGATCGTGTTTTATTTCACCCTTGGGCAAACTCACCGTTGCAATCTTGACCGTGTTGTCCTTGGTGGTAAAAGTGATCTTGTCGCGATACAAATAATAGGTGGGTGTGACGTTGAAGTTTGCCTGCAAAGTATGCGCATCCTGAACCTTCACTTCCAGCTGAAAAGCCGCATCGGGTTGCAGAAAATCAGGTTGCTTGCTGACCGCCAGGTTTGAAATCCGGTCCAGAAGACTTTCCGCATTCGCGGCGGGAGCCGCAAGACAAAGCAGCAGAAGTAAGGCAATACGCATGGTTATTCCTCGATAGTGTTTGTTTCCCGGTCTATCCAGTCCAGATAAGAGGGTAAACCGACTGTCACGAGGACAGCGATGATTTCCGGAAGTTCGTAAGGGTGCGCTTCGCGCACCAATTTTTCAAGTCGCGGATATGCAGCTTGCGTCGTTTTGATCAGCAGCGGCACTTCGGTGGCTGTCTCAATATTGTTCTTCCAGCGGTGGGTCGAGGCGCAGGGAGCAAGCTGGTTGACACATGCCGCAGCGCGTTCTTCGATGATCCATCGAGCGAGCTTTTCTGCTGATGCAGCGTCGGGCAGATTAGTTACCACCAACAAGATATCGTTCATGATATGGAAAAACGCAATCCGAGTTGCAGCAATTCATCCCACACATCACCCTGGCGCAGGCCCTTGATTGTCTTGTCCAAGCGCGAAGCCTGCTGGATGGAACGTTCGAGTTGGTGGGCTTTGAGGCGCCGAGCCGCGTTCTCGATCAACCCCTGTTTATCCTTGCGTACCCTTGCGTCGCGCATGGCGCTGCCGAGGCTGGCGCCGTGTTGCACGGCTTGCAGAATTCTGCACAGTGTCCGTATATCCTCGCTGAGTGCCCATAGAACCAGTACTGTGGCAGTCCCTTCCGCACGAAGCCCGTCCAGGATGCGCGTGTAGCGTGCCGCGTTTCCATTCAGCATCGCCTCAGAAAGTTTTGAAACATCGAAGCGGGCTACATCCATTACCGAACCTTTGACATCTTCGAAAGTAAGCAGTCCGGCGGGAAATAGCAATGCGAGCTTCTGGATTTCCTGAAACGCCGCGAGCAGATTGCCTTCGCAACGGTTCGCGAGAAATTCCAGCGCAGACTCGTCGGTTTGCTGATGCTGCCTTTTCAGTCTTTCGGCGATCCAGCGCGGCAACGCGTTTCGCGGTATATCGTCGGCGCTAACCATCACACCGTGCTTTTCGAGCGCGGCGAACCACTGGCTTTTCTGGGACGACCAGTCCAGCCTGGGCAGCGAAATCAGCGTAAGCACGTCGCTGTTTGAATTCGCCGCATGATCCTGCAATGCCTGTCCGCCTTCGACACCCGGTTTGCCCGAAGGGATGCGCAGATCGATTATCTTGCGCGGGGAGAACAGTGATAGGTTGCGGGCGCAGTTGCGCAGTTCCGACCATTTGAAATGCTGTTCGGCAATCAATGTCTCTCTCTCGCCATACCCGGCGCTGCGCGCCGCCGCTCGTATGCTGTCCGCAGCTTCGATCGCCAGCAACATGGCGTCACCATGCACCACATACAAGGGTTTTAAACCGGAGGCGAGATGGCGCGGCAAATCTTCGCTGGTGATAGCCATGGGTTATTTTGGTTTCAGCTTGATGCGACTGAGGCGCCGCACGATTTGCTGGACCATGTCTGTGCGCATGGACTGGAAAAGCAGGTTTTGCTCCGCCTCCATGGCAAGAACATGATTGTCGTCGTAAGGAAAATCGGTGTGCATCACCATTTCCTCGGCGGGGATCAACTCATTGTGCTCTCGATCATATCCGCGCAGGGAAACGCGGTAGTACAATTCATATTCATTAACGGCTCCGCTAGCGTTGAGTGTAAGAATCTGCATGTCAGGAACTTCAGAAACGATGTTAAGCAGGACATCAGCCTGCGGTGCGGTATCGGCCAGTTTCACCTTGTTCGCCTCCAGGCTGCGGCGCAACTCCTTGACGAAGGCTGTTTTGGGATTCGCTGCATCCAGATACAGCGTTTTGAATTGCATGCCTTCCTGTCCGCGCAGATGGAAACTGCAGCCGGGCAGCAGCGCAGCGGCAATCAGCAGGGCAAGCAATCGATTCAGCAGGCGCAACATTTCTCCTATACCACGACGTTGATCAAGCGGCCCGGGACAACCACGATCTTCTTCGGCAGCGCACCGGCCAAATGCTTCTCGATCACCGGGTGAGCAAGCGCCAGCTTCTCTAGCGTGGCCTTGTCGGCGGACCTGGCAACCAGCATGTTGCCGCGCAGCTTCCCGTTCACCTGGATCACCATATCGATTTCATCCTGAATCAGCGCGTTCGGGTCTGCATGCGGAAAAGCCTGATCCAGCATGTCGGTGCCGGGGCGCAGCTCGGACCACAAGGCCTGGCACAGATGCGGAGCGATCGGGTTCAGCATCAGCGTGATCGCTTCCAGCGTTTCCTGAACTACAGCGCGAGCGGCCGGTGTGCGTTCGTCGAACTTCGCCAGCGCGTTGAGCAGCTCCATGTTGGCCGCAATGGCCGTGTTGAAGGTCTTGCGCCTGCCCATATCGTCATCGACCTTTTGTATGGTCTGATGCAGTTGCAAACGCAGCGCCTTTGCTGCCGGACTCAGGTCGCCGCTTTTGTAGGCTGACACCACACCAACGTCAATGTGATCGTGGGCAGCTTTCCAGATTCGCTTGAGAAAACGGAACGCGCCTTCCACGCCTGCATCCGACCACTCCAGAGATTGTTCCGGTGGCGACGCAAACATCATGAACAAACGGGCGGTATCCGCGCCATACCGGTCGATGATCGCTTGCGGATCGACACCGTTGTTCTTGGACTTGGCCATTTTTTCGGTGCCGCCGATAATCACCGGCAGCCCATCGGATTTCATCTTCGCGCCGATGGGGCGACCCTTGGCATCGGTGTCCACGTCGACTTCTGCCGGATTGATCCACAACTTTCTGCCGCCGTCGCCTTCGCGATAGAAGGTCGGCGCAACCACCATGCCCTGGGTAAGCAGGTTCCTGAACGGTTCGTCGCCCGGAACCAGGCCTTCGTCGCGCATCAGCTTGTGGAAGAAACGCGCATACAAGAGGTGGAGGATCGCATGTTCGATGCCGCCGATATATTGGTCCACCGGCAGCCAGTGCTGCGCAGCGTGTTTGTCGACCATGCCGGTATTGCACTTCGGGCTGGCGTAACGCGCGTAATACCAGGAAGATTCCACAAAAGTGTCCATCGTGTCGGTCTCGCGCCGGGCGTTGCCGCCACACTTCGGGCAGGTTGTCTCGTAGAATTCGGGCATCTTGGCCAGCGGAGAGCCCGCGCCGTCCGGGACCACGTTTTCCGGCAATACGACCGGCAATTGTTCGTCCGGTACCGGCACGTCGCCGCAGCTCGGGCAATGGATGATCGGGATCGGGCAGCCCCAGTAGCGCTGGCGCGAGATGCCCCAGTCGCGCAGCCGGAATTGAACCTGCTTTTCGCCCAAGCCTTTAGCGGCGAGATCGGAAGCAATCGCATCAACGGCTTGATCATGGGACATGCCATCGTATTTGCCGGAATTGACGCATACGCCGTGTTCATTGTCGGCATACCACTCAGCCCAGGTATCGGTGGAGAAGGTTTCGTTTGCTACCTGGATCGATTGCCTGATCGGAAGACCATACTTCCTGGCAAATCCGAAATCACGTTCGTCATGCGCCGGCACGGCCATCACCGCGCCTTCGCCGTAGCCCATCAGCACGTAGTTGCCGACCCAGACCGGCACCGCTTCGCCGGTCAGCGGATGGGTGACTTTCAGGCCGGTATCCATGCCCTTCTTTTCCATCGTCGCGATATCCGCCTCGGCCACACCGCCCTGCTTGCATCCCTCGATGAAGGCGGTGAGTTTGGGATCATTCCTTGCGGCCCGGGCCGCCAGCGGATGTTCGGCGGCGACAGCCACGAAGGTCACTCCCATGATGGTGTCGGCACGGGTGGTGTACACCCACAACTTTTCATCCTGGCCGTCTAGCTGATATGGAAACGCAAAGCGCACCCCGTAGCTTTTGCCTATCCAGTTGCGCTGCATGGTCTTGACCTGTTCCGGCCAGCCATCGAGCTGGTCGAGGCCGGCGAGCAGTTCCTCGGCGTATTGGGTGATGCGGAAGAAATACATCGGAATATCGCGCTTTTCGACCAGCGCGCCGGAACGCCAGCCGCGCCCGTCTAAAACCTGTTCGTTGGCCAGCACGGTCTGGTCTTCGGGGTCCCAGTTCACCGAGGCAGTCTTCTTGTAGATGATGCCTTTAGTGAACAAACGGGTAAACAGCCACTGTTCCCAGCGGTAATATTCGGGCCGGCAGGTTGTCACTTCGCGCGACCAGTCTATGCCCAGCCCCAGGCTTTTCAGCTGCTTGCGCATGTAATCGATGTTGTCATAGGTCCAGGCGGCCGGTGGCCGGCCGTTGGCCATCGCGGCATTTTCAGCGGGCAGGCCGAACGCGTCCCAGCCCATCGGCTGCATTACTTTGTAGCCTTTCATGCGATGGTAGCGCGACAGTACATCACCGATGGTGTAATTGCGCACATGGCCCATGTGCAGTTTGCCCGACGGGTAGGGGAACATCGACAAACAGTAATACTTCGGCTTGCCCGGCTGTTCACCGGCGTGGAATGCCTTTCGGTTGTCCCAGTGATGATGCGCTTGTCGTTCGATGCTCTCGGGGTGGTAATTGGCTTGCATAGGTGCTGATTTTACTGCGTGATTGGTTAGTGCAGCATTATAGCGATATCGCTGGTTGGCCGCGAATCCGGGAAACGATCCGGGCAGTTGGCGTGGGCATTCTATCTAGAATACATCGACTGAGAATTGGCAAGCAAAACGGCCGGAACGCCGCATTCGCTTACGCCATGACCATTGTTGCTTACGTTAGCCCACAATCTGGGCATTCTGCTAGAATTCCACGATATTATTTTTATAAATCCCTCAGGAGAGTCCACCATGTCCAGCAAACATCCCGTGATTGCCGTGACCGGTTCGTCCGGTGCCGGTACCACTACGGTAAAACGTGCCTTTGAAAACATTTTCCGCCGCGAACAAATAACCGCGGCGGTCATCGAAGGCGACAGCTTGCACAGTCTGGATCGCCTCGCGTTTCGCGAGGCGGCGGCAAAAGCGGCCAAGGCGGGAAACAATACCTTCAGTCATTTCGGACCCGAAGCCAACCATTTCGACAAGATCGAGGGCATGTTCAAGACGTACGGCGAAACCGGCATGTGCAAGCGGCGCTACTATGTGCATAGCGAAGAAGAGGCACAGGAGCATAACAAGCATTTCAAGATCAACGATCTGAAACCCGGCGTATTCACCCCTTGGGAAGACATTGAGCCGAATTCGGACTTGCTGTTCTACGAGGGTCTGCATGGGTTGGCGCAAGACGATGCCAAGGGTGTTGATGCGGCCAGATATGTGGATCTGGGGATCGGCGTGGTGCCGGTGGTGAATCTGGAGTGGATCCAGAAGATACACCGAGACGGAAAAGAACGGGGCTACTCGGCAGAGGTGACGGTGGATACCATCATGCGCCGCATGCCAGATTACATCAAATATATCACACCGCAATTTTCGCGCACCCATATCAACTTCCAGCGTGTCGCTACCGTCGATACCTCAAATCCGTTCATCGCGCGCGATATACCTACCCCGGACGAAAGCTTCGTGGTGGTGCGCTTCCGCGATCCCAAGGGTGTGGATTTTCCCTATATGCTGGCTATGATCCCCGATTCCTTCATGTCACGCGCCAATACGCTGGTCGTGCCCGGCGGCAAGATGAGCCATGCTATGGAAATCATTCTTGCGCCGATCATGCACGAGATGATCAAGAACAAGAAGTAACCGAAATTTCTGAAAGGACTGCGGGGGAAGCAGACGGCAAGTTTGCTTCCCCGTTTTATTTGCAATGGACATACTCAAGGGCTTGAATCCGGAACAACGCCAGGCGGTCGTGCTGCCCCACCATTCCGCGCTGATTTTGGCCGGGGCGGGCAGCGGGAAAACGCGCGTGCTCACCACGCGCATCGCTTACCTGATCAGCACCGGCGCAGTGAGTCCGCAAAATGTTCTGGCGGTCACGTTCACCAACAAGGCAGCGAAAGAGATGCTGACGCGCCTGTCGGCGATGCTGCCAATCAACACCCGCGGCATGTGGATCGGCACGTTCCACGGGTTGTGCAACCGCATGTTGCGCGCGCATTACCGCGAGGCGAACCTGCCGCAGACTTTCCAGATTCTCGACAGCGGCGATCAGCTATCCGCGATCAAGCGCCTGATGAAGGCGATGAACGTCGACGACGAAAAATACCCGCCGCGTGAAATGCAGTTCTTCATCAGCGGAAGCAAGGAGCAGGGTCTGCGCGCACATGAGGTGGAAGCCTATGACCCTTACACGCGGCGCAAGGTGGAAATCTTTGCCGAGTATGACGCGCAGTGCCAGCGCGAAGGCGTGGTGGATTTTGCCGAATTGCTGCTGCGCAGCTATGAATTGCTGTCGCGCAATACCGCCATCCGCGAACATTACCAGGAACGATTCAAACACATCCTGGTGGACGAATTCCAGGACACCAACCCGTTGCAGTACCGCTGGCTGAAATTGCTGGCAGGCAAGAACAACGCGCTGTTTGCGGTGGGCGATGACGACCAGTCGATCTACGCGTTCCGCGGCGCGAACATCGGCAACATGCAGGAGCTGATCCGCGATTTCCACATCGAGAACGTGATCAAGCTGGAACAAAACTACCGTTCCCACGCGAACATCCTTGACGCCGCGAACGCGCTGATCAGCCGCAACCGCAACCGCCTTGGCAAGAACCTTTGGACTGCCGAAAGCGGTGGCGAGCCGCTGCGCGTGTATGAGGCGCCAACCGATGTGGAGGAGGCCAATTTCATCGTCCGCGAGATCCGGCAGCTGAAATCCGAGGGGATCAATCTGAAGGAGATCGCGTTGCTGTATCGTTCCAACGCGCAATCGCGGGTGCTCGAGCATGCACTGGTTTCGGCCGGATTGTCATACCGTGTTTATGGCGGGCTGCGCTTCTTCGAGCGGCAGGAGATCAAACATGCGTTGGCCTATCTGCGCCTGATGGAAAACACTGATGACGACAATGCGCTGCTGCGCATCATCAATTTTCCGACGCGCGGCATCGGTGCGCGCAGCATCGAGCAGTTGCAGGAAGCGGCAAAGCAAAACAACACAACCTTATGGGATGCAGCCGCGAGAACGGGCGGCAAGGCTTCGGCCTTCGTTGCGCTGATCGAATCAATGCGCAGTGCCACACGGGATTTGCCCTTGCACCCGCAAGGGGTAGGCCGGGGTGTGCCCGGAGCCCCTGGCTCCACCCTCCCGCTCCCTGAGATCATTGATCATGTGCTGGAGCACAGCGGTTTGATCGCTCATTACCAGAACGAGACGGGTGCGAAAAAGCGCGAGGCCGAGGAGCGTCTTGAAAATCTCAATGAGCTGGTCAACGCGGCGACATTGTTCGTGCACGAAAACGAGGACGACAGCCTGACCGCGTTCCTCTCCCACGCCTCGCTGGAAGCGGGCGAACATCAGGCGGGCGAACAGGACGATGCGCTGCACCTGATGACCGTGCATGCCGCGAAGGGCCTGGAATTCCATACCGTGTTCATTACCGGCCTGGAAGAGGGATTGTTTCCGCACCAGAACAGCCTGAATGTAGATGGCGGCCTGGATGAGGAACGCCGCCTGATGTATGTCGCGATCACCCGCGCGCGGCGCAGGCTGTATCTCAGCTTTGCGCAAAGCCGCATGTTGCACGGCCAGGTGAACTACGGCATGGCGTCGAGTTTCTTACGAGAGTTGCCGGACAATTTATTGCACTGGCTCACGCCGCGGGTGACTGAGCGCAGCCGATTTGCCGTCCCCGGTCATTCAATACCCCTTGCTTTCAGCCACGCGACCGCGAAAAACGAAAGCGTCAGCACCGGTGCGGGCTTATGGCACTGCGGTCAGGCGGTTATTCACCCCAAGTTCGGCGAAGGCATGATCGTGAGCCTGGAAGGCAGCGGTCCGGATGCACGCGTGCAGGTGAATTTCCGCAAAGCCGGTGTGAAGTGGCTGGCGCTGGAGTATGCGAAACTCACGGCCATCTAGCGGGGCAATCTTCGCGCCCGCAACACAACCTATTTGAAAGTCGATTCATCGCTTTTGAAAATATCGCTTTGCGGCGGTGGACCGACGGCTTCTTTAAGCGGAGGGAAGATGTCGTTATAGCTGGCATACAGCGTGGTGAATACCATTGGCAGCAAAACCAGCCAGCCCAGCATCATCGGCATGCTGGCGAGTAACGCCAACATCATGAACGTTATCCCGTAAAGCAGCATCGGCAGCACATTGTAAAGAAAGGCGCGCAAGCTCAGCTTCATTGCCTGCAGCGGAGGCACATTGCGGAAATACACCAGCATAGGCGCGAACTGCATCGCCATGATCAGCAAGCTGAACAGCACGATACCCAGCACCACCGCAAAGCCTGCACCCGCAAAAGCCTGCATTAGCACGCTTGGATCGGATTCCGGTTGGTTGCTCATCAGAATTCGGACCAGCGCGGCTCCGCCAACGGCCATCATCAAACCGAGTATCAGGTATTGGCCGACCAGCGAAATGCCGCCCAGCGTGACCAGTTGCGAAGTGTGTTGCTTGAAGCCGCTGAACAGGTGCACAAGTTCCAGCTCTTCGCCCTGGTTAAGCGCGCGGCATCCCGCCATCAGGCCCACCATGACGGCTGGCATCAGCAGGCTCATCAAGGGCTGGCCCACGATGGGCACGCTGGATATAGCCACTGCCGCAATCATGCAGATAAACAGCAAAACAATCCACAGTAGCGGCGCCTTGATAAACAGCGCATAGCCTTGTTTGATCCATTCCCAGCCTTGCCGCGCCGGCAAGCGTCGTGGTTCCATCATGTCTTGTTTGTACCTCCGTGTTACAGCCAGACAGGCTGCGCAACTGCAATGTGGTGTTTCAGGATGTGCTCGAACCGGATGGGGTCGTGCGCATTGACTAATTCACCGTCGCGCGGCAGGTGCTTGTCAAACAGGCGCGACAGCCAGAATCGCAGCGCGGCAGCCCGCAACAACAGCGGCCAGGCATTTTGTTCGCGATCCAGCAGAGGGCGCACCGCATGATAGGCGCGCAGCAAGGCTTGCGCTTTTGCAGCATCCAGCGTGCCGTTGGCATTTGTGCACCAGTCGTTTACGGTGACCGCCAGGTCATAGAGCAGCGCATCGCTGCAGGCAAAATAGAAATCGATCAGGCCGCTGACGCGATTTTCTTCCAGCAGCACATTATCGCGGAACAGGTCGGCATGGATCAAGCCTTGAGGAAGCGAGTTCCAGTCCTGCCGCGCATGAAGCGCCACCTCGCTTTCCAATAATGCCGCCTGGTCTTCATCAAGAAATGGCCTTACCAGCGGAGCCGTTGCCGCGCGCCATGCCGCGCCGCGAGGATTGGGCATGTTCTGTGAAAAGCTGAGCCCGGCGATGTGCATCTGTCCGAGCATTGCGCCAATTGCGGCACACTGTGCATCGATCGGTGCAGTTACCGATTTGCCGCTCAAACGGCTGACGATACAGGCGGGCTTGCCATTGAGTGTGCCCAAAAATTGATTGGAGCGGTTCGCCACCGGATTCGGGCAGGGGATGCCGTGCCTGGCCAGGTGCGCCATCAGATTCAGGTAGAAAGGCAATTCGTCGGCGCTCAGTATTTCGAACAGCGTGAGCACAAAGCGGCCATTGCTGGTGGTGACGAAGTAGTTGGTGTTTTCAATGCCGGATGCGATGCCCTGCAATTCCAGCAATTGACCGAGAGAATAATCGTGCAGCCAGGCAGCCAGCTCCGCTTCGGATACGTTGGTGAAAACCGCCATTGTCTAGAAGCGGTGTATGACCCACTGCGGCGGGCGCACACCGGAATCGAGACTTTCCATGCGGGAAAATTTGCCGTCACCGCGATCATCGACCAGATAATAAGGTTTTCCCACCTTGGGTATGATCTTGATCATGTACAGCTTTCCTCCCACACGGTATTCCTCCACGGTTTGCACATTTTCCTTGGTGATGGTTACCTCGGGTTGATCTTCAACAGAACCACTCACGACAGGTGGCGGCGGCAAGGGTTCAAGTTTGTCGGGCGCCGGTTTATCGGCAAATGCGGCTATAGAAAAGCCGCTCAATAGCAACAGGATTAGCAGGCGCATAGGAGTGTTCATCGGGGAATGAAAGAAACGCATTTTAGCCGATGCGCGCAGAGTCTGTGTGAGTTGGTGCATGGCTTCCCGCCTTTACAGTGATGCCGGTATTCCAGCTGCACGAAATTTCCATACCGGCAAGATGTCAGATCCACCCACATGCCGCCAGGGAATACTATAAATACAGTTGCTTTTCGAGTTCCGCCTCGGTCGGCTGAAATCCACGTGATTCATAATGTTTGAAGATCGCGTCGACGACGGCCTGGGGTTCGTCGATAAGCTGAATCAGGTCGATATCCTCCGGGCTGATGACTTTTTCGTCCAGCAATGTGGTGCGGAACCAGTCGATCATGCCGCCCCAGAATTGGCTGCCCACCAGAATGATCGGCATCTTGCGGGTTTTTCCGGTTTGCACCAGCGTGAGCGCTTCCATCAGTTCGTCCAAGGTACCGAAGCCGCCCGGCATCACCACGTAGGCGCTGGCGAATTTCACGAACATGACCTTGCGCGCGAAGAAATGATGAAAGGTCTGGCTGATGTTCTGGTAGAGGTTGCCGACCTGTTCGTGCGGCAGCTGGATGTTCAGTCCGACGCTCGGCGATTTGCCGTAGAACGCGCCCTTGTTGGCCGCCTCCATGATGCCGGGGCCGCCGCCGGAAATGACCGAGAATCCGGCATCGGAAAGCAGGCGCGCGATCTCTTCGGTGAGCTGGTAATAGGGGTGTTCCGGCCTGGTGCGTGCGCTGCCGAAGATGCTCACGGCGGGATGGATCTGGTTCAGACGGTCGGTGGCAGATACAAACTCTGACATAATGCCGAATACGCGCCATGCCTCCTTGGAATTCCATTCTTCCGGCATTGCGGATTTGGGCAATTTCGACAGTATGCTCATGCGGTTCCCCTGGACGAAACATTAAATAAATATGAACGAAGCGAATTTCGATAAAACATTGCTGCTGGTTGACGGCTCATCTTTTCTGTACCGCGCCTTCCACGCCATGCCGGATCTGCGCAATCGACATGGCGAACCGACAGGCGCGATCTACGGGGTGCTCAACATGCTGCGCAAACTGCGCAACGATTACCCGGCCGATTATAGCGCGTGCGTATTCGACGCAAAAGGCAAAACCTTCCGCGATGACTGGTATCCCGAATACAAGGCGCATCGCCCCGCCATGCCCGCCGACCTGGCGCAGCAGATCGCGCCGCTGCACCAGGCCATTGCCGCGTCCGGTTGGAACATCCTGATGATGGACGGTGTGGAGGCGGACGATGTGATCGGCACGCTGGCGCAACAATCCCGCGACGGCGTGCGCTGCGTGATCGCGACCGGCGACAAGGATCTCGCCCAGCTGGTGAACGGACGCGTGACCCTGATCAACACGATGAGCAACGAGACGCTGGATATCCAGGGCGTCAAAGCAAAATTCGGCGTGCCGCCGGAGCGTATCGTGGATTACCTGGCGCTGGTCGGCGATCCAGTGGACAACGTGCCCGGCGTCGAGAAGGTCGGCCCGAAGACCGCCGTCAAATGGCTCACCCAATACGGCACGCTGGACAACCTGATTGCCCATGCCGGCGAGATCAAGGGCGTGGTCGGCGACAACCTGCGCGCGGCGCTGGGCTGGCTGTCCCAGGCACGCAGGCTGGTCACGGTGAAATGCGATGTGGATTTGCCGCAGGCCTATAACGAACTGATCCCGCCACCGGCAGACAGGGAACAGTTGCGCAAGCTGTACGAGCATTTCGAATTCAAGACATGGTTGCGCGAACTGGGGGATGCCCAAACCGGCAAGGCCGCGCCATCAGCCTCGCCAACCCGGCCAGCAGGGAGCGATCGTTCCGCTGATTCGCCTGGCGACCCGCCGGCCCGAACCACCGACAGTGCCCACTACGAAACGATACTGAGCGAAGCGCAACTCGATGCATGGCTGGAAAAACTGCTTGCCGCAGAACTGGTCTGCGTGGATACCGAAACCACCGGGCTGAATGTGATGAACGCACGGCTGGTCGGAATGTCGTTCGCGATTACGCCGCACCGGGCTGCCTACCTGCCAATGGCCCACGTCTATCCCGGCGCGCCGGACCAGCTCGATCGCCAGCATGTTCTCGCCAAACTGAAGCACTGGCTGGAAAGTCCCGAGCACAGAAAACTCGGGCAGAACCTCAAATACGACATGCATATCCTGGCCAACCACGGGATCGCGCTGGCAGGCATACATGATGACACGCTGCTGCAATCCTATGTGCTGGAGAGCCACAAGCCGCACGACATGGACAACCTCGCGTTGCGTCATCTGAACGTGAAGACCATCAGTTTCACCGAGGTCGCGGGCAAGGGGGCGAAACAGATCGGTTTCGACCAGGTGGATATTGCGACCGCGACGCACTATGCCGCGGAGGATGCCGACATCACGTTGCAGTTGCACCAGAACCTTTATCCCCAGATAGCCGCGCAAAGTGGCCTGCTGCATGTATACCGCGATATCGAGATGCCGAGCATGCATGTCCTCTATACGATGGAGCGCAACGGCGTGCTGCTCGATAGCGCGCTGCTTCAGGTTCAGAGTCGCGAACTGGGAGAAAAACTGATCGCACTGGAGGCTAGCGCGCACGAGGCCGCGGGACAGCCGTTCAACCTGAATTCGCCGAAGCAGATCCAGGAGATCCTGTTTGACAAGCTTGGCCTGCCGGTGGTGAAAAAGACGCCGAGCGGCACGCCGTCAACCGACGAGGAAGTGCTGCAGGAGCTAGCGCTCGATTACCCGTTGCCCAAGATCCTGCTTGAATATCGCGGCATAGCCAAGCTCAAATCCACCTACACCGACAAGCTGCCGCAAATGAGGGACAAGAACACCGGGCGTGTGCACACCAGCTATTCCCAGGCGGTGGCAGTCACCGGGCGGCTGGCTTCCAGCGACCCGAACCTGCAGAACATCCCAATACGCACGGCGGAAGGCCGGCGCATCCGCGAGGCGTTCATCGCGCCGCAGGGATCGCGTATCGTTTCGGCGGACTATTCCCAGATCGAACTGCGCATCATGGCGCACCTGTCCGGCGATACGGGCCTGCTGACTGCATTTGCCAACAACGAGGATATCCATCGCGCCACTGCGGCGGAAATCTTCATGGTTCCGCCCGCGGAAGTATCAAGCGAGCAGCGCCGCTATGCCAAGGTGATTAACTTCGGCCTGATCTACGGGATGTCCGCATTCGGCCTGGCCAAGCAGCTCGGCATCGAGCGGGGCGCTGCAACGGCATACATCGACCGCTATTTCATGCGCTATCCCGGTGTTAAGGTTTACATGGACAGCACGCGCGAACAGGCAAGACAACAGGGTTATGTCGAAACCGTGTTCGGCCGCCGCCTGTGGCTGCCGGAGATCAACAGCAGCAACGGCATGCGCCGCCAGGGCGCGGAACGCGCCGCGATCAACGCGCCGATGCAGGGCACCGCGGCGGACCTGATCAAGCTCGCGATGATCGCGGTGCAACGCTGGCTGGAAGACGAAAAGCTGAAAACCCGGCTGATCATGCAAGTGCATGATGAGCTGGTGCTGGAAGTGCCGGAGCATGAACTGTTGCATGTGAAAGAAGAACTGCCGAACCTGATGTGTCACGTGGCCGAACTAAAAGTGCCGCTCGAAGTCGGTTTGGGAGAGGGAAAGAACTGGGACGAGGCGCATTAGTCTTACTGTGTCACAAACGTAGCCGAAGGCTGACCCAATTGCAGTGCGGGCAGAATCCTAACCCGCTGACGAGTGCTACGCTTAAGTTCAGGCGCAACGAAGTGATCGAATCCAGTACATGGCGCTG